>JAZONE010000093.1:0-56680 GCA_045654325.1 Akkermansia sp.
CGTCCATCTGCTTCTCGATAGACTCCACGAGCGCCATCTGGGTGCGGGTGCGATCCAGGTTGTGCTCGGGGCGCTTAATCTTGAAGTAGGTGTCACCCTCCAGATAGTCGGTCAGGAAGCGCATACCGCACTCCATGGTGAGCAGCTTACCGGAGAACGGCAGCAGCTCCTTCTCCAGCGGGGTAAGGAAGGTAGCGGCCTCGCAGTAGCCCTTGGCCAGAGCCTCGAAGTACTCCATGCGCATGGTGACCAGGGAGAGATCCTTCTCGTCCTCAGCAGCGGGAGAGGTGGAGGTGCGGATCATATCACCGAAGTCGTACAGAGCAGAGCCGGGCATGGTGGTATCCAGGTCAATCACGCAGATACCCTCGCCGGTCACGTCGTCAAGCATCACATTGTTGAGCTTGGTGTCGTTGTGAGTCACGCGCAGGGGCAGCTCACCGCTGGCCAGGAAGTTCACCACCTTGTGGCAGTCAGCCTCGCGGGAGAGATACCAGTCGATTTCCTTCTGCACAGACTTAGCACGGCCCAGGGGGTCAGCGGCAATAGCCTTCTGGAAGTTCAGGAAACGCTTCGTCGTGTTGTGGAAATCGGGAATCGTCTCAAAGAGCGGAGCACCGGGAAGATTGGCACCCAGCTTCTGGAAGTTACCGAAAGCACGGGCAACCTCGACACACTGGCCGGGGTTTTCAATCATGTCGTAGGTACGGGCACGCTCGATGAAGGGATACACGCGCCATACGTTGCCTTCCTCATCCTGAGCATAGGGCTTGCCGTCCTTGGCGGGGATGATGGTAAGGGTGCGGCGGTAGGCTTCCTTGCAGCCTTCCTCGAGAAGCACACGGAGAGCTTCATCCGTCACGCGCTTCACGTTTTCCATGAGCCCGATGGGCTGACGGAACACATTACTGTTCACGCGCTGCAGGATGTAACGCAGGCGAATACCGGCCTGCTCCACCTCGATGCGGAAAGTGTCATTGATGTGGCCGGAACCGTAGGACTCGCCAAAGACATAGTCGCCACGCAGGTCGAAATAACCGGCAATTTTCTGGAGATCGAACATAGACTTAACCGAGTTTAGCGGGGTACACACCTTCCTCCACAAGCTTAGCGATGCTCTCCACCACGGCGGGCTTGTCGCTGGGGTAGGTCACACCGAGCCAGTTGGCGGTGGTCTTGATTACGCTGCAATCAGCCTTGCCGTTGTGGATGAGTTCGTCCACCACGGTGGGGATGTAGCACTCGCTCTTCAGCTCGCTGCCGTGAGCAGCCAGGAAGCTGGTGAAGTGCTCCTTGATCTGGTCGATGAAGCTGGCGGGGAATACCCAGAAGTTCATGGAAACAAGCTCCTCGGGATCAACGGGCTTGCGCTCGCCGCTCAGGCTGTCGCCACGGCACACGCCATCTTCCTCCATCTTAATCTTGGTGTACTCCTCCACGCTGTCGAGGTAGCCGTCCTTGATGCCGCAGATACCGCGGTTCACATCACCATGGTCGCTAAGGGTATTCTTGAGGGGATAACCAATCATACCGTAGTGCTCCTTGCCATCGGCAGCGGGAGTAGCGGTCAGGAAATCAGCAGCCTGCTTGAAAGCATCGGCGCCATAGAAGTCATCAGCATTCACCACACCGAAGGGCTCCTTCACCACGTCGCGGGCGGCGAGCAGAGCGTGAGCGGTACCCCAGGGCTTCACGCGGCCTTCGGGAACAGTATAGCCCTCGGGCAGATCGTCCAGAGCCTGGAAAGCGTAGTCCACCTCAATCTTACCGGCGAAACGAGCACCCACCTGAGCCTTGAACACCTCCTCAAAATCCTTGCGGATGATGAACACCACCTTGCCGAAACCGGCGCGAATGGCATCATACACGGAGTAGTCGAGGATTACCTCACCGTTGGGGCCCATGGGGTCAAGCTGCTTCAGGCCACCGTAACGGCTGCCCATACCTGCTGCGAGAACAAGAAGTGTAGGTTTCATAATATTAGGAATAAGGAAAGTTAGTACGGTTGTACAAGCTCATTCTAGCGCTCGAGCCACGATTTGGCAAGAATAAAAGAAATTTCCCCCGGTGGATTTCTCCACCGGGGGCGTTTTTTCTCCCTTTCTCTCGTAACTGCGCCTTATTCTGCGCAAAGAATCTTCACAAAGCCCTCTTCCTGCAGGCGGGTGGCACCGCAGGCGAATCGGGCACGAATCTGGAGTGTTTCGTCCAGGTCGTCGCGCACGGAGAGCTTCACCTTGAAGTCATCCCAGATACCGAACTGAGCGCGGCTCTTCACCCAGGCGATACAGGAACGCACGCCGTCATCATCGACAGGCAGTTGTTCCGTGCGGATGATGCGGAAGCCGAGGAACGTATCCAGGCGCCCCTCTGCCAGAGCGCGCACAGCGTTGTAATCGAAGCTGGAAACCTCCTGCTGCTGAAGCAGCGCATTAATCTGACTGCTGGAACAGGCCAGCACCAGTTCATCACCATAGGCACGGCGTTCATCGCTCCAGGCTTCATTTTTCTGGAGAATGGTGAGAGCACGGCGCAGCTTGCCCACCGTCAGGTTACTCTCCACCAGGCTGCCGCTTTCCACGAAATCTTCTTCGATAATCTGGGATGCCGGCAGATTCACCGTCTCGGTGCCATTCTCACCGGCGTAGTTGGCGCCCAGAAAGGCATCTATCATCACCTTATCCATACAGCGACCGGCAGCGGCGCGCAGACTCTCAATCGTCTTGCTCACCGGCACATCGATATTGGCCAGCTTCTTAGCATCGAATTCATCGAAACCCACCGCCTTGGTAAAAATCTTGGGGTGAATCACACGGCGTCTGGTGGGAGCTTCATCCAGCACCGTGTTCTGCATGCGCTCGGTCTTCTCTGTGAACGAAAGCAGGCCGTACTGGTCGAAAGCCGCCATCTTGCCGGTGAGACCGGTTTCCACAGTCACATACTTATCAAGGCGAGAAACCTCCTGCTGGAGATAACTGCCCCATTTTTCCGAATATTTAATCTGGTAGTTGTTTTCAATATCTGCCATAATATAATGAAGGTTAGTTGGTTCACATAGCAAATCGGCTGCAGATACGATTACCCGGAGAAGCCGGGGTCGCGAGACCGCGTGGCACAGGTGGTTGAGGTCCGCCAACGGAGGCGGATTGGAGCAAGCACGTGCTCTTGCCGGGGAGCATTCAAACACAGGAGCACCCCGTTGTCACTACCGAAGGCAGTGGCAGATTCAGTTTCCGGGCAGAAAACGGCACCGCTCAGCGAAGCTCAAGCAGCATGCCATCGTAAGCAGCCTCCATATTCTCCGGCAGGTAGTCACAGAGTGCGGCATACTCCACCTCATGCCCCACGTGAGTGATATAGCCGCGGCGGGGCTGCAGTTGCTGCATGGCAGCCACCGTATCATCCACGCAGAAGTGCGTGCGATGCGGGCGATAGCGCAGACCATCCATGGCCAGAGCGTCCAGACGACTGAGCAGCGGAGCTGATTCCGCGGGCAATTCCTGAATATCGGGCACATAGCCGAAGCTTACACCGCCGCTACGGAACACATAGCCGTAGGTTTCCACCGTGGCATGCACCACCCGCACCGGGGTCACCTCAATATCCCCCACCAGGAAAGGCTTGCCTTCGTGGTCATGAGCTGCGGGGCGGATGTACCCCTGGTAGGTATTCTTCTCATCAAAAGCCCAGCCGAACATGCGCTTCAGGTGAGTCAGGCAGCGGCTCCCCGCATACAGCGGCAGACGCTCTGTGCGCCTCCAGCAGAAAGCGCGCATTTCGTCAAATCCCGCAGTGTGGTCCAGATGCTCATGTGTGTAAAGCACCGCATCAATGGCTGTCAGTTTATGCTGAAGCGCCTGGGCTCGCAAATCCGGACAGGAATCGACCAGCAGCGTGGTCGTTGCCGAACGCACCAGCACCGACGAACGCCAGCGCCGGTTGCGAGGGTTGGCCGAGCGGCACACCTCACATTCACAACCAATCACAGGCACCCCGGTGGAAGTGCCGCTGCCCAGGAAAAGTACGTTCAGCATCAGATTTTAGTTTTGATTTCCGCGCGCATTATGGCATAATCTGCCGCATAACGCAAAGATAAATTATGCTTTCCCTGCTCAAGATACGGAATCTGGCCCTGGTAGACGAACTCAGCTGGGAACCCCGCGCGGGGTTCCTGGGCATCACCGGCGAGACCGGTGCCGGCAAATCCGTCATCATGGGCGGCATTTCGCTCGCCCTGGGTGAGCGCGCAGATAAGAGCCTTATCCGCAGCGGGGAGACTCAGTGCAGCATCGAGGCCGTGTTCCAGCTGCGCGACACCGACGCGCTGAATACCGTGCTGGAGGAAAGCGGCGTACCCCCCTGCGAGGATGGTCTGCTCATCATCCGCCGCGTGGTCACCGCAACCGGCAACCGCCAGTTCATCAACAGCAGTCCCGTCACCCTTCAGCTGCTCAAACGCATCGGCGCCGGGCTGGTGGACATGCACCACCCGGAGGAACACCGATCCCTCACCTCGCAGGAACGCCAGCTCTGCCTGCTCGATGCCTTTGCCGAGGATGCCCCTGCTCTGGCAAACTACCACGCCGCCTACCGCGCCTGGCTCGATGCCCGAACCGCCTACCGCAACCTGCAGGAAAGTGAAATGGCCAATGAACGGGAACTGGATTTCCTGCGCCACCAGGTCGAGGAAATCGAAGCTGCCGCCTTCACCGCAGAGGAGGTGGAGGGGCTGGAAGCCCGCTGGCAGCGCGCCCGCAATGCCAACCGACTGCGCGACACCGCCCTGCCCATGGCCCACATGGTGGATGGAGAAGACGGATCGCTGCTGAGCACCCTGCACCAGCTCGTGCGCAGCGGGCGCGACCTGGAGCGACTCGATGCCTCCTGTGCCCCCTGGCTGGAAAGTCTGGAGACCCTCATCGACACCGCAGAGGACCTGGCAGCCAACCTGCAGGATTACGTAGAAACGCTGGAATGCGACCCTGCCGAGCTGGCCGAACTGGAAACCCGCATTGCCCTGCTGGATAATCTGAAGCGCAAATACGGCGCCGATTTCGAAGCCATTTCGGAGCATCTGGAAGCCTGCCGCGCGAAGCTCGACGCTATCGGCAACCGCGAACAGAGGCTCGAAGAACTGCAGGCCGAAGAACAGCGCTGCTACGCCTGCGTCAAAGAAGCAGGCAAAGCACTTTCTGCCGCCCGCGCCGCCGCTGCCCCGCGCCTGGAGCAGGATTTCCTCACCCACGCGCGGCACCTGGGCTTCCGCCAGTCTCTCTTCACCGCACAGCTGACAGCCCTGCCCGAACCCGGCCCGCAGGGGCTGGAGGAAGTTGAATTTCTCTTCGGTCCCAACCCGGGCGAGCCGCAGAAAGCCCTGCGTCTCATTGCCTCCAGCGGCGAGCTCGCCCGTGTGATGCTGGCGCTCAAGAGCGCACTGGCCCGGCAGGATGATACCCCGCTGCTCATTTTCGACGAAATTGATGCCAACGTAGGCGGTGAAATTGCCCGCGCGGTGGGCATGAAAATGCGCGAACTGGGGCGCGAGCACCAGGTCATCGCCATCACCCACTTCCCGCAGGTTGCTGCACTTGCCGACCACCACTACCTCATCTCCAAGGGACAGACAGCCGAAGGCCGCACTGTTTCGCGGCTGGAAGAAGTCGGCGGAGATGCCCGCATTGCCGAACTTGTCCGCATGCTCGGCACCAGCGGCGCCACAGCCGAAGCCCACGCCAGAGGCCTGCTCAGTGTAGAGGATTAACGCAAATCCCCCGAAAGCATGAAACGACTCGCGCTGGCAGCCCTGACTGCATTCCTGATTCCGGGCACGACCCAGGCCTGGGTTGAACCGGCGGAACTGCCGGAAAATTCCTCGCATGCCGAAGGAGCCCGGCTCAAGCTTACTGCTCAGGAGATGGCGAGAGAACCCATGGGCTGGGTAACGCACGAGGGGAAATCATACCATTTCGCGCCTTTCGACCCGCTGGATAACAAACTGAGTCTGGGACAACTCTGCGAGGCTCTGTTCCGGCACAATATCAACTTCGCATCCTCCCGCTTCCTTGCGCAGCGCTTCCGGAAGCACATCACGGCCCGGCATACTCCCAGCGAACTCATCGTTCTGGAAAATATCTTTTTCCTGCGCGGAGACCGCCCCATGCTTCTACCGCTGGCCATTCTTCAATTCACAGGCGGAAAATGCGTGCATATCGATACCGTCGGGCTCACTCCCCTGCCCTCGGATATACCCTTCCTCTTCACCGCTAAGAGCAACCTGTACTACCACGATTACACGTTCCACGAGCTCCACCGCCGCGAAACACCGCAGGGAGCCTGCTGGTATAACGAAAACCGACCGGATATCCTGTACCCGGTCGGTGAATAAAAACGCTTCAGGCGCCGAACTCAGCCCTGGGGCTGCAGCTCTACTTCCATGAAATGGCGCAGCTTCTCGCTGCCGTAGTAGTCATTCTGACGAATACGCTCCAGCGCCATCTGGGTGCGGGAACCATTCACAAAAAGCATGGGCAGCAGCTTGGTCATGAACAGGTTCTGCGTGGCGGCATCAGCCTCGCCGATGGAGTTCACCTTATCCACAGCCTGCTGCATACGGATATGAAGCGGCTTGAGCTTATCTGCGGCGGCATCGGCAGAAGCGGTATCCTTGATGGCCTCGTAAGTGGTCAGCACATCGTTCATCGCGTTGATGCAGTCGTCAATCAGCTTGGCAGATTCCCCCACCGGGCGGGCAAAGGGACTTTCGGCAGGCGTCTGAATAGCCTGGAGCATCGGGCTGCAAAGCAGACCGGCGGCAAGTATAAGTGCGGTTTTCATCGTCGTTTTTCTATTTTAAAAAGACGCTGCGTTTCCGAACGGGGGAAGCGCAGCGTCGAAAGGGGTTACACCAGAGTCAATTACTTCTCCTCGATAGTGACGTCGTACTCGCGGCCCATGATGTTGAGCTTCATGTTGCGGCCGGAGATGGCAGCAGCCACACCCACGGTGGAGAGGGCGGCGGGAGCGCCGAAGTTCTCCTGCTTGGGAGTGGTGGGCGGCTCGGGCTTCTTGCCGGCGTAGTAGTCCTCAAGCTGCTGCGGGAACATGCAGTAGATGACGCAGTTCTCGTCGGTAGCGGGCATACCCTTGGCGGCGAGCTTGTCGCGCAGGTCCTGCATACCGGGCTTGATGAGGTCGGCGGGGCGGCAGGTGATGGGTTCCTTGCCCATCTTCTTGGCGCACATGGCCTGCAGCTCGGGATCCACGGGGGCGGGAGTGCGGCCATAGTAGCCCAGGGCCACGTCGGCGCACTGCGGGGTGATGTTCTTCCAGCGGCCGAACTTCACGTTCATCATAGCCTGCACACCCACAATCTGAGAGGTGGGGGTTACCAGCGGAATCCAACCCAGAGCCTCGCGCACCACGGGAATTTCGGCGAACACTTCCTCGAACTTGTCGGTCATGTTCATTTCCTTCAGCTGGCTGCGGAAGTTGGAGAGCATACCGCCGGGCACCTGGTAGCGCAGCGTATCGCTGTTCACGATTTCGTTAGCGTGGCTGGTGAAGCGGGACAGACTGTCGTACACCGGCTGCAGCATGGCGGAGATTTCGGAAAGCTTCTTCTTGAAGTCGGCCTCGTCCTCCAGCTTGGGAGCGCGCTCGTAGCCGTTCATGAGGGCGAGCATGCGCATGCAGTCCGGCTGGCCGGTACCGTTGGCGAAGGGAGCAATGGACACGTCCACAGCATCTGCACCGGCGTTGATACCGGCCACATAGGTGGCGGCACCCAGACCGGCGGTCTCGTGGGTGTGAATCCACACGGGCAGGTTGCAGGCCTTCTTGATAGCCTCGGTCAGAGCAGCGGTCTCAGCCGGGGGAATCAGACCGGCCATGTCCTTGATGACGATGGCATCGGCACCCATATCGGCGATTTCCTTGGCCAGGTTGGCGAAGTACTCAAGGTTGTGCACCGGGGAGGTGGTGTAGCAGATGGTACCGTGGGCCTGGGCACCAGCTTCCTTGGCAGCCTTGATGGAGGTGCGCATGTTCTGCGGGTCGTTCAGGCAGTCGAAGATACGGAAGATGTTCATGCCGTGCTTGGCGCTCAGCTTCACGAAAGCTTCCACCACGTCATCTGCGTAGTGGGTGTAGCCCACCAGGTTCTGGCCGCGCAGCAGCATCATGTGCGGGGTCTTGGGAGCCAGCTTCTTCAGGGTGTCAAGACGGTCAAACGGGTGCTCGCCGAGGAAGCGGAGACCGGAGTCAATGGAAGCACCACCCCAGGTTTCCAGGGCGGAGAAGCCCATGGTGTCAAGGATGGGGGCGATTTCGAGCATCTGCTCGGTGGACATGCGGGTGGCTGCCAGAGACTGGTGGCCGTCGCGCAGTACGGTGCAGTTGAATGTTGCAGGTTTCATATCTTTAAAAATTTTGTCGCGGAAATGACGTGATTCTATGGCCTAATCCTACCATAAAACGGCCTTTCGCGTCAAGCAACTATTGCAAAGGATACCGAAAAATCGATTTAAAAAGCAGCAAAGAAGCGTTCAGCCTCCTCGCACACGCGCACTGCAACGCTGTTCACATCCAGCCGCGAGGCCTCCAGCCAGCAATGCGCAGCTTCCTTGTAAAACGCGCGGCGCTCGGAATCCAGCCGTTCAAAAACGGCGCGGCGGTCGGTGTTCTGCAGCAGCGGGCGGTTGGTACTCTTGGCGGTGCGGGTCAGCAGGGCGCTGATGGAGACATTCAGCCACACGGTAAAGCCGAGTTTGCGGAGCAATTCGCGGTTCTCCGGGCGCACCACAATACCGCCTCCCGTGGAAATGATGGAAGGGCTGGGAGTAGGATTGTACAGAAGATAGCGCAGCAGCGCGGTTTCCAGCGCGCGGAAGTGAGCTTCCCCCTGCTCTGCGAAGATTTCCGGAATAGGTTTGCCAATCTGCTCCTCGATGATGGCATCTGTATCCAGCAGCGGCATGCCGGTGCGCTTGCTGAGCGCCTTACCTACGGTGGTCTTGCCGCAGCCCATGAGTCCCACCAGAATGATGGGACGACCCTTGGTTTCCAGAGGATGTATCGGCGCAGGAATCATGAGGCTCAGTCCTCACAGATAATGACCTCGCCGCGGAACACGATGAGTGCCGGACCGGAGAAAGACTTATCCCCTTTCTGCACCGTCACGCTGTCGTCCTCGTTCACCTTGCCTTTCAGTGCGCAGCCTCTGGACTCGAAGCGGATGTTCTTCGCCGCGCCGTCCAGCAGAAAATCTACAAAGGCAGTAAAGCAGAGTGCGGCATCCAGAGTTGCCTCCACTTCGGCGCCATCCGCATTGTAATAACGCATGAGCGATGCAGCCTTGGTCTTGGCAGGTTCTACAACGATGACGCCATCTGCCCCGATACCGAAACGGCGGTTGCAGACGTCCTTGATATTCCCCGGATTCAGCACGCTGCTGAGCTCCAGGTCGCGGTTATCCACCATCACGAAATCGTGCTCGGAACCGGTCATCTTGTAGAATTCAAGCATCATAACGCCGTGATTCTAGCAAAACTCACTCCCAGGGAAAAGACTAAACCGCGCAATACACAAAAAAATTGACTTCTCTCCGGCGCGTCTCTATACTCAGCAGCATGAACTACCTGACCGAATCAACCTATGGCGTGTGGGGCATCATCATGGCCGTGGTGCTGCTGGGACTGGTGTGCTACAACGCCTGGCAGGACGATGCCGATGACCGCCGCAAGGGATACTATGTGCTGGCCTGCGCTCTGGTGCTCGGCGTGCTCATCCTGCTGGGGCTGCATATCTGGCAGGTTGACCCGGCAGATATTGTGCGTACGCACCGTTACTTCAGCTTCCGGCATGGTCGAACTTCGTATAACTACCTCCTCTTCATTGCCCTTGGGTGGGTTCTTCTTTCATGGTTCATCGGTGGCAGAATACACGACCACCTGCACCCCGGCGACGACGAAGAAGACGACGAAGATTAAGCCTTATTCCGCAGATACGCCCCGCAACCATAAAGCAGGAACAACCCTGCCCCGGCCAGATTCACCAGCGCAGCGCACCAGAACGCCGGGCCGAACCCGAATGCTTCCGCCAGCACACCACCCAGCAGCGTGCCGATTCCGGCACCGATATCCCAGGACACGAAGAGGGTCGAATTTGCCGTGCCACGTTCATCCTTGCTGCACATGTTAATGAACATGTTCTGCACCGCCGGGAAGAAATGCCCGTTACCCAGGCCACAGATGAGGGCGGAGACATAAAGCGCCCACTCCGTATGCACCCCGGCAAAGAGCATGTACCCCACCGTCCCCAGACTCACACCCACCACTGCATTCTGCACAATCTTCCCCTGCCGCAGCGTGCGGCTGCCGATGAGGCGCGATAAGATAAGCCCAACCGAGAACAACAGGAAGAAAAAGCCCATGCCATGCGTGATGCCCAGCACCTCGATGCTGTACAGCGCCACATAGGTGGAAATAAGCCCATACGCAAAGGCAAAACACACCGTGGAAAGTCCCTGGCTCCAGCCGCTCCACAGCACCAGCTTGCGCCAGCTGAACGGCTTGCGCGGCAGCGGACGCGGCCGCCTCGGCAGACGCGTGGTGTAGGTTACCCCCACGCCCACCAGAGCCAGCGACAGGCTCACCCACATGAGCAAATCAAAATCTGACCAGGCGCCGAAAATCGCCAGTCCCACGCTGGGCGCCAGAGCCGAGGCCACATTGTTGCTCAGCCCATAGTAACCAATACCCTCTGCCCGGCGGCTGAACGGCAGCGAATCCACCGCCACCGTGCTGTTCGCCACCGTAGTGGAGCCGAACGGCACACCATGCAGCGTACGCACCACGGCAAAAGCCAGCAGGCTGCCCGCCAGAAGATACGCCCCGGTGAACAGGGCGAACAGGATGTAGCTCACCCCCAGCACCAGCATGCGTGGAAAACTATCTACCAGCCACCCGCTCACAAAACGCGCCAGCACCGCAGTGATACTGTATCCCGCCAGCACCCAGCCAATAGTATCTTTATCCGCCCTGAACTCGCTGCTCAGATACACCGGAAACAGCGGCGTCATCACCATGAACGAAAAGAACAACAGGAAGTTCGCCACCCACGCACGGGTGTAGTTCGCCGTCCACAAACGAGACTTCGGCTGGTCTGGCAGGGCTGTATTCATCTCCGGAATCAGTTATACGCTCATCGCCCGCTCGCGTCAATCCCGCAAATAACAACACGGGCGTTTACATGCAGATAACAGAATCCACACCTGCGTTCAATCTGCTGACGAACCAGGGCGCATTTCCCGAAGCTGCCATTGACAAAGGGGCTTAGTTTACCTATAATTCCCCTATGCAACACCCTGTGCATACCGATGAGCTCGCTCCCATGCTGAAGCCGGGGGAAACCGTACTCTGGAGCGAACGCCGGCAGCAGATAATGGACGGCTACATTACCTTTTCGCTGATAGCGGGCGTGGTCACGCTGCTCCTGTACGGGCTACTGCTGCTGGAATCATTCATCAGCCCCGGCGGCACGGATGAGAATATGGGAGTACGCGTGATTTTCATGATTCTCTCCCTGTGCTGCTTCATCCTTGCGGGGCTCATGGTGCTGAATCACCGGCGGCAGATCTATGTGCTCACGCAGCGGAGAGCTGTCATTGCCAGGCTCAGCTCCCGAGGGGTGCGATGCAAGCACGAGTTCCCGGTTTCGCCGCATATGCTGAAAGCCCTTGTCCGGCACCCGGATGGAAGCGCTTCCTTCATCTTTGACACGCTGCGCATGAGCCATAGTACCGCCCTTCCCGTCGGGTTTATCGGTGTGCAGCAGGCAGCAGAGCTGGAAACCCGGCTCAGACGCTGCGGCGCAAAGCTTTCCGCCGCAGAAGAATACGGCAGAAAATCACGAACCCGCCCCAGGGGCGTCGACATTCTCTTTGCCCTGCTTACTGCGGGAATAGCTGCCACCGGCTTCATCCGCGATATGCAGGGCGATACCGAACTCATGCTTACCCTGCGTGGCGAACCCGCCACCGCCACCATTGTGGGGTATCATGCACAAGGCGGTCGCAATGGTGAGCGGCTCTGCTACCCGGTGCTGCAATTCAGCACGAAGGAGGGCACAAGCGTCCGGGCCATTGACCGCTTCAATGAGCAGTCCGCCGCTACCGACACAGGAGAACAGACCGACATTCTCTACGCCCCCCATAAGCCGACCGTGGTCATGCGCTCCTCCCCCAGCCGATTCATGCGACCGACCATCATGCTGCTGGTGTTCTGTGTTGCCCTGTACATGGGGCTCTCAGGACTCTACCGCCTGCACAAGTCCACCCACCAATCCTGACCGCTATGTTCAGCAGGAAAACATACATTGCACTCGCATCCATTACCGCCACACTGGGTCTGATACTGGCCCCCATATGCTGGTTTATGAAGGATGGTCTGCTGGGGGCATACCCCAGCTACGGGCTGGGGGCGGTATCTCACTTTTTCTGGAGCCTGCTGTGGGGGCTCTGGCCTGTGGCCACCCTGCTTCTGATGCTCAAAGTCGTGAAAACACGCGCGAAACGGTTCATCTGCATCGCGCTGCTGGCGCTCTGCGTGTTCATCTTTCTGGTGCCGCTGAAATACTCCAAAGCTTTCATCGAATACTGGGAAGAACCGTATTGTTCTCACAACTGCACCACGCTGTACGAACACAACACACCCCGTACGGTCCAATGGCCGGAGTACCGGGACATCCCCAAGTCTGACAAGAAGCTCTGGGAGGACTGGGTAGACACACACAACTCCACCCATTGCTGGCGATGTTCGCCGGGGCGCATCACCCGGCCCCTGCTCTTCATCCAGCTGGTACAGACCACCATCATCATCGGCGAGGAAGAAGTCTGCGTCACCATCCCCTCCGGCACCTTCACCCGCCCCCGCAACACCCAGGACACCCTCCTCCTGAACCGCATGCGGGAACTTGCGCAATAAAGCGCCTTCAGAAAAGCGCCAACAAAGGAACGAACTCCTGGCAAATCTTATTGTGCATCAATACTCAACAACACACCCGTGAAAATCCGCAGTCACACTGCGGATTTTCACAACCGCCACACAACACCCTCATAATACAAAAGTTACAATATGTAGCAAAATTCGGAATGATACTTTTTTTTCGCCATTTCTATGCCAGCCTGAGTCGGGCGTAAAGGGGGATATTCAGCAGCGAGGATTGGGAGCCCTATCAGGTCATCAAAACGCAAAATTTACTTTTTCTGCGCAGCTCATTATCTTTCCGACATATTTTTCAGGAAAATGCAGCAAGAAGGCCGGGGATTGCTCCCCGGCCTTGTGATTGTTCTGTTTACTGAAGCTGAGCTTTACAGCTCGCACTGGGCGAGGGTGTCGCAGCAGCAGCAGAAGTTGCGGTCGCCGTAGGTGTTGTCCACGCGGGAGCAGCCGGGCCAGAACTTGTGCAGCAGCTGGCCGGGAGCGGGATAAGCAGCCTCCCGGCGGGTATAGCAATGAGTCCACTCGTCTGCGGTCACAGCCAGAGCGGTGTGCGGGGCGTTCACCATCACGTTGTCATCGGCGGGCACCTTGCCTTCGGCCACGGCAGTCATTTCGCCGTGGATGCCAATCATGGCCTCGATGAAGCGGTCGAGCTCAGCCTTGCTTTCGGACTCGGTGGGCTCCACCATGAGCGTATCGTGCACGGGGAAGCTCATGGTCGGGGCATGGAAGCCGTAGTCCATGAGTCGCTTGGCCATGTCGTCCACGGAGAGGTGGCTCTTGCCGAGCATGATGGTGGTGTCGAGGATGCACTCGTGAGCCACCAGCCCCCCCTCGCCCGAGTACAGGGTCGGGAAGTAGTTCTCCAGACGCTTGGCGATGTAGTTGGCGTTGAGGATAGCCATCTGGGCGGAGAGCTTCAGGCCCTCGTGACCCATCATGGCCAGCCACATCCAGGTGATGGGGCAGAGAGCGGCGGAACCGTACTCGGCAGAGGAGACGGCAGCGGTCTTCTGCTCCTCGCCGGAGATGCAGTGATCCGGCAGGTAGGGGGTGAGGTGCTCGGCGCAGCAGATGGGGCCCACGCCGGGGCCGCCACCGCCGTGAGGCATGGCGAAGGACTTGTGCAGGTTCAGGTGGCACACGTCAGCCCCGATGGTTCCGGGGTTGGTGAGGCCGATCTGGGCGTTCATGTTGGCGCCGTCCATGTAAACCTGTCCACCATTCTCGTGGATGATGCGGCAGAGGTCGGCCACGCCACTCTCGTACACACCGTGGGTGGAGGGATAGGTCACCATGAGGGCGGCCAGGTTGTCGCGGTGCTTCTCAGCCTGAGCCTTGAGGTCCTCGGCATCGATATTGCCCTTCTCATCGCACTTCACAGGCACCACCGTGAAACCGGCCATGGCGGCGGAGGCGGGGTTGGTACCATGGGCGGAGTTGGGAATGAGGCACACGTTGCGGTGTCCCTGCCCCTGAGCCACCTGGTAGCGGTGGATGGTAAGCAGACCGGCATATTCACCGGCAGCGCCGCTGTTGGGCTGCAGGGAAACACCGTGGAAACCGGTGACGGTGGCGAGCCACTGCTTGAGTTGCTCGAGCATGGCGCGCATGCCCTGGCACTGGTCCATGGGAGCGAAGGGATGCAGCGTGGCAACCTCCGGCCAGGTGATGGGCATCATGATGGCGGCGCAGTTGGCCTTCATGGTGCAGGAACCCAGCGGAATCATGGCTTCGTTCAGGGCGAGATCCTTGGCCTCCAGACGGTGGATGTAGCGCATCATCTCGGTCTCGGAGTGGAAGAGATTGAAGCACTTCTCGGCGCAGAAAGCGGAGGTGCGGGTGAAGGCGGAGTCCCAGGCGGGGCCTTCGGGCATGCACTTGCAGCAGGGTTTCTCCATGCCGAGCGCCACGCACAGAGCCTTCACATCACAGCTGGTAGTGGTTTCGTCGAAGGAGACGGAGATGGTGTCGGCATCCACCAGGCGGATGTTGTAACCGGCCTCGAGGGCGGCGGCCACGAGCTCGGCAGCCTTGCCGGGGCAACTCACCTGCACGGTGTCAAAGTAGTTGGCCACGGGCAGCGTGTAACCGGCCTTGGCAGCGGCAGCGGCGAAACCGGCAGCCAGCTTGTGGGCAGTGAGTGCCACCTGCTTCAGGCCATCGGGGCCCTGGTACATGGCGTAGAAGGTGCTGAGCAGAGCGGTGAGCACCTGGGCGGTGCAGATGTTGGAGGTAGCCTTCTCGCGGCGGATGTGCTGCTCGCGGGTCTGGAGCGCCAGACGGTAGGCGGGCTTGCCGTCCTTATCCACGGAGAGACCGATGTAGCGGCCGGGGAGCTTGCGCTTCAGCGCATCGGTGCAGGCCATGTAGGCGGCGGCGGGGCCACCATAGCCCATGGGGATACCGAAACGCTGGGTGGTGCCCACGCACACATCGGCACCGAAAGCACCGGGTTCCTTGAGCACGGTGAGAGCCAGCAGATCAGCAGCCACCACGCACAGCACCTTGGCAGCGTGGCACTTGGCAAAGAACTCACTGTAGTCCTCCACGGAGCCGGCGTTGTCAGGGTACTGCACAAGCACACCAGCAAGGGTCGGGATGGAGGCGGGGTCGAAGCTCTTCCAGTCACCGACTATGAGGTTCACACCCGTGGTCTCGCAGCGGGTACGGATGACATCGATAGTCTGCGGGAAGCAGGTATCGGCCACGAAGAAGGTGTCGCTCTTGCGCTTGGAGTCAATGCACAGGTGCACGGCCTCGGCGGCGGCGGTGCCTTCGTCCAGCATGGAAGCATTGGCCACAGGCAGACCGGTGAGCCCGGCAATCATGGTCTGGAAGTTCATGAGCATCTCCAGACGCCCCTGGGCGATTTCCGGCTGGTAGGGGGTGTAGGCCGTGTACCAACCCGGATTCTCGTACACGTTGCGCTGGATGACGGCGGGCATGTAGGTGCCGTAGTAGCCCTGGCCGATGAGGCTGTGCACGGGCTTGTTGGCGGAAAGCACCTGGCGAAGGGCCTCCAGAGCCTCCTGCTCTGCCATGGGGGCGGGCAGGTCGAGCGGGGCTTTCAGGCGGATATCAGCCGGCACAATAGTGTCGGTCATTTCATCCAGGCTGCTGAAGCCGATGACGTTGAGCATCTCCTGCACCTCGGCACCGGTGGAACCCATGTGGCGCGGGGCAAAGGGAGTCTGAGCAGTAATCATGATATTGAGGAATGGGTATGAATAAAAACAGAAAAGGCCGCATCCCTGCTGTGAGGAATGCGGCCGGAAGTCATTTTACTTGCAGAACTCCTCGTAAGCGGCGGCATCCATCAGCTCGTCCAGCTCAGAGGGGTCATCAAGCTTAATCTTGCAGATCCAGCCGGCGCCGGTGGCGTCGCTGTTCACGGTGCCGGGCTCAGCGTCCAGAGCCTCGTTCACCTCCACCACCTCACCGGAAACGGGGGTGTACACATCGGAAGCAGCCTTCACGGACTCCACCACGGCGATGCTGTCCTCCTTGGAGAAGGTGTCGCCCACGGAGGGGAGGTCAACGTACACCACATCACCCAGCTCAGACTGGGCGTGGTCGGTGATGCCGAGGGTCACGATACCGTCAACGATGGGGCTGATCCACTCGTGCTCGGAGGAATACTTGTATTCTACGGGATTGCTCATAGTATATAATGGGGGGGATTGAGGTTTATTTTTTCAGGAAAGGTTTCTTGACGATGATGGCGGGCACGGCCTTGTTGCGAACGATGACGTTCACCTCCGTGCCGACCTTACCGAGAGCGGCGGGGACATAGGCCATACCGATGCCCTTGCCCAGAGAGGGAGAAAGCACACCGCTGCAGAGCTCGCCCAGGGGGGTGCCGTCCGGCAGCTGCACTTCGTAACCGTGGCGGGGGGGAGCGCCCTTGCCGGTGTATTCAATAGCCACCAGAGCGGTGGGGCGGCCTTCGGCCTTCTGGGCGCGGAGCACATCCACACCGATGAATTCCTTGGTCAGGTCGCAGCACCAGGAGAGACCGGCCTCGAGCGGAGTCTTCTCGGGGGAAAGGTCGCTGCCGTTCAGGGAGTAGCACATTTCGAGACGCAGGCTGTCGCGTGCACCCAGGCCGCAGGGCTTGGCGCCGCATTCCATCACCTTCTCGAACCACTTCACGCCCTTATCGGCGGGGCAGAAGAACTCATAACCGTTTTCGCCGGTGTAACCGGTGCGGCATACCACCACGGCATCGCCGTCGCACTCAAACATGAGGATACCATTGCGCACGGGCAGCTCCACACCCGGGCAGAGCTTGGCGAACACTTCCTCACAGGTGGGGCCCTGCACAGCCAGACCCACATAGTCGGCGCTCTTGTTCACCAGGGAAATACCCTCGGGCTTGTGAGCGGTGAGCCAGGCGTAGTCTTCATCAATCATAGAGGCGTTCACCACCACAAAGAAATCATCCTTACCGATCTGGTAGATGATAAGGTCATCAATGACGCCGCCCTTTTCATTGAGCATGATGGAATACTGTCCCATACCGTCCACCAGTTTGTTCAGATTATTGGTGAACATGGAGTTAAGCCACTCCGTAGCACCTTCACCACTGACCAGGAACTGGCCCATGTGGGAGATATCGAATACACCGCAGGCGCTGCGCACGGTGTTGTGCTCATCGATAATGCCCGTGTACTGCACCGGCATATTCCACCCTGCAAAGGGTACCATCTTGGCTCCGAGAGCCACGTGCTTGTCACACAAAGGCGTGCTCTTGATTGATTCGGCGTTCATACTGTCGACGATTCTACCCTCGCTGACAGATGGCGTCAAGCATCTATCCCGTGTGCAGGCGCGTATTTCTGTGACAATTTCGCCAGATAGATGATTTTTCTTGTCATTATCGCCACAACATGGTAGAAAGTGGTAACTTTATATGGACACGACATACTACGTCATCTACGGTATGCTCCTTCTGCTGTCGGTCTTCGGTCTGGTGGTAGGCGTGAGCAATGACGCCTGTAACTTCCTCAATTCATCCATCGGCAGCCGCGCCGGCACCTACACCGGTGCCGTGGCTGTGGCCGCGGTTGGTGTGCTGCTGGGCGCTTCGTTCTCCAGCGGCATGATGGAGATTGCCCGCAGCGGCGTTTTCATTCCCAGCATGTTCACCTTCCATGAGGTGATGCTTCTCTTCCTGGCCGTGATGGTGGCCAATGTGATTCTGCTGGATATCTTCAACACGCTCGGCCTGCCGACCTCGACCACGGTTTCGCTGGTCTTTGCATTGCTGGGCTCTGCCCTGGGTATGGCCTACTTCAGCATGGGCGACGGCCCCGGCTCCCTGGCAGACTACATCAACACGGACAAGGTATTCTTCATCGTTTCCGGTATTTTCTGCTCGGTGGCTATAGCCTTCACCGTGGGTACCTTTGTGATGTGGTTCGCCCGTCTGCTTTACACCTTCCACTACCAGCGCATGTACCGCATCATCGGCCCGCTGTGGTGCGGTTTCGCCTTCACGGCCATTTCCTACTTTGCCGTATTCAAGGGTCTGAAGACCAGTCCCATGATGAAAGGTCCGTTCATGGACATGGTGGATGCCAACATCGGGCTTGCTATCCTGATTGCCTTTGTTGCCTGGACCATCATTGCAGCCATCCTGCAGTACGGGCTCAAGATTAACACTCTGCGCATCACTGTGCTGGCCGGCACGGGCGCACTCGCTCTGGCATTCGCCGGCAACGACCTGGTGAACTTCATCGGTGTATTCATGGCCTCCCAGACCTCCATGGAACTGGCGGAAGCCCATCTTGCCGCCGGCGGAGACCTGGCCACCCTCAAAATGAGCGGTCTGGCCGATGTGCAGCAGCAGGTGAACATGCTCTGGCTCGTGGCTGCCGGTCTCGTGATGGTGACCACCCTCTTCTTCTCCAAGAAGGCCCGCAAGGTGACGGAAACCGAGCTCAAGCTTTCCTCTGCCAACACCGGCAAGGAACGTTTCGGCTCCTGCAGCGCAGCCCGCACCATGGTTCGCTACACCCTGAACACCAAGCGTTTCTTCGAGCGCATCACCCCCATGCCGGTGCAGAACTTCATTTCCCGCCGCTTTGCTCCGCTGGCACCGGAGGAAGAGACGGGGGCCATCTATGACCTGGTGCGTGGTTCCGTGAACCTCACCGTGTCTGCCCTGCTCATCTCCGTGGCTACAGAGATGAAACTGCCGCTCTCCACCACCTATGTGACCTTCATGGTAGCCATGGGTTCCTCCCTGGCAGACCGAGCCTGGGGCCGCGACAGCGCTGTGTACCGCATTACAGGCGTGCTCACCGTTATCGGCGGCTGGCTTCTCACCGCACTGGCCGCGAGTCTGGCTGCCTTCATTGTGGCAGTAGTCATGGGCTACGGTGGTTTCTGGGGTATGGTGACCATGCTGGTCATTGCCGCCGTCATCCTGATTAAGTCCACCTTCTTCACCAACAGCGCCAAGGAGGAAATCCGCCTCATCAACATGCACAGCGATGCCGCAGTCAAAGACTTCGGCAAGGCTGCAAGCGGTCGTCTCGGCCGCATGATCGGTATCTACAAGGCCATGGTGAAAGCCCTGCTGGAAGAAGACCGCGATGCCCTGAAGCGACTTCGCAAGAAGAGCCGCAACCTGAAGCGAGACCTGGAGGTACTCCGTGAAAACGAGGTACTGCCCACCCTGCGTACCCTGCCCAAGGAACTGGCAGACCGTGGTCAGCTCGTCTTCCGCATCACCGAAATCTCCATCAACACCTGCGAACGCCTGCTCACCCTGGTCAAGGCCAGTTACAACCACATCGACAACAACCACCAGGGTCTCAGCAAGGAACAAGGCGATGATCTGCTGGCACTGACCAACAAGATCGGCCGCTTCTACCCTGACCTGACCGACATGCTCAAGGCTGGTGACTTTGCCGGCATTGATGCCCTGCTCGAAGACAGGGAGCAGCTGGGTGAAGACTTTGCCGATTGCATCACCCGCCACCTGATGCACAACACAACCGATGAAAGCGGCATGCGCAACGGTATCCTCTACCTCACCCTGCTCAATGAAACGCGAGCCATGATCAGCCACGCTTTCGCCCTCATCGAGCGCGTCAAGGAAGTCTACGAAGACTAACTTCCGACATAGAACATCTCACCCCGCGGCAACCTGATTTGCCGCGGGGATTTTTCTTTCCCATCAGACCCAGGGATTCGGCAAAATAAACTTGACACAAACAGATTTGCAGGCTATGCTCATAGCATCATGAGTGAGGAAGCTACATGCAATGTAATCTGTCTGAAATGGGGTACGCGTTATCCCGCAGCATACACGAACACCCTGTACCGCTCGGTCAAGAAATACCTGCATAGACCGTTCAGATTCGTGTGCGTCACCGATGACCCCACCGGACTCGATGAGGGCATTGATATCGAACCCTTCCCTGCCAATCCGGGCATAGACCACTGGCCTGATATCTATGTAAAACTTCTCCTGCTCCAGGATGGGTTTGCCAATCTGAAAGGGCCCACCCTTTTCATGGACGTGGACGTAGTCATCATGGACGACATTGACTGCTTCTTTGATTACAAGCCGGGCGAAAACTGCATTATCCACAACTGGATTGAGTGGCACAAGACCTTGTTCCGTAAGCGCCCCGCCATCGGCAACTCCTCCATTTTCCGTTTCGAGGCAGGCAAGTCCAACTATGTTTACGAAAAGTACATGAGCGACAAGAAATGGGCCATGGACCGCTCCATCTTCCCCACAGAGCAGGCGTTCCTGACTTATGCTATGGAAAAGGTAAACTGGTGGCCTGAAGAGTGGGTCTGCAGCTTCAAGAGATCCTGCCGTCCCGCATTCCCCTTCAACCTGTTTATTGCACCCAAAAAGCCTAAGACCCGAATTCTCGTATTCCACGGACGTCCGGATCCCGACACTGCCGTTGTAGGTTTCGACGATGGCAAGATTCACCACAAGACCCTGCCGGCACCGTGGATTGAAGACTACTGGAAACTTTCATAATTCATTTTGATGCCCTGAGCTGCGTTTTGAGCCTGCGCCAGACACAATTATCTCCATTCTACTCACCGGGATAGTTTGTCTCCGCAGGCTCAGAACAAGCTTTTTTAAGCCCCACACCAGAACGTATCATACAATTCCGAAACTACGTAGATTTGAACTTCTACCATCCATCATGAAAGAAATACGCATATCGGACTATTCGATGCTGCAGAAGTTCGTTAAGGACAATTTCCCGACTGTCAACATCCCTCTTGAAGAATGCGAGAAAGCAGATTTCATTCTGGGAGACACATTCTACCCTGAAATTGAAAGATTCAATGGCGTACGCATATTGCAGACCGGCGAGAATCATCCTGTAGATTTAAATCGTTTTGATTATTGTCTCACCCACGAATTAGTGGAGAACGACCGCTGCCACCGGTATCCGTACTGGCAGTATCACTGCCTGAGGTCCCCCTTATTCAGGGAGCAGCTTCTGGCCCCCCGACAGATTACTGCAGATGAATTAATCGCAGAGCAGCGCGATTTCTGCGCCTTTGTTTGTCGCAATCCCAAGGGAAAAGAACGTAACAACCTCGTCCGGGAACTTATGAAACACCGCAAGGTAAGCTGCGGTGGACCTTTCATGAACAACATAGGATACATCCTGCCCCGCCCCTATGAAGTAAAGCAGGAGTTCCAGCACAAGCACTACTTCAGCATTGCTTACGAAAATGAATCTTCCCCCGGTTACCAGACTGAGAAGATTGTTGACGCCTTTCTATCCAAAAGCATCCCCATCTACTGGGGTAATCCTCGCGTAACAGAAGAGTTTAATCCCAAAGCATTCGTCAATGCTCACGATTTCAAATCTACCAAAGCACTCGTCCAATACGTACTTGAATTGGCAGAATCTCCTCGTGACATGGCAGAAATGCTCAGCCAACCCGTGCTGCAGGATTCAGAGGTATTTGAAAAATCAGACAAACAACTTAAGGATTTCCTTTCTCGCATCTTCGAACGCGGCCCCGGAGCCATTCAACGCACCCCCCTTCAGAGATTCCTCGGCACGGCATCGCGCTACTACGGGCACGGATTATTCCGCACCCTCCGCTTTACCCTCAGAAAGATAAAGGGTAAGCGCTAAGTTTCCGGGAATAGAAAACATAATGCGTGCTGCCTCAATTTCACGGGCAGCACGCATTATTTATACTTTCTGAAAATAATCAGATAAAGGTGCGAATCACAGCCTTATCGCGCAGGCGCTCTACCCACTGACGATAGCGGCGCTCACTCTTCTTGCGGCGCACCGCATCATCCACCTTCTGTTTCACCTCCGGATTATTCAGAGACGGAGCTTTGGCGAGCTTCTTGCTGTGCACTTTCACAATAGTAAAGCCGGCAGGATCAAGCAGCGGTCCAACCACCTGGCCAGGTTTTGCAGCAAAAACAACATTGGCAAACTCTACCGCCAGGTCACTACGCTCAAGTGTGGGCCACTTACCTCCGTCCTCGGCGTGTGCGTCGCGGGAATACTCACGTGCAGCATCTGCAAAGGCAATCTTCCCTTTCTCAATATCCTGGCGCAGGCGATTAGCCAGTTCGTAGCGCTGTTCAGGAGTCATCATGGGATCATCCGGGTCCACAGCAGGAATGAATATCTTGCTGTAGGTGATACGGTCCTTCATGATATCGCGATACTCCGAGCTGGTAGCTTGATACTCCTCACGGATTTCATCCGGGGTGGGGGGAATACCTCGTTCATAACGCATGCCACGCATAGCAGAAACCGTAATTTCCTTACGTACGGATTCACGGTACTCTGTGTAGTTCATGCCACTCTGGCGCAGGTTATTGAGAAATTCACGTCTGTCACCATTGTACTGCAGGAGAATACGACGTCCGATTTCGTCTTCCACCTGATCTTCCTTAATGACATAGCCCTTGGTTTCAAAATCGCTCAGCACCAGCTCGCGCTCAATCAAATCATTCAGCACGGCTTTCTTTGCAGCCACCAGCTCAGAATTAAAACGAGGACCCTGGCGCGGGTACAACAGCATCAGCTCGCGGAAATAAGGAGCCAGGCGGGCGCGAACCTCACTGGAGGTTATGGGGCGACCATTCACCGTAGCGGCAATTCGATTCACTACACCGCCCTTGGGCGCAGCCTGGGTTACCCCTGCAGCCAACAAAGCCAAAGCAAGCACGGCGATTCGTCTTACAAGTTTCATATGCCAACAGTATAATATAAGATTTTCCCACATGCAACAATCTTCTTTGTCAAACCGGCACTTTATGCTCGCCACCTATCGACCTGCGTGCTATAATGGCACAGTTAGTTAATCTCATCTTACCAGCTATGGCTATCAAACTGTTTATTCCCGGTCCCACCGTTGTGTCTGAGGACATCCTCAAGGAAATGAGCCTGCCCATGATTGCGCACCGCTCCAAGAAAGCCTCTGAAATCCAGAAGCGTATTTCCGACAACATGCAGAAGGTCCTCTTCACCGAAAACCGCATTCTGCTCTCCACCTCCTCCGGCTCCGGTCTCATGGAAGGTGCCATCCGCTCCTGCACCGCCAAGCGCGCAGCTGTATTCTCCATCGGCGCTTTCGGCGACAAGTGGTACAAGATGGCCAAAACCAACGGCATTCCCGCTGATAAGTTTGACAGCGTGATGGGCGAACCCACCACCGCTGAAATGGTGGATGCCGCCCTCTCCACCGGCAAGTACGACCTGCTCACCGTCACCCACAATGAAACCTCCTCCGGTATCCAGAACCCCGTGGAGGAAATCGCTGAGGTCATGAAGAAGTACCCGGACGTGGTGTGGTGCGTAGACGCCGTTTCCTCCGCCGCCGGTTCCAAGATTGAGACGGACAAGCTCGGCATCGACGTGCTCATCACCTCCACCCAGAAGGCACTTGCCCTGCCTCCAGGCCTGGCCATCTGCGCCATGAGCAAGAAAGCCTACGACCGCACCGCCGAGGTGGAAAACCGCGGACTGTACTTCGACCTCCGCACCATCTGGGACTTCATTGATAAGAAGAACTACCAGTACACCTCCACCCCCTGCCTCTCCCTCATGTATGCACTCGACAAGCAACTGCAGCACATTGTGGAGGAGGAAGGCATCGAGAACCGCTTCGCCCGCCACGAGGAACTGGCCGTCTACACCCGCGCCTGGGCTGATGAACACTTTGCCGTGTACCCGAACCGCAAGTATCTCTCCAAGACGCTCACCGTCATCGATTCCCGACCCAAGGGCAGCGATGAGATGATTTCCATTCCCGAGCTGAACGCCTTCCTGGCTCCCCGCAACCTGCAGCTGGGCAACGGCTACGGCGGTCTCAAGGACAAGACCTTCCGCATTGCCCACATGGGTGAGCTCCAGATGGACGACATGAAGGAAATCACCTCCGCCGTGGAAGACTTCCTCAAGTCCAAGTAAAGCACCCCTCCATCTTACAACCCCGGGCAGGAGGTGCGCATGCACCCCCTGCCCATTTATATGCAGACACCATGAAAAATCCCCAATTCGTTCTCAACTATGATGTGATGTACTATGACACCGACTGCGGCGGCGTAGTACACAATCTGGCCTACCTGCGCTGGGTGGAGGAATGCCGCACCAAGATGGCTCCGAACATCGGCATCGAGTTCCTGGAACTCATCCGCGAAAACCGCCACCTGGTTCTGGTTAGCCACGAGGTGCACTACAAGCGCCCCGCCTTCATGGGCGACAAGATTCAGATTCACGCCTGGGTGGAAAAAGTGGAGAAATCCCGCTTCTGGTGCGTGTTCGAAATCCGCCGTGATGACGCCCAGCAGGTCTGCGTGAAGGTGCGCCAGTGCCTCGCCCTGGTCCAGATGCCGCAGGGACGCCCCCAGCGCATTCCCGAAGCCTGGTACACCAGCGCCGCCCCGGCTGAGGATTTAGTGGATTAACATCACATGCAGGAGCTCCTCCTAGAATCCCGATACGGTGGGCTCATGCTCACCGTATGCTGCGTGTTGATACTGCTGGCAGCCATCCTCAGCCTATTCAACGACAAAGCCTTCCGCCACGTAGGCTGGCTCAGCATTCTCATCTTCGGCATATCGTTCCTAAGTGTCTTCACTGTATTGGAAATTAAGGAGCTGGAGCTCCCCGATTGGATTGCAGGAGGCCGCAGACGCGGCGGCCTGATTTTCTCGTTGTGGGCATTAGGCTCCTACAAACTGGCCGATTGGCTGTATGACAGATATCGCTGATTAATGAGCCTGCATTTCTCCGTTAATTTCTCTTATCTTACACCATTACGCTCCCTATATTTCGGCCTACTCTTATTTTTCTGTACAGTTCATAGTAAATGCGCTATTCTGCTCACAGCACTTCAACGATTAATCAATCAAACAATAGGCATGCCAATAAAAACTGCAGTAGTTGATTTCGGGACATCTCGAAACTCCAATTTTCTCATCAAGGGAGTTGAAAGCTTTTGCGATATTCAGGACGAACTAGTCAACCCTGACTTTGTTCTCTACTCTTGTTTTGGAGCTGCCCACTTGAGATATCATAAAGCAGTTAAGATTTTTCTTTGCGATGAAAACGTATACCCTGATTTTAATCAATGTGACTATGCTGTAGGCTCAGTCAAACTCTCATGCGGTAATAGGTACTTGTGGTTCCCCCCTTGTTTCAGTACTTACATGAATCGGGAGCTTCCCATATTACCTGAACTCTCGGAAACCATGGCTCATCGCAACTTTTGCTCGTTTATATATTCTCAATGTGGCATAGGCAAAGGATCTATTCTGAGAAAAGACTTCTGCCAAGCCCTCATGCGATATAAACATGTTGACTGCCCCGGAGCAGTTTTGCACAACATGGAGGCTCCTGAACTGGCAAAACGAGGAGATGCCAACAATTGGAACTCCAGCAAATTACAATTTCTTTCGAACTATAAGTTCAATATCGCCTTTGAGAACAGTTCTGTTCCGGGGTACATCACAGAAAAACTAATGGATGCATATCTGGCAAACACCGTCCCCATTTATTTCGGAAGCGAAGGCGATGTAGCGCCATTTCCCAAAGATTCCATGATTTGCGTTCACGATTATCCGAACTTTGATGCGTTGATAGCCCGTATCAAAGAAGTCGACACCAACGACAAAGTTTATATGGATATGCTTGCCGCAAACCCTTTGCGCAATGGCATGGAAGTCAAGCCTACTGAAATGTTGAAAGCCTTCCTGAAGCCTGTATTGGAAAAACAACGACAAAAGTTCGAGAAAGATCCTCTTATGGTTTCTGATGCGAGACGATTGATTAGATTAGGAGGCAAAGGACCTATGGCCATTCGATTCGAAATGTTCATTATTGCAATTAAATCGTTATATGCGAGATACATACAACGAGATGAAATATTGAGAAGAAAATTGGGCGTAGAATATTGGCAAAAAAAGTACGACTTGAGCGACATCAAAGAATTAACATAGCCTACGCGTGGCAATAATGTAACATTCTGACTTCTCAATTCAGCCCTATCAACCTTTATATATATCCAACATATAATCAAGTGATAAAAAAAATCCATTACTGCTGGCTCGGCTCGGAACTACCTGCACACGTTCGAGAGCATGTCAGGTCGTGGCAGCAAAAGTGCCCGGATTATGAATTATGCGAATGGAATGATGACAATGTCTCATATCCGGAGCTTGCCTATTGGCAACAAGCTGCCAGTAGTAAGCGCTGGGCATTTGCGTCCGATATCGTCCAATTGTACAAATTATATGAGCATGGCGGTTTTTATCTTGATTGCGATGTAGTCGTACAAAAAGCCTTGGATAAGATTCCGGCACCGGCAGACCATTTAATCATGGGATACATGTATGATTGTGCTCTTTCCGGAGGGTTCATGTATTCGCCCCCCGGGCATCCGCTGGTTGCTGAAATGATTGAATATTACAACGATATCAACCCCGGTTTTTTTGCGGTAAACAACACCATCCTGACAGATTGCATCAACAACAACGTAGAATCCTTTCTTCTGAATGGTAAGTTTTTCCAGTCTCATGAGCATAAACTTACCATTTTCCCCAAGGAATACTTCTGCCATCCCTCACTCATTCCGGGTAAATCCTTTGTGGTGGATTTATTCTCGGGCTCGTGGAAAAGCACAGGAGGCTCTTATAGTCTGGCAAATTATCATCTGAATATCATCAGAGCGCTCAGAAGAAAAGTTTCGTGTTTCCGAGCATTAAGAAACAACGAGTTTATTGATGTATATCTGAAGGCCAGAAAAGGAATTAAAGTTCATCGAGAGGAATATTGGCGAACGCAGTTCGGCATAACCGGCGGCGCAGTTTCCCTGTAACCCCGATTTCCACAGAATTTTCGCACAAAAAAAACACGCAACCCATACATGGTTGCGTGTTTTTATTCATGAAAGGCTCAAACCACCACCTCACCGGAGAGCGCTTCGCCAAGGGCGAAGGTGTGGGGCTTGGTGACCACGAGCTTGCTCACGTTCTTGAGGGAGGGCACGCCGAGGGCATCCAGCGAATCAACCAGCTTATACAGCTTGCCATCCAGAAGCACCACAGGGGCCACGCCGTTGCATTCGGGGGCCAGCTTCATGGCGCCGGCGTCATCAATCACCACCGCATCAGAGCGCAGCAGAAGCAGGTCTGAGCAGGTCTTCACGGGGAAGAAACGGGAACGGGGCACACACACCGCGCGGGCGCCGGGGAAGCACTGCAGCGCCGCACCCATGGCCGTTTCCAGCTGATAGACCTTCTGGCTGGCGGCATCGCGCGGGTCAACAGTCTTGCTGTTGCAGATAACCGGCAGAGGAAGCACGCCACCGTTGGAATCCAGCACCAGCTTGAGCGAATCCAGACGAATCCAGAGGTTATTCGTATTGAAATAGCGGTGCTTTTCGATATTCTGGAACTCCGCCACATCCTCATCCGGGCACTGGGCAATCTCACGCAGAATCGGCTGTCCGTCCGCCTTACGGGTGGCCAGGTGGCCGCCCTTCTTATCGGCCTCGGTGCGGCGAGTCACCTCCATCACAAAGGGAGCACCGCTCTCTGCAAACCAGCGCAGGAAGCGGGTATCCAGCTGGGCGCCCAGGTTATCAGAATTAGAAACAAATGCATACTTCACCCCGGCAGCCAGCAGCTTATCCAGCCAGCCGCTGCCCACCAGCGCGGGATAAATATCACCATGACCGGGCGGGCACCACTCCAGCTCGGGATTCGCGGCAAACTCCACCGGCTCCAGCGTCTCCTGCACCAGCTTGGGTACACGATTCTGCAGCATCTCCACCTGAGTTGCATCAGCAAAGCCACCTTCGGTATAACGGGCAAGATGCACCATGGTATCCTCGCTGGTGGAGAACGAGTTCATGAGCAGCATATTCACCGGGTACTGTGCGCGCTCACGCAGGCTCTTCACCTGGCGCACTATCGTATCCAGGAAAGTCACGCCGGGCTTGATTTCCAGCAGGCTCTTGGCCTTCTGCAGCCCCATGCTGGTACCCAGACCACCATTCAGCTTCACCAGCACAGCCTGCGCCAGCAAAGCGGCATCTGCCTCCGGCGTAGCACATACCAGCGCATCCCAATCCGCCACATCACGGGCAGGTTCAATCTCCGTCTCCGGAATCATCATGCTCTGGTCAGAGGTAAGCACCCCCACGCTGTGACGGAAAGCATCTATTGCTGCGCGGGAAAGCCCCACACCCTGCATCTTGCGTTCAATGGAGTCGAAATTCATATGCTACAGCGAGTATACCCGCGAAACAGAGGCATTTCAATACTAATTTTGCAGCAAAGCAGCCTTGCCATATCAACTGGTGTCTGTTAGCATAGGAAAAGATGAATCCGAAGCGCCTTTTTTGTCTGATTGCCGCCACCCTGCTGCTTGCCGCTTGCCACAGCGACCGTTCGCTGCTGGAATCTGCGGCGAAGGCAGACTATTCCGGTGTGAATCAGGCGTTGAAAGGCGGAGCCGATCCCAATACCAGTCTTCACCCCGGCGAAACAGCCCTGGGGCTACTGCTCAACCAGTACAAGCAAAGTGATGAATCCACCCGGGCAGGCATCGAACAGAACGTAGTCGCCCTGCTCCACGCCGGGGCCGATGCCAATGCCCTGCACCACGGCTACACCCCTCTGCAGATAGCCGCCGGACTGGGCAGTGAATCACTGGTCACCCATTTACTCGCATACGGCGCCAATCCATCGCAGGAAACACGTGCGGGACTCGCTCCTCTCTGGCAATGCGTACACGTAAATGATTACCGCATCAGCTACCTACTGCTCACCGCCGGAGCCAATCCCAACGCGCTCAACACTGCCGGGCAGACACCCCTGCAATATCTCCGTGCCTGCGGTTACACAAGAACCCCGCTTATGCTGCAGCTCCGCCGCTTCGGCGGCCATTGACTTCCTGTCCACTCAATACAAAACAACCAAGCTGCGGCAAGGCTCACCGGAATCACACCGGTTCGCCGGCGTAGATGATGCGGCCACCTTCGGCACCGGAACCGGGGCCGAGCTCGACGAGATAATCAGCGCGGGAGAGAATGCCCTGGTTATGCTCAATGCAAAGGATTGTATGCCCCGCCGCACGCAGGCGGTATATGGCACGGAGGAGCATCTCCAGCTCTGCGAAATGAAGCCCCGTGCTCGGCTCATCCAGCACCAGGAGCAGGTGTTCGCCCGTGGGGCGACTGCTGCGTTTCGGCGCAGCCTTGGCCAGATAGGTGGCCAGCTTCACGCGCTGTGACTCGCCACCGGAGAGCGTGGTCACCGACCTGTCGAGCGGCAGATAGCCCAGCCCGAGCTCCTGCAGTGCTTTCAGGATTGCCGCAGCCTGCGGTACGGCAGCAAAGAAATCCATCGCTTCATCCACAGTCTGAGCCAGTGCCTGCGCTATGGATTTGCCACGCCAGGTCACCTCCAGCGTCTCCCGGTTATAGCGGGCACCGTGGCAGGCATCACATTCGGTATACAAATCGGCCAGGAAATTCATATCCACCTGCAGGCGACCGGTGCCACCGCAGCGCTCGCAGCGGCCACCGCGGGCATTCAACGAGAAACGAGCCGCGGTGTACCCACGCTGGCGGGAAAGCGGCAGCGCCGCGTAAAGCGGGCGCAACACATCCAGCAGACCGGTAGCCGTGGCCGGTGTACTGCGGGGAGAACTGCCCAGCGGGCTCTGATCCACCAGCACCGCGCGGGAAATCGATTCTGCGCCATCCACCTGCCCTGCTTTCAGCGCAGGCAGCAGGCACTCGTGCACCAGCGTACTCTTGCCCGAACCACCAGGACCCGAAAGGCAGGTGAACGCCCCCAGCGGAAAGCGGAACTCCACATCCTGCAGATTGCGGGCACAGGCATGCTGCAAAGTAAGCCATTTGCAAGCCCCCAGCACACGCGGCTCCACCGCAGGCAGCACTCGCCGCCCGCTCAGCCACGCACCGGTGGGAGATTCAGCATGGTTCAGAAAATCCCGGTATGTTCCCTCTGCCAGCACCGCGCCGCCGGCCGGGCCACTGCCGGGCCCCATCTCCACCAGCCAGTCACAGGCCTGCAGCAACTGGGGGTCATGCTCCACCACCAGAATGGTATTACCCTTATCGCGCAGGCGATGCAGCGCGGCAATCAGGCGCGCAGTTTCGGCAGGATGCAGGCCTATGGTGGGTTCATCCAGAATATAAAGCACGCCGGAAAGTCCGCCGCCAATCTGCCCCGCCAGGCGAGCGCGCTGCAGCTCGCCACCGGAAAGCGTGTTGGCGGCACGGGAAAGCGTAAGATAGCCCAGCCCCAGCTCCAGCAGGCAATCAAGCCGCTGCTTCAGGCTGCCCAGTGCAGGCGCGAGCGCATTGCGGAAAGCAGGCGGCACCTCCAGCGCATCCAGCAAAGCGCGGTTTTCCTGCACCGGCAGATTACAGAATGCGCCCATGCTCATGGTCCTGCCGGCAAAATCCAGCGTCACCGCCAGCGCAGTGGGGTTCAGGCGCATGCCATGGCAGGCGGGACAAAGCTTCAATTCTCCCTTGGCTTCCTCCACCGTACCCAGGCCCTGGCATTCCGGGCAGGCGCCATGCGGTGAAAAGTGAGAAAACAATCCCGGAGTCAGATCCGGCAGCGTAAAGCCGGTCTCTGCGTTGCGGTAGCGGGTGTGAAAACACTGCAGCTCCGGCTCAGCACCACGGGGCTGTACCAACGCGCGCAGCTCATCCGGCCAGAGGCGGAGCGCCGCCTGCACTGAATCCGCAATGCGGGATTCCGCCCCCTCGCGCACCACAATACGATCCACCACCAGTTCGCACACCTGCCCGGGTGCAGGCGGAGCCGATTCAAGCTCATCGAGCTCGCAGATTTCACCCGCCACACGCACGCGGAGATACCCCAGCTTGCGCAGCATCAGGATATCGCTCTCCGGATTCTGGCCAAAGGCTGCAGACAAAGGAGCCAGCAGGGTGAGCCGCGTGTTTTCCGGCAACGCAGCCAGTGCGGTGGAAATTTCCTCCGGACTCAGGCGGGTCAACCGCTCACCGGTCACAGGGTCGTGCGGCACCCCGATGGCGGCATATAAAATGCGCAGGTAATCCAGCGTTTCCGTGAGTGAGCCGAGCACCGTGCGGGACTGACCACCGGGCAGATGCTGCTCCAGGCAAAGCGCAGGGGGCAGGCCTTCTATGCTCTCCACATGCGGTTTTTCCGGACGAGCCAGCAGACGGCGTGCACCAGGCGAAAGGCAATCAAGAAAACGGCGGCGGGATTCTGCAAAAAGAGTATCGTATGCCAGCGTACTCTTACCAGAGCCACTCGGGCCCATGAGCGCTATGAGTTTCCCGGCCGGCAGAGTGAGATTGATATGCCGCAGGGTATTCTGACTGGCACCGGTGATGCGGATATCCATACCGGAATCAGAAGCGGTTCAATTCCTCGTACCGGCCACCGGGGTCCACCACCACATCCGCCGCCTTGCAGATACCCTCGAACGAACCGCCGCGGTAGATATGCACCACACCCTTGCACTGCAATCTGCCTTTCAAGTTGCCGTATACCTCAACACTATCAGCGGCGGCACCCACGGCAAGCTCCACTTCGGCATTTTTATCTACCACCAGTTTACCGGCGCTGATGGAACCATCCACACACACAGATGCGTTGAAATCCAGCGTGCCGGTGCAGCGGAACGAACCGGACACACGCCCGTTCACCTCCATGTGGTGACACACCACCGACAAGTTCGACAGCACAGTGCCGGCAGGCACGTACACATTGCCCAGCGTGCGCACCGTCAGACGCCTGGAACCCGGGCGAATCTCCACATCGGCCATGTTCAGGTGGGCGTGGCAGTGAATACAGTTGGCAGACAACGCAGCCGCCGGCACCTGCGAAGCACGCCCGCACTCATAGCACAGCACATCGCGCTGCGGCACCTGCACCCGACCTTCCTCCGGTTGAAACGAGGTGAGCGCGACTCGGCGGTCGCGCTCACCTGCGGGTAACAAGCCGGAGACAGTCGGAACAATCAACGGTTCTGTTCTGAACTCCGGCATGATTTCAGCAAAAAATCTGCTTAGCCAAGCAGGTTGGCATCAGCGCTCTTGGGGGTACGGCCTGCCTTCTTGGGGGCAGCAGCCGTTGCAACCGGCATCACGGCGGGATTACCCACACGGCACATACCCACAAACACGGCGCCTTCCTGAATGGAAATCTTAGCAGCGGTCACATCGCCCACCACCTCGGCAGTAGCAGCCAGCTCCACGCGGTCGGTCACCACGATATCGCCCACCACCTTGCCGTGAATGATGGCGCTCTGCGTGCGCACAGCCACCTTGTTCTTCTCACCGGCCTGAATGCTGGCATTGGCGCCCACGGTCAGCACGCCATCGGAGGTGATTTCACCTTCCACGGAGCCGTCCACCAGCAGGTCATCGGTAAAGCGGAGAATACCCACCACCGACACGTCATAATTCAGCACGTTGCGGGTAGGTCCGGAAGCTGCGGCCACACCGTTATCCATGTCGAAAGGAGATGCAGGGCTCGGGCTGTCCGGGAAGAAGCCGGATTCACCAATCTGACCAGCGCCCTGACCGGCAGCAGGCCACTCGCCGACCATATCATTCCCGCCAAAAGGAGAAGGATTCCCGGGAGTGCCATCATTCTTTTTCTGATAATTAAACATAATTTATTAATTCTAAGCTATTTAACAAAAATCCGTCACGCCACCGCCGGCGCTGTTGCTATCGTACCTTTTTATCGGGCGCTTGTCGATATGAAAATTTGTCAGATGCGGATTTTTTTCGCGGCTGTTCCGGCTCACATCAGCGTAGCTGAAACGGAAAGGTTCTCACGCCTCGGCGGTATAGATGGAAGCTATCCCCATGCAGAGCGGCAGGCAGGTAGGATTCGAGAATCCTGCGCGCTTCATCAGCTCGCAGAAAGCAGTGCCACGGGGGAAAGCTTCGATGCTGTCTCCCAGGTAAGCATACGCGTCCGTGTTGCCGGTAAGCAGACCGGCTATGCGGGGCAGCACATGGTGCAGGTAAAGGCGGTATGGGCCGGCAAAAAGCGGATTTTCAGGCATACTGAAATCCAGCACGAGCAGATGCCCACCGGGGCGCAGCACCCGGCGGAACTCGCGCAGAGCCTTCTCATAATCAGCCATATTGCGCAGGCCGAAAGCCACCGTAGCCGCATCGTAGGAATCATCATCCAGCGGCAGGTTCATGGCATCAGCCTCCAGCACATCGGTCAGCCCGCGGCGCACGGCTACATCGAGCATCGGGCGGCAGAAATCTGTGCCCAGCACCTCGATTTCCGGCAGAGCTTTCTTGATAGCCAGCGCCAGGTCACCGGTACCGGTAGCGATATCGAGCAGATTGCGGGGTTTCCACTCAGCCACCATCTGCACCACGCGGGCGCGCCACATGATATCCGTGCCCATGGAAAGGACATGGTTCGCAGTCACATAGCGCTCGGCTATGGCCGAAAAAGCCGCGTGAACGTAGGCAGGGTCCGGCATAACTCAATTCATGTGAGCCAGCAGGGCATCGCCAAAGGCAGTAGTGCTCACCGCAGTGCTGCCGGGAATCATCTCAGCCAGATCAGCGGTCACCGTCTTATCCGCGATAGCGCCTTCTATAGCAGCCACAATGCGGTCGGCTGCCTCCGTCCATCCCATGTAGCGCAGCATCATCTCCGCAGAAAGGAGGAAGGAACAAGGGTTCACCTTATCCAGACCGGCCAGCTTGGGAGCCGTGCCGTGCGTGGCCTCGAACACCGCATGACCGGTGCGGTAGTTGATATTGGCACCGGGAGCAATACCGATACCGCCCACCTGAGCAGCCAGCGCATCGGAGCAGTAGTCGCCATTCAGATTCAGCGTGGCCACCACAGAGTGCTCCTGCGGGTGGATAAGGATTTCCTGCAGAAACGCATCACAAATGCAATCCTTGATGATAATACCGTTGGGCAGTTTGCACCAGGGGCCGTCACCTATGGGTTCGGCTCCGAACTCACGGCGAGCCAGATCATACCCCCAATCGCGGAAACCACCTTCTGTGAACTTCATGATATTGCCCTTGTGCACCAGCGTCACGAAGGGACGATTGTTCTCAATGGCGTACTGAATAGCCGAACGCACCAGACGCTCCGTGCCTTCCTTCGACACCGGCTTGATACCGAAACCGGAAGTCTGCGGGAAACGCACCTTATTGGCGCGCTGGGGGAACTCCATGGAAAGCCATTCAAAGAACTTCTCCGCCTCGGGGGTGCCGCATTCAAACTCAATACCGGCGTAGATATCTTCCGTATTCTCACGGAAAATCACCATATCCACCTTCTCAGGAGCCTTCACCGGAGTCTCAATACCCTGAAAATAGCGCACCGGGCGCACGCAGCAGTACAAATCAAGCCCCTGACGCAGCGCCACATTCAGCGAACGGATACCCTTGCCCACCGGCGTGGTCAGCGGTCCCTTGATACCCACCAGAAGCTTACGGAATGCCTCCATGGTCTCATTCGGCAGCCAGGTACCCACTGTATCAAAAGCCTTCTGACCGGCCAGCACTTCCTGCCACACCAGAGCACGGGAATCGCCATACGCAGCGGACACAGCAGCGTCAATCACGCGCTTGGCGGCGCGCCAGATATCCGGGCCGGAGCCATCGCCGACGATATGGGGGATAATGGGATAATCGGGCACATTCAGGCCCTGGGCGGTCATGGTAATGGGAGTTCCTTCTCTCATGTGTATCTCTGACGTTGGTTAGAAAGTGCTTACTTATTCGCCACGTTCGGCAGCAGGAGCCGATTCCGCATCGGCAGAGGCATTACTGTTAGCCATGGCGCAGAAGGCAAAGACTGCCCCCAGCAGCAGCGGGGGAATAATCCAGAACAGAATACCATCGCGCTCAGAATCAGAGCGTGTCTTGATGCCATGGGAATTGTAACTAGCCATAATCCTTGTGCGCACATTGTAGCACAAGATTTTAACATTGCAACAACAAAGAATGCCACGAAACCGCTTGACGCGCTGGCGGGCATCTGCTAGAGTTGCCGGGATGAGTGCTGCAACCCCGGCCGGCGAAGACCCGCGCTTTCTGCAGGAGCAGATTATCACCTACCTGGGCAACAAACGCCGCCTGCTCGATTTCATCGGCCGGGCGGTGGCGCAGGTACGCAAGCGACTCGGGGGACGCAAGCTGCGATGCTTCGATGCATTTGCCGGCAGCGGCATCGTGAGCCGCTACCTCAAGCAGCACTCCGACCAGCTCTTCACCAACGATCTGGAAGATTACGCGCGCGTGCTCAACACCTGTTATCTGGCCAACAGCGACACCGTGCAGGCAGCAGGGCTGCCCGGGCTGCATGAGGAGCTGCTGAGCAAAATCGAAGCAGCCCCCCGCCCCGGACTACTGGCCGAACTGTATGCCCCGGCAGATGACACCCGCATTCTCCCCGGCGAGCGCGTGTTCTACACCCGCCGCAACGCCGTCTACCTGGACACCGCCCGGCAGCTCATAGGTGAACTGCCGGAGCACCTGCAGCCCTTCTTCCTGGCGCCTCTGCTCTGCGAAGCCTCGGTGCACACCAACACAGCAGGCATCTTCAAAGGCTTTTACAAAGACAAGACCGGTCTGGGTAAATTCGGCGGCCGCGGCGCCAATGCTCTGCAACGCATTCTTGCTCCCATTTCGCTGCCGCTCCCCATTTTTTCGAAGTTCGATTGCGAACACCACGTGCTGCAGAGCGATGCCACAGCCGCTGCGGCAGCCCTGCCGGAGCAGGATCTGGCCTATCTGGACCCGCCCTACAACCAGCACCCGTATGGCTCCAACTATTTCATGTTGAACCTGCTGCTCAACTACGAGCGTCCGCAGCACATCTCACGGGTATCAGGCATTCCTGCCGGGTGGAATCGCTCAGCCTACAACAAGCGCGCGCAGGTGCAGCTGGCTCTCGATACCCTGCTCACTACCCTGCCCGCCAGGTTTATCCTCATCTCATATAATTCTGAAGGCTTCATTCCGCTGTCTGAAATGCTTACCCTGCTCCGGAAGCACGGCAAGGTCGAGCACATGCAGACCGACTACGCCACCTTCCGTGGCTGCAGAAATCTCCGCTCCCGTGCCCTTTCGGTGAAAGAATACCTTTTCCTGCTGGAAAAATAAAACCGGGCATCAAAAGTGACGCAGAACATGCTTGACGCATTCTGATATGCGGGTATGATTGGAGCGTGAATCATTTTCAAACCATTTTCCGCTATGGCAGCTGCGCCATGCTGGCAGCAACGCTGAACTGCTGCGCTCCGCAGACTGATAACCCGGAACAGCTCCGTCTGGCTCATGAACAGAACGCCGCGATGCGCCAGGAACTCGTGCGCATGCAGCAGCTTATCAAACAGGCCGGCGAACCGGATTCCACCCTGACAGGCACCATCGAAACCCGCGAGCAGGAACTGGCAGATGCCCTCAACCAGCTCAAGGAAATCAAGCGCCAGGAAACCGAAGCAAAGCTCCGCACCATCGAACTGCAGGACCGTCTGGATGCCTTCCGCTCCGCATTCCGTGTTCTCCAGAGTGAAACCGTCCACCTTTACAAACGCTCATGACCCAGGAAAACGTAACCCAGACCAAGAAGGGCAATATCACCCTCACCTGGAGCGATAAGCCCATGCCCACGGCCAAAGCCAAGGCCGCAGCTGCACCGGCTCCGGAGCAGAACGAGCAACCGGTAGCAGAGGATAACGATACCCCCGCGGCAGCTCCCGAAACGGAGACCAGCCCGGTGCAGCAGTCCGAGACCGAAACGGACCCTCAGCCGGCCGAGGAATCCACCCCACAACCGGAGAAAAAGAAAAAAGCGGGCTGGGGCGCCATTTTCGTAGATACACTACTGGTGCTCATGCTGGTCGGCGTCATCGGGGGCGGTGCCTGGTACATTCACCAGCAGCTGAACGTCTACCGGGTTCCCTCCCCCATGGAACTCGCCCAGGCTGAATACCTCGAGCTCTGCAAACAACACGAGCAGCTCCAGGAAACCGCCTACCAGGCAGACGAACAGCTTCACCTCCGCGAACGCCTCACCCGGCTCGAACTCCAGCTCGCCGAGACCCGCCGCCAGATTGATGACCACAGGCGCAGCCTCGAAATCGAGCGCAACAGAGTGCTGGCTGTTCAGCGCGAAATCCGCCAGGAAGACAAAGCCTCCCGCGGTGTAGCCCGCAGCATGCTTATCGGCATGCCCATCGGCCACGCTTCCCGCAGCAACGGCAAGGTGTACCCCAATGCCGTCATTCACCGTCTGGAAAACGGCCGTATCTCCCTGCGCACCTCGACCGGTCCGGTCACCTTCCCCCTGGGGCAGCTGGTCAAGGATAATCTTCCCGACATGGCCCGTTATGCGCTCGGTATCGATGACATGGTGGACATGACCGATTTCACCGTAGAAAAAGGACAGGCCGCCCCCAAGCAGCGCAAAGGCAAGCTTATTCAGCCGCGCAAGCCTTCCACCCGTGTGAGCCAGCCTGCTGATTACGAATCCGAGACCGGCGCCCCCGTGGTAAACACAGAGGCGCCGCCCACTCCCATTCTGGTGGAACCCGGGATCACCCCGGAGGACGATGGTTCCTGGCAAGCCCCGCAAGGTGCCCTGCCCATCGAACCCTGAGCAGCCGAGTACTTTTCTCATGCTCCCGCCCTCTCACCGGAGGGCGGGATTTCCTTTGCCTGCAAAAGCACCACAAATAAGAACCGGGCACCGGGAGATTCCGCTCCCGATGCCCGGTCTGTTTTTCAGATGAAAAAAACTTACTTCTTCTTGCGGCAGCAGCCCTTCTTCCTGGGTGCAGCTTCGGCGCAATCTGCCTTGGGAGCCAGGGTGCGGTTCATCTGCTTCCAGCTCCAGTCCCAGCGGGTCAGGGAGGTGAAGCAGGCGGTGAGCAGATTCACGCTGGCATCAATATCCGTCTTATGGGCCATCTCGATGCTCTGGTGCACGTTACGCACGGGAATGGAGATAGCACCCGTGATGGAACCACCGGCGGTGAACTTCTGCATGGCGCCGGCATCTGTGCCACCGGCGGCAAGCAGCTCAAGCTGGTAGGGAATCTCACTCTCCTGGCAGAGAGCCGTCATGAACTTCACCATGCGGGGATCGGTGATGAGGGTGCCATCGTACACTTTCACAGCCGTGCCCTTGCCCAGTACGGTGCACTTATCGTGAGCGCCGCTGCCGGGGGTATCGAACGCGATGGTCACGTCCAGAGCAAAAGCGAAATCGGGGTTGATGGCAAGGGTGGCAGCATGAGCACCGCGCAGGCCCACTTCCTCCTGCACTGTAAACACGGCATACAGGTCGTAGTCCGGCAGGTTGCCGCTGGCCTTGATGGCACGCACGGCCTCAATCAGCATGTAGCAGCCACCGCGGTTGTCGATGCTCTTCACATTCAGGCAATCGCCCATTTCCACCAGGTCACCGATGCGGGTGATGGAGTCGCCGATGGAAACATACTTCTCCACCTCTTCCTTGCTCAGGCCAAGGTCCACCACGTAATCGGTCACCTGGGGCATCTTGGTGCGCTCCTCCGGGCTCATCACGTGAATGGGCTTCACGCCCATGCAGCCGGGCAGATCCTTGGTGCCGTGCACCGTCACGCGCTGGGCGGTGAGAGTCTTGGGGTCAAAGCCACCGAGGGGCAGAATGCGGATAAAGCCGTTATCATCGATATAGCGGACAATGAAACCGATTTCATCCATGTGGGCGGCGCACATGATGCTCTTTTCAGAGCACTTGCCCTTGATAAGAGCCACCACGTTGCCCACGTTGTCCACCTTGATTTCATCGGCCAGCGGGGTCATCTCCTTGATGACCAGCTCGCGGATGCCATACTCAAAACCGGGAGCCCCGGTTGCCTCACACAGGTCTTTGAAGAGCTGGATGTTCATGCCGCCTACTTTACTCTCATCTCCCTTCCTTGGCAAGGCTATACTATTACATTCCCATCAGAAAAACAATCAATTCACGGCAATCCGGCAGACAACACCCCATCTGCCATCACCATATTCACCAAAATCAGACGCTCAATAAACAATTAGATTTACATCACTCTCACCACCTGATAGAATGGCACTCGACTCAGGAATACCTCCTCACGCCACCTCTCTCCTTAACTGAGCCTGCAATGAGTAATTCCTCATCAGAAGGATACCGCAGGGGATTCAGCATACCCATTCTCACACAAACATGAACAGCTCCCCCTCTCAGAACGAGAACAACCCCGACGCAAAGCTTGCGCTGCCGGCCGGCACTATACTGGGCGACTACCGCATTCTCAACACTCTGGGGCAAGGCGGTTTCGGTATCACCTATCTGGCAGAGCACGCAGAAAGCGGTGACCGGGTCGTCATCAAGGAAAACATGCCCGTATTCTGCGCGTGGCGAGACCAGACCCGGCTCAATGTACTGGCCACCAATCCGCAGGACCCGCAGCAGGAATACCCCAAACTGCTCACCCGTTTCATCGAGGAAGCACAGCTGTTGGCCAAGCTTGAGCACCCCAACATCATCAAGGTGCAGTGCGCATTTGAAGCACTGAGCACCGCATACTACGTGATGCCCTGGGTGGGCGGCAAGGAACTGCAACAGGCAGCACCACCCCCCGGCGAAATAACCGAGGAGTGGTTAAGCCCCATCCTGCACTGCCTGCTGGATGCGCTCGCCTACCTGCATAGCTGCAATATCTACCACCGCGATGTAAAACCGGCCAACATTCTGCTCACCGAGGAAGGCACCCCCATCCTCATCGACTTCGGCGCAGCCCGGGCCATCATCAGCGAGCGCTCTGCCACCATGGTCGGTTCTGCCGGTTACTCGCCCATTGAGCAGATTGTAGCCAATGGCAAGCGTGGCCCGTGGACAGATGTCTATTCCCTGGGCGCCACCTGCTACCGGCTCATCACCGGTAGCAAGCCGCCCGAATCCCATGCCCGACTGGCAGAAGAAAACGACCCGCTGATTCTACTGGCTCCGCAGACCGAACTTCACTCGCGTTTCAGTGTCCATTTCCTCGCCAGCATCGATAAAGCACTTGCCCAACGCGGCAAAGACCGCTGGCAGACCATAGGCGAATGGGTAGAAGCTCTGGCCAACCCGCCGGCTCAGGAAGCCCCGGCTCCCCCCGAGCCGCAGGAAAGCGCAGACTCGGACACCGAGGCACCACAGGACACAGACGATTACCCGGAACCGGAGGCTCCGGCCGCCACAGTCGACAGAAAATCAAAGCGCCAATCACGTTCCGGCAAATCGGGCGGCGTGTTTCTTTTCATCCTGCTGGCACTCGGCATTGGCGGGGGCTATTACCTGTACCAGCAGCAGGAGAAGTCTCAACCAGACCAGCAGCCCCCCGTAGAGACCACAAAGAAAGCACCTGCCCCGTCCCGCGAAGAACTCGACAAACAATATGAACTGGGTGAGCGTCACTTCGCAGCCGAAAACTACCCCGAAGCCGTCAAATACTTTACCAAAGCCGCAGAACACGGCCACCCCGCAGCGCAGTTCAGTCTGGGTTTCTGCCACGAAAGAGCTCTGGGCGTGCCTCAGAATTTCTCCCAGGCCATTCAGCTCTATTCAAAAGCCGCTGACCAGGGATTCATCCCCGCCATATGCCAGCTTGGCGTCTGCGCAGAACTGGGGATGGGAATCGATAAGGATGAGACGATGGCCGCAAACCTCTATTATGACGCCGCGCAGGCGGGGTACGTACCGGCTCAGCGTAATCTGGGCAAGTGCTATCAACACGCCAAGGGCGTTCCTCAAAACCTCACAGAAGCCGTCTTCTGGTACCGGAAAGCAGCCGCAGAAGGGCACTATGAGGCTATGAACGACCTCGCCATCTGCTGCGCCAATGGTCTGGGCTGCCCCGTTAACCACACAGAGGCCGTTCATTGGTGGCAGCAGGCCGCTGCGCAGGGAAACACGCTCAGCCAATACAATCTGGGCATCTGTTATGAGTTCGGCCAGGGAGTTTCACCCAACCGGGTCGAGGCCGTCAAATGGTACCGCGAAGCCGCACGCGCAGGGTATCCCGATGCACAGTCCGCCCTCACCCGTCTCAAGGAAAGCTGGTAAAGCCCTGTTCCCTGACACATGCCGGCTTGGGCAATGCGGCATATTTTTCCAAAACACCTTGCAAAGGCCCGGCAATATGCTAGAATAAGCGCATGAACCGCCTGCCTATTCCTGAGTATGTGATGGCGCTGGCCCATGTGGCAGCGCTGCGTTCGGAAGACCCCTACCGCAAGGTAGGTGCCGCCGCGTTGGATAAGGACAACCGCGTGATTGGCACCGCGTACAACGGACTTTTCCCAGGCTTTGATGCGCCGGAGGGGTTCTGGGCCTCGCGGGACGAGCGGCAGAAGTTCATGCTGCATGCAGAAATCAACCTGTGCAGCCTGTTCAAGCGCGGCGAAGCCCGCATCGTGGCCTGCACCACCATGCCCTGCACCTCGTGCATGCAGGCCCTCTGCGCCCACGGCGTGAAAACCATCTACTACGGCGAGGATTACGCAGCCTCGCAGGCTCCGGCCATTGCAGCCATGTACGGGGTGGAGCTCATCAAGGTGGATGATTACCCGCTTTCCCACCGTTTCCCGCTGGTGGCGGCACCGGCGCCCGAATCCGCAGCCTGCAGCTGCTGCGACTGCAGCGCGCCCGGCATCACGCCGGAGGACCGCCTCCGCGGCTGCTTCATGGGGCTCATGTGTGGCGATGCGCTGGGTTCCCCGCTGGAGTTCCACAGCCCCAGCAACCTCTGCTCCCTCTACCCTGACGGCGTGACCGGCATGGTGCAGGGCTGGGGTATCACCGCAGGCCGGGACAGCGGCGGTATCACCGATGATTCGGAAATGGCCATTGCCCTGCTGCGCAGCCTGCTCAACGAACACGGGTTCAATACCCTGGCCGCCCGTGCACAATACATCGACTGGCTCTCCACCGGGCCTTGCGATGTGGGTCTCACCATCAGTTCGGCGCTGAATGGCTCCTACAACCCCGATTCGCAGGCAAACGGCGCGCTGATGCGCGTGGCACCCATCGGCATCTTTGCCGCTCTGCACCCGGAGTGGGACTGGCAGACTGCCGCAGAGGAAGATTGCTACATAACCCACATCCACCCGCGCTGCATCAAGGCCAACATCATTTATGTGGAATCGCTCAGGCTCGCACTGCTGGGTGAAAGCCCGGAAACCATCTACTCCGCCGCCTGCGAACGTGCCACCAAGCTGGACGACATGGAACTGCTCAGCCGCCTGCGCGCCGCCAGATATGAAGAGCCGGAATATTACCCCCAGGCCGGCTGGGTGGAAATTGCTTTCCAGAGCGCCTACTACTGGCTGCTGCATGCCCAGGATTTCCCCGGAGCCCTCTGCAGCGTAGTGAACAACCTGGGCGACCCGGATACAAACGGCGCTATCGTGGGTGCTCTGCTGGGCGCCGTGTACGGCATCAGCGGCATTCCCCGCGACTGGCAGCAGGAAGTACTGAAGCACCCCGGCCACGTATCGCGCTACAGCGCCGCCCGCGGCATGGATATGCTCACCGACCTCATCGAACAGGCCAGATGAGTACCCCCCTGCTCCAGGTTCGTGACCTCACGGTGGAGTTCCACTCCCGCGCAGGGGTGAATTATGCGGTGAACGGCGTCTCCTTTGACCTGCATGCAGGTGAAACGCTCGGCATTGTGGGTGAATCCGGCTCCGGCAAATCGGTCACCTGCTCCACCCTCATGGGGCTGCTGCCCAGCCCGCCGGCCCGCATCGGCAGGGAATCACGCGCATGGTTCGATGGCGTGGACCTGCTGCACGCGCCGGAAAAAGTGCATGCCACCCTGCGCGGCAAACGCATCTCCATGATTTTCCAGGACCCCATGACCTGCCTGAACCCCTGCATGTGCATCGGCGACCAGGTGGCAGAGCCACTCGTGCTGCACCAGGGACTCAGCTGGAAAGAGGCACGGCGCCTCGCGGTGGAGGAACTCGCCCGCACCGGCATCCCCGAGCCGGAAAAGCGCGCGCAGGCATATCCGCACGAATTTTCCGGCGGCATGCGCCAGCGGGTCATGATTGCCATGGCGCTCATCACCCGCCCGCAGATTCTCATAGCCGATGAACCGACCACCGCGCTGGATGTCACCGTGCAGAAACAGGTGCTCGACCTCCTCCGCGCCCGCCAGCAGGAACTCGGCACCGCCATCATCCTCATCACGCATGACTTAGGCGTGGTGCGCCAATATGCCCACCGCATCCAGGTCATGTATGCCGGCAGCATCGTGGAAAGCGCCCCCGCAGAGGAACTTATCCGCCACCCGCTGCACGCCTACACCCGCGCGCTCATGGCCTCCATTCCCGGCGCGGCAGACAAAGGCACCCGCCTGCAGACCATCCCCGGCCTGCCGCCCACCCTGCGGGAGCCAGTCACCGGCTGCGCCTTCCGCCCGCGCAATACCCTGGGTCGTCCCGAGCTCTGCTCCACCACCCACACCCCGGAGCTCATCGAAGCCACCCCCGGGCACTGGGTGAGGAACTGCCCCGGCTGCCGCGCAGAACAATGATTAGTGATTAATGATTAATGATTATTTAACGCATTCTTCATTTTATTCCGCTCCTGGATTTTTTTCCGTGTGCAGCGGCTGAAAAAGGTGCCATTTGCACTTCCTGCAGCTCCGGGCTTGCCAAGTGCGCGAAAATCGGTATAATAGCGCGCAAGTATGAATGCTACGATTCTTGATGCGCTGAAGCAGGCAGTTGCCGAAGGCAAACTGCTGGAATCCTCTCTGGAAAATATCGGGCTGCTCACTGGTGGCACACAGGATCCGGTGGTGCCCGCCGCTATCGAGCAGCTGGTGGCAGCCGGTGAATGGGCTGAGCTCAACAACCGATTCTACAAGACGCTCGCTTTCGGCACGGGTGGTCTGCGTGGCCGCACCATCGGCACCGTGGTGACCGTTGCTGAGCAGGGTCAGGGCGGCGTGAACGGTCGCCCCGAGTTCCCCTGCGTGGGCACAGCCAGCATGAACTACTTCAACGTGGGTCGCGCCATGCGCGGGCTCATCACCTACGTGCGCCGCTTTGTGGAGGCCGAAGGCACCGGCCGCAAGCCCCTCATCGTGGTGGGTCACGATACCCGCCACTTCTCCCGCGACTTTGCCGAATACTGCGCTAAGATTGCCACCGACCTGGGCTGCGACTGCGCCCTGTTCGACGGCCCCTGCTCCACCCCGGAGGTCTCCTTCGCCATCCGCGAACTGAATGCCGACACCGGCGTGGTTCTCACCGCGTCCCACAACCCCAGCCACGACAACGGCTTCAAGGCCTACTTCAATGACGGCGCCCAGCTCATCGCCCCGCACGACAAGGCAGTGATTGCCGAGGTGAACGCCCTCACCAGCGACGTGTACGAAGCCCTTCCCGCCGATGAACAGGGCAAGCTCAGCATCCTCGGGCCGGAGTTCGACGCCATTTACATCGAAAAGCTCAAGGGTATCATCCTGCGTCCGGATGTCTTCGCCAAGGCTTCGGCCAAGGTGGTATTCACCAACCTGCACGGCACCGGCGGCCGCTGCATCGTGCCCATTCTCAAGCAGATCGGCTGCAACGTGAGCACCGTGGCCGAGCAGGACACGCTCGACGGCCGTTTCCCCACCGTGGCCAGCCCGAACCCGGAAAACGCCCCCGCGCTGGATATGGCCTGCGCCCAGGCCGACGCCGAGCAGGCTGACCTGGTCATCGCCACCGACCCCGACAGCGACCGCATGGGCATTGCCGTGCGCGACACCGCCACCGGCAAGATGCAGCTGCTCACCGGCAACCAGACCGGCTGCCTGCTCGCCTGGTACCGCTGCATGAGCGCCATCGAGCTCGGTATCATCACCCCGGAGAACCTCAGCCACAGCGTCATGGTCAAAACCTTCGTGACCAGCCCGCTGCAGGATGCCATCGCCGCATCCTTCGGTATCGAGACCGTGAACGTGCTCACCGGCTTCAAGTACATCGCCGCCAAGCTCGGCAAGTATGAGCAGGCTATCCCCGCCGAGCTCCGCCAGGACTACCGCTCCATGACCGAGGCCGAAACCCGCGCCCTGCGTCTGGAGCACAGCAAGTACTTCATCTTCGGTGGCGAGGAAAGCTACGGCTACCTGGCTCAGGATTTCGTGCGCGACAAGGACGCCAACGCCGCCGCCCTCTGCCTCGCTGAAATGAACGCCTACCTCGCTTCCAAGGGCATCGGCCTGCTCGAGTGCCTGAACAACATCTACTCCCAGCTGGGCTACTACAAGGAACTCGGCAAGAGCATCGTGATGGAAGGTGCTGACGGCGCTGCCAAGATTGCCGCCCTTACCAAGAGCTACATCGAAAACCCGCCCACTGAAATGGACGGCACCGCCGTGGCCGGTCTTCGCGATTTCTCCGCCGGCACCATGGTCGATGCCGAAGGCGACCCCATCCCCGCCGAGAAGATGCTCTTCATCGACCTGGTGGACGGTCGCAGCTTCGCCGTGCGCCCCAGCGGCACCGAGCCCAAGATCAAGTACTACCTCTTTGCCCACGGCGCCGCCGGTGCCGAGCTCATCGAAGCCAAGGCCAAGGTGGAGTGCAGCATCAATTCCCTCTGGGCCGCCGTAGAGGCCGATGCCTACGCCCGCATGGCCTGAGGTTGAAAAAAAATCACAGCCGCTTCCCCAAGCCCCGCAGCTCTGCCTGCGGGGCTTTTGTCATCATCAGCGCCGCAGTACACAACTCAACCCGACAAATTGACTTTGGCGAAGAACTTGATCGAAGCACGGGACTTAAGTCCCGATTAAACTCTCCGTGATTTACGGGACTTCCGTCTTCGGCTTTGCCTACGCCGTGACAGGAAAGTCCCGTGCTCCGAAAACAACAATCTCGCTTAATTATGCCAACGCATAATCTTTGTTCGTTCATCACGCCTGCAGGTTCCGGTACATACATCTACCAGCAAATCTGAATCAGCCCCGTTTTTACTTGCCATGACGTCGCGTAAATGGTAGTGTAAGCCCTGTATCAGGGTGAGCACCCATTTTCGATTATGAAAGCAGGAACATTTATCGCATTGGCCTTGACTCTCGCCATAGGCTCCGGTACTGCCAGTATCGCTATGCCCGAGCTGAATGCGGGCATTTTGCTCAGCAGCAAAACAAGCAAAAAAGCAGCCGGAAAGGCAAAAAAGAAAAACACTAAAAAGAAAGGCAAGGCCGCTTCTTCCTCAACAAAGAAGAACAAGGCACAGTCCGCAGCCGATGATAACGGAGCCGAGGTATCCCGGAATGAGGGAATCCTCAAAGGCGAGGACTGGCGCAACTGCGCCAAGGTGAAGAGCGACGTGGCTGCTGCCATTCTGAAAGCAGCCGGGGGCAAAAGTGACGAGGAAATTATCAAACTCTTCGGAAAATCCGAAAACCGCCTGCTACTGGCGCAATGGGTAGTGGCAGATGCCGAACTGCGCGCCGGCGAAGAAGTCCGCAAAAGCGATACCGAACGGCAGAATCAGCTGAAGAAAGCCAAGGAAAACCTGGCGGCAAAGACAGCACAGATTCCTGCAGAGGGAGAACCCAGCGCGGCCTTCACCTGGGATCTCAACAACCTGAAGAAACAGGTGGCACGCCTGGAAAGCGAATGCGCCAGCGAGCACACCTTCACCGAAAGTGCTGGTGATAAGGATGGTGCGGAGTTGATGGGAGTCATCGGTGGCAACAACGAATGGATGCAGAGTTTTGCTTTCTCCGGCGAATGTGTGCGCCCCGGCATGGCTCTGTCCATCCTGAAAAAGCTGCTCAAGAAATATCCGGAGATACTCAAGGACCCCATGGTACGAGACATCGCCACTGCCACGGCGCTGGAATACGCCAAATCAGGCTGGAACCAGCAGGATGCCGTGGACCGCGCCTCCTTCTATATCGATGCCTGGAAAGATGACCGCCTGAACATTGTGTTCGATACCATTCCCATGTGGCAGCGCCGCATGGTATGTGGCTGCAAGGGCGATAACCAATACGGTTCCGTTGCCAGCCTCACCTGGGCGCTGGATAACTTCCACCTGGCAGCAGACCAGTATTCCGGTTCCTGCTGGCGCTGCGCCTACCGTCTCAACAATATCTACGGCGACTCCATCCACGGTCCCATGTACTACGCCCCGTTCGAGAGCGACATGGGTGATAACCGCCAGGCCATGACCCACTATGTAGGTGGCGTGTGCGGCAGCTTGTCCCACTTCGGTGCCTTTGCCGCTCTGGCCAATGGTGTACCGGCGATGACTGCGGGCGAACCGGGCCACTGCTCCTACATCGTGCTGGTGAACGACAAATGGACCCCTGCATACTCACTGAGCTGGCAGCGTGGACTGCACTGGCAGATATTCCGCAATGTGTACACCTTCTCATCGCTGCATTCCGCTTCCGAGCTGTATTCCGAGGCGCAGGAAAAGGAAACCCGCACATCAGACACCTGGCGTATTCTGGGTGGGGTGTACGCAGAAAAGGGGGACTTTGAAAAAGCCATGGAATGCTACGAAAAGTCAGCCACGGCGCAACCCTGCAATTTCATGGCCTGGCGCGAATGGCGCGAAGCCCTGGAAAAGAACACCTCTGCCGGTGCCAAGCCTTGGATTCAGCTCAATGACACCATGTGCAAGCACCTGGTTCCCCTGTATCCTGAAATGGCTGCGGAGCACATGAACAAGGGGCTTACTGCCGCCCTGGCAAAAAATCTCAAGCCGGAGCAGCTGCGCAAAGCCTTCACCAAATTCTGGAAGAATGTGAAGGACATGGGACCCGACCGCTGGCACATCGAAACCCTCGGCAGCAACCAGCTGGCAGCTCTGAATATCCAGAACAACACCGACAAAATCTGCGAGTTCTATTCCGATGTGCTGGCCGCCACGGCTTCCAACAGCAAGTACGCCCCCGCCATTCTCAGCTGGGGAGACCAACTCAGCAGCAAGCTCGATAAAGCCGGCAAAGCAAAGGTGATGCAGGCCATCATCAAGGGCATCGGCAATAGCTCCGGTATGAGCACAGATGAACGCGTCAAGCTGCTCACGCCCGCCATTCTGGCAGCAGAGAAGAACCGCGACGTGGCGGCCTTCCAATCACTGGCCAAGATGGTAAAAGCCACCGGTTTCAAGAACCAGGATGTCCAGATGCCCAAGGTTGAGCCATTCCCCGGGAAACTGGCCTCTGAAGGCGGTCTGGTGTGGATGAGCTCCACCAGCAAGTGGGATAAACCGCACGACCATGCCGGTCTTCTGACCCCGGAAGGTGGCTCATTCCACACCGAAAAAGATAAGGATGCCTATGTAGCCGTAGAACTGCCCCGCCAGGTGAATGTCACCGGCATCGTGGTGGTCTGCACGAATGGTAATCTCCACCGCTGCAACAACATGAAAGTGCAGGTTTCCGAAAATGGAACCGACTGGAAGGATGTTCATGATTTCGGCCCGTGCAACCAGCGCGTGATGCGCGCCGACCTGGGCGGCAAACTCCCGCTGGCCAAGTATGTGCGTATCCTGCGCCAGGGTGGCCCGGAGTTCTTCCACATCAACGGTATCTATATTTACGGCAAACAGGCTGCATAATATCATCCAACTTCATCAACAACAATGAAAAACATTTCTCATTTAATCGCTCTCGCGCTTACTCTGATTCCTATCACGGCCTCAGCGTATCAGAAAGCCTCCACTATCGAGGAGGCTAAATCCAAGGCCGGCGACCAGGGCATCGTCATCGTAACCTATGCCGACGGCTGGGATAAACACAGCCGGAAAACGGCAGAGCGCATGATGAAATCCGCCGAGGTGACCAAGGCACTGGGCGACACGGTGCTGCTGGAGCTGCCCATGCCCAATGTCTCCACCCCGGAGCAGAACGACGAACGCAAGAAGCGATTCGCGAATATCGACCTGAGTTTCCCCAACTCCTATCCGGCCTTCATCTTCTACAACAAGACCGGTTATCGCGTGGCGGAGCTCTGCATCCCGTTCCACGAGCGTAAAAAGCCCAAGGCCGTGGCCGGTCGCATCACAGAAATCATGACTGCTGCTGCCCGCCAGCGTGAGTTGCTCGCCAAGGCCGAAGCTGCAACCGGAGCCGAGAAAGCACGTCTGCTCGGCGAGGCCGCCGCTGTGCCCGGTGTGCGCAAGCCGGACAATGTGGCCAACCGCATCCGCCAGGCTGACCCGGACAACAAGACCGGCATGTACCAGGTGGCCACCCTCGACCCGCACGGCATGGCCGAAGCCTCTGCCAATGCCGAGGACTGGCTGGCAACCCTGGCCAGCACAAAGAAACTGCTCAGCAATCCCCATCTGAGTAAGGAGCAACGGCAGCAGCTCTGCTGCATCTGTATCGGCCTGCTGCACCGCAACGGCGGTATCAAGCACAAGAAGGAGCTCAAGGAGATGATTGATAAGATGCAGGCTATAGACCCCGAAAGCATGCTGGGCAAGTCCGCCATTGATGCACGCCGCCTCTGGGTAAAGGACCTGACTCTGGCAGAAGGCTGGAACCCCGCCGTCATACCGAGTGATAACACCCCCGTGGAGCTGCTGGGCAAACTGCCCATCAACGAAGCCGGCACCTACGAGGTGACCTTCACCTTCCAGAGCGGTAACCACGCAGCTCACATTGCCGCTGTTGAACTCTACGACGGCAGCAAAAAAGTGGCAGAAGACCGCCACGCCGGCTCCACCGGTCTCAAGAGCAGCAACAATGTTTACACGCTGAAAGTTCCGGCCAAGGTAAAGAAACCCAAGGTGTTCGTCACTTTCAACATGCCCACCGAGCGCAACTCGAACGGCTCTATCACCATCACTAAAAAGTAAGCAGACTGGCCTGAAAACCATCCTGTGCCCGGGGCAGGCGTGCACCACGCGCCTGCCCCGTTCTGTTTCGCCATTGCCCCGCTGCCATCATCGTTTCGAGGCCATTTCAGATTTGCTGGCCCACGCAATAAATGTTGCGCTGGCATCATCAGTGAATCATCGATAAATCGAAATTCAGATTGACGATTTACTATCGACTAATGACTATTGTCCAGTTCCCTGCGCCACAGGTGCAGCGATTTCAATCAATTGACAATCCTCTTCAAGTTTCGATTTTCTGCTTGCGGGCACATAGAGCATTTGGTAGAATAGGTCGCAAAATCGGCAGTATCATCCCATGAAACGCTCCTTATTTCTGACTTCGATGGTGGCGGCAGCGCTGGTGACCGGCCAGGCAGCTGCCTCGGTGGATTTTCCGGGCAAGGCTCCGGGCACAGCCGTGGCCACCCAGAATGAAACAACCTACACCATTGGCAATGACGTACTGAGCGCGGAGTTCGAGTACCAGAACGGCGGCGTCACCTTCAGCGGGCTGAAATCAGCGGACGGCACCCTGCTGGTCAAGGGAAGCGGCCCGGTGTTCCGCATTACACTGGGCGATGGCCGCACTCTCAGCTCTACAGACATGGAGGTAGCCGCACCCAAGGTCAAAGCCCTGAAACCCGGCAAAAAGGCCCTGGGCATAGCCGAACAACAGCCCGGCCAGTCCATTTCCGCCACCTTCAAATCCCCGGATGGTTCATTCCGCGTGGTGTGGCGAGCCGTGCTGCGCGATGGGTCTCACTACCTGCGCCAGGAGTTCACGCTGAAAGCCGGCGACCGGCCCGTTCCCTTCCACACCATCACCCCGCTGCAGCTTACCCCCACAGCAGAGGGCGGCGAACCCGTCATCTCCGGCAATACCACGCACGGCACGGTGGTAATCACCGATAAGCTGTTCATGGGGCTCGAGACCCCCATGTCATCCATGACGGTAGGCTCACAGGGGGCGGTGACAGAAGACAACTGGAGCGCAGAAAGCTGGCACCCGGAAATGTTCGGCAGCGCCTTTGCCGTGCCCGCCGGTTTCCAGGAGGTCTACGGCAACCGCTACAATGCCAAAAAAGGTCCCATCATGAAAAACGTGAAGGTGGCCGAAGGCGCGGTGAACTTCGCCAAGGCCGGCGACTGCCGGATTTCGTTCCAATACTCCGAGGGTGAAAACCGCCTCAACATCATCGGTGTACAGCTGGTGACCGATGGCGGCCAGGAGATTTCTGAAGACATTCACCCCGGCTATGCCGGCACAAAGTCGAAAAACGCTGTGTACCGCATCAAGGTTCCCAAGGCCGGCAACTACAAGCTGCGCTACTGGGTGGCAGCTAAGTCTGAACCTGTGACCAGCACGGGCGCCATTTCCCTGTCTCTCCCCATGGGTTCACTGCAGGATAACACCGACACCGTGCCGGACAATCTGGTGCGCGGCAGCTGGGTGCGCAAAACCTCGCTCCAGCCGAAAAAATCCTGGAAGGTCAGTTCCGTCATCGGTCTCTTTGCGCCGGAGCAGCAGCGCCGCTCGTTCCTCAGCTACATCGAACGCGAAAAACCCGTCCCCTACCGCACCCTGGTGCATTACAACGACTGGTATGAAGTGGGCATCGTGCTGCATGACAATGCCGACCCGCTCAAGCGCACCACGGAAAAAATCTCCATGGGAATAGCCAGAACCTGGAAGCGGGAGATGTTTGATAAGCGCAAGACCAGAATCGATGCCTTCGTGATTGACGACGGCTGGGATGATTTCAACTCCCTCTGGAATTTCCACGCTGGCTTCCCGAATGGGTTCTCCAAACTGAACAAGGTCGTGGGCTCCATGGGCTGCGGCATGGGCACCTGGCTGGGTCCCGTGGGTGGCTACGGCGCCAGCAAGAACATGCGCATCGCCTACTGGAACAAGACTCACCCGAATAACCAGATTTCCAACTTCGAGCTTTCCAACCCCATCTACTTCGATGCCTTTGTGGGCCGCTGCAAGGATATGGTGAAGAAGTACGACATGCGCTACTTCAAGTTCGACGGCATCTCCACCAAGCCCATTGCCTACGGCCCGGCGGAACTGGAAGATGCCGAGGGCATCCTGAGCGTGCTGGCCGAGCTGCGCAAAGCCCGCCCGGACATCTTCATCAACACCACGGTGGGCACCTGGGCCAGTCCGTTCTGGTTCCTGCACGCCGATTCCATCTGGCGCCAGGAGGGCGACTTCGACCAGGTGGGCAACATGGGCGACGAACGCGACCGCTGGATTACCTACCGCGACCGCCTCGTGCACGAGATTTTCGTGACCGGCGCCCCGCTCTTCCCCATCAACTCCATCATGACCCACGGCACCATCATCACCAAAAACGGCCCGCCCAAGGTCATGAGCAAGGACCCCGCCAACTGCATCAAGGAAATGCGCACCGCGTTCACCAGCGGCTCCGGCCTGCAGGAAATCTACGTGGATGCCGACCTCATGAGTCAGAATAACGGCATCCTCTGGGATGAACTCGCCCGCTGCATCGCCTGGATCCGCCGCAATGACGATGTACTGGCAGATACCCACTGGGTAGGCGGCAACCCCTGGGACAAGGGGGCGCAGGATGGCGATATCTACGGCTGGGCCGCCTGGAACAAGAAGAAATGCACCCTCTCCCTGCGCAACTCCTCTGCACACGAGAAAACCCTGCGCGGCACCCTGCGCCGGATTCTGGATATCCCGCCCGGTGTCAAAGGAAAAGTAACCCTGCGCAGCAGCTTTGAGGACCAGACCCGGCTGCCCATCATGGATAAGGCCATCAACGTGGACAAAGAGATTGAAATCACCCTCAAGCCCTTTGATGTGGTCGCCATGGAAGGCTCCTGCAACATGAAGTAAAGAGCCCCCCTTCACCGGCCACATTCCGCCTGCCCCCGAGCGGAAGGTGGCCTTTTCATATCACACCATGAATCAGCGAATCACCAGTATCGATGCCCTGCGAGGGCTGGATATGCTCCTGCTCTGCGGGGGCGCTGCTACCCTGCACCTGTTTCTGGTCTGGGCGCTGGGAGATACCGCACCGCAGTGGCTCATGCAGCAATTCACCCACGCAGACTGGGGCGGCGCCTTCACCTGCTGGGACCTGGTCATGCCGCTCTTCATCTTCATCACCGGCGCCAGCATGCCCTTCGCCTTTGCAAAATACCGCGAGAAAGGCGGCCCGCGCTGGCAGCTCTCCACCGCGTGGCGCGTGCTGCGCCGCGTGGCGCTGCTCTTCGTGCTGGGCATGCTCGTGCAGGGGAATCTAGCCTCTGCCCGTCCGGAGCATATGAGCCTCTTCTGCAACACCCTTCAGGCCATTGCAGAGGGCTACCTCATCGCCGCCCTCGTGCTCATGTTATGCGGCAGCCTGCGGGGGCAGCTCATCACCTGCGCGCTCTGCATGGTGGTCTACTGGGCACTGCTCCGCTTTGTGCCTTACAACGGGCAGCCCGCCGGGCTCTTCCTGCCGGACAACAACCTCGCCATCTACATCGACCACCAGCTGCAGGGCTCCTGGCAGGACGGCACTCCCTACACCTGGATTCTCACCGCCCTCTCCTTCGGTGCGCTCACCCTCATGGGCAGTATCTGCGGCTCCCTCATCCGCGCCCGCAGCGGCCTGCGCACCGCCGCGCTGCTGGCTGCCGCGGGGCTGGTCTGCCTCGCAGCCGCCTGTGCGCTGGAGGCTGATACCCCGCTCATCAAGCACATCTACACCACCACCGCCGTATTCTGGAGCGGCGGCTGGTGCATCCTGATGCTGGCACTCTTCCACCTGCTGTTCGACTGCTGCGGCCCCGCCACCACCCGCCTCGCCTTCCCCCTCCGCGTCTTCGGGTGCAATGCCTTGCTCGCCTACCTCCTCACCGAAATCCACGGCCCCGGCGGCCACAGCATCTGGTGGGGCGTGGCAAATCCCCTCTTCCACGGCATCGCCGCCCGCTGCGGCTCCGCAGCCGCCCCAGTCTTCGCCCTCCTCAGTCTCTGCCTTCTCTGGTGCGTCCTCGCCTTCCTCTACCGCCACAAAGCCTTCCTGCGGGTTTGAGTCCCGGAAACAATAATCCTTACGCTTTCCAGCTTCTGCCAGACTGCATAATAACAGAAAAAGAGCCGCTACCCCTTGACGAGTAGCGACCCTTGATAAATTAGATGTAAGATTGAATTACTTACGACGACGGCGAGCAGCCAGACCGCAAAGAGCCAGCAGGGAAAGTGTGGCTGTGGCGGGCTCAGGAATCGCCGTGTATGTTACAAGCATAGAGTCAGTGCTAATATTCGCCATCGGCAACCCACCATCCCAGCCTGGACCACGGTAACCTAGTGTATATTTATTGTAATGCTCTGCTTCGGGTGACATAGCGATTGTTGACCACAACATGTCGTTCATCGCATATTCAGTATTGTTTAAGGTAATGCTAGCAGAGGCTTTACCTGTCTCCTTGAACTTCAAGGTATAAACGACATAGTTGGTACCAGCTTCACCGCTGCCAACTTTCAAATCCGCACTCATCAACTCGTGAGCATCTCCGAAACCGTTAGTACCTTCAGCTCCTTCACCAAACATGAGATGACTGCTGCCGTTTACCCCAAGCGTAAGTCCTTTACCTTCTGCGCCAATGTGAAGTATTGTCTGGTAGTGACTAACTGAATTGCCCTCCCGTTGGAGAGTTAATGCAAACGTAAGAGTGCCACCTTCATTGAAAGTTCCGTAGAGATAGTTGTATAAAGTGGCATCATCTGTTACAATCTTCGGAGCATTCGTGTAATCCAGAGTTATGGTTCCTGACTGCACAGGTTCCGCAGCCGCAGCCACACCACAGAGAGCGAGGAGTGTAATAAGCGTTTTCTTCATGTTGGTAATATTTGATTATTAGATGTTTAAAGCAGATTGTATAAATCACTCATTCCCTAGCGCTATGAGAACTATGCGAACCTTCTACAATCCAACGCACCTACAATACAGCATTGCTGATGCTTTAGCTTTGTGTAGATGCTCTGTCTGTTAGATATGATTGCACTTCACGCACACGTGCTGATTTTTATCACTAATGATACCCTAACTCGTAAAATCTAACTTTTTACAAATTATTTGCTTGCTACAGCATCAGCAATGCTGTATTGTTATTGACATCGGCGACATGGGAGAGCTTTCCATTGCGCAAGGAATACCCCACGCTGCCGACAACACTTAAACATATATTACATAAACAATTCATTATCTATGAAGAAGACATTAATAACCTTGATGGCTCTTGTCGGCATGGCTTCTGCTGCCACCACGATTGATGCCCAGTTTACTACCGTCCCTACCACGGAAGATAATTTCTGGGCAGATGATTATGTACTCACATTCACGCTTGCAAAGGAGTACGACATCGCCACCTCCGGTGCAATCGTAGGCGCTTACTGGGGCACTCAGAAAAATAACAACGGCGATGATCCTGGTCTCAGTGCAAACGCCGTTTACCTGACAGCCAGCAGCAACGGCGCACTTACTCTCAATGTAGGTGATGGTAAGTTAAGCTCCATCCTCGGGAATACTGGTACTCTTGACAACACCATCACTTTCACATCTGCACGCGGCACAACGTTTACCGGCGTCACCATCGAGAAGGGCGTCACCTACACCCTGACCGTGGTTGGAGCAAACCAATCAATGACCCCCACGCTGACATGGGACGGCGGCACTGCAACAGCTGCTGCATATAATGGCAACATGAACGGAAACACTGCCACTATGAATTATGGCGTAAATCCCGGCATCACCATCGAGGTTCCCCCCACTCCGGAAACTCCCGCTATTCCTGAGCCTGCTACGGCTACGCTGAGCCTGCTGGCTCTTGCCGGTCTGGCAGCCCGCCGCCGTCGCAAGTAAATCATTTACAGATGCATTTATCAAGCCGTTACTCCCGTTAAGGAGTAACGGCCTTTTCATTTCCCGCCGGAGTGCAAGAATGAACGAGAACAAATCAAAGCTTGTGATGAGAAGATGATATTGTCCCCTACCCTGCTAAACCAGTCCGGCGAATGGAGCTGTTTTAAATTCGCAGGCTCAATCTGCCAGTTAAATCGGACTTTGGCGAGCCCACGGCGAGCGGAATTTTCAGCCCGTTAGGGCGGCATATCATTAGCGAGGGGTAGAGCCCGTCACGCGTAGCGTTGGCGGGCGGAACCCCTCGTATGCAAAAAAATCATCCGGAACCCGTGGAACGGGTGACAGGAGCCGTGGAAATGTTGAATGCCAAA
>JAZONE010000094.1:0-3489 GCA_045654325.1 Akkermansia sp.
GCTGATTGAAGCGTTGAATTACATAGGCAGAGAATCGCAATAAGCACCTAAGTATTCTATATTATTGTTTATTTTTATTCCTCGGTCAGCGAAGCAGTCGCCCCGCTTTGCGGGGCTCAATGAATTGCACCTTCGGTGCACGAAATACCGCAGTTCCTGCGGTATGAAATGCGGCGAAGCCACATGAAATACATCGGCGTTGCCGATGTAAGAAATCCCCATGCTGTCGCATGGGGACATGGCGGCATTTATTTCTTGAGCGAGCGGAGGTATTCAGCGTAGGCCTTGCGGGCTTCATCGGGGGTGAGGGGCTTCACTTCCTCCACCACTGCTGGTTCAGGCTTGGGCTCAGGCTTTTTTCTGACGGGCCAGTAGCTTGTTTTATCGGGGTAGGTCAGGGAATCGGAGTGGCGATTGTTTATCAGGCTGACAGCGGCTTTCCGCTTGCCGAAAGTCACGCGTTTGCCGCGTTTGGCAACAATGACACCGGCTTTGGTGTTCATGTAGGGCACTTCGTCGAGTTTCTGTCGCTGGCAAATCACCTCGCGGTCACCAAGCGTGGCGGTGTTGCTGCCGAAACCGAGCTTGCGGGCCAGTACTTCGGCGGCAAATTCATCAATACGTTGGCGCCCGGTCACTTCAATAGCCTGCAGTTTGGCCGGTGCCAGAGGCATGAGCAGCTCCACGTTGCTCTTTTTGATGGTTTTCCAGTGCAGGAAACCCTGGGGCGTGATGCCGGCTATGTAGAAATACTCCTCGTTCAGAAGGTAAGCTATGCCGGCCAGCGGGGTGCTGTGCAGCACATGCTCCGCTTCGGAGCCCAGGTCGTCCATCAGCTCCCCATCCAGAATGACAGCGGCCTCTGTGTCGGATTCTTCCAGCTTCTGGTAAAGCGGCGATTTCAGCCCCACCAGGTTAGACAATCGGCGGGCGGTGGTGCGGAGGTCGTATAGATGCTTTTCCTCATCCTCCCGGGCGGTAATGAAAACAGCCCCGATATCGCGTTTATTGTGCGATATCAGGGCTATATTCCAGCTATCGAGAACCAGGCACACGCAGCTTTCTGCTGCCGTGGTGTGCTTGAATTCCTGCCGGGTGCGTTCCAGATTCCAGGCGGCTTCTTCCTCCTGAGCTGCAGCGGGGAAGAGCAGCGCCACAGCGGCGCAGAGCGTGCTGGCAAACCTGGGCAGCATGGGGGGTTACTTGTTGCTGTATGAGCGCATGAGGCGGCGCACATACTTGCCCATGGAAATCATCTGGCTGTCTATGCTCTGGGCCAGTTTGAACTGGTTGCGGGCGCGGATGAGGTTGTGCTCCGGCTTTTCGGTGCGGAAATACAGGTCTCCGTCCAGATAGTCGGTCAGGAAGCGGATACCGATTTCCGTGGTGATGAGCCAGCCGGCAAAGGGCATGTACTCCACTTCGCACTGGGTCAGGAAATTGTGAGCAGCGTCCAGATAACCTTCCGCCAGGGATTCGAAGAAGGGCATCTCCAGTTTCACCTTGCTCAGGTCTTCCTCGTCCTCGCTGGCCATGCAGGTTGCCGTGCGCACCATGTCGCCGAAATCGTAGAGCACGGAACCGGGCATCACAGTGTCCAGGTCAATCACACACACGGCTTCATCCGTTTCGGAATCCAGCATCACGTTGTTGATTTTGGTGTCGTTGTGGGTGATACGGGTGGGCAGTTCGCCACTCTCCAGCATACTGGTGATGCGGTCGTAGCGGTCGGCCCAGCCGGCAAGCATCTCCAGCTCGGCCTGGCAGTTGGCGGCGCGGCCCTTCACATCGGCCGCGGCGCTGGCCAGCAGGGCGGCATAGCGCTTGGGGGTGTTGTGGAAATCCGGGATGGATTCTTTGATATCCTCCGGGTTCATATCGGAGATGAGATCCTGGAAGGAGCCGAAGGCGAAGCCAGCCTGGTAGGCCTGGCGGGTGTTTTCCACCACGTCGTAGGTGTGGGTGTCCTCGATGTTGTTGTAGCAGCGCCACATGCCGCCCTCCTCGGGCAGTACGATGTAGTTGCGGCCACCGCGGGCAGGGAACAGGTTCAGAGTCTGGCCGGCGGCATCGCGGCGGCGGCGCAGCAGCTTCCAGGTGATGTGGCGGGTCACTTTTTCCACATTGCGCATCACCTGCGCCGGATCTTTGAACACATAGTCGTTGATTCGCTGCAGAATATAGCGATCCTCGTGACCATCTTCCGAGCGGTAGCAGGCGCGGTAGGTGGTGTTGATGTGGCCGTTGCGCAGCTCTTCGCCATACAGGAAATCACCGCTCACGGCAAATTGGTCGCCAATGCGCGCAATGCGCGCTGCAACTTCACCTTCAGTCAGTTTTTTAGGCATATAGGTAGTAAGGTTGTGGAGAGAGTTGATTTTAATCCTTTACTTACCGCGCTTGGGTGCTTCGGAAATCTGAATGGACATCAGCTTGGGCATGTTGCGGGCGGAGTCCTTCACCACCACGTTCACCATGGACTGACGCTCGGAAATGACGAAGGTGGAAGCCTTGATGCGCTTGGGAGCCTTGGCACCCTTTTCCGTGTAGGTCAGCACGAAGGCGACCGTCTGTCCCTTTTCACCCTTGAAGCTCCAGCTGTTTTCGGGGGAGATGCCGTCCTCGCGGCGGTATACACCAATCTTGCTTTCCTTCTTATCCTTGAAATCACCGCTTTCGGAGGTGGTAATCTGCAGCGGGTAGGAGGACAGGTTGATGACGTGCATGCCCTTGTTCGGGAAATCGCTCTCCTTCAGGAACAGAGCCTGGGTCTTTGCCACATCCTTATTCGGGGTCAGAATGCACACTACCTTGCCGCTGGGGGCAGATACGCTGAAAATCGGCTCCGGCAGCGCTGCCTTGCCGGCGGGCTTCTTCTTCTTATCGTCTTCACCCAGTGCTTCAGCGCTCGGGTCTTTGTCCCAGAACTTCACCACGCCGCCAATCGGCTTCACGCGCATGCTGGGTGTGCGGGCACCGATATTGATGGCCTTGAAGGTGTTATCCCCGGTCTGCACATACAGCGGTGAGGGCATGGTAGTGCCGGCGGGGGAGCAGATGACAAAGCGCACACCGGTCTTCGGTGCTTCTTCTGCTGCTGCGGCAGCGGGTGCAGCACCACTGGGCTTGACGCGGCTGCGGCGTCCCTGGCCATAAGCGGGTGAAAGTGTCAGCAGGGTGGCACACAGCAGAACAAGGGATACAATTTTCATGTTTTGAGTAAATTTAAGTACACAGTCATAGTAGCAAGCCCTTGCCGCTAAATCAAGCCGAAAATGCTTATCGCCCCCTGCTTTCGCACTGCAGAAGCTCTTGTTTTCAGTCTCACCGGTTCTACCACACCCTTGCCAATAGCCTTGCCGGATGCCTCCCGGACTCGTTGGCATAATTAAGCGAGATTGTTGTTTTCGGAGCACGGGACTTCAGTCCCGTAAATCACGGAGAGTGTAATCGGGACTGAAGTCCCGTGCTCCGATGAAGTTCTTCGCC
>JAZONE010000095.1:0-11379 GCA_045654325.1 Akkermansia sp.
GGCAGGGAGGCCGCGGCTTATTGTGGCGCAACGCTTTCTGCCGCCCACTCGCCATGCTCGGGGCTCTGATATCATTTTCGTTTTACCCAGGGTTCCGCGACTGCGTCGCTCCACCCTGGGCTATTATTGTGTCGCCCTCTCTGAGGGCTCAAAATTCCTCGGGCTTTCAGCCCGCCAAAGTCCAATTTATCGGGCTGCATGATAATTTCCGGACTTATTAGAAATCACCATTTGCGCTTTGTCATTCCTGCAATCTCGAATTTGTGGATACTGCTTAATTATGCCTCCGCGTTATCTTTGTCCTTTAATCTCGTCAGGTGGTTTCTGATACATATATCCTACCAGCAGATTTGAAGCAGATCCGCCTTTTTTCTTATGCAAGCGGGTGATTTTCCCAATCTTTGCTCTTTTCAAAGCGAACTGAATGTGCTAGACTCTGCGGCGCAGCCGCAGTAGTCGGCTGAGCACATTTTTGTTATGAGTGATCCCAGCAAATTCCGCAATCTCGCCATTATCGCCCACGTAGACCACGGCAAAACCACCTTGGTGGACCAGCTTCTGAAAGCCGGTGGCACTTACCGTGAGAATCAGGAGGTGCAGGAGCGCGCCATGGACTCCATGGACCTGGAGCGTGAAAAGGGGATTACGATTAAAGCCAAGAACACTTCCATTCACTGGAATGACTACACCATCAATATCGTGGACACCCCCGGGCACGCCGACTTCGGCGCCGAGGTGGAGCGCGTAATGAAGATGGTGGACGGCGTGATTCTGGTGGTGGATGCCTACGAAGGCCCGCAGGCGCAGACCCGCTTTGTGCTGCGCAAGGCGCTGGAGGAAGGTTTGCTGCCCATCGTGGTCATCAACAAGATTGACCGCCCGCATGCCGATGCGATGAAGGTGCACGACCAGGTGCTGGAGCTGCTGCTCGACCTGAACGCCACAGAGGAGCAGTTTGAAGCTCCCTTTGTGTACGGCTCCGCCCGCGATGGCTACTTCATGAACAGCCCGGAGGGTGAAGCCCCCGTGGACTGCACGCCGCTGCTGCACCAGATTGTGAAGCACATCCCTGCCCCGAAGGATGCCGACCCGGACAAGCCTTTCAAGATGCTCATCTCCAATATCGACTGGGATGACTACGTGGGCCGCGTGGCGGTGGGCCGCATCACCAGCGGCCGCGTGCAGAAGGGCGACACGCTGCACCTCATCCGCCAGGATGGCTCCCGAGTGCAGGCCAAAGTGACCAAGCTTTTCGAATACAGTGGCTTGCAGACCAACGACTCCACGGTAGGCGAAGCCGGCAACATCATCGGTCTTTCCGGTTTCGAGGACGTAGACATCGGCCAGACACTGACGGCCGACCCGGAGGGTGAGCCCCTGCCCTTCGTGAAGATTGAACCGCCCACCGTGCAGATGGAGTTCAGCATCAACGACGGTCCGCTGGGTGGCCGCGACGGCAAGAACGTGACCAGCCGCGTGATTCGCGACCGCCTGATGCGCGAAATGCGCACGAATATCTCCATCAAGGTGGAAGATACCGACCTGGCCGGCGTGTTCAGCGTATCCGCCCGCGGCACCATGCAGATTGCCATTCTGGTGGAACAGATGCGCCGCGAGAACTACGAGGTGCTCGTCTCCCGCCCGAAGGTGATTGTGCGCGAGATTGACGGCGTGAACTGCGAGCCCTTCGAGACGGTGTTCATCGAAGTGCCCGATGAATGCGCCAACGGCACCGTGCGTATTCTGGGCAACCGCCGCGGCATCCTCGAGAACATGGAGGCCAACGGCAGCGGACGCACCACCATCCAGGCCACCATTCCCACCCGCGGTCTCATCGGCTTCGAGTTCGAGCTGGTGAACCTGACCAGCGGCCACGGCATCTTCTCCCACCTCTTCAAGGAATACGCTCCCTACGCAGGCGAAATCACCACCCGCCAGACCAGCACCCTCATCTCCATGGAGAACGGCATTGCGCGCCCCTACGCGCTGCAGGCCATGGAAGAGCGCGGCACGCTGTTCATTGCCCCCGGTGATGAAGTGTACGAAGGCATGATTGTGGGCGAAAACCCGAAGGATATCGATATTCCGGTGAACCCCACCCGCGAAAAACACCTCACCAACCACCGCTCGGCCACCAAGAACGACTCCATCCAGCTCACACCGCCCCGCGTCTTCTCGCTGGAACGCGCCATCGAATACATCGAGCCCGATGAGCTGGTGGAAGCCACGCCGCACTTCATCCGCATGCGCAAGCGCATCCTGGAAGCCACCGCCCGCAAACGCGCCGGCATCCGCGAGGCGAACCTGGGCTGAGGTACGAAGTGGGAAGTACGATGTAAAAATCAGCCGCGCCAGAGGCGCAGGGTGATTTGACGCGTACACTTTCTCCTTTTCTTTTCGCTCCATTTGGGATAGACTACGGGTAGATTTACGAAAACTCCCCATGAACCCGCTATCTCCTCAGACAGAGCTTTTCGACAATATCGCGAACCTCATTGAGCAAGCGAGGCAGCGCGTGCGCACAGCGGTCAACACCGCTATGGTCTACACGTATTACGAAATTGGCCGCCACATCGTTGAACACGAGCAGAAAGGAGAAAACCGCGCGGAATACGGCAAGGCAGTGCTCAAGGCGTTATCAACCCGGCTCACCGAACGCTTTGGTGACGGGTGGGGAGTAACGCATCTTAAAAACATCCGATTCTTTTACCAGGCATACAGTCCCCCCACTAAATTGGGCAAACACTGTTTGCCCAATTTGAACACAACTTTCACCCAGCGGGATATAACGGAGTCTGACCAAAAAGGCAAGCAATGTTTGCCCTATTCACAACCCAAAGAGGCTAGATTGTTTACACTATCCTGGAGCCACTATCTCGTTCTCATCCGCGTGAAGGATGCCGCTGCACGCAATTTCTACGAGATAGAATGCGCCGAGCAGAACTGGAGTGTGCGGCAACTGCAGCGACAAGTCAATTCCAGTCTGTATGAGCGTCTGGTCCTCAGTCGGGGGAAGAATGAAGTGTTGCGGCTCGCCAATGAAGGGCAGAATATCACCAAACCTGCTGATATCATCAAAGACCCCATCACGCTGGAGTTTCTGGGGCTCAAACCCGATGAATCCTACACCGAATCCAAGCTGGAAAATGCCATCATCACTCGCATGCGCGATTTCCTTCTCGAAATGGGTAAAGGCTTCCTCTTTGAAGCGCGTCAGAAACGATTTACTTTTAATGAAGAGCATTTCTATGTAGACCTTGTTTTCTACAATCGTCTACTGCAGTGCTACTGTCTCATCGACCTTAAAACTGATAAACTCACCCACCAGGATCTGGGGCAGATGCAGATGTACGTCAACTACTTCAATCGTTTTGTACGACAACCTTTTGAAAAGCCAACCATCGGAATTCTGCTCTGCAAAGAGAAAAACGACGTGTTAGTGGAACTCACACTCCCCGATGAAGCAAACATCTACGCTTCTTCCTACGAACTCTATCTGCCGGATAAAGCCTTACTCCAGGCCAAAGTCCGGGAATGGATTGCAGATTTTGAAGCAAACGAAACTTATTCTGATTCCTGATTTTCAACTATGTTTTCTGATCTTATCGACTGGTTTGCGGGGCTGGATTACTTCTCAGCCTTCATGTATGTGGCAGCAGTGGTGCTTTTCATCGCCGGCTACCTGGGGGCACTGCTGCCGTATCCGGGGTGTCTGGTTGCGCTGGGCGGCAGTGTGTGCTACGCTGTGGCGGCGGGCGAGCCCTACCCGGTCTGGTGGTTCTGGGGCATCATGCTGGCGCTGGCTGTGTTCGGCACCCTGGTGGACAACATCACCACCGCCATGGGGGCCCGTAAGTTCGGCGGCAGCAAGCATGCCTTCTGGGGCAGCATGATAGGTCTCTTCGTGGGCGCCTTCTTTGTGTTCCCCTTCGGCATCATCATCGGACCGTTCCTCGGCGCTTTCATCGCCGAGCTGTATTTCCAGAAGAAAAACACCAGAGAATCCGCTAAGTCCGGTCTTGGCGCCACGCTCGGCCTGCTGGCCGGCGTGCTGGGTAAGATTATCATCATCAGCATCATGCTGGTGCTCACTCTGGTGTAATACCCGCCATTGCCGGCTCCGGTCCTTTTTCGGGCGCTTTTCCCGCAGTGTGGGCAGGTACTTGCAGCTCCGGGGATCAGGTTTAAGGGGCTAAAGTCCCGTGCTGCGATAGATTGACTATCAGGACATCAAAAAAGCACGCTCCTTCGGGAGCGTGCTTGTAAAAATGATTCAGGTGTTCTACACCCCGCTATCAGCGGCGACGACGGCGAGCAGCCAGGCCACAGAGAGCCAGCAGGCTCAGCGCAGCAGTAGCGGGCTCGGGAACTGCGTCATTACTGCCGGCTGCCTTCAGAGGCAGGGTAGCCACTTCCTCAGCAGTAAGAGCACGATTCCATACGGCGATATCATCCACCGTCACGCTGTTGGAAACACGGCCACCACCAAAAGCAGCACCGAACTGGAAGCCGGTAAGAGCCGTGCTGGCGGTTGCACCTTCAGCATAAGTGAAGGTCACAGTATCCGTAAGGGCAGTACCACCTACATAGGCGGTCAGGGTATTGGTTGCACCCGTAGCATCAAACACCAGGGTCAGCACCTGTCCTTTCAGAGAACTAATGCTGCCAAGGTTGATGTTAGAGGCATCGCCACCTACATTGGAACCGGTAAAGTTTTCGGTGTACATCATCAGATTGCCACCGTTATCCGCCTGAAGCTGGAGACTATTAGCAGTGCCACTAGTAGTTCCATTGGTGTAAAGAGCAAGAGCATCAGTCCAGGCAGCGGCATCAAGGTCCACCAGTTTGAAGCTGAAAGTGAAAGCATTGGTGAACTTGCCACCTGTGTTGGTGGTCCAGATGCGGCTGTCTGCATAACCGCCACCGGCGATGCCCACGCCGTTCTCCACATGGAATGCGTTATTGTAATTGAATGTGGAAGTCAGGCTGTAGCCATCTCCGAAAGATTCTGCCCACTGCAGACCATCCGTGATATCAGCGGAGGCCACCCCAGCCAAAGCCATCAGAGCTATGATTGTTTTCTTCATGGTAAGGAAATGAGTTTCTAAGTAAGATTCCGCACTGTTTCTGACCTGAACAACGACACCTTCGCGCGCGAGGCACATTGCACCCAGAATCCAGTAACGCACACGTAGTCTATACCACGCAGAGCACCTAGTCAATGCTTTTTGTTATAAAAAACTCCGTAAGAGTAAAAATTCTAAACAGAAGCTACTGGCAGAACTCCCCGACAGCATGGGTTACACCATGTCACCCTATTCCGAATCCGGAAAATCAATCCAAATTTCCCAGGGCATCCAGACTCTGACGGCAGAGGGCGGCGGACCACTGGCCGGGGGCGGTGGGAGTATCGCCCAGGTAGCCATAGACCAGGCATGCGCCGTGCTGGGCGTAGAGAAGACGGCTGACGGCACCAAGTAAACCCATGCCCATGACTGTGGTGGTGCCGGTGGCGCGGCGCAGGAGCTCCACACCGGTCATCATATCCTCTGCACTGTGCAGACGGAAGGCAAACTTGGCCACATCTGCCCCCAGGGCACGGGCAACCTGCTCCTTTTCCAGCAGAGATTCAAGGGCGGGCGTCTTTTCAAAATCGTGGGCAGAGGCGATGACGGGCACCCCGGCGGCGTGAGCCTCGGCCACCAGTTCCTGAGCGGCGGGCAGCCAGGCAATCTCCCAATCCAGCGCGGCAGCCAGGGGCAGCAGGGTGCGGGCAATATGCTGACGCTCCTCCGTGCTCATGGGGCGCAGGCCGCCCTCGCTCTCGTGGCGCACGGTGATCAGCACAGGGCGGCAGCAGCGCATCTGCGCCAGCGCGCCCCAATCTGTATCGGCCGGCAGGCCATCGGCGCGCAGCTCCACTACATCGCACGGCAGCGATTCTGCCGCACAGGCGGCAGTCCAGGCTTCAGCGGTGGAGACAGAGCCCACCACCAGCGGGCGGGTAAAGGAAAGGCGGGGCTGCGCGTTCATACGCGGCGTATTCTATACCAAACAGCCACAGGTAGCAAGCGAATATGCATCTATTTGCTATTGCGCTGACAGGCAGAACATGGTAGCATGCAGCCATGGCATATAGTTTTGAGGATGCAGTAGACAAGATTCTGCAGAAGAATGATGATTACCCGGCAGATGCGTACTATTTCATCCGCGCGGCGCTGGATGCCACAGTGGAGCGCTGCCGCAAGCCGTCGGAGAATCCGCACCTGAGCGCTGAGGAGCTGTATTTCGGCTTCTGCGCCTATGCGCTGGAAGAATACGGACCGCTGGCACTGGCGGTGATGGAGCAATGGGGCATCACCGAATCCACCCACGTGGGAGACCTGGTGTACAACCTGATTGAGGTCGGCGTGTTCGGCAAGCAGGATGGCGACAAGCGCGAACAGTTCGACGGACTCACCCCGGTGGAGATTCTCTTGAATGCCCCCTACGAAACACTTGATGACAACTGATACGATGAGCACTGAACCGATGCAGGGCAGCCAGCTGCGCTGGCCCGCCGAGTGGGAAAAGATGGAAGCCGTGTGGCTCTCGTGGCCGCACCGCGATGACCTGTGGCAAGGCGGCCTGCAGGAGCTCCACGGGCGCTACGCCGAGCTGGCCGCAGCCATCGCTACCGAGGCGGAGGTGCGCATCAACGCCGCCGCGCCGCTGCACGCAGGCATCGATAAACTGCTGCGCACCAGCGGCGTGCAGCGCTACAAGCTTTACGACCACCCGACCAATGATGTATGGTGCCGCGACCACGGTCCCATCTTCACTAAGCGGGCAGATGGCGGCATGCAGCTGGCCAACTGGACCTTCAACGCCTGGGGCGGCAAGTTCTCCCCGTGGAATCTGGACAACGAAGTACCCGCCCGCATAGCCGCCAGTCTGGGGCTGCCCCAGCTCTGCAGCGATATCATTCTGGAGGGCGGCGCCATTGAAGGCAACGGCGAGGGGCTGGTGCTCACCACAGAGGCGGTGCTCCTGAACCCGAACCGCAACCCGCAGTATACCAAGGCCGATATCGAAGCCGAAATGCACCGTCTCCTGGGCACCACCCATGTGTTCTGGCTGGGCAGCGGTATCGAAGGCGATGACACCGATGGCCACATAGACGACATGGTGCGTTTTGTGAACCCCGAGGCGGTGGTATCCATCGTGGAGCCCGATCCTCACTCCCCCCACTACCGCGCCCTGGCAGAAAACAATGAGCGCCTGCAGGATCTGCGCACGCCCGGCGGCCACCGGGTAGAGGTGATTCCCCTGCCCATGCCGCAGCCGCTGGTGGCGCAGGACTGGCGACTGGAACAACTGCCCGCCAGCTACGCTAATTTCCTCATCTGCAATGGGGCGGTCATTGTCCCCATCTTCATGCAGGACAAGGAAGATGACCGCGCACTCGGCATTCTGCGCGAGGCTTTCCCCGGCCGCCGAGTGGTGGGTATCGATGCCCGGCGCCTGGTGATTGAGGGCGGCGCCATCCACTGCATCACCCAGCAGCAGCCTGCCTGAATTTCACCAGTGCCTGTGCTTCACAGCACGTAAAAAAGCCGGCGGGGCAGAACCCCACCGGCTGGCGTATTGCACTTGCTTGAAATTTTCTCTTACTTGCCGAAGTAGCGCTTGAGCAGCCCATCGAAGCCCTTGCCGTGGCGAGCCTCGTCCTTGCACATCTCATGCACGGTATCATGAACGGCATCGTAGCCCAGCTGCTTGGCGCGCTTGGCAATAGCCAGCTTGCTGTTGCAGGCACCGAACTCGGCATCGGCGCGCATGGCCACGTTCTTGGCAGTGCTGTCGGTCAGCACCTCGCCCAGCAGTTCGGCAAACTTGGCTGCGTGCTCGGCTTCCTCCCATGCGTAGCGGCGGAAAGCCTCGGCCACTTCGGGATAGCCCTCGCGCTCAGCCTGACGGCTCATGGCCAGATACATACCCACCTCGCAGCACTCGCCCTGGAAGTGGTCGCGCAGACCCTTCACCACCTCTTCATCGAGCCCCTGGGCCACGCCCACGCGGTGCTCATCGGCGTATACCTTCTCGGCGCTCTCGTCCAGCTCCACAAAGGTATCCACCCCACAGACGGGGCAAACCTCGGGCATGGTGTCGCTCTCTACTACTTCGCCGCATACGGTGCACTGGTATTTCATAGTCGTGTGTCTTTCGTGTGTGATTGTTGTTGTCGTGTGTCTGGTTGCCCCGCTCGGCGGAGCACGGGCTCAATCTATCACCCCTTTTCCCATAAGTCAAGTATATTTTAGAAGGATTCTAAATTTTTTTCTTATTTTTTCATCCCGGACAGAAGCTAAGGAAAGCCGAAATATCGTGCGCACGCGTAAGAGCTTGATAAACCAGATATGGCACTATTTCCTGCTTGACGGTACTATAAATTGTGGTAATCTACGGGCATGCGATGCATACAGTGCGGATACATGGATGACAAGGTAATCGACTCACGCATGTCGAAGGACGGCACGTGCATACGGCGTCGGCGTGAGTGTCTGCGCTGCGGCTACCGCTACACGACCTACGAGCAGATTGAACGCACTGAGCTCCGCGTGGTAAAGCGCGACAACCTGCACGAAGCGCTGAACCGCGAAAAGATACTGCGCGGCATGGTGAAAGCCTGTGAGAAGCGCCCGGTAAGCATGGACCAGCTCGATATCGCGGTAGATGAAATCGTAGCAGACCTGCACCGCGACCACCAGCGTGAAGTGCCTTCATCGGTCATCGGCATGAAGGTAATCGAAAAGCTGCAGAGCATTGACCCTGTGGCCTACATCCGGTATGTATCCGTGTATCGCCAGTTCCGCACGGTGGAAGAATTCATCGAACTGGTGCGGCGCATGGAAATCAAGACCGTGCAGGACCCGCTGCAACGCAAATTAGCCCTCGAATAATGATAGCCTTCAAGAACAGACGACCGGTTCTGCAGACCGGACATTGCGTCATCTCGGACTACGACCGGGCATGGCTGGAGGACGTGCTGCAGCAGGCGGCCGACGAAGCAGGGGTTCACCTGCCCTGCCGCAGGGAGATAGCTGAGGCGGTGCTGCTGTATCTGGAAGAAGCATGCCCGCTGCATGCAGTGCCGCTGGATTATCTTTTCGGGCGCATAGGGAGCATGCTGCGGCAGGCGGGGCTGCCACTCATAGCCGAACACCTGCGCACGCAGACCCCGCCGGTACGCATAGCGCTGGATGAACTGGCACAGAACAGCCCCCTGCCCCTCTTTTTCTACAAGGCCTTGAGCGAGCAGCTGGCTCAGCTGCGCCGCCTGGGGCTCACCACCTACGAGTTTGCCGGAGCAGAAGCCTGCAGCAAACTACTGGGTGCGCGCCAGCGGCTCTGCCCCACCCAGCAACGCGCGCTGGACGAGCTGAACGCCTTTCTTGACCGCCAGCAGAAACTCGCGAGCTGAAAAAGCGTATTTTTGATAAAGAGAGGGTGAAATAAGCGTACTTATTCACAGAGGAAAGTCGATTCTCCTTGCCAGCAGGCAGCTGCTGTGCTAGACTAACAGCATCTTTCCAAACACCAGCGCCTCACACTCTCACCATGGACAAACTCATCGTCGAAGGCGGTACTAAACTCAGCGGTTCCGTCAACATCAGTGGTTCCAAAAACGCATCTCTCCCCATTCTTGCAGCAGCTCTTCTCACCGATGAGCCCGTGCGCATTTCCCGCGTGCCGGATGTATCTGACACCAACTACATGCTGCAGATTCTCAGCCAGCTGGGCTGTTCCGTAGAGCGCTCCAGCGGCACCGTGCGCATTGAATCGCCGGAGGGCATCTCCCACAAGGCCTCCTATGAACAGGTTCGTAAGATGCGCGCCTCCATCTGCCTGCTCGGCCCGCTTATGGCCCGCATGAAAAAATGCGTACTTCCCCTGCCCGGCGGCTGCGTGATTGGCGACCGCCCGGTGGATCTGCACGTGCGCGGCATCAAGGCTCTGGGTGCCCGGGTGCAGGTGAAAGGCGGCAATCTGGTCATTGACGCACCGAACGGTCTGGTGGGCACCACCATCGACATGCGCGGCGACAGCGGCCCCACCGTGCTGGGTACAGATAACGTGATGATGGCAGCCGTGCTGGCACAGGGCACCACTATCATCGAATCCGCAGCCCGCGAGCCGGAGGTGGTGGATCTCGCGAACTTCCTGAACAAGATGGGTGCCCGTATCGAAGGTGCCGGTTCACGCACCATCACCATTCACGGCGTGGAGAAGCTGCACGGTTGCGACCACACCGTGATTCCCGACCGCATCGAGGCAGGCACCTTCATGGTGGCAGCTGCCATGGTGAGCGATGGTCTCATGATCAACCGCGTGTACCGCCCGCACATGAAGGCCATTTCCGACCTGCTGGTGGAGTGCGGTCACCGTGTGGAATACAACGAGGACGGCACCTCCGTATTCGTGGCGCCGGGCGAGAATCCCCGCAGCGGCAAGATTCTCACCAACCCCTACCCGGAGTACCCCACCGACATGCAGGCACAGATGACGGCTCTCTTCGCCGTGACCCCCGGCATCAGCGTGGTGAAGGACACGATTTTCCCGCAGCGCTTCATGCACTGCTCTGAGCTGAAGCGCATGGGCGCCAACATCAAGGTGGACAGCGGCACCGCTATCATCACCGGCGTGAGCGGTCTTTCCGGCGCACCGGTCATGGCCAGCGACCTGCGCGCCAGCGCCGCTCTGGTGCTTGCCGCTCTGGCAGCCGAGGGCACCACGGAAATTCACCGTCTCTACCACATCGACCGCGGTTATGAGATGCTGGATGAAAAGCTCATGACCCTCGGGGCAAAGGTCCGCCGCGTCCGCGATCTGGAGCAACCGAATCTGGAAGACGCCTGAGTTGATTCAAAAGCCTGATTTTTTTCCACGCGGCACCCTGCGCAGGGTGCCGCGTTTTCGGTCTGGTATCATCTGTGTCCCAAAGTTAAGCGGTAAATTAGTGCTTAGTGGGGAGTTTCAAGAAAATTATGGCTTCATGCATCCACTCAATGATAATTTAGCGCTGCACTTCTTAACATATCGCCTGCCATGCTTTTCGAACCCGGCAAACGAAGTTTTGGACCACATGTGGTTTTGTACACAGGTGTCCCAAAGATTTTGCGGCGCGATAAATTGGACTTTGGCGAGTAGTTTGCGGAGCGTCAGCGTAGCGGAATTTTGAGCCCGCAAGGGCGATAGAATCATAGCCCAGCGTGGAGCCGCAACGCGGCGGAACGCTGGGTTTGGTGTTAAATATACCCGGAACCCCGAACGAAGTGAGAGGGTGGCAGGGAGGCCACGGCATATTGTGAAGCAACGGATTCTGCCGCCCGCTCGCAT
>JAZONE010000096.1:0-16561 GCA_045654325.1 Akkermansia sp.
GAAGCAGTCGCCCCGCTTTGCGGGGCTCAATGAATTGCACCTTCGGTGCACGAAATACCGCAGGAACTGCGATATGAAATGCGGCAAAGCCGCATGAAATACATCGGCGTTGCCGATGTCAGAAATCCCCATGCTGACGCATGGGGACATGGCGGCATTTCATGCCGCCAAATTTCAATTTATCGAGCAGAAGATGAGGGAGAATAAATCCATGATTCTTGACATCTCACGGCACACGCAGTATGATAGACCAAGATAACAAACTGAAAAACACACACTATGGGACTTCTTCAGAATCTGGCTGCTGTCGCCATCCGTAACAAAGTGATGGCCAACCTACGTGCAAACTGCCCCGAGGGCATCAAGAACGAGCTCGAAACCCTGCTCGGCAACAAGGAGGCGGTGGGCGTCATCCAGAAATTCGTGACCGATGCCATGAAGGGCGGCGGCAAAATCCAGGCCGAGGCGGTGACCACCCTGCCCTTCCCGGCTGAGATTCAGGAACTACTGGCTTCCACGCCCAAGCTGGTGACATATCTGGTGCTGGCCGCCCGCATGGCAGGCCGGAAGTAATGAGGAAAGGACGCGCCATGCCCCCTGCCCCACAGGAACTGCTGCCGTTTGATTTCGATGACGATGAGCAGCTGCTCTGGTACTACCCGAAGCCAAAGGAATCATACCCGGGCAGGTGGGCACTGATTGGCATTTTTCTGCTGCTGAGTGCAGGGCTGGCGCACAGCGCTTTCACCTCTGCCAGCCATGCCACAGCCGCGCTGCTGGGATTCAGCGGGCTTTTCCTGGTGCTGATTCTGATTGTGCTGGGCAACATCGCATACTGTCACAGAGTCACCCGGCGCACTCACTACATTCTTACCACCAAGGCTGCCTACATCTCCGAACGACCGGCCAGGGAGGGCTGCAGATGGTTCATCACCCGTTTTGCGGTGCATCCGCAGATGGCAGCCAGGGTCCGCCACCACGGCCGGGGGCTGGTGGACTACGTGTTCGGCGCAGTGAAGAGAGGCCGCAACGAAACCCGGCAGGGATTCCTGAATCTGCCGCCGGAACAGAACCTGGCTCCCATGTTCGAACAACTGGGGGTCGTGCTCCCGGCCAAGGGAGAAAAGAAACGCGAGCTTTTCACTTTCGAGCCGCCCGCATCGCCCGTGAAGACCATGTGGGGCAGCGCTTTCCTGTTCTGCCTGTTCGGAATCGGCCTGTATTTCATGCACGATAACCACGCGGCAGACCTCTATGTGTGGGGGCATGAAGCCACCGGCACCGTGGAGGATTACCGGCAGGGTGAGGAAAGACGCGGCCGCGGCCGCCGACGTGTGGAAGTGCACTACCCTGTTGTATCCTTCCGGACAAGCGATGGCAGCAGACGCCTTGCCCTCAGCCAGACAGGGTATGATAAGGCACCGGAGCTCCGCATAGGCGACAATGTAGAGCTGCTGTATGACCCCACCGACCCGACGCGCGCCACCATCAAAGACGGAACTATCCTCATCCTGCCCGGGCTGCTCCTTCTGCTGCTGGGCATCAATGCCTGGAAGTTCGCCAAAGCCTTCCGCGAATACCGGGAGATACGCCGCACCTGCGCGTTCCTGCTGGCTGTCGACACCGCCGCCGGCAGCTTCGATGCCATCGCCTTGGACTATGAACCCTGAACCGGAAAACGTACTGCCCTTTGAACTGGGAGATGATGAACAGCTGCTCTGGTCGCTGAGCAAGCCGCCGACACCGGCGCGGGTGAAATTGCGCCGCATTCTGTGGGTAGCGGTGGTGGTGCTGGTACTGCTGGCGCTGGGGTGCATGGTATCTGACCAAATCGGGCTGGGAATGCTGCTGCTTTGTGTGGCGCTGCTGTGTCTCACGGGTGCCGGCGAAGCAGGAGCAGCACCGCATGGTATCTCATACGCGCTGAGTAACCGGCGGGCATTCATCATCGAACAGCCCACGCGGCGGGGGAAGCCCTGCACCGTCATTACTTTCCGGGTGCGCCGCGACATGGTATGCCGGGTGCTGCGCCGCAGCAACGGAAACGTGGACTACTACCTGGGCCGCCAGGTATGCGAGGCTGAGGAAGACCGCCCCCGCGGATTCATTAACCTGGCGCCGGAGCAGGACCCCGCTCCACTGCTGGAGCAGCTGGGGGTGCAACTGCCTGCCGAAGGCGGAACCCGCGAAGGACCGGGCTTCAGTTATCCCGCCGAAGAACCCAGGCGCCGACCGGGGAAACTACTCTTCATGGCGGTGGTGGCCGGGCTGGGCTGCCTGCTCTGCCTGTATACACACGGCACCCACCTGTTGCTGACCGGTCAGGACACTACCGCCGGCATCGTGAGCTATGAGCAGGTGAGTGACCGCCGCGGCCGCAAATGGACCCGCCGCACGGTAACGGTGCACCACCCGGTGCTGAGCTTCACCACGCCCGATGGACAGGAACACAAGGTGAAAAGCCTCTATGGCTTTGACAATGAGCCGAAATACCCGGTCGGCACTCAGGTGGAGGTGCTCTACGACCCCGCCAACCCCGGCTGCGCCACCATCCGGGACTACGGCATTTTCTACCTGCCCGGGTTCATGCTGCTGGGCTTCCTGTTTTTCCTGAGCCAGTACCTGCGCCGCTCCAAAGACAAGCAGCCGGATTACGTGCTGATAAAGTGCGTGCCATGACCTCATTAAACATTGAGAATTCGGGGTTAAAATTTCAAAATTTGCATTGACAAACGGGGGGATTGGGGGTATCCTCTGCGTCCCCGCTGATGCTGCAATACCAACAACGGAGGGCGGGGGGCTAAGCGCAGCACCTTCCAAAACCCCGTGTATCCTGCCGCAAGGTTACACACAACATATACAAAATACAATGATTAACGAACTCGTTACGAAGATGGTGGAAGCCGGTGTGCACTTTGGTCATCAGACCCGCAAGTGGCATCCGAACATGAAGAAGTACATTCTCACCCAGAAGAATGGCATCCACATCATCAACCTGGAAGAGACCGAGAAGTGCCTCGACAAGGCCAGCTCCTTCGTGGGTGAACTTGCCGCCAAGAACAAGAAGATTCTGTTCGTGGGTTGCAAGCGCCAGGCTCAGGAAGCCGTGAAGGAAGCTGCTGAGGCTACCGGCCAGTACTACGTGAACTTCCGCTGGCTTGGCGGTATGCTCACCAACATGGCCACCATCAAGAAGAGCATCGCTCGTCTTGACTACCTCGAGAACCTCGACAAGCAGCCCGAGTACAAGAGCATGTCCAAGAAGGAGCTCGCCGCTCTGGCCCGTGAGCGTGAGAAGCTGCAGCGCAACCTGCAGGGTATCCGCAACATGGGTGGCGCTCCCGACGTGATGATCGCCATCGGCGCTGACCACGAGGACATCGCTATCCGCGAGGCCCACATCCTGGGCATCCCCGTGATCGTGCTGACCGACACGAACGCCGACCCCGAGACCGTGGATTTCCCCATCCCCGGCAACGACGACGCCGTGCGCTCCATCCGTCTGATCCTCTCCGTGCTCGTGGAGGCTATCAACAAGAACAAGCCCGCCTAAATCTTAACCCCTTTATTCCAAGAAAATGGCTGATATCACACCCGCAATGGTGAAGGAGCTGCGCGTCAAGACCGACGCCGGCATGATGGACTGCAAGAAGGCCCTCATGGAGTGCGACGGCAACATGGACGAAGCCGTGAAGTACCTCCGCGAGAAGGGCATCGCCAAGGCTGCCAAGAAGGCCGACCGCGAGGCTAAGGAGGGTATCGTGACCACCGTGGTTGAGGGCAAGGATGGCATCATCCTCGAAATCAACTGCGAGACCGACTTCTGCTCCAAGGGCGAGAAGTTCCAGTCTCTGGTGGCTCAGGTTGCTGCCACGCTGAAGGCTTCCTCCGCCGCTACGCTGGCTGAGGCTCTGGAAGTGGCCATGGAAGGCACCACCGTGGAGAAGTACATTGCTGAGCAGTGCGCTGCCATCGGTGAGAACATGAAACTGCGCAAGTTCGGCCGCTACACGCTGGCCGGCGAGGGCACCGTGACCTCCTACATCCACATGGGTGGCAAGGTGGGCGTGCTCCTGCAGGTGGAGACCGGCAAGGCCGAGACCGCCGCTGCTGAGGCTTTCGCCACCATGTGCAAGGACATCACCCTGCACATCGCCGCCTGCGCTCCCAAGAGCGTGGACTCCTCCTCCCTGGATCCCGCCTTCGTGGCCGAGGAACAGGAAATCGCCAAGGCTCAGCTCATCGCTGAAGGCAAGCCCGAGCACCTGCTGGAGAAGATTCTTCCCGGCAAGCTCAAGGCTCTCTACAAGCAGAGCTGCCTCATGAGCCAGGAGTTCGTGAAGGACCCCTCCATGTCCGTTGAGGCTCTCGTGGCCGCCACCGGCAAGGCTCTGGGCGACACCATCACCGTGAAGGCTTTCGAGCGCTTCCAGCTCGGCGCCTAATCGCTGTAGGTTCTATTACCTTACAAAAAATCCCCATTCCGCAAGGAGTGGGGATTTTTTGCGTCCGACCACCGGGAGGATATCGTCCGGTGCAGCCGGATATCGTTTCCCTTTTGTCAGGGGTAAATATGTTTTCCAATGATTGGGAAATAGATATCCTTCCTGCCGCTCGGAAAACGAAATCCAGCCCCTGCGGGGCTGGACGAAATCACTTCGTGACGATATCGCGGCTTTGCCGCGACGATATCCTCACTTCGTTCGGACCTTAAGGGAAACGGCGCCACTTGCCATCACCCACAGAAATAACCTCCACCGTCACCGTATCCAACCCGCGCTCGTAGAAGCCCAGCTCCCTGGCCACCTTGGTGCTCACGTCAATGAGACGACCACGGATGTAGGGCCCACGGTCGGCCACACGAGCAATGCAGCTCTTGCCGGTGCGGTGGCAGGTGATACGCACTGTGCAGGGCAGCGGAAGGGTGCGGTGAGCAGCGTAGCGCTGGTGGCGGTACAGGTTCTGCCCGATAGCGCCGATGTCACCATCCGCCTCGTAATGAGAGGCTATGCCGGTGGCCTTGTAGTGCAGCGCACTCTCCACGCTCATAGGCACAAAGCGCGTGCCCTTCACCGTGTAGGGAGCCTTTTTGTAGCCCTTGTATTCAGGAAAATTCGGATGCAGCACCTGCTGGCAACCGACCAGCACCAGCATGGCTACCACAGCAAGACAGGAAAGAAAACGTACCATGCCCCACAATCTAGCACAAATCCCCTGCCCCCGCCAGTTATTTCTGCATCTTACCCCAAAACCCAAAATTCGGGAATCTAATTCCCGAAATTCGGAAATCCGATTCCCGATTTTCAGGAAATCGACTTGACATAGTCAGCACGTTGTAGGATACTGAGGTCATGAAAGAACCTAGGAACAGCAGCGCATATATGTCACGTAGCCTGAGCTATAAAGTGTCAGAGCTGAATCGTTTCTATCCGTGTATCATGGTCACGGGAGCCCGTCAGGTCGGCAAATCGACTTTATTGCAACATATGCTCCCTGCCGGAATGAAATATGTGAGTCTGGATGATTTTCAACTGGCAGATTATGCGCGGAAAGACCCCATGGGGTTTCTGGAGCAATACTCCAGCCCTTTATGCATCGATGAAGTTCAGTACGCACCGGATTTATTCAGAGCCATCAAGATAAAGGTGGATGAAAACCGACACCCCGGCATGTACTGGCTGACGGGTTCCCAGCGGTTCAATATGATGCAGGGGGTAAGCGAAAGCCTTGCCGGTCGCATCGGTATCGTGGATATGTACAGTCTGTCACAGCGTGAACTTTATGGTGATGCCAAGGGCTCTGTTTTTAATCCCGCTGCACCAGAAACATGCCTTTGCAAGGAATCCATCTGCAATCTGGAGACACTGTATGAACGTATCATGCTCGGCGGATATCCGGAAATACAGAAGCAACCAGAGTTACCAACATACGACTTCTTCAGGGATTATGTGCAGACCTACGTGGAGCGCGATGTGCGTCAACTCACCAAAATAACCGATGAAGCTGCCTTCATGCGCATGCTGCGCTCTGTCGCAATGCGCACCGGACAACAGCTGGTATACAGTGATCTGGCGCGTGATGCAGGCGTATCATCCAAAACTGTGGCAGCGTGGGTTTCTATTCTTCAGGCATCCGGCATAGTGGAATTACTGGAACCTTATCATGTGAATACGACCAAGCGTCTGGCAAAAACACCCAAAGTCTATTTCATGGACACAGGGTTGTGTTGCTGGCTGGCCGGATGGCGCGATACCGCTACCCTCATGGAAAGCAACTACGCAGGAGCTATTCTGGAAACCTGGGTTTATGGACAGCTGATGCGCAGCTATGCCAGCGAAGGCAAGCGGCCTATCATCTCATATTATCGTGACCATGATGGCGCGGAAGTCGATTTCATCATTGAGGAAAACGGCGGCATATACCCCATGGAAGTAAAACGCAGTGGAACACCCTCGGATAATGATTTGCGATGGTGTCGGAATATTCCGGTGGCTTCATGGGCCACCTTGAAAGCACCCATTCTGTTCTGCACCATAGAAGAACTGCGAGGCATGCCACATGGAGCCACTGCATTCCCTATTTCGGGTATGTGAAACTTACTTTGTGGTTGATTGGCTATGCATCCAGCATATCAGCCCGAAACCCAGAGGGTACAGGAATAATCCGCCCAGCAGCGCAAAGCCAAACGGAATCATGATGAGCTCCGTCCAAGGCACCTTCTCAGGCGATGGGAACCACCTGTCTATTCCTGTCAAAAACAGGATTACCACCGCGCTGAACGGCATAACCAGCCCCACCAGCTGCATCAATGTGCCGTGACTTGTGCGGCTCGGTATGGCAAGCATACCTGCGCCCAGCAGAAACATTGCATCATACCAGAGCGAATGAAAGCTCAGACAAAAACACAAGACAATGCTGCAGAGCACACAAAACAACAGAACGCTCAGCACAAATCGCCGCCTCGGCCGCACGCAGGGATGGAGGGTATCTATCATGATTCACGGGTACGGCGCACGAGTTTATCGAAATCCGAATCGATGAGCTGTGTCCTGTTGAAGATATCGTACTCAGCGTGCGCCTTGGCCTCTGCCTGAGCGTGGGAAATACGGCCTTTATCCGGCAGCAGCTCGTAGCGACGGAAAGCCAGGAACTCATTCACACTTTCAGCAAACTGAGCCATGTTAAACGTATTCTCGCGCTCCACCAGGTCTTCGATATAGTCAAAGAAGCCTGTCACAGCGCGTTCCAGGCGGCGAATCTGTTTTTCATCCAGATAATTCTTAGCCACGGTCACATCCGATTTCAGGATGCGGCCCTCCGGGGCTCGTTTCCAGGTAAGCAGCCCCATGTTTTCCTTGGTGTGATCGGCGGAATCATACACTATCTCTGCGGCTGTCTTTCCCGTGATAGCAAAATGGAATCGATTCTGCACCATAGCATAGAAATGACGGCATGTATCGGACTCACGGTCGTAGTCGATGCTGCATTCTGCAAAGATATCGGTAATCTGCTGCCAGATGCGACGCTCGCTGGCGCGGATGGAGCGCACACGCTCCAGCAATTCGCGGAAATAATCCTTGCCAAAAGCAGTCTGCCCCTGTTTCAGACGCTCATCATCCATCACAAAGCCCTTGCGGATGTACTCATTGAGCGTACGCGTAGCCCATTGGCGGAACCGAGTGGCTTTGCGCGAGTTTACCCGATACCCCACGGAGATGATGGCATCGAGGTTGTAGAAAATCATATCTTCTTTTACCGCACCTCTGAATCCTCGATTCACGACAATTTCCATTTTGGAAATTGTCGTGAAATCTTCTAATTCTCCTTCCTCATATATATTTTTAAGATGCTTGCTAATAGCCGGAGCCTGTACTCCATACAACTCAGCAATAGTTTTCTGAGTAGCCCAGATTGTATCATCCTTGATGACCACGTTTATGTTACTATTTTCAGATGGGTCATCGTACAAAAGAAATTTAAGTTCGGTATTCATAGGTGCAGAAAACTATTCACTTACAATGTAGGCACAGCGGCCAGCAGGGTCTGGGTATATTCTGCCTGCGGATGGTTGAAAACCGCATCGGCCGTGCCGTATTCCACGATGCGGCCACGGCGCATCACAGCGATATCATCCGCCAGATAGTGAACCACGCCCAAATCATGCGAGATGAAAATCATAGTGATACCCATTTCCTGTACCAGATCGGTAAGCAGGTTGAGAATCTGGCTCTGGATGGAGACATCGAGCGCGGAGACCGGTTCATCTGCCAGCAGCAGGGCAGGTTGCGGCGCTATGGCACGGGCAATGGCAATGCGCTGGCGCTGGCCGCCGGAAAACTCATGCGGATACTTGTACATGTGCTCAGGACTGAGCCCCACGCGCTCCATGAGCGCTGCCACAACTTCCTCACGCCCGCGGCGGGGGAGCGGCTCGCGCTGCCCCAGCGCCTCTGCCAGGGTGGAAAAGATGCTGAAACGCGGGTTAAGCGATGCGTAGGGATCCTGGAACACCATCTGAAAATCCAGACGCCGGCGGCGCACCTCACGCGGCGGCAGTGCGGTAAGGTCAGTACCATCCAGCACAATGCGCCCGGAGGTCACCGGCTGCAGCTGCATGATGGCGCGGGAGAGGGTCGACTTGCCGCAGCCGCTCTCGCCCACCAGGCCGAGAATACTCCCGCGTCTGACCGAGAGGCACACATCATCCACCGCGCGCACCACCTCACCGGTGGTACCCCAGGTATTGCGCACAGGGAAATGCACGCTCACATGCTCAAGCTCCAGATATGCCATGTGGGAGCATTGTAGCAAAAGCCCCCGGCAAATGCAATTTTCAATTGCATCATGCCCACTGCAGGCTTGAATTGCCGGGCGGTCTGGTATAGAATGCACAGTATGCCGACCAGAACACGCCGCAACAGCTCCGCCCGCACCACTCCGGTGGTGAAAGCCGTCATTTTCCTGGGGGCAGACGCTGTCTCCATGATGGTGGCAGAACAGCGCGGCAATGAAACCCGCGTGCTGGATGTTCTCTCGCAGCCCGTGGAGCTGGCGCACGATGTGTTCAACGGCAGCTGCATCACCCGCGACACCATGGACCGCTGCGTGCAGATTGCGCAGGGCTACAACGAACTGCTGGCCGAATACCGCCTGGCAGGCCCGGTGGAGGTGCGCCTGCTGGCCACCAATATCCTGCTGGATGTACGCAATATGGACACCCTGGTGAACCGCCTGCAGATTACCTGCGGCCTGCAGCTGGAGGTGATGGACGACGGCGAAATGACCCGCCTGCTCTACATGAACACCCGCGCCCTGCTCGACCGCCACGAGGAGCTGGCAGACAAGCGCGTGCTGGTGCTGCACGTGGGCCCGGGCAACACCCGCCTGTTGCTCTTCGACAAAGGCCGCATCAGCTACTACGCCAGCTACCGCATGGGTGCCCACCGCACCGGTATCGCCATAGGCGATGCCACGGAAATGGCCGGCACCGAAAGCGAAAGCGCCCTCATCCGCGAGCATATCCGCGGTATCATGGAGCAGGTGAACTACGATATTGAGGATGACCTGCCCGAGCCCCCGGATGCGCTCGTCATCTTCGGGCCGGACTTCCACGTCATCTCCTCTCCCCTGGCGCAGGGCGATACCGTGAGCGAGGAAAGCCTGAGCCACCTGGCGCACGAAATAGCCGCCACCCCGCCTGCGCAGCGCCCTGCCCGCTACAAGGAGGACTACGCCAGCGTGTGTGCCCTGCTGCCTGCGGTGCTCATCTACCTGTCCGTAGCGCGCGATTTCGAACCACGCAGCATCATGTGCCCGGCTGAGGAATTCTCGCATGCCTTCCTGCGCAACCTCATGCCCGGCCGGCGAGATGACCTGGCGCTGGAGGATGAGGTGGTGCACTTCAGCGTGCTGCTGGCCAACCACTACCGCGTGGATAAAGCGCACGGCCAGCAGATACGCCGGCTCACCATGCAGCTCTTTGACCAGCTGCAGGAGCTGCACGGTCTCACCCGGCACGACCGACTGCTTCTCAAGGTGGCTGCCATTCTGCACGAGGTGGGCAGCTACATCAACCCCAAGAAACACCACCACCACAGCCAGTATATCATCCTCAATTCCGAAATTTTCGGTCTCTCCAGAGCAGATGTGGAGGTGGTAGGCCTGCTGGCACGCTATCACCGCCACGGTGCCCCCACCATAGCCGAGCCCACCTACGCCCTGCTCAACCAGGCAGACCGCCTGCGCGTGCAGAAACTTGCTGCCCTGCTCCGCGTGGCTGAGGCCATGGAACGCGCCCACTCCCGCCGCATCCGCAGCTTCACCGTGCGGACCAATGCACGCAGGCTGGAGTTCCTGGTACCCGATGTAGGTGATCTGACGCTGGAAAACCTGGCTTTGCGCACCAAAGGTGCACTGTTCTCTGATATCTTCGGGCAGGATATCGTGCTGCTCCCCGCCGGGAATAAGTAAAATATAATCGCGGTGGAATACTACTTGCGCAATTCAATGAGGTTTCTGCCGCATTGAAAGAAACACCGGGCGTATGGCGTACATTATAGGTATGCTGAACTGATGCATGCTTGCCATGGCTGGCGGGCTGTGCTAGATTGGGCAGCGTTATTTTTCAAAAATCATGCTCAAGGCCGTATTATTCGACATGGATGGCACACTGGGGGACACGCTCCCTCTGTGTGTGGAATCGTATCGGCGCTGCACGACTGAAATCACCGGACGCACACCAAGCCGGGAGGAAGTGGTATCACACTTCGGGCTGAGCGACCGCGGGGTGCTGGGTGCGCTGCTGGGCATGAACCCGGATGCCCCGGAACTGCCGGTAGACAGATTTGTGGCAGCCTACGAATCGCTGCACAGTGAGCTGGCGCCCACCCCCTTCCCCGGGGCGGTGGAGATGCTGCGCGCGGTGAAAGCCGCAGGGCTGCGCGTGGGACTTATCTCCGGCAAGGAACACTACACCGCCATGCCTACGGTGAGTTACTACGGCATGGAAGGCATTTTCGAATGGTTCGGCCTGGGGCTGCCCACGCACAATTGCAAGGCCGAGCGCCTGCAGCAGGTCATGCAGCTCTGGAACCTCACCCCGGATGAAATCATCTACGTGGGCGATGCGCCCAGCGATATTGACCTGTGCCATAGCGTAGGCGTACGCATCATCAACGCCGGCTGGGCCAGCACTGCTGCCGCAGAAGAGCAGGCCTGCCTGACCCGCCACCCCGAATACCGACTGACTGATTTTAACGAACTTCTTCCCCTGATACTGAGTTTATGAAAAATTGCCTCCTGACCGCACTTGCCGCGCTTTGCACGCTGACAGGCCTCGCAGCAGCCGATGACAACATGTGCCCGATTTATCCGACTCCGCAGAAATGCCAACTGCTCAATACCTACACCCCGGTCAATAAACTCACGGTGGAACACCGCACGCCGCAAAGCCGCGGCGGGCTCTGGGACCAGCTGCCCAACGTATCCGGCGGCTACGCCATCGAGGTGACGCCGGAAGGCCACCTGACCGTGTATCACAACGACGACGCAGGCTGGTTCTACGCCAAGCAGACGCTCAGCCAGATGCTGGTGAATGTGGCCGGTGCGCAGGATGCTCACAAGGATCCGTTCCCGCACATGAATATCCGCCGCATGATGGAGCTGGGCGATATCGCCATAGGCACCGTGGTGGACTGGCCGGACCTGAAATACCGCGGCGCGGTGGAAGGATACTACGGCATACCGTGGAGCTACGAAGCCCGCATGAGCCAGTTCCGCTTCTACGGGCGCAACAAGATGAACCTCTACATCTACGCCCCGAAGGATGACCCCCTGCACCACGGCGAAGGCTGCTACCAGCCCTACCCCAAAGCCAAGGCCTATGAACTGGCTGCCCTGGTGCGCTGCGCCCACGAAAACCGCGTGCGCTTCGTGTGGGCCATTCACCCCGCCAACACCGTGAATTGGGATGAGGACGGCGGCAAGAGGCAGCTGGACGGCCTCTGCCAGAAGCTGCAGTGGATGTACGAAATCGGTGTCCGCGACTTCGGTGTGCTGGTGGATGACTCATTCGGCGAAATCGGAAAGCCCGAGCGCCAGGTGCAGCTCTGCAACTACATTCTGGAAAACTTCATCCGCAAACACCCGGATGTGAACCAGGAGCTCATCATGTGCCCCACCGGCTACAATAAATCCTGGACGAACGAGCAATTCCTCACCACCATCGGCGAAGGCCTGCACAAGGACATTCACGTGATGTGGACCGGCAACACGGTGGTGCACGACATCACCCTGGAAGGCCAGAAATGGGTGAACCCGCTGGTGAAGCGCCCCACCTTCATCTGGTGGAACTGGCCGTGCAATGATTTCAAACCTTCGCGCCTCTCCATGGGCCGCACCTACGGGCTGGATACCGACCCGGATATGAAGAACCAGATGAGCGGATTTGTGGCCAACCCCATGGAACGCGCAGAAGCCAGCAAGGTGGGTCTCTTCGGTGTGGCCAACTACGCCTGGAATATCGAAAGCTTCAACTCTGAAAAGACATGGAAGGACGGCATTGCGCGTCTGTATCCCCGCTGCACCAGCGCCATGCAGACCTTCTGCCAGCACAATTCCTACCTGCTGCCCAACACGCACGGCTACTACCGCGAAGAATCGGTGAATCTGCGTGATCTGCCTGCACGCTTCCGCGAGAGCGTGGTGAGCGGCAAGCCGGATTCCGCTCTCTGCGGGCAGATGCTGGCTCTGTTCAGCGCCATTGAGCACGCAGGCGACAAGCTGCGCAGCAGCAGCCACCTGAGCGCCCTGCAGCGCGATATCAACCCCTGGCTCATTGCATTCCAGGCTATGGGTCGCGCCGGTATGGAAGGCATACGCGCCCTGCTCTCCGAAAGTCTGCCGGAGCGCATGGATATCTTCTTCAACATGGTAGACCGCCTGGATATCATCAAGAACCTGCGCCGCGATGCCTGGGTGAACGGACAGGTGGAACAGGTGAATGACGTGCAGGTGGGTGCACTCGCCATCACCCCCTCGGTCATGGCTACATACAACTACCTCAACGCCAGCATCTACTCCGACCTCTCCGGCTGGGATTTCCGTGCACTCATGCCCACTTTCTCCACCAACATGGGCAACGAGAACGTCAATATCGCCAATATCAGCGACAACGATTTCAACACCTACTGGCTCTCTGCCCGCGCCCAGCAGGCCGGTGACTGGGTGTGCCTTGACTTCGGCAAACCCATGCCGGTGCGCACCATCAAGCTGCTCCTGGCTGACCGAATACGCCACAAGAGTTTCCCGCTGCGCGGGCAGCTGGAATGCTCCGACGACGGCCAGACCTGGACCCCGGTGGGTGGCGAAAACACCAGACCCAGCCTGCTGCTCGACCTTACGAATGAACCCATCACCACCCGCTACCTGCGCTACCGCGTGGTGGAACCTCAGCCGAACCGCGCTATGGCTGTATGCGAGTTTGTGGTGAACAAGCCCCTGCCCGCACGACTCAGCAGCACGATTCCCGGACTGAAACTCGCCGCCTACAACGATGAAAACAACATCGCCATGGTGCGCGTGATGGAAACCGCCAAGGCCGCTCCCGGTCAGGGTTTCAGCATCTCCTTTGCCACACCGGTCACCGGCGTGGGGCTCACCGTGGATCTCGACAACCGGGAGCTTCTCACCTGGGGCAGCGTGGAATTCACCCTGGCCGATGGCAGCACCGAGCCCGCCAGGCTGCAGCCCTATTATAACGAATTCGTGGTAGTGAAGCAGGATATGCCCCGCAAGCCCATTACCGGTATCCGCTTCACCAATACCAGTGATACCGAGCAGGAACTGCGCCTGAACATCTTCCAGCTCGCTATTCCCGGTGTGGATACCGCTGCCATGACCTCCAGCCTTACCGACTGCGACTTTGCCACGGCATACGACACAGATTCCTATGCACTCAACACGGTGGTCGACGTACCGGCGGGAGCCCGCATCATCACCATCGTGGGCACTGCCCGCTGTGAGGTGGATGGCGCTACCTACGTGAACAGCAACGGTCCCATTCACACCTACCGCCTCAACAAAAATACCCCGGCTGTCCGTATACGCGCCAACCGTCAGTACGGTACCCGCGTCTACGAGGCGATTTTCCGCTGATTCCCCGGTACATCCCGATTTTCCAGTGGCAGAGGAGCTCTAAGCCCCTCTGCCACTGGACTTTTTTAAATTTTCTGCAAAATTTCTTGCATATTAGTCTTGCAATTTAGGTCGAGATGTGGCATATATCTGCAAGTTTACACTGACCATGCCTAAAGACACATCTATCAAGAAGATTCTCGTCATTGGCTCGGGCCCCATTGTTATCGGTCAGGGGTGTGAGTTTGACTACTCCGGTACTCAAGCCTGTAAGGCGCTGAAACAGGAAGGTTATGAAGTGGTGTTGGTGAATTCCAACCCGGCTACCATCATGACCGACCCCGAGACCGCACCACGCACTTACGTGGAACCGATTACGCCCGAATATGTGGAAAAAATCATTGCCCGCGAGCGGCCGGATGCCATGCTGCCCACCCTGGGTGGCCAGACGGCTCTGAACTGCGCTATGGCTCTGCACAAGAACGGCACGCTGGAGAAGTACGGTGTGCGCATGATTGGTGCTGATGCCGAGGCAATTGACCGCGGCGAAGACCGCCAGAGTTTCAAGGATGCGATGATGCGCATCGGTCTGGACCTGCCCGCCAGCGGTGTGGCCCACAACATGACCGAGGCCTGGGATATCGCCAAGAACGTGGTGGGTAACTACCCGATGATTATCCGCCCTGCATTCACGCTGGGTGGCACGGGTGGCGGCGTGGCCTACAACAAATCTGAGTTTGAGGAAATCGTGGCTCGCGGCCTCGACCTTTCCCCGGTGCACGAAGTGCTCATTGAAGAGAGCCTTCTGGGCTGGAAGGAAATCGAAATGGAAGTGATGCGCGACGTGGCAGACAACTGCATCGCCATCTGCTCCATCGAAAACCTGGACCCCATGGGCATTCACACGGGTGACTCCATCACTGTGGCGCCCGCTATGACCCTGACTGCCCGCGAATATGCCATCGTGCGCGACGCTTCCTTCGCCATCATCCGCGAAATCGGTGTGAAGAGCGGCGGTAGTAACATTCAGTTCGCCATGTGCCCGCGCACCGGCCGCCTGGTGGTCATTGAGATGAACCCGCGCGTGAGCCGCTCCTCTGCCCTGGCCTCCAAGGCTACCGGCTTCCCCATTGCCAAGTTTGCTGCGAAGCTGGCTATCGGCTACACGCTGGATGAGCTGCGCAACGATATCACCAAGGTGACCCCCGCTTCCTTTGAGCCCACCATCGACTACGTGGTGGTGAAGGTACCGCGCTTCACTTTCGAGAAGTTCAAGAAGGCTGATGAGCGCCTGACCACCGCCATGAAGAGCGTGGGCGAGGTAATGAGCATCGGCCGCACATTCAAGGAATCCCTGCAGAAGGCTCTGCGCTCTCTGGAAACCGGCCGCTGGGGCTTCGGCTTTGACCTGAAGGACCCGAAGAACCCGACTCGCGACGAGATTGCCGCCAAGCTGGCTGTGCCGAATGCCGACCGCATTTTCTGGATTCAGACCGCTTTTGTGAACGGCTGGACGCTGGAAGAAGTGCAGGATCTGACCGACATCGACCCCTGGTTCCTGGATCAGCTGCTGCAGCTGGCTGAAGCCGGCATGAAGCTGAAGGATCTGGACCTGCTGGAGGCTAAGAAGCTGGGCTTCTCCGACCGCCAGATTGCACTGGCCCGCGGCTGCTCTGAGGACGAGGTGCGCACCGCCCGCAAGGCTCAGGGTGTGGTACCCTGCTACCGCCTGGTGGATAGCTGTGCAGCTGAGTTCGAAGCCATTACCCCGTACTACTACTCTTCCTACGGTGAAGAGAACGAGGCTCGCCCGAACGACAAGAAGAAGATTATGATTCTGGGTGGTGGTCCGAACCGTATCGGCCAGGGTATTGAGTTCGACTACTGCTGCTCTCACGCCTCCTTTGCACTGAAGGAACTGGGCTACGAGACCATCATGGTGAACTCGAACCCCGAGACGGTTTCCACCGACTTCGATACCTCTGACAAACTTTACTTCGAACCGCTTACCCTGGAAGATGTGCTCAACATCTGCGACCAGGAGAAACCGGATGGCGTGATTGTGCAGTTCGGTGGTCAGACTCCGCTGAACCTGGCTGCTGCCCTGCAGGAGCGCGGTGTGCCCATCATCGGCACCAGCCCCCGCAGCATCGGGCTGGCAGAGGACCGCAAGTACTTCTCCGCCCTGTTGGACGAAATCGGCCTGCGCCAGGCAGAAGCCGGCACTGCCACCAATGAGGAAGAGGCTGTGGCCGTGGCTCAGCGCATCGGTTTCCCGGTGCTTGTTCGCCCCTCCTTCGTGCTGGGTGGCCGCGCCATGATGATTGTGTACGATGAGCAGGAGCTGCGCACCTACATGCGCGAAGCTGTAGATGCCTCCCCCGAGCGCCCGGTGCTGGTGGACCGCTTCCTGGAGCACGCCATGGAG
>JAZONE010000097.1:0-25831 GCA_045654325.1 Akkermansia sp.
ACTCTTCCCCGCCGCAGCCGATAAGGAAATGACATCCCCACTTCCCCCCGCGTAGATGCTGCGTAGGCGATAAGCGCTGCCTGACTTCTCCACATTCTTCTCAAACAAAACGGAGTCGTTGTTCTGAATGGACACATGTCCTTCAGCATAAATCGCGCCGCCTTCCGCGGAGTCGTACCTGCTGCTCGCCGTGTTCTCGCTGAAGCTCACGCTCCCGTTGCCACTCAGGGTGATGGTGCTGGAGCTAGACACATAAATCGCGCCACCTTCCGCGTATTTGCCACTCGCCGTGTTCCCGCTGAAGCTCACGCTCTCGTTGTCACTCAGGGTGATGGTGCTGTCGTATTTCAGATCAATCGCGCCGCCTTCCGCGGAGTCGTCGCTGCTGCTCGCCGTGTTATCGCTGAAGCTCACTCTCCCGTTGTCACTCAGGGTGATGATATGCCCACAAATCGCGCCGCCGTACGCGGAGGAGGAGCTGCCACTCGCCGTGTTCCCGCTGAAGCTCACGCTCTCGTTGCCACTCAGGGTGATGATATCCCCATAAATCGCGCCGCAGCCCGCGGAGTAGGAGCTGCTGCTCGCCGTGTTCCCGCTGAAGCTCACGCTCCCGTTGCCACTCAGGGTGATGATATCCCCATAAATCGCGCCGCCGTACGCGACGTCGCCGCTGCTGCTCGCCGTGTTCTCGCTGAACTCCACGCTCCCATTGTCACTCAGGGTGATGGTGCTGGAGCTATACCCAAAAAAATACCCATAAATCGCGCCGCCGTAGGCGAAGGAGGCGTTAGTGCGGTTGTATGATCTCAAGCTCACGCTCTCGTTGCCACTAAGGGTGATGGTGCCGTAGTCACGCCCATAAATCGCGCCGCCGCACGCTTTGTAGCTGCTGCTCGTTGTGCTCGCCGTGTTCCCGCTGAAGCTCACGCACTCGTTGCCACTCAGGGTGATGGTACTGGAGCTATCCCCATAAATCGCGCCGCCGAACGCGGAGTAGGAGGAGAAGCCACTCGCCGTGTTCTCGCTGAACTCCACGCTCCCATTGTCACTCAGGGTGATGGTGCTGGAGCTATACCCATAAATCGCGCCGCCGTACGCGGAGGAGGAGCTGCCACTCGCCGTGTTCCCGCTGAAGCTCACGCTATCGTTGCCACTCAGGGTGATGGTGCTGGAGCTATACCCATAAATCGCGCCGCCGGACGCGAACCTGCCACTCGCCGTGTTCCCGCTGAAGCTCACGCTCCCATTGTCACTCAGGGTGATGGTGCTGGAGCTATCCCCATAAATCGCGCCGCCGTACGCGATGGAGGACGGCGAATATGTATTCCCCTCAAACAAGAGATGCTGCAGAGCGGTGAATTGCAGGCTTTCCCCAGATGAAACGTAGAACAGCTGAGTGGTTGCCTCGCTGAAGGTGAGGGACGCCAAGGAGGAGGGCGAATAGCTGGTGAAATACCAAGAATCCGCTGAGCTGGTCATGAGCGAGGAAGAGAGGTCGCTTATCGTGAGCATCCCATCTGGCAGGGAGGCGGCATCCAAGCGGAAAGCGACATCTTGTGCCGTTGAACTATAAGCTGTGATATCAGAAAGCTCATCCACGGTCACCTGTGTGTACCCACTCGGGGTGGTGATGGTGGTGGGGGCAGTGTACGCTGCATAGAGCGCAGACGGAGCTGCCAGCAGAAGAGCCATGACAGCACGGAACAGGCAGACAGGGAGATGAAGTTTCATGAAAGGAAATTTGGCATTTTAATCACACCGCATCAATAGTTTTAACCATTAAATCCAAAGGTGATTTATGACTAGCATGCTACATCGCGAGGAACGCGAAGTCAAGGAGTAATCACGGCTCAGGCACGAAAAAAGAACGAGCCGGGAGGATGTTCCGCCCGACTCGTTTATGTATGGAGATTCTTATCAGAACTTGTAGGTGGCGCCTACATTCGCGCTGGGGCCTCCGTCAAGACTTCGGCCTCCCGAGACGCTTTCTTGATTCTTGATGCTGCGCATTGCTTCTGCCACCATTATTTAGAACTTGTAAGTGGCGCCTACGCTGGCGCTGTGGGCGTTTGCGTTCTCTACGATTTCGCCCGTGTAGCTCGCGTTCACGCTCCACTGGTCGCTCAGGCTGTAGCTGGCGCCCACGGTGAAGTTCAGGCCGGTGCGGCCGGGGTTCATGCCGCGGTAGCGGGCATCGGGCATGGTTACGGTCGGGTTGTGGCGCACCAGGTCCTGGTGCACGGCCACTTCACCGTATACGCCCAGCTTGCCGATAGCGTGGCTGGCGCCCACGCCGATTTCAGCGCGCAGGTTCTGGATGGAGCCGGTCTTGATGCCGTCCACCGTGGCACTGTCGGAAGCGTAGTACTGCATGCCGCCGAAGCCGCGCAGCACGGTGCTGCTGCTCAGGGCGTGGTTGTAGCTCACGCGGCCGTCCAGCTGCAGGTGGTTCTGCTTCCAGCTGCTGCCGTGGATTTCAGAATCGCTGCGGCCATAGGCGGCGCTCCAGTCAGCACTCAGCTTGTTCCAGCTCGTCTGACCGTAGACGCCCAGATGCGTGGTATCCTGCTTGATGGTGCCGTAGTTGTGGGCGCTTACGCGGGTGCGGCTGGCGCCCAGCGCCACGCCCAGCAGGCTGCTTTCGCCCAGCTGCGTTTCCACACCCAGGGCGCCGCCCGTTACGTTGGTATCAGCACCATTGTGACCGCCGGCGGCGCTGTGGCGGCTGCTGGCACCGATGGCGCTTGCCCACACAGCGCGCTCACCGCTGCCCAGCTGCACCGCCATGCTGCGGCTGCCGATGGCATTCACAAAGGCGCGGCTGGCTTCCACCTGTCCCCAGTTGGCCTGCACCAGCGCATCTGCCACCGGGCTGAGGTCAGGCGCGTCCACCAGCACAGTGGGGGCTTCGACAGAAGTTCCTTCTGCATCCGCAGTCTTCGGCTTATCAAATACAGGATTCCAGCTTGCGCCCTTGGCCAGAGTCAGAGTGATGGACTTCTTATCATCAAGAATCAGCTCGATACCATTGCCTGCTGTGATGCCGAATACGGAGTACAAATCAGCCTCACTGATTCCTTTATATCCCTTGAAGGTGGCCAGCTTGTACGACTTACCGCCCACGAAGTTACAGTCGCTCAGGTCGATGATGCTGCCGCTGTTCAGCGTGAGAGTCTGGCTCACCTTGATGGTCTGCGGCTTGCTGCTGGTCAGGGTGATGGCACCGCCATCAATCTTCAGATTTGTCGCACTGAGTGCCCCGCTGAGAGTCAGGCTGCTACCGCTGCCCAGGGTGAGGTTACCCTTTACTGCCAGATTAAGAGCCTTGGGCTTGGCAGTATTAGCATCCCGCAGGTAGATGTAAGAAGCCCCCGACAGCTCCATATTACCAGCCACACTCATGGAGGCCGTAGCCTTAATGTGAGAGTTATTAAGCTTATTCGTCACAGCCCTCTTATTTGCATCCGTAGCCATGGTAAGAGAAATGCTCTGCGGAGCCGCGCTTTCCAGCAGGATTTCCGAATCATTCATCTGCATAGAGCCAACACTCAATTTACCGCTAATCCTGATAGCACTACCACTTTCCATGGAAAGCGATTCTTTCACCGTGAAAGCTTGTGGTTTAGATGATTGATTGCCTGCGAAGGCATCCCGAGACATCTGCAGAGATTTTACCGAAATGGCTGAATCTGAGATAAGCGAGGAGTCTTCCAGGGTAACATTTCCTTTAACATTGACTGCACCACCACTTACATACAGCGTAGACCAATCGTGCAGATCAGCTGATTTTGCCGACAGTGCCCCCGAAGCCACCAGATTAGCCTCTTTGAGCTTGTAGTCAGCATCCTTGAAACTGCAGCCCTCTCCTAAAGTAAAGCTGCCATCGTACAATGAAACTTCTAAACCAGCCTTTGCAGAAATCGCCCCTTTACCCATCATGACGAGAGAGTCCCCGTTTCCATCCCAATAGAACTTACCATATCCCGATGAGGAAAGTGAAACAGCCTTCTGCAAGTATAGGTCAGATGCACCAAACTTACAGCTACCAGCGTTTGCCAGCGACCCAGCAATAGACCTTGCATTGTCATATTGCTTGAATACTATATCAAACATACCAGAATCAGGGCGATAAAGGGGAACATAAGTGCCATACTTGGAACATTTTATACTACCATCTTTCAAATAATCATCCGTTTCCAGAATATAGACAAGTTCAAGTCCCATCGAAGCAACCGAACCAGAATAGCTGTAACAACTCAACACCGGAACATCCTCCAGAGATTTCAATGTTTTTTTAATCTGAGCTTCCGTAGGTTTGCTTCCCCAAGAGATTCCAGTGGAATCCCACACATACGAATACCCGTCAGGCGGCTCCATCAGATAAAAATAAGTATTCTTTCCCTTGAATGTGGCTCGACCGTGAACATTAGTCGTGTACGAAGGAATATCTGACATCCCCAACATCTCACCTATCGACGCCAGATTCATCCCCATGAAACCTCCGTTCAACAGAACATCTGCATAAACATTCTGAGCTCCGCCAACCATAAACAAAAATTGCTTACTAGCCAACTCGAACTCACTATATACAGAGTCCACACCCATAATCACGTCAACCTTCGCCTTCTCATTCCTGATGTCCAGCACACCAACACCAGTAACACTTAAGTATTTAGCGGAGCTTTCCAGAACAACGGTGACATCCAACGAAGGCGCCATGTTGATAGCAAAATCGTCCGACGTAATAGAACATGCGCCCTTTCCCGTCTGCGCAAATGTATAAGTTCCAGCCCCCAAAGACCATCCACTTAACAGGCCTGAAACTGCCCCCTTACCGCTCAGAGTCAACTCTTCGCCCGCGCCCTGCCAATGGAGCACAATGATTGTGTCTTTTCCATAAGACAAGTTGCTGTCGAGTCGCAAATTTTCGCGACCGTACTCAAAATAGGCATATCCCGGCATATACATGTCACCGGGCATGTATTCAGATGGCTCGGAAATTATTGTTGTAGGAATATTAATTGATTTGCCGTGTGCGGCGGCAGCAGCGGCAACCAGAAGAGAACCCAAGAGACGAGGCAGACGCATTTTCATAATCCACGCTAAATATTTAATAGTTAATCAAAATCAGAAATAGAATAGTATTTCTTACCACAATCTGAGTTGTAACATATATCGAAGCATAAGTACAGCATAAAAGGCTCATCTCTGAAAATTCTATTTTTCAATAACATACGGAAAAGCGTTGAAAGACTCGGAGCGCATCGGCAATTGAAAAACTTTAAATACGGAGCACGAAGGAAAAATCTTTTCTGTTTGACAATCATGGGTGGTATGGTAGGATAAGCGGGTATGAAACTGACTTCCATTATTACAACACTAGCGGCGCTGTGCTGTGTGGGCACGGTGCTGGGTGCTGATGCGAGGCCGAATATCCTGTTCATTATTTCAGATGACCACGGCACGAATGCTCTGGGCACCTGTGAGAAGGACAGCCCGGTACCCCTGCCCGGCTTCCGCCGACTGGCAAATGAGGGTATGGTGTTCGACCGCGCATACTGCGCCAACTCTCTGTGCGGTCCTTCACGCGCCTGCATGCTGACGGGGCGTCACTCGCACAACAATGGTTTCCTGTACAACTATGGCGGCCCCGCTTTCAACGGTGACCAGCCGACATACCCGAAGATGCTGCAGAAAGCCGGCTACCAGACAGGTATTGTGGGCAAGTGGCATCTGATTTCACGCCCCACGGGTTTTGACTCGTGGCAAGTGTTCCCAAGCCAGGGCGACTACCTGAACTCCGCCTTTCTCTCAGCCGGGCCGAACAACTCCACCCGAACCAACCGCCTGCGCGGCTATGTGACGGATGTGGTGACCAACATGGCTATCACCTGGATGGAAAGCCGCGACCGCAGCAAGCCTTTCGCGCTGGTAGTGGGTCACAAAGCCCCGCACCGCAACTGGCTGCCCGCAGTGCGCCACCTCGATATCATCAAGGAACACGTGGCCAAGATGACCCCGCCGGATACCCTGCACGATGACTGGAGCAACCGCCCCGAATTCCTGCGCCACAACGCCCAGAGCGTGGGCTGGAACCTGTGCAACTGGAATGATGTGCACCTGATGGCCGACCGCATTCCCTTCGACGTGATGAAGGAAATCATTCCCAAGGGACAGCTGCGCAACCGCATCAAGAACGGTGATTTCGCCGGTCAGATTCCCGCCGACTTCGATATCAGCAAGCACGAGCCGAAGTTCGCCCCCCGGACAAATCTGGGCTGGGGCATAGGCTGGATTGAGCCGGGACTGCGCGCTGTATACCGCAACCACTTCAACAAGCGCACCGATGAGTTCGTGGCCAATTTCCGTGCAGGCAAGTACAAGACGCAGCGCGACATGACTGAGCAGCGCTGGCGCTGGTATATGGAAGACTATCTGGGTTGCATCCTGTCGCTGGATGAATCCATCACCTCCCTGCTGGACTATCTGGACAACGCCGGACTTTCTGAGAACACGCTGGTTATCTACGTGGGCGACCAGAGTTTCTACCTGGGTGAACACGGTCTGTACGACAAGCGCTGGATTTTTGAAGAATCGATGCGCATGCCGCTTATCATGCGCTGGAAGGGGCAGATTCCTGCCGGCAAGCGTAGCCAGGCCATGGTGCAGAACATTGACTATGCACCCACGCTGCTTGAGGTAGCCAAGGCCGACACGCCGGAGAACACCCGCACCATGGAAGGTGTGTCGCTGACCCCGCTGTTCAAGACCGGCGAGGCTCCGCAGTTCACAGACCGCCCGCTGTACTACGCCTTCTATGAGCAGCCCGGCGAACACAACGCCCCGCGTCACGACGGTCTGCGCACTCAGCGCTATACCTTCGCCCGCATCTGGACCCCGACCAACGAGGAACGCAAGAGCGGTGTTCGCAAGCCTGAGAATGAGTGGATGCTCATCGACAACGAGAAGGATCCGAAGCAGATGAAGAACGTGGCTCAGGATCCCGCCTATGCCGATGTGATGAAGCAGCTCACGAAAACCTACCACAAGGTGCGCGAGCAGTACCGCGTGCCCGCCGACTGCCCCGGCAGTGGCCACCGCATCCCGGACTTCAAGCCCTCCTGGGGCACCGGTGAGAACGACCGCATCAAGTAAAATCGGATTTACCTGAAATCCCCACGCGCCTTTCCGCTCTGGAAAGGCGCGTTTTTGCTTTCTCGATTTCGTAGAGAAAGGCAATATTACCTAATTAGGGCTAGACATAGCACTAAAAAGCAGCTAGACTCAAACATCTTTTTCTGCCTATGCTTTTTAATTCGTGGGAGTTTCTTATTCTACTTCTTATCACGCTGGTCTGTTTTTATTCAGTCCCTCGCGTAGCTGCACAAAAATGTATACAGACAAGCATTTTTATTATAGCCAGCGCCATATTTTACGCATGGGAAGACTGGCGGCTACTTACGTTGCTTATCATCTCGTGTGGCGGAAACGCTGCTACCACAGTTCACATACTGAGCAAAAAGCTATCAGGCGACGAAGCGGGAGTAAAGCGATGGGTCAGAGCCGCCATTATCTTGAATCTGACCTTGTTAGGCGTTTTCAAATACGCAGGACTCATCGTGAGCAGCATTCCGGGCATTCCCCAGCCGTGGGTAGATTGGGTCTGTTCAATCCCGCTCCCTATAGGCATTTCCTTTTACACATTCCACGGCATCAGCATGGTTGTAGACATGAGCCGGGGCAAGGTGCACGCATATGACCAGATGATTCGTTCTGCCAGCAAGCCGAAGTTATACGCTGTGACTATGCGAGACATGGGATTGTACCTTCTCATGTTCCCCCAGTTGATTGCCGGCCCCATCATCAAGGCCCACTATTTCTGGCCGCAGCTCAAAGCCAAGCTCTGGGCGGAAATAGACTGGCAGAGAGCAATCCGTTACCTTATTACCGGCTATTTCTTCAAGATGGTAGTAGCAGATAATCTGGCGCCCGTAACAGAGGTTCTCAAATCCAGTGAGTTCATAGCCCAGTCAAACGGCATTATCCTCACCATTCTCTTATTTGGATATAGTGTGCAGATTTTTGCAGACTTCGGAGGATACTCCATGATTGCTATAGGCCTTGCCGCTTTGTTCGGATACCGTTTCCCTATCAATTTCAATTTCCCCTACATCAGCACCAGCCTCACGCAATTCTGGCAAAGATGGAACATGACTTTGTCTGCCTGGCTCAAGGATTATCTGTATATCCCTTTGGGCGGCAACAGGAAAGGAGCCACGAGAACATATATCAACCTCTTTCTCGTCATGTTCCTTGGCGGCTTGTGGCACGGTGCAGATTGGAAGTTCGCTCTCTGGGGCAGCATGCACGGGTTCATGCTTGCAATAGAACGCTTTATCTGCCACACAAGATGGGGCTCAAAACTGAAAATACCGCAGTGGATTTCCATACCATATTGTCTTGTGGTTGTCTGCGGACTCTGGACCACATTCCTTATGCCTGATATTGAAACTGTGGCCCAGTTTTTCCACCAATGTGTTTCCCATTTTGGCTGCAGCATCTCAGAATTGATGTCCTCTTCTGCCGTTTACAGTGTTGCCATATTCTCCTCTTTTATCATATTCTACCATTTGTGGGGATGGTGGAGAGAAAACAAGCAAGCGGCTAATCCGGTCAATCGCGGAACCTTAACATTCCGCGGGGCATGTGTGTACGGATTCATGCTGTTCATGATTCTGACTAACTCCGGACCGCAATGCGGATTTGTCTACTTCCAATTTTAAGCTAACATAACACAACCCTAAGCAATGAAGAGAAAAACATATAAATGGCACGTTGCGACTGCTCTGCTTGTCTGCTCGATTCTCTTTATTATCCAGAATTGTGTTTTTCAGATTCTGGAGAACCGCGGAGCTCGCCTTGTATCTCCCATTTTCCAGGATATCACCATGATACGCCTGCAGAGGCTGCACACGCTGCAAGGAAAAGCCATTATTCTTGGCTCGTCTATAACAGAACGGCTGATGGCATCGCCCGTAACGGCAGTTTTAGGTGTGCCCGGCAGCTCCTTCACAGCCGGACTCAAACTACTCAGCAGGGAATCATCATTACCGACAGACACTACCTACATCCTGGAGGTCAATAACATGTTCAACGGCATTAATCATGCCGTATTAAAAGACGCTAGTACATGGGATTTTCTTTTTTTCAGAGATAGTCACCATTTCTCCATTGCCGCCAAGCCCACCAATCTATTGCTCAGCTGCATTTACTACCTGAAAAGCCCGGAATACACCCTGACAAAAGACCCCCAGCCAGCCCCTTCGGTATCGCAGCCGGTAAACATGGAACATGCAGAGCTTCCTACACCGGAAGAACTTGTTCAGTGGAAAGAGGTACTGGACGGCATTGCTGATATAAAGCGGCAAGGTGGACGGATTTGTTTTGTACATTTCCCCAGCCGGGAAGCACACATGTTTGACTCATCATATACAAAAGCTTGTAAACTGGCCAGATACCTGCAAGTTCCCATTTTAAACTATAACACAGAAGAATGGCGAAACAAATTAGTCTTTACGGATTCTCACCATCTGGACTCAAAGCATTCAAGTACCGGAGTTTTCCGTGAAACTATAGCGCGCGATGCAAAGGCCTGTGCACAGTAAATTTTCTTGCAATTCCGCCGGGGGAGAGTAGACTGGAAACCAGCATGAATGCACAGGCTGAGAAGATTCGCGAATATCTGAGCAGTTTTTACCGCCCGGAGGAGTGGCCCACCCTGCTGTGGCAGGCCGAGGAATGGAGCAAGACCCAGCCGCTGGCCGGGCTGCGGGTGCTGGACGGCACCCCGATTTACCGCAACACGCTGGGCAAGCTGATGGCGCTGCTGGCAGCGGGCGCAGAAGTATGGGTGGCAGCCCGGCCGAGCATGCCGTTCGATGCCGGCATCATGCGCATGCTGGAGGATTTCGGGATTCACCGGGCGCCGCGCGGCATGGATGATTTCGACGTGGCTCTGGATTGCTCCGGCCAGTTCCGCGAGCTTCACCCGCGGCTGGGCTTTGCCGAAATGACCCGCACCGGGGTTCACCGCTATGAACACACCCGCCAACCGGTAATTCTGGCGGATTCCGGGCGTATCAAACGCATCGAGACCGTACTGGGCACGGGCGAAAGTTTTTTCCGGGCTATGGAACAGCTGGGGCACCGCGATTTTGCCGGCAGAAAATTACTCATCGCAGGTTTCGGAAAGGTAGGACGCGGCGTTCTGCACTATGCGCGTAAGCATGGCATGAGCGTGACCGTGACAGACATGGTGGACAAGCGCAGTGAGCTGCCCGGCGATGTGGCATTCATACCGGCAACAGACACGGATGCGCTGAATGCAGCCGCAGCCAAGGCCTGGTGCATGGTGACGGTGACCGGTCATATTGCCGCCATGAGGCGGCTGCTGAATCCCGCCATCATCATTCCGTCCCCGGTGCTGCTGGCCAATCTCGGGGTAGAAGACGAATACGGCTCCATCATTCCGGAGGAACGGGTACTGAACCGCAAGAAGCCGCTGAACTTCACCCTGGAAGAACCCACCGCCATGCACTTCATTGAAACAACCATGGCACTGCACAATGCCTGCGCGCTGGAACTGCTCACCCCGGATCTGCCGCACCGCTGCATGCCCCCTGCCCCGGACGTGGAAGAGCGCCTGCTGCAAATAGCCTGCACGCGAGGAATCATCGGCGCTGATATACGGGCGCTCAGCAGCACCCCGTGAACAGAACGCACGCTTGACACCCGGACGTCTCTCAGCATAGAATGCGTGTATTCTGATTATGGATAAGTTTTTCTTTGCCTTCCGCTACCTTTTCTGCCTTCTTCTGGCAGGCGCACTGCTGGCAGCATTCTCCTACCCCGATTCCATCATCCCCCCGAACCCGATTCTGGAGGATGCGGAGGGATTTTCCCTGTATTCGCTCAAGCCGTATCTGTGGCTTATCCCCGTGCTGCTCATGGAGCTGGTCAGCGGCGCAGGCAAATGGCGCAACCGGGTATGGTTCGGCGCCCTCATCAGCGTGCTGGTACTGGCACTGGCAGCTTACCCGGTGCTGCAGGCAAACCGCCCGGAACTCGTGGAACCCACGTTCAGCTACCAGGGCGGCATGCTCAGCACCGGCATCTGGTACTATATCGCCTTTGTTGCCACCAGCCTGGTGGTACGTCTCGTATTTCTTGCCTACGCGTTCCCGGCAGAGGATTATGAAGAAAAGAGTGACGTGGGCTATGTGGCTGCCACCGCGCTCGACCCGGGGAAAGCACGCACCGTGGCAGAGATAGCTGCAGAAAGCAAATCCAGCGACCATAAATTCCGTTTCAAGGAGGCCGATGCGCGGCTGGCTTTACGGTTCCGGCTTGCCATGCGCCGCCTGATGCTGCGCAGCCTCGCAGCCAATGCCGCGGTGGCAGGTGGAATTGTCCTGCTGCTGCTCTGGGTATTCGTCTACCCCCAGCCGGACGCAGAAGAGGCCCTGCAGCGCGATATACGCACCATGTACGAGCACCGCTACACCCCCCAGGGGTACCCGGTGGCCACAAACGCAGCTGTGCATGCCGCGGCGCGCGTGATGAAATACATCTCCGACCACGAAAGCCTGGCCGAGATGACCCGTGACCAGGCTGAGGAATGGCTCCAACTCGACCAGGCTCCGGAACCATACCGCGCCTTGCTGCGCGATGAGAGAGAAATCAAGCTTCCCTCCACCAACAGCATGTACGAAACCCGCACCCGCTTTCTCACTGTGACCAACGGCCGCCAGATCTGCGTGCTCTACGTCCGCACCAACGAGGACAACAGCAAAATCCTTATCTCGGAACTGCAGGATGCCGGCTGGGATGCTGTGGTGGATGAATACCGCCGCCGCATCGGCAACGACTGGGGAGCTCTCTACAATTGACTAAACACCATGCCTGCTTTCATCTATAAACGCCGCATCGCCTTTCACGAAACAGACGCCGCAGGGGTGGTCTATTTCGCCAATTATTTTCACCTTGCAGAGGAAGCAGAAACCCACGCACTCGCCTCGCTGGGCAACATTGTAACACGAGATGGTTACCTGTATCCACGGGTACATGCGGAGGCTGATTACAACGCACCCCTGCGCTTCTTTGATGAGGTGTCAGTACATACATTCATCAACAAAATAGGCTCCAGTTCAGTACATTGGATTTTTAAAATTTACAAAGGCGACCAATTATGCGCCACTGTACAATCCATTTCAGCACGCCGGAACCACGATGGCACGGCCGCCCCGTACAACGCTAGCGAGCGCGCGGCCTACGAAACTTTGAGACATGCACCGCAGGGTGTATAGTCGCATATTCTCCCAGCACTTTTTTCAAATCATTGGCGGTCTCCATGCAGTCCTGCACAGAGTGATCTGCGGGCAGAATCGTCTCGGTACCCCAGGAAATGTGACTGGACCAATACGGGACGACGCCATCGGAGCACTTGGGACAGGTTCCCTTGTTGCGGTTGCCGATGATGGAATGAGTGGGAACATTGCGGACCTTGAGTCCCTGAAGCCCCATGATGGAATAACTATTCGGGCGCAGCTGGCTCACACTCGTGAACCAGAGGTAGGCATCCTGCGGGTTGAGAAGAAGAATATCCTGCTGGAGCGTGGCCACATTGTATGCTTCCTTGAGCAGGTTCTGGGGCAGAGAAACAAGCCGGTTCAAGGTTTCAACCAGGCGGTAACGTGCAACAGGAGCACCGCGATGAGGAGTGGCCAGGTAAATGACGAGTCCGGCCTTGACGGGATGGAAGAAGTAATCCTTGCGCAGCGCCTCGAGGGCCGGATCATCGAAGGGTTGGTCAACGTACTTCTTGTCCAGAAGATGCTTTAACTGCTCCTGGGGTATATCAGAAGCAAGAAGAAGCTTCCACGGTTCCTCGCACTGGGAATAGTGCGTGATGAGCCCGCCCATGGAATGCCCTACCACGACCATCTTATCCCAGTTCGGGTTCTTGTGAGCCGGGTCTACAGAATCCCTGAGCCTCTTCAACGACTCACGATACACACGCGCAGATACCGTCCACGCGACGCCGGTAGGATAATTGAAATACCAGAACTGGTAATTTTTGCGGATTTCCGGGTCGGCATACAGGCGATTGACCAGGTTATCAAAGGTGCCGGCGGAAGAGGCAAGGCCGTGGGTGAGAATGATAGGAATTTTGTTAGGGTCGTATGCCTGCATACAGGACAAGCCGGTAGTATCGCGGAGTTCCTGCGGGTTCAGCAGCCCGAGGATGCGGTCATCTTTCACGCGGGTCAGATTCCAGTACACCTCAAGCAGGGCGCTCCAGTCAGCAGCGAGCGGATATTTAACACCACCGACAATCTGCGTCGCGCCATCGTACCGGGACAAGAGCGTGAACTGAGGTTTGCCGTGCTCAGGAAAGGTCATTACCGCCGTCAGCGAGGTCACGGTGCCGCGCGTGGCTATATTGTACAGTTTCTCATCAGAATTGCTCACTTTTTCTGCCGGTATAACCCCCACCATGGGCACACCGATACCGGGCAAGGTGTAGCGTTCCTGCAGAGCGCTGAGCTCAACTTCAGATGCCGGAACAATATCCTCATGCAGGCCCAGGAAGCGGCGGAAAGCCCCCTGGTGCTCGTAGCGCATCTCAAAGGAATCGTACTGCGGCAGCTTCCTGGATTCCTTGGCATCATGCCGAAGGCGCTTCACCAGCACGAGCAGAGCCGAATTATACTCGTGCAGCGCAAGACTGCGCTCCCGGTCACTCAGATCACGCTTACCGAGCAGTTCCCAGGCTGCGCGCAGCCTCGCAATGACATCGGCATCATTCTGAGTCTGGCGGGTGGGCACAGGCAGTACCGCCTCGGGCAGCAAAGGCGATGAACAGCCCACAAGAAGCCAGATTGCCAGACAGGGTAATAAAAGGCGCAGCAGGTGCATGCGCGCATTGTAGCGGGTTAGCCCCGCGGTGTCAAATGATAATACATAAGGCGAATCTAAAATACAGCAAAATGGCAGGTTTCTTATCGAAACCTGCCATTTTGTAGTTTGTAAGGAATGTGGAAGTGATAAACTTCAACAAATACCCTTCCGCCTTACAGCACCTCGGGAGCGAGGGACACGATCTTCATGAAGCCTTTTTCACGAAGCTCGCGAGCCACCGGCCCGAAGATACGGGTACCACGCGGGTTGTTATCCTTGTCGATAACCACCACGGCGTTGGTGTCGAAACGAAGCACGGAGCCGTCGTCGCGACGGATGGGGGCGGCGGTACGCACCACCACAGCCTTCACCACCGTACCCTTCTTCACAGAAGCGGTCGGGATGGATTCGCGGATGTGGCAGGTGATGATATCGCCGATGTGAGCCTGGTCAGCACCGCTCTTGCCGATCACGCCAATCATCTTGGCAGTGCGGGCGCCGGTGTTGTCGGCCACCTGAACGAGGGATTCCATCTGGAGCATGGTTAGTAATGTCCTTTCTGGTTAGAATTAGTGTTTCAGGATTTCCACGAGCTCCCAGCGCTTCAGCGCGGAAAGCGGGCGGGTTTCACGGATACGCACCTTGTCGCCGATCTTGGCGATTTCATTCTCATCGTGAGCATAGAACTTCTTGCTCTTCTTCACGATTTTCTTGAACACGGGGTGCGGAACGCGGGCCACGTACTCCACAACGATGGTCTTGCTCATCTTGTCGGAGACAACAACGCCGACGCGTGTCTTACGAAGGCCCTGGGGCTTGGTCGTAGTAGTTTCTTCGCTCATATTCTAAGTCCTTGGGTTTTCGTTTAGATTCAGGCCTCGGCGCTGCCCTCGCCCTGAACAGTCAGGGCGCAGGCAAGTTCCTTGCGGACGATACGGATGCGCTGGTTGTTCTCCAGCTGGCCGGTGGCCTGCTGGATGCGCAGGTTGAAGTATTCCTCGCGCAGACCACGGATGTGGGCGGCGAGCTCCTTGGCGGGCATACCGCGGAAGTCTTTAGCTTTCTTTACAGGCATAATAATGTAATGTTTGAATGTTACTAGTTTTAGGCCTGGGGTTCAACACCCTGGCGATAGACGAAACGAGTGCGGATACCCAGCTTGTTGGAGGCGAGGCGAAGAGCCTCACGAGCAGCGGACTCGGTCACACCGCCCACCTCGAACATGATGTTACCGGGACGGCAAACGGCCACCCAACCTTCCACGGCACCCTTACCCTTACCCATACGGGTATCCGGCGGACGCTTGGTGAAGGACTTCTGCGGGAAGATGCGGATGTACACGCGACCCTTACGGCGCAGGTAACGGTTGATAGCGATACGGCAAGCCTCGATCTGGTTGTTGGTCACCCAGCCGCGGGTGAGCACCTGCAGACCAAAGTCACCAAAGGCAACATAGTCACCGCTCGTAGCGTTGCCACCGCGGTTACCGCGGTGCATCTTGCGGTGGTTGTCCTTAATACGTTTGGGCATTAAAGGCATAGTCTTATTCTCCTATAGTTAAGGTTTAGAGTTCAGGTTCAGGCATCGCGGCGGGAATCGCCACGGTCGCGGCGGGGACGCGGGGCACGGTTCTGACGGCCACCCATCTGCGGGGCACCGGCAACCTCGGGGCGCTTGTTGATCCAGCACTTGATACCGATGATGCCGTACAGCGTACGAGCCTCGGCAAAGCCGTAATCGATGGGAGCGCGCAGAGTCTGCAACGGCACTTTACCCTCGCGGTACTGCTCAGCGCGGGCGATATCTGCACCACCCAGACGACCGGCGCAACGCACGCGGATACCCTCAGCACCAAAGTCCATGGCCACCTGCACGGCACGCTTCATAGCGCGACGGAAGGAAACACGGCGCTCAAGCTGAGTGGCGATGTTCTCTGCCACGAGCTGGGCATCGAGCTCCGGCTGGCGGATTTCCATGATGTCGAGCTTGACCTGGGCGCCACTGCACAGCTTGGAGAGGGCGGCGGTCATTTCCTCGATGTTCTTACCCTTGGGCCCGATGATGAGACCGGGGCGAGCGGTGGAGATGGTCACGCGGACGCTGTTCCAGGCACGCTCGATGGTGATGCGGGAAATCGCGGACGTGGAGCCCTTGAGTTCCTTGTTGAGGTTGGCGGTGTAGTCCTTGATGTACTTACGGATTTTCAGGTCCTCGTGGAGCTTCGTGGCATAGTCCTTGCCCGTAGCATACCACTTGGAACGCCAGTCTTTAGTAACGGCAAGACGGAAGCCGATAGGATTTACTTTCTGACCCATAGTGTTATGTTAGTTTGTTATGGTTATGCCTCTTTGTTAGCGAGGATGACGGTGATGTGGGAGGTGCGCTTGCGGATCATGTTAGCGGAACCGCGGGCGCGGGCCATCGTACGACGGAAGGTGGGACCTTCGTCCACCATCACGCTCTTGAGCACGAGTTCATCAGCGGAGAGACCGTTATTGTTCTCGGCGTTGGCCACAGCGGCCTTCAGGGTCTTATTCAGGAGATAAGCGCCCTTCTTGGGGGTGTAGCTCAGCACGTCGGTAGCCTGGGCAACAGACATACCCTGGACGGCGGCGGCTACGTCGCGCATCTTCTTCGCAGAGATGCGAGCATTCTTGTATACTGCTTTCACTTCCATTGTTATGGTATTTGTTGAAGAATTAGTCGTTGGTTTTTACGGACACGCGGTCACCTACTCCGATGCTGAGCACCGGGTTGAGGTGGCGCTGAACCAACAGGCCGGAAACACTCTTGCGAACATCTGTCACCATAGCCTGCGCTATCACCTGGTCGCCACGGGAAATTTCCATGGGCATGCCCACTTCCACCCCGCCCTTGCGGCCGGCATTGATGACGATGAGTCCGGATTCGGAGTCGATGCTGAGCACCTTCGCCTCATCGAGTGTACCGTCGAACTCGCTCTGGGGCTTCTGGCGCAGCCCGAGGGCTACCTCCAGTTCCTGCTGAGCTGTCTCCAGCGCAAGCCGTGCGGTTTCGTCTTCCACCATAGCGCTGCGTTTGAACTCAGCAATGGCGGCAACGAGGCGGAGGCTGCCCTCGCGAACCTGATCCAGCTCGTTCCGGGTGGATTCAAGCATGGATGCTATTTCGATGAGTTTTTCCTCCTGACCACCCAGGGCGGTACCACCAAGCGCTTCGAGGCGCATGCTGACTTCCCTGAGCTGCTTGCGGGCAGCATCTGCATCTGCCCGGGCAAGCATGTAGCTTTCGCGGAGACTGGCCACCTGGCGTTCCAGCTGGTCGATTCTGCGGTCCGTAGCACCATTTCCACCCTCACCTGCACCGGCGCAGGTACCCGCAGCCATAGCGGCCAGGGCAACAGTGCAGATGCTGAGGTGAGCAGCGGTCATGGTTCAGTTTCTTTTAATCTTATTACTTCTTGCCGATGCCGCCGTGCGCCTTGAAGATGCGCGTAGGAGCGAATTCGCCGAGCTTGTGGCCCACCATGTTTTCCGTCACGTATACCGTGGCGAAAGACTTACCGGTGTGCACCAGGAAAGTGAGACCGACGAAATCCGGAATCACCATAGAGGCGCGGCTCCAGGTCTTGATCGGCTTGCGATCCCCGCTCTGCAGCTGGGCGTCAACCTTGTCGAGAAGAGGCTGGCTTACGAAGGGTCCTTTTTTGAGGGAACGTCCCATAGTTCTTAAATTCGGTTATGGTTAAAATTACTTGGCTTTGCGGCGCTGCACGATGAACACATCGGAGGGCTTGCGGAGACGGCGGGTCTTCTGGCCCTTGACATGACCCCAGGGGGACTTCAGGTGCTGACGACCACCACCGGACTTGGACTTACCCTCACCACCACCGTTGGGGTGGTCGACGGGGTTCATACACATACCGCGCACGGTCGGACGGATACCCATCCAACGAGTGCGACCAGCCTTACCGGAGGACTCGTTCATGTGCTGAGCGTTGCCCACCTGACCGATGGTGCAGTAGCACTCCACACGGAACTTGCGGATTTCGCCGGAAGGCATCTTAACCAGGGCGTACTCACCATCACGGTTGGAGAGCACAGCCTGCTGACCGGCGGAGCGAGCAATCTTACCACCGGAACCGGGACGAATCTCGATGTTGTGAATAGCAGTACCAAGCGGTACGTTCTTGAGGGGCATGGCGTTGCCCACCTTGGGAGCAACGTTCTCACCGCTCTGCACGGTCATACCAACCGTCAGACCCACAGGAGCCAGGATGTAGCTCTTGGTGCCGTCGGTGTACTGAATGAGGGCGATGCGGCAGGTGCGGTTCGGATCGTATTCGATGCCGAGCACCGTGGCAGCCTCAGTGCGGGTGCGGCGGAAATCCACCAGACGGTAGTGGTACTTGTGACCACCGCCGATGTGGCGGGTAGTGATGCGGCCGTTGTTGTTGCGGCCACCGCTCTTGCGGATGGGCTGCAGCAGGCTCTTCTCCGGCTTGGACTTGGTGATCTCCTCGAAAGAGGGCAGAACCTTGTAGCGGTTGGACGGAGTGGTAGGCTTAAATGACTTGAGGGACATGATAGCTTACTTTCTAGTTGCGGGTTCCAATATTAGACAAGGTCCAGGGACTCACCTTCGGCCAGACGCACGAATGCCTTCTTCCAGGCGGGTGCGTTGCCGGCATCCTTGGTGCGCTTGCGGCGCACCTTGCCGTCATAGTTAGCGGTGCGGACAGAGGCGACCTTCTTACCGAAAGCCTTCTCCACAGCCTGCTTGATCTCGATCTTGGTGGCCTTCACCGCCACTTCGAGCGTAAGCACGCCGTTCTCCTCGTGCAACACGGTTGCCTTTTCAGAAACGCGCGGCTTCTTGATTACGTCGTAGATATCGTTCATGATTACTTAGTGCGGTTGGCGATGATTTCCATGGCGGAGTCAACGAGAACGACCTTGCGGGCGTCCAGCAGCTGCTCCACGTTCACCTCAGCGGCGCTCATGAGAAGCACCTCGGCCACGTTGCGGCCAGCGCGCTTGGTCATTTCGTCGAAGCTGTCGGCGATGATGAGGATCTTCTTGCCCTCGGCGATCTCGGACACAGCGGCGACGAAGGACTTCGTCTTGCCGTCCTCGATGGAGAAGGAAGGAACGGTCACGACCTTACCAGCGGTGATGATGTCGCCCAGCACGCGGCGGAGAGCCAGCTTGCGGGTGGACTTGTTCACCTTCTTGGAGTAGTCGCAGGGGCGGGGACCGAACACCACGCCACCACCCACAAAGATGGGGGACTGGTGGTCGCCGTGACGGGCGTTACCCGTGCCTTTCTGGCGGTAGATCTTGCGGTTGTTACCAGCAACCTCACCGCGGGTCTTCGTGTTGGCGGAGCCGGTGCGGCGGTTGGCGCGGTAGGCAGTCACCAGGTCGTGTACGGCCTGGCTACCCTTCTCGGGGCCCACCGTCACGAGGCCGGCGGCGTTAGCTGCCTCGATTGTCAGTGTATTAGCGGACATAGATAGGTTTTCCTAGTTCGTTTGTTTATTTACCGTTCTTCTTCTTAGCCGGACGGACCACAACATAGGAACCCTTGGCGCCGGGCACGGGGCCAGACACAAGAATCACGTTGTCGTCCTTGCGCACCTGAACGACCTTCAGGTTCTGCACGGTCTTGCGCTCGTTACCCATGTGGCCGGGCATCTTCTGGCCCTTCCATACACGGGACGGCGTGGCGCAGGCGCCCACACCACCGGTACGGCGGTGCATCATGGAGCCGTGCGTCATGGGAGAGCCACTGAAGTTATGACGACGCATAACACCCTGGAAGCCCTTACCCTTGGACGTACCGATGACGTCCACCCAGGCACCCTCTTCAAAGAGGCTGCAGCCGGGATGCTCAGCGCCCTCAGCGGGCAGCTCGGCGGCGTCCACGCGGAACTCCTTGAGGAGCTTGGCGGGGGCGATGCCCAGCTTCTTGAAATGGCCGGCGACCGGCTTGGAAAGGCGGCTCTCCTTCTGAGCGTCGAAAGCCACCTGGATGGCGCAGTAACCATCCTTCTCCTCGGTCTTGATCTGGCCGTAAGTGTTGCCGGTCACGTCGATAACCGTGACGGGGATCATGGCACCGGTCTCCTTGTTGAAGACGCGGGTCATGCCAACCTTCTTACCAATAAGTCCTAAAGACATGTTATTAAAAAATCTGGTTAAATGTTCGTATTAAACGGGCGATGATCAGATCTTGATCGTGATGTCCACACCTGCGGGCAGGTTGAGCTTCTTGAGCTCTTCCACCGTGCGGGAGGTCGGCTCAACGATGTCGAGCAGGCGCTTGTGGGTACGGATTTCGAACTGGTCGGCAGATTTCTTATTAACATGGACCGAGCGGTTCACAGAGAACTTCTCGATACGAGTCGGCAAAGGAATCGGCCCGGCGACTTTGGCACCTGTACGCTTAGCGGTCTCGACGATCTCGGAAGCGGAACGGTCGATAGCGCGGCTGTCAAATGCACGGAGACGGATGCGGATTTTGGGACTTTGCATGAACGTGCGGTTATGTTTAGGTTAATATTGTATGGTTGGTTTACTTATTGCCACCGCGAGCCTTGACGATTTCGTTGACAAGGTTCTGGGGTACTTGTTCGAAGTGAGAGGGTTCCATGGAGTAGGAGGCCAGACCCTTGGAGAGGGTACGGATGTCGGTGGAGTAACCGAACATCTCAGCCAGCGGCACATCGGCGGTGAGTACGCACTCAGCACCCTTGTGCTCCATGTTCTTCACCATGGCGCGGCGGCGGTTGAGGTCGCCCATGATATCGCCCTGGTTTTCAGCGGGGGTCACCACTTCCACAGCCATGATGGGCTCCAGCAGCACGGGGCTGCACTTGGCAAAGGCGTTCTTCATAGCGAAGATAGCAGCCATCTTGAAGGCGTTTTCGTTGGAGTCCACTTCGTGGTAGGAGCCGTCAATCACGTCCACTTCCACGTCCTCCACGGGGTAACCCGCAACAGAACCGGAGTTCATGGCTTCGTTCAGACCGGCGTACACAGCGTTCATGTACTCCTTGGGAATGGCACCACCAACAATCTTGTTGGCAATCTTGAGGCCCGTGCCGCGCTCACCGGGACGCATGGCAATCACCACGTCACCGTACTGACCACGACCACCGGACTGCTTCACCAGCTTACCCTGCACACGGTCAGCAGAACCGGTGATGGTTTCGCGGTAGGCAATCTGGGGCTTGCCGGTGTTGGCTTCCACCTTGAACTCGCGCTTGAGGCGGTCCACGATAATGTCGAGGTGAAGCTCACCCATGCCGGCGATGATGGTCTGACCGGTTTCTTCGTCGGTCTTCACGCGGAAGGTCGGGTCTTCAGCGGAAAGGCGCTGCAGAGCGTTGGACATCTTTTCCTGGTCGCCCTTGGTGAGGGGTTCCACGGCCATGGAAATCACGGTATCCGGGAAGGTCGGGGGCTCGAGGGTGTAGTCGAAGTCGTCGGAAGCCAGGGTGTCACCCGTGGTGGCGTTCTTCAGACCCACGATAGCGGCGATATCGCCGGAGTACACAGCGTCCACGTCGGTGTGCACATTGGCCTGAATCTGGAGCAGACGGCCTACACGCTCACGCTTACGGGTACGGGGGTTGTACACGGTGTCGCCCTTGCGCACCACGCCGGTGTATACGCGGATGAAGACGAGGGAACCCACGAACTTGTCGGCCCAGAGCTTGAATGCAAGCACCACGGGCTTGTCGTTGTCGGAGGGGTTGATTTCCTTCACGTCGAACACCTCGTAGCCGTTCTCGTCGAGACCGGAAGCGATGGTGCTGGTCACAGTGGCCTGCTTACACTCGAGGGGGCTGGGGAGGTAGTCCACCACAGCGTCCAGGAGGCCCTGCACACCCTTGTTCTTGAAAGCGGAACCACCGGCCACGGGGATGAACTTGTTGGCGATGGTAGCGCGGCGGATAGCCTGCTTCAGGGTCGGAGCATCGATGGGCTCCTCCATGAGGAAGAGTTCACCCAGCTCGTCGTCCACGTCAGCAACCTTCTCCTTGAGCTCCTCAAGGTAGGCTTCACCGATTTCCTTGAGCTCGCCCTCGAGTTCCTTGATTTCGTAGGTGGAACCCTGGCGGTCGGAGTCGGAGTAGAAGATAGCCTTCTGGTTCACCACGTCAATCTGGCCGCAGAGCTGGTCCTCGGCACCGATGGGCACCAGAATGGGAGCAGCGTTGGCACCCAGCTTGGTGCGGATGTCGTTCAGTACGTTGGCGAAGTTAGCGCCGGTGCGGTCCATCTTGTTCACGAAGCAGATGCGGGGCACCTCGTACTTGTTGGCCTGGCGCCACACCGTCTGCGTCTGGGGCTGCACGCCGGCAACACCACAGAACACCACGATAGCGCCGTCGAGCACGCGCAGGGAACGCTCCACCTCAGCGGTGAAGTCCACGTGCCCGGGAGTATCGATAACGTTGAGCTGGAAGTTCTCGTTCTCGAAAAGCTTGTGGCAGCCCTCAGCGGGCAGCTGCTTCCAGTTGGTCGTAACGGCAGCGGAGGTAATGGTAATACCACGCTCCTGCTCCTGCTCCATCCAGTCGGTCGTCGCAGAACCTTCGTGGGTCTCGCCGATCTTGTGGATCATGCCGGTGTAGAACAGGATACGCTCGGAAAGCGTGGTCTTGCCGCCGTCAATGTGGGCGGCGATACCGAAGTTACGGTAGCGCTCAAGCGGAGCCTTGCGGTCAGGGCTGCTATAGTTATTAGCCATATAGTAATATGAATGTTTTAAAGTTCAGAGATTACATCAAAACTTCCAGCAGGCGCTATTACCAGCGGAAGTGAGCGAAGGCACGGTTGGCCTGAGCCATCTTGTGCACATCATCGCGCTTGCGCACGGCAGCACCCTGGTTAGCAGCGGCTTCCTTGATTTCGTTAGCCAGAGCCTTAGCCATGGGGATACCCTTGCGGTTGCGGGCGTAGTTGATGATCCAGCGCATAGCCAGAGCTTCGGAACGATCGGGAGCCACTTCCAACGGAACCTGGTAAGTAGCACCACCCACGCGGCGGCTCTTCACCTCCACACGGGGCTTGGCGTTCTCAATGGCGCGGGTCAGAACCTCGAGCGGACTCACAGTGTCGGTACCCTCGTTAGCAAGGTCGATAGCCTTGTAAACGATACGCTCAGCCAGGGAGCGCTTGCCGTCGAGCATCACCTTGCAAATCAGGCGGCCAACGAGCACGGAATCGTAACGGGAGTCACGACGTTCAATCTTCTTGTAGACGCGTTTGCGACGAGCCATAGTCTTAAATTCAGTTGTTCAGTGTTGATGTTTAGCGCTTCTTAGCGGGAGCGGCGGCGGCACCGGCCTTCGGGCGCTTGGCACCGTACTTCGAACGACCACGGCGGCGCTTGTCAACGCCAAGGCAGTCCAGAGCACCACGAACGATATGATAACGAACACCGGGAAGGTCCTTCACACGACCACCACGCACAAGCACGATGGAGTGCCCCTGGAGGTTGTGGCCTTCACCACCGATGTAGGCGATCACTTCTTCACCGTTGGTAAGGCGCACCTTAGCAACTTTACGAAGAGCGGAGTTCGGCTTCTTGGGGGTACGGGTCATCACCTGCAGGCAAACGCCACGGCGCTGCGGGCAGCTGTGAAGAGCGCGAGACTTCGACTTCTCTTCCGGTACTGTACGTCCTTTGCGGACGAGCTGATTAATAGTCGGCATGTTACTTATTTATGATTTTGTTTTTCAAGGTTTTACGGCTTACTTCACCCTTTCCTCATCCCTCGAGGAATATGGTACATCGCCTCACCGGATTACCCGATAGAGACCGGTAGACAGTACATCCCTGTACAGTCCGCGGTCGCGACAGTTTACTCCAAATTTCCCATAAATCAAGCCTTTTCTTTGAATTTTCAGCCTTTTTTTGCAAATTTCTGCAGCCCGGACACGGCGAATTCAAAAACCCGGCAAAAAATTTATTTTTGCCGGGTATGACACCATTTTTTTTCTGAGAGGGCGGTATCATTTTCGCGGGAAGCGCGCGAAAATGACCAGCAGGACCACCAGCCAGGCGAGTTTTACCCCCAGCAGCAGGCGAAGGGAAGCGAGCACTTCCGCATCCCACAGGGTGGGCAGGAACCACATTTTCACGTACGATATCTCTGCGGGAAGCAGCGGCAGCAGCGACCATACATTCACGGATACCCCATCCGTAGTCAGATGATAATCCATGCACTGCACACATACGAACTGCACCACCACCAGCAGCATGAAAAGCACCAGCCTGCGCCGCCGCACGAGCGAGCACACCAGCACCGCAGCCAGCAGGCACACCAGCTGCGCCACCCAGAGCTCCGCCAACACAATCGCCAGATCCTCCCACCCAAGCGCAGGAATGGGCGGAAAAGCCTCCGTCTCGCGGAACTGCAAGGCAAACCACTGAGTCCACACCAGCGGCGCAAGTGCAGCGCCGCAGATAAGCCCGGAAACCGCCAGCCACCACGCACCACCGCTCACGCCCGGCTGCAGAACCAGCCCGGGCAGGCGGAGCTTCCGCAAGGGAGCAGTCTCCACCGGACGCAGCGCATCCCACAGCGCCACCACCAGCACCAGCCCACCAGCAGCCGCAAAGCCACCCAGCATGGCGGGAAAATCGTTCAGATTGCTATCCACGAACAATGCCGCGTAAACCACCAGCCCCAGCAGGCTGCACAGGCGCAGCGCAGCAGAGCAATTCTCTGCCGGGTGAGCAAACAGGCGCCGGGCTTCAGCCAGCAGCACCACCGTCAGCACCGCACAGGCAGCCAGCAGCCACATGAGGTTCTCACCCCAATGACCAGTAACAAATGAATCACCCATCAGCGGCAGCAGAACCACATTATTCAACACCAGAAAACCCACCAGCAGGCGCGCCGGAGTACCGGCCCCTGCCGTAGCCTGAGCCAGCGCCACCACCACCGAGGCCACAAGCACCATACACGGCACCGCGGAGCAGTACATTTCCCAATGCCGGGCTGCCCCTGCGCTGCCATCAGTCGCACACAGCGCCACCGCCGGTAACAGCAGCAACGCCAGCAGCACCACCTGCACCATGGCCGATGCCCAGGTACCCCACACCAGCTGCCACGAGCTCAGCGGAGTCAGCCGCATGAAGTTCGCCCCGGCGCGCACCTCAGCTGCCACCGACATGGAAACACGCGCAGGCACCACCGCACACAGAAGGACCGCAGCGAAGTCATATGCGCCGCTCTCCTGCCGCAGCATCAGCACCGTGAACACGCCCACCATAGCCAGCACCCCCACCATGTACAGCGGGGAGCGCAGCATCTGCCGCAGGTCCTTTACCAGCGCCGGCGGCAACCAATCCGGAAAAATATCATTTTTCATGGTCATTCATCATGTTAATCACCGTTTCCTCCAAAGTCTCCTTGCAGCGCTCCACACGGGTGAGCAGATGCGCAGCAGACAGCGCGCGCAACTGAAGCGCCAGCGGCTCGCCATCCTCGCCGGTGTACTCGGCGCGCACGCATCCCGGAGCCACCAGCTGCACCTCCTTCCACTCAGGCTGCTGCTCCAGTTCCCGCTGCAACTCCCCTGCCCCATCGCCGGCTACTGCGAACTCATATACCACCCGCTGCTGCTTCGGCTGCACCTCGGCACATGCCCCCTGGTACAAAATGCGCCCCTTATCCATCAGAATCACGGAATCACACATCTCGGCCAGCTCGGAAATGATATGGGAGGATATGAGCAGAGTCTTACCCTGCTTCTGCAACTCGCGCACACAGTGCTTGAACTCCACCCTCGCGCGCGGGTCAAGCCCGGCGGCGGGTTCATCCATCACCACCAGCTCCGGGTCACCCACCAGCATGCGGGCCAGGTTCACC
>JAZONE010000098.1:0-2974 GCA_045654325.1 Akkermansia sp.
CCCTGGGTAAAACGAAAATGATATCAGAGCCCCGAGCATGGCGAGTGGGCGGCAGAAAGCGTTGCGCCACAATAAGCTGCGGCCTCCCTGCCACCCACTCACTTCGTTCGGGGTTCCGGGTATATTTAACACCAAACCCAGCGTTACGCCGCGTTGCGGCTCCACGCTGGGCTATGATTATGCCGCCCTACGGGCTCAGAATTCCGCGCACTACGTGCGCCTGTATGGGCTCGCCAACTTCCAATTTGCCTGGAAGGATAACAGTTTTTCTAATGATGCCAACGCAAAATTCATTGCGTTATTAAGCAGAATGGTGCAGCAAATCTGAAACAGCTCCCTTTGTTCATGCCATATTCACACGGGGCTTGACTCTCCAACAGTTGGCGATTATACTCCTGCCGCACAATATTTCTGGTCTGAGTATGAAGAAGGTAACATTTTTATTTGTGGTGCTGCTGTGCCTGCTGGGGCAGGCAATGGCTGCAACGGCTCCCACGCCTATGCCCGAGTATGCGCAGCAGGAGTTTCTGGGAAATCTCGGCGTGGCTGCGCTGGTGCTGGCTGTTCTGGGGTTCAGCGGCTTGCTCATTGCCACGGCCAATAAGATAAACCTGCACTATGGTGTGGGCGATATTTACCTGGGCGCTCCCGTATCTCTGATTTGCTGGCTGGGTGTGGCCTGGTTGTTCTACATGGGGCACCGGGGTGATGACTTGCTGCCGTATCTGGAGGCTCGTCTCTGGTGCGCGGGAGCCATGGTGGTAGTGCCGGTGGTGTATTCGTTCATCATGGTGCGGCGCTGCAACCCGGAGCGCGGTTTTCTGGCTTTGTTCTGGGGCACCATGGGGCGTCTGTTTGCCGATATGCTTTACCAGCTCTGCTCGCTGCTCATGTTTATCTGCACGATTCTGCTGGTTATCGTGGCGCGCCGTAGTTCAGCCGGCAGAGGAGATGTGCTGAATACACTGCTTACCTTGCTGGGAATCGGCTTCCTGAGCAAATGCGTGTGGGATACCATCCGCTCCACTACCTATGAACCGATGACCGGGCAGGGCTATCTCATCAGTTTCCTGCATATGATCTGCTTTGGTGGCGCCATCTACGGGGTGTATGCCTATGTGCAGCACAACCCGCAGAAAGAACCCGCAGCGCTGGTGGAGGCGGTGGAGGCCAATAATCCCGGGAAAGCACTGGAACTTATGGCAAAGAATCCCATGATGAGCCTTGAGCCCGCTATCCGTGAAGCGGTGGATGAGTGCAATTATAAAATGCTCAATTACATTGTGCGCGGCCCGGTTGAATTCGATATGGCTATGTCACGTGCCCGGAACGAGGAGCTGGATGCCGTGGTTCGTTTCCTAGAAGAAAAAAAGCGCCTTTCAGATGCCACCTCCTCTGCGGGGAAATAATTTTTCCGCACCGCGCCATGATTTGAATTGCCCGATAGGAATCGGAACTGATGACGAATGATGAGTATTCTTGACTGGGGGCTGAAGCCTCGTGAAATCAATCATGTTCGAGCTGTTCTGAAGGAGGACGAGCAGGTGCTGCTGGTGCTGCGGCCGGAGACGCCGATGGATCCGATGCTGCGTTGGCATGCGTTGAGTATCGTGGCTGTCGTGCTGCTCATCACCTTCTGCCCGCCTGCGGCGGGGGGCTTTTATTACGAAATTGAGTATTGGCAGACTTTTCCGGTGGCTCTGGTAATCTGCATTCCCTCCGCATGTTTTCTGTTCAGCCGCTGGCGGAAATCGCATGCCCGGTGCCATGCCTTCTACCTGCTCACCAGTAAGCGCGCTATTGTGATGGAGGCCACGCCCTTCGGGTTCCGCCCCTGCGCATTCCCTCTGCAGTGGGACCTGGTGGAAACCGTGGCTGTGCGGGGAGATGGCAGCGGCAATATCGTTTTCGCCGAGCGGAAGGGGTGGTATATCGATAAAGGCGTGCACGACGAGGTGCAGCAGCTGGGGTTCATGGATATTCCGCAGGTAAAAAACGTGCAGCAGGTGCTCGAGCAGGCCATTGAGGCCTGCACACACTGCAAAAAGCCCCGCAGCTGGTAATCTGCTGCGGGGCGGGGTAGCTTGCTGCATTCAGCTGAGCATCTGCAGGTGCTCTACCAGGCGGCGGGCGTGTTGCTCTGCCTTGGCGGTTATTTCGGCCAGCATCTGCGGGTCGTTGCGCAGCTGGTAGGAAACCCCGCCTGTGCCTACGCAGCCGCCCCATTCCATGCCGGTGAATCCGCAGGCTCCCTTCAGGTTGCCGAAGCAGTCTTCCCAGTTCATGGCATCGGCGGGGGCACCGGTGGTGTAGGAGACTACAAGTGTCTTGCCGCGCAGCTTGTCGCCCGTGCTCCCGTGGGAGAAGCCGTGCAGGAAGGTATCTTCCATCCAGCGGTGCAGGAGCGAGGGCATGGAGAACCAGAACACAGGGAATTGCAGCACGATGACGTCTGCCCACAGCAGATTCTGCTGCTCGGCCTGCACATCGATTCTGAAATCCGGATACAGGCGGTCGAGGTACACGGTGCGGGCGCTGGGCAGGGCGGTTTCGAGCTGCTGCATGATTGTCTTGTTGGCCACAGAGTCGGTGGTGGTGTTGGTGTGGCCGGAGATGATGAGAATGTTCTTCATGGGGTGCTATTGTACCCTATTCATGAGACAATGCAAGTACGTTTTGACGCATCCCGGGGCGAGCGCCAACAGTTATAAAGGAAACTCGCCTGCCGCTGGCTAATATTTTCTTTACAAGCGTGGTGTGGTCATGTACGATTTACTGCGCTGATAACAAGTACCGGAGTTGCTCCGGCTCTGATTTCTCTCCTTTTACATACCACCATGAGCACTGCTAAATCTCAGAATCTGCTTATCCTGCCCGCCGGGCTTGTGCTGGGGCAGTACCGTATCATCCGCAGGCTCGGGCAGGGTGGTTTCGGTATCACCTACCTGGCAGAAGAATGTGCCACGGGCAAACA
>JAZONE010000099.1:0-9909 GCA_045654325.1 Akkermansia sp.
TAGGACTTTGGCATTCAACATTTCCACGGCTCCTGTCACCCGTTCCACGGGTTCCGGATGATTTTTTTGCATACGAGGGGTTCCGCCCGCCAACGCTACGCGTGACGGGCTCTACCCCTCGCTATTGATATGTCGCCCTCCGGGCTCAAAATTCCGCTCGCCGTTGGCTCGCCAAATTTCAATTTATCGAGCTGCATTATAATTTCCGGACTTTTTAGAAGTTCCCCAATCACATTTCCTCCACGAGCCCTATAAACTCAATGGGCGTGCCGGTGTGCAGGTCTGCAAGCAACCAGACGAAGGGTCGGTTGAAGCTGATATACCGTGCAGCGGCATCAAGGTTTTCGTTTGGTTGAGAATCCTGGGCGGATTCAACGAGGGAAATGTTCAGTGCTTCTACGAGAGCGCCAAGATGAATCTTTTCCGATGTGAGTTGGGAAAAGTCGGCAGTCTCCGTATCAAACAGAGCCTTGAGCCCGAGTCGTCGCAAGGAATCTCGTTTATTGTTGGGCTGCACTTGAAGCTCCAGTCGGGGAAATTCCACCAGCGTATCTTCCGGTGATGCCTCAGCCAGCGCCCGGCGTATGGCAGTCAGTTGGTCGGGGGTAAGTTTTCCTGCAAAATCGCGTGCTGACCCGGCGGGAAGAATGGCAATCAGAACCAGAGGCACCTTGCCGGAGTTCCGGGCCTGCATCGGCAGCGCGACCGCCTTCCAGCTGTTATCTTCTGCCGTAGCAATGCGGTAAGCACCACGGCTGCGCATCTGGCGGAAATGAGGCATGCCGCCGGATGCGTTGTCAAAATCGGCTGTCCGGGTATCAGCGTAGTAGAACGGGACCTGCCATTCTGCGCGGAATGATGCAGCGTAGCCTGCCAGAAGTTTTGTGCGTTCTGTGACCATGGTGCTGTCTGCCAGTTGAGCTTCTGCACGCCCCGTGACAGGTGCAAGGGTGCCGTTGAAAAGCCCCAGAGCCATGGGAACATTGTCTGAAAACGGCAGAGCCATCACGTAATCTGCCCTGGGGCCTCTCGGCAGACTGAAGTCCATGCCCAGCAGGATACCGCTCTGAGGTTCGCTGCTGCGGAGGTGGTGCTCCGGGCTGAGCTGCAGTGACTGCAGGTCCTCCAGAGTCTTACCACCTGCCAGCTCCTGTAAAGCCAGCAGCGTTTCGGTTAAGATATGGGGTGCTACCAGTACATTGCCGCCGGTTTCTGCCTCCAGCGCATGTTGAAAAAGTCGCAGGCTGAAGGAATCAGTGCTCAACTGCAACGGTTGTTCTTCGTTGACCTGGGGGGCTTTGCCATTCTGCTTCCACTGCTGATAATAGCCGGCTGCACCGCCTGCAACCAGACCAAGAGCCGCCACCAGGGCCCACATGCGCCAGGCTTCTTTCATGCTCAGGAATAAAGTGAGAGTTCTTCATCCAGCCTGGCGCCGGGGCTCACGCAGTAGCGTTCGCCCAGCTCAATGCTGACCCGGTTGCCCAGCGAGTTGCGGAATGTCATGTGCACCGGCATCTTACCCGGATACTTGAGCAGGATACTCTTGATGAGCTCCAGATCACCGGCGTTGTGGCGGGCGGTGTTCAGGGTGATTTCGTAGAACTTCGGCTTGCCGCCGCGGCGTTTGCCGCTGCCGGCGCCAATCTGCTCAAGTCCGTTCGCGGAAACCTTTTTGCCGCCGGTCTTTTCATCTTCTGAGATTCTGGCGCGGAATTGCACGAAATTGCCGGCAGTGAGCAGGCCTTCCTGTTCTGCAGCCTTTGTGTAAGAATCGCCCCAGAGCAAAGCTTCTGTGCTGCCGGTGAAGTCTTCCACCGCAATGATGGCGAACTTCTGGCCGCTCTTACTCACCTTGATGGTAACGGTGCGCAGCATGCCGGCCATATCGCGGCTGCCGCGGCATTCCTCAGCCGTCAGGTCGGGCAGGGTGCCAATGGGGAGATATTTGGGCGAATCGATGATGCCGCGCATGCTGTCCAGCGGGTTACCGGTGAAGTAGGCGCCGGTCAGGAACTTTTCATCGTCCAGTCGCTTCTCCTTGGGCCATTCCTGCACCGTGGCAGATTCCACTGGGGCGGATGCTGTCTCCATCATATCGAAGAGCGCCATCTGGCCGGCTTCGGCGTCCTTGTGCACGCTGCTGGCGCCGTTGATGCACTGCTCGATGCTCTCGAAAATCTGGGCCCGGCACACGTGCATCCAGTCAAAGGCGCCGCACTGCACCAGCACTTCAATCTGGTTGCGGCGCACGTTCTGCGGCGGGATGCGGTAGCAGAAATCTTCCAGACTCTTGTAGGGCCCGTTCTTCTTGCGTTCCTCCACGATGACTCGCACGGTTTCCGAGCTCATGCTCTTGACGGAAGCCAGACCGAAGCGTACGGCCAGCTTGCCGTTCGGCATGGTTTCCGGCTGGAACTTCACCTCGCTGTGGTTCACACAGGGACCAAGCACCTCAATGCCCATGCGGATGGCTTCCTGAATGAATACGCCAATCTTTTCATTGGTCGCTTCGTTGGTCATGAGACCGCAGAGGAATTCCACCGGGTAGTGCGCTTTCAGGTAGGCGGTCCAGTATGAGATGTGGCCGTAGCAGGCAGAGTGGGATTTGTTGAAGCCGTAGCCGGCGAATTTCTGAATCTTGTCGAAAATAGCGTTGGCTGTCTTTTCGTCAATCTGGTTCACATCCCAGCAGCCCTTCACGAAGCGGCGGCGCTGCTCTGCCATTTCCTGCATGTCCTTGTGACCCATGGCTCGGCGCAGAAGGTCAGCACCACCCAGGGTGTAGCCTGCCAGCAGCTTGGCTGCGGCCTGCACCTGTTCCTGGTAAATCATCACGCCGTAGGTCAGGCCGGAAACCGTCTCCAGCAGCGGGTGCTCGTATTCCGCCTGCTTCAAGCCCTTCTTCACAGCAATCATGTCGTCCATGAACTGCATGGCTCCCGGACGGTACAGGGCGAGCAGAGCAATGATATCTTCAATGTTGTCGATACCGTAGCGTCGGCAGGTATCAACCATACCGCCGGATTCGAGCTGGAACACACCCATGGTGTCGCCTCGGTTCAGCAGCTCGTAGGTCGCCTTGTCGGCAATGTCTACGGCATCGTAGCGGAAATCGGGTACACGCCAGCGCACGTAGGACTCAGCGTCCTTCATCACCGTGAGTGTCTTGAGCCCCAGGAAGTCCATCTTCAGCAGACCGGCGTTGTAAATGGCGCCCATATCACACTGGGCCACCACTTCACCGTGCGGGTTGCTCAGGTCGTCGCGGGTGAGCGCCACGTATTCGTCCAGCGGGCGGTCACCAATCACCACACCGGCGGCGTGCATACCCACGTTGCGCACAGTGCCTTCCAGCTTTTTGGCGTAGTTCCAGATTTCGCGGTAGGTATCGTCCTGTTCCACCAGGTTGCGCAGGTCTTCGCTGGCGGCATAGCTCTTGTCCAGCGTCACGCCGGGGCCGCTTTCAATGAGCTTGGCAATCTTATCGCTGTCGCCATAGCTCATGTCCAGTACGCGGGCTACGTCCTTGATAACGGATTTGGCGCCCATGGTGCCGTAGGTGATGATGTGGGTCACGGCACGTTCACCGTACTTGTGGCGCACGTAGTCAATCACCTCCGGGCGGCGGGTCTGGCAGAAGTCGATATCGATATCCGGCGGACTCACACGCTCCGGGTTCAGGAAGCGTTCGAAAATCAGGTTGAAGGCGTAGGGGTCGATGTTGGTGATTTTCATCACGTAGGCCACCAGCGAACCGGCGGCGGAACCACGACCCGGCCCCACAGGAATATCGTGGTCTTTTGCCCAGTTGATGAAATCTGCCGTGATGAGGAAGTAGCTCGGGAAGCGCAGCTGGTTGATGATGCCCAGCTCGTAATCCAGACGGGCGCGCAGCTCCTGGTCGTTTTCTGCGCGTTCCTTGCCGTAGCGTTCGGCCAGACCTTCGTAGCAGATTTTGCGCAGGTATTCTTCGCGGGTAGAGCCGTCCTCCGGGGCGAACTCCGGGTATCGTTCAGTGGAGGTGGAGTCCAGCTTGATGGAGGTATTGCAGCGCTCGGCAATCACGTTGGTGTTCTCATAGGCATCCGGGTATTCCGGGAAGAGCTGGCGCATTTCTTCCTCGCTCTTGAAGTAAACGCTCTTCGGGTAGCGCATGCGCTTGGAATCCATACGCTTGTTGCCTGTGCCCACGCAGATGAGAATATCGTGCGCGTCGTGGTCGTCTGCATTCAGGAAGTGAGCGTCATTTGTTACCACCAGCGGCACATTATGCTTGCGGGCAATGCGAACCAGATCAGGAATCACGCGGCGCTCCTCCTCAATTTCGTGGTCCTGCAGCTCCACAAACACGTTATCCTTGCCGTAGATATCCACCAGTTTCAGCAGCTCTGCTTCGGCTTTCTCCGGCTCATCGCGCAGCAGCCATTCCTGCATCGGGCCTGCCAGGCAACCTGTCAGGCAGATAAGTCCCTTGCTGAACTCACGCAGCGTGTCGTAGTCCACACGGGGCTTGTAGTAGAAGCCGTCCAGATGCCCGCGCGAGACAATCTTGATGAGGTTTTCCCAGCCGATGTTGTTTTCACACAGCAGCACCAGGTGGCAGTACTTGTTGCGCCCGGGAATCTGCTTCTTCACATCCAGAGGCGTTGGCGCCACGTATACCTCGCAGCCCAGAATCGGCTTGAATACCGGCTTTTTCTCATCCGGGTGTTCCTTGTTCCACTCCAGCACCCCTTTGTTGTGCTTCTTCACGTTCACCATGAACTCAATTGCCGCAAACACATTGCCATGGTCGGTAATGGCAACCGAGCTCATCCCCAGCTCCACGCATTTCTTAATCAGATCCTTCGTGTGGATCATGCCATCGAGCAGAGAGTATTCCGTGTGAACGTGTAAGTGTGTGAAAGCCATAACGCGTGCGCACATTATACACGAAACCTCCCCCTCTGTCAGCACGAAATCACGCCACGGTTCCAAAATTCGGGTCTGTTTCAGATTTGCTGGTCCTGCTGGTGGGCGCCTTGACCTGTTCTGTGGCAGCCGTCGTTATCTGAATTGACTTTGCGGGAGCAATCTGGCATGATTCCTACCATACTGTTATCCATTATATGAAAGCTTTTCACCATTTGGTGCTGTCTCTCGGGCTCTCGCTCGAGTCGCTTCTGCTGCCGTAGAGTATGATATTCCCGATACCTACAAAACGGTATGGGCGCAGAATGTCGACGAAACCACCGGCTGGTATGACGTCAACAAGGCCAGCCTGGAATATGGCCATCCAGAGGCCCTGATGTGCTATGCGGCCTCTGCCTCCAATCTGATTGCCTGGTGGCAGAATATTTACTGCGAAAGCCAGATTACCAGCACTACTCCTCCAGATGTCAACGATATCTGGAAGAAGTTCGTTGAGAATAATCAACAGACGTATAAAGGGGGCTTTATCATGACTGCCCTCAACTGGTGGATTTCGGGGGTGTATGTCCCCCTGAACCAGAACGGCACGGATTGGGCTTCTGAGAACGACCCTATCTGGGAGCGTTTTTACGGAACATACGATGAGTTTGGCTCAGCCTATGATGAGGATGGTACTACGCCTGTACTGACTCTGACCTATCCATATAACCCCGAAGAGCAGTACTTCTATGACCTGCAAGGTCTTCAGCAAAGCGACCTGACCTACCTGCTGGCTGCCCCCTGGATGTATGATCGAAGCAGTCCTGACAACTTCGATGTTGATTTTACTGAAATCTTTGAAGACGGCGGCGGTATTTCCCTTTCCATTCACTCTGATGGCAAGACTGCGCTCTCGCATTCCATTACGCTGTGGGGGGTGACGTACGACGAGGAAGGCCTGGTAGCTGGTCTCTGGCTGACTGATTCTGATGATTTTGATACGGAGACAGACGGCCTCTTCTATGCAGATGTTGTTATTAACGAGAAGGACGGGCGTCTCTTCTTTGCGGACGAAACCCTCTATGGCAGCGATGATGCGTTCGTGTCCGGTGTCTTTGTCCTCGACTCCTCCTGGCGTATGGTGCCGGAGCCTGCAACGGCTACGCTGAGTCTGCTGGCATTGGCAGGCATGATATCTCGCCGCCGTCGCAAGTAATTCAGAGCTGAGCTGCTTTCAAATTGCCTCACAGGTATCAGCGTATCCGCGGAGTGGTGACAATCAATCGTGACGCATTGCGGGCTTGCCCGCTGATTTGACTGTGGTAAAATGGAGCACGTGAAACTGCTGCCGTCCATCTGTTTGTGTCTGACCTCCCTGCTGCTGGCCGGGTGTGGCGATTCTCGGAGTTCGGCAGAAAAGGCTGCGGAGCAGGGTATACTCATTGTGGGGAATAACCAGGAACCGCTCAGCCTTGACCCGCACAAGGCCACTGCTGTGGCGGATGGCAAGATTATTGCCACGCTGCTGGAGGGACTGGTGCGTCCGGATGCGAAGGATGAGACCATCATTCACCCCGGCATGGCGGAAAGCTGGGAGCATGATGAATGGGCCCGGGAATGGACATTTCACCTGCGCGAAGCCTGCTGGAGCGATGGTAAACCAGTGACGGCACACGACTTCGTGTATGCCTGGAAGCGCCTGCTGCACCCTGAGTTCGGCGGTAAGTATGCCGAGATGCTTTACCCCATCCGGAATGCAGAGAAATACAACCGCGGCGAGTGCTCCTGGGATGAGGTGAGTGTGCAGGCCACCGATGACCGCACGCTGAAGATTCACCTCACCGGCCCTATGCCGCACCTGCTGCACCTAATGCTGCATTTTACCTGGTGTCCGGTGCCGGCGCACGCAGTGGAGGCTCATGGTGGCATGCTCGACCGCCGCAGCCTGTGGAGCCGCGTGGGCAACTGGGTGGGCAATGGAGCCTATGTGCTGGACTCGCACCATTTCAATGATTACCTGCAGGTGACCGCTAATCCTCGCTACTGGCGCGCTGCGGAGGTGAAGAACCGTGGTATCCGCTTCCTGCCCATTGTGAACGGCTACACCGAAACCCGCATGTTTTACGATGGCAAGTTGCACATTTCCAACAATGTGCCGCCTGAGCTGCTGTCCAAAGCCCGGCAGAAAGGCGAAGTTTTCTGTCAGGATCCCTATTACTGCACCATTTTCTATCGACTGAACACCAGTCGCCCTCCGTTGAATGATGTCCGCGTGCGCCGTGCGCTGTCGCTGGCCATCGACCGCGAATCTCTGGTGAACGACGTGGTGCGCGGCGCCGGGCGGGCGGCTTCCTGCTTCACTCCACCCGGTGCGGGGTATGACAGTTCCTTTACCTGCGCTCCCCGCGCCGAGCAGGTGGAGCTGGCCCGCAAGCTGCTGGCAGAGGCAGGATTCCCCGGGGGGAAGGGATTCCCGACGCTGGAAATCATGACCACCAGCCGTGATGTGCAGCGCATTATGGCCGAAACCATTCAGGCCATGTGGCAGAAGGTGCTGGGCATTCATGTGGAAATCCGCGCCTGCGAGTGGACAGCCTACAAAGCTGCCCAGCAGAACGGAGATTACGATATTTCATCCTCCTCGTGGAGTGGCGATTACCTTGACCCCGCCACCTTTGTGGAGCTGTGGCGCAGCGGCGGCGGCAACAACTGCACCGGCTGGGGCAGCGCAGAGTTCGACAAGGCGCTGGTAAACGCTCGCGAGTCGTGGAGCGCCGATGCCCGCCGCGCTCATCTCTACCGGGCAGAAAACATCATGATGCAGGAGCAGCCCATCATTCCGCTTTACTGGAGTGAACGCACTTATCTCAAGGATGTCCGCGTGCAGGGCTGGAACCCTTTGCTTCTGGATAATCACCCCCTCGATGCTGTACAGCTCAAGCCATGATTAAACTTCTTCTCAAGCGACTCGGGCAGGGTGTCCTCGTGATTTTTGTGCTGCAGACCATCACCTTCTTTCTGGTGCGTCTGCTGCCCGGCAATCCTTTCCTGGGGGAGCGCAAGCTGCCGGAGCATATCATGGCACAGCTCAATGCCCTCTATGGCCTGGACCAGAGTGCCTTGGTGCAGTACTGGAACTACTGGAAGGGAATCCTCACCGCAGGCGATTTCGGCCCCTCGCTGGTGCGAGAGGGAGTGCAGGTGGCAGACATCATCGGGCAGGCGTTTCCCGTATCGCTCTGGCTGGGGGTGCTGGGTATGGGGATTGCCATCGTGCTGGGGATTCCCGCCGGCATGCTGGCGGCCTACTGGCGCAACCGTTGGCCGGATGCGATGTTCATGCTGCTGGCCATGGCCGGTATCTGCATTCCGGCCTTTGTGATTGCTCCGCTTTTCGGGCTTACGCTCGGGCTGCATGTGCCGGGGCTCAGTGTTGCAGGGTGGGATGACCCGCTGTGTGCGGTGCTGCCGGCGCTTACTCTGGGTCTTATCAATGCTGCCTATATTGCGCGACTCACGCGCGGTGGCATGGTGGAGGTGCTGGCTTCCGATTTTATCCGTACGGCACGTGCCAAGGGGGTGCGGGCGGGGCGCCTGTTGTTTGTGCATGCCTTGCGCAGCGGCCTGCTGCCGGCGGTGTCGTATCTGGGCCCCGCCTTTGCGGCACTTATCACCGGTTCCTTTGTGGTGGAAACCTGTTTCCAGGTGCCGGGCATGGGGCTGCATTTTGTGAATGCCACTACTGACCGCGACTACTTCCTCATCCAAGGGCTGGTGTTCTGCTACGGCGTGCTTATTGTGATTGCTAACCTTGTGGTGGACCTGGTGCTGGTCGCCCTCAACCCCCGCCTGCGTTCGCAGGGTGCTGCCTGATGAAAAAGAACTACGAACAAGGAAACTCCCTGTGGAAGGACGCCCGCCGCCGTCTCTTGCGCAACCGCGCTGCCATGGTTTCGCTGGTGTTCCTGCTGCTTATGGCTTTTGCCTGCTTTGTGCTGCCTCTTTTCCCCTGCATTGCGAACCCGAATGCCACCAACCTGGCCGATATCGCAGCAGACTGCAGCTGGTCGCATCCCTTCGGCACCGACCAGCTTGGGCGTGACCTGCTGGCCCGTGTGCTTTATGGCGGGCGCATTTCTCTGTTGGTGGGGCTCGTGGCCACGCTGGTTTCCTTCATCATCGGCCTGAGCTACGGATTGGTTTCCGGCTACATAGGCGGGCGAACCGATGCGCTGATGATGCGCACGGTGGATGTGCTGTTTGCTTTGCCTTTCATCGTGCTGGTGATTGTCTTTTCCCTGAGTATCGAGCAGCCGAGCAGAGAACTCACCAACTGGGTGGTCGAAACCACCGGCTGGAGCCGCGAAAGCGTGGCTCCCATTCTGGGGCTGGTGCCGCTTTTCATTGCCATTGGTGCCCTGGGCTGGCTCACGCTGGCGCGAATCGTGCGCACGCAGACCCTGGAAATCAAGTCTCAGGAATACGTGCTGGCCGCCCGCTCCCTGGGGCTGGGGCATCTGCGCATTCTTTTCTGCCACATTGCACCCAATCTGCTTGGCACCGTGGTTGTCTATACCACGCTGGCTGTGCCCGGCATCATGCTCACGGAGAGCACTCTTTCCTTCATCGGCCTCGGGGTGCGCGCCCCCAATTCCTCCTGGGGTACGCTCATCAAGGAAGGTGCAGACCGCATGGAAGCCACCCCGGAGCTGCTCTTTTTCCCCGCGTTGTTCTTCTGTCTCACCCTCCTCGCCCTCAATTTCCTCGGCGATGGCCTCCGCGATGCCCTCGACCCAAAATCAGCCAAGGATTAAGCCGACAGCGGCAAATCAGAATCCGCGAACTTCTAAAAAGTCCGGAAATTATAATGCAGCTCGATAAATTGGACTTTGGCGAGCCAACGGCGAGCGGAAATTTGAGCCCGTCAGGGCGGCATAATCATAGCCCAGCGTGGAGCCGCAACGCGGCGGAACGCTGGGTTTGGTGTTAAATATACCCGGAACCCCGAACGAAGTG
>JAZONE010000100.1:0-9911 GCA_045654325.1 Akkermansia sp.
CTGACCGGTAGGAGACAGGGTGGTAAGGGTTCTGCCATGGAAGCTGTTTTCCAAAATAATGATGGTAAAGCAGTCCGCGCCCTTGGTTTCGGCAGAGTACTTTCTTGCCACCTTGATGGCGCACTCATTGGCCTCAGCGCCGGAATTGGCGAAGAAGACCTTCTTCATGCCGGTTTTTTCGCACATCATCTGGGCCAGCTGCGCACAGGGCTCCGTATAGTACAGGTTGGACATATGCTGGACCTTACCCAGCTGCGCAATGATGGCCTGCTGCCAGGTATCGTCTGCCACACCAAAGGTGTTGACAGCAATGCCGGTACCCAGATCAATATATTCCTTTCCGGTCTCATCATAGACCAGAGAACCCTTGCCGCTGACGATCTGAACCGGGAAGCGGTTATAGGTGTTTGCTACAAACTGTTTGTCAATGGCTTTGATATCCATAAAAATCCTTCTTTCCGGTTCAGCCCAGATTGTATTTGTCGCGGACTACCATGGTGCCGGCACCTTCATCGGTCAGCAGTTCCATCAGCACGGCATGGGGCACACGGCCGTCCAGAACTGTGACTTTGTTGACACCAAAATGAATGGCATCAATGCAACTCTGGACCTTGGGAATCATGCCGCCGGAAATCACGCCCTGCTCGATGAGCTCGAACGCTTCCTTGCGGTTGATACTCTGAATGATGGTGGAAGGATCCTTCGGGTCATTCATGAGACCGGGCACGTCTGAAATATACACCAGCTTCACCGGCTTGAGCTCGCGGGCCAGAGCCGCTGCCGCAAGGTCGGCATTCACATTCAGGGAATGATTGGTGCCCAGCTCACGGGCCAGAGGAGAAATAACAGGCGTGAGCTGCAGGGAAAGCGCTTCTTTCACGCGGGAGAGCTGGCAGCCGATGACGTTGCCTACCATGCCGATATCCACCGGATTCCCCTCAGCATCCTTTTCCATGATTTTCTCGCCCACAAACACGTTCGTGCCGGGAATACCCACTGCCTTGCCGCCATGGGCGCGCATCATTTCCACCAGGCCGGGGTTAATGGTTCCGCTCAGCGTGCGCTCCACGATATCAATCGCCTCAGGCGTGGTCACACGCAGACCATTCACGAAGCGGGCCTCGAGCCCGGCATCGGCCATGGCCTTGGAAATGGCCTTGCCACCGCCGTGCACCACCACAGGGTTCAGCCCCATGGTCTCCATCACCACGATATCGCGCATGAGGGATTTCACCAGATCGGGGTTATCCATGGCGGAGCCGCCGAACTTGATGAGGATGGTCTGGTCGCGGTATGCCTGAAGGTACGGCAGAGCTTCGATGAGGATATCAGCCTTGTATATCTCCTGGTCGGGGGTAACTACCTTGCGAATCGGAATCATGGTCAGATGTAGCGTTTGATTTTGAAGATGATGAGCGGCAGCGCGCCGGAAAGCACCATGAGCACCAGCGACACCCACACACCCCAGTCCGTGTTCAGGAAGGGGATGAACTTGAAGTTCATGCCGAACATGCTGGCAATGAGCGTGGGCGGCAGGAACACCACGCTCATGATGGTGAATACCTTGAAAATGTCGTTCTGCTCGATGTTGATGAGCCCGAGCACCGCATCAAGCATGAAGTTAATCTTATTGGAAAGGAACGCGGCGTATTCGGAGAGGGAGTTCACGTCTCGGGAAACGGAACGCAGCGGCATGTAGAGATTATCCTCGCCTATGCAGCTTTCCTCGTTGCCGGCATAGGTGATAAGTCGCAGCAGGTTCACCAGGGCATCGCGCTGGCGGGTGATGAGGTCACCCACGCGGCCCAGCTCTTCCAGTGCGTCACGCAGGTCATCGGTATCCGGGTCCTCCACTTTCTGCTTGCGGCGCGTGTGGTGCGTGCCGAATACCTTCTTGGAAAGCGTATCCAGATCCGTACCGAATCGTTCCAGCACGTCGGCCTGGCGGTCTACCAGCGATTCCAGCAGACCGATGAATACCAGGTCGCGGTTAGTCTGACTCATGCGCAGCAGCTGCTGCGAGAACATGCGGAAGGAGTAAGAATCCGTGTGGCGTATGGTGATGAGCAGCTTGCTCTTCAGAATGAAGGTGATTTCCGAGATGATGGGTTCATCCGTTTCCACGCGAGACAGCACCGTGGTGGTCATGAAGCGCCCGCCGTCCTCACAATACAGACGAGAGGTGGCCTCAATTTCGCGCATCTCGTCCTTGGTGGGCATTTCGATGCTGCAGAGAGATTCTGCGTATCTCAGCTCCTCGGCATCAGGAGTCAGCAAATCAATCCAGAATACATCACCACGGCGGTTTTCCTGCTCATCCAGGCCTACCGTGCGGGATATACCGTTCTCCGTCTGCGTGTATATGCGAATCATGGCTCCTCTGAGGGGTTGCGATTTCGTTCTGATACTACGGCACACACGCGCGCCGTTGACTTATTATGCCTGTATTGCCACGAATAATCAAGCCTAAAGGGCACTTTGGAGCAATTTATCGTTCGCGGACACATCAACCGGAGGTCAGGTACCGCCCAGCTCTGAAGCTGCACATATACTCCGAAGCACGGTCTGCACGCATGGCGCACAGTTGTAACGCGCCGAATCATAGGATTCGCGGGAAAGGGTTGCTCCGGCATTCGCCAGCATTTGAATCAGGATGATTTCATTTGCTACGGCAGACTGATATGCAGGACTATTTTGATCCGTAGACTCGAAAAAGCACTCATCCCTCTCTATCATGGCATCGATTGTGCCGCTGGGGTCGGCTCCATGCTGCAGCAACAACAAAGCCCGTTGCATGGCTCCATCCACAGGGCCATGCAGCGGGTCAGTAGCTGCCAGCACGGCAGCCTGCAGATTCAGTTCCGTTATGGAATGAACTTCCATCCTCCGGACTGAACCATGGTGTCAAACGCCTCCTGCGGATTCCGCTCGCCACGCTCTGTTGCCATGCGCAGGTAAGTCTTTGCGCGGAATGGATCAGACGCCCGGGAGGCGTTGCCCAGTTGCGCAATGACAGCCATGAGCGTGTAACACTGTGGAACCCCGGCTGCAGAAGCAGCGGACAGACAGGAAAGAGCCTTGGTCAGATTGGGTTCTACGCCGGAACCGTTGAAGTACAAATCGGCCAGTGCCATATTGGCAAAGGAGACCCCGGCATCCACCAGCTGGTTCAGAATGCGCACCCCCTGCTCACCATCGGCTTTGCATCCACGCCCCACGGTCAGGCAGTAGCCGTACGCCACGCCGCCACGCGGATCCCCCGCATCGGCTGCCAGTCGGTACAGCTCAAATACCCGCTCGGCAGAGTATTTCTCGGGCTGTTTGTGGAGCTCGCCCGCCAGGGGGATGATGGCATCTGAATACCCCAGCAGCATCGAACGCTGGAAAAGGCGGATTGCGGCCTCGGTATCGGGCTTGATGAGCTCGCGCAGCTCAGGCGGCAGCGTGGCATCCGGCAGGCTCATGGAAGCCAGCTGAGCCAGGGCCTCGGGGTACTCACGCTCCACAGCCAGTTTCAGCAGCTCATAGCCCTTCGCAAACTGCTTCTGCTGGAAATAGTGCAGCGCCAGCGTGCAGGCGGCGCTCGGGCTGCCGTGCTCAGCGGCCTTGGTGAGCCAGCCCAGACTCTTTTCCATATCCGTTCTGGCGCTGAGTGATGCCAGCATTTCTTCCACGTAGAAATTCTTTTTCTTGAGTTCTGAAGCAACTGCCGCACCCTCTGCTCCTTCCTTTTCGAGACGCCCGGACAACAGCAGATAGGCCGCGCGTGCACGCTGGCTGCCGGCCGTGCAGGCCTTCATGAGATGCTTCATGCCCTCTTTTTCGTTGCTCTCAGCACCTATGCCGCTTCCGCTCAGATGCGCCATTTCCACCACTGCGGGCACGTATCCGGTGCCGGCGGCCTGCTCGATGGCTGCTCGCACATTCTTCGCTGCGGGCGCATTGACAAGATCCGCACGCCCGGCATACAACTGACGAAGCGTCTGAGAGGCAGACCACACCAGCGCTACGGGATGCCCGGCATCCGCAGCCTCACGCATCAATCGCAGGTATGCCTGCTCATCTCCACCCGTGGCATCAAGCACCGCCGTAACCACCGGCCCCAGATTTTCGCTCTGCGCCTTCTTCACAGCATCCAGCGCAGTCATGCAGGCGGCCTTTGCATCGGCCACCTGGGCAGCAACCGGACTCAAAGCAAGCGGTAACAAGAAAAGAAATTTGTTCATTGCAGGCATTGTACTCTCTCCACCCCTGCTCTTGCAAGCAGTTTCTACAGCAGTTAGGACTGCTGACACATTCACAAACCAGCCGACACGCGAAACTATTCAGCCCAGGTGGTGATTCACCGCTTACATAGATGACTCACCACGCGTCATGCTGTTTTGCGTGCATAGAAAAAGCCGCTGTTCAAGCATCGAACAGCGGCTGAAATTTGACATTTACCGAAAATAGTCTTACTTACGGCGACGGCGAGCAGCCAATCCAGCCAACGCCAGCAGAGAAAGCGTGGCCGTGGTGGGCTCGGGGATGGTTACTTCGCCAAGCTTCTCTACCACTGCAGTATTGAAAGCCGCATTGGTGTTAACAATAGCGTCACCTTCCCAGCCCGGGGCAAATTGGAGAGCCTCGATGTAACCGGCGTTAACATAAATGCTGGTCAGGCTGGTGTTGCCAGATGACTTAAGTCCGGTGTCATTGATGTGTTTTGTAGTGTTGGACCACACCTGAACACCGGAGCCGTAGGTCTCAACAAAGGTGAGGGTAATGCACTTGTCCCCATTTTTGTCGGTGAATACACCTCTGTCTGCCAACAACGTGTCGTAAGAAACACTGCCGCGAGAGCTGCTTGTTGTACCACCCCATGTGGATGCCAAACCGGTTGAGGTAAGGCAAAGACCTATGTCACCGCCCATGTCCATGTCGATGAGTTTCGTATCTGCTGTAAGCTTCTGGGCCTCAGTCAGGTTCAGAGTGAAGCAGATGTTGGTCTGAATTCGGTTAGCGCCGTCCGTTTCGTTGAGTACGGTGCCGTCTACCTCGGCGTTATCGGTGAACTTACCGGTTGTGGTATCGTACAGGTAATCGCCGGATGTTACAGATGTGGAAAGATCCCACACCTGAGTATCAGCCATGGCTACTCCGGAAAGTGCCACAAGAGCTATAAGTGTTTTCTTCATGATTGTAAGAATTGATTTTTAAGAATTTCTATTGGCTCGTGCAGGGATACCCTTTCCCACGTGCATCGGGAGGCTGAGAGACCTGTTCCTGAGCCGTTGACAAAAATATACAGCAATCCGTATACTGCAGCAAGCAAAAAAGTTAGAAAATTGCTAAAAATGTTTCACTTTTGTCAAATTTTTCAAGCCATGTTAACATTTTTGTCGACTTCGGATTTCCCGCTCTATGAAAAGTCGCGGTCTGTCTCGCGTGATGTGCGGGTAACTTTGCCGGAAAACTTCTTATCGGGCATGGCGCGCAAGACTATGTCAACCGACAATCCCGGGTGAATGGAGGACATGGCTGTTTCATCCACCCACACGCTTGCCCAGATTTGCCCCGTATCTACCACATCCATGATGGATACACCGGGATTGACGATGCTGCCCTGCTCTCTGTTGCGTCGGATAACCAAAGCATCGAACGGCGCTTTTAACTGAGTTTCTGCCAGTTTGGATTGAAAGTACTTAATTTGTGCTTCATGGCGCACAATTTCGGCTTCAATTTCGAGCTTTTGTTTTTCTGCCTGTTCCAGGTGAGCTGCGGCAACTTGGTACGACTGTCTGCTTTTGTCAACATCTGTCTGAGATACAGAATTGGATTGCCGCAAATTATCCATTCGCTCAAACGTGACCTTTGCGTAGTCAAGTGTTGCTCTGGCAGCTGCGATTTCCGCCTCATTGCGCTGGATTGAAGCCTTGGCGATGCCTAAATCAGCTTCCGCTACTGCCAATTGCTGGGTAATATCCTCAGCATTCATTTCCACCAGCAGCTCCCCGCTTTTAACCGTATCGCCCTGGTCTGCATGCAGGGTTTGCACCAGCCCTGTGGCATACGGGCTGATAGCCACGCGCGTTTTTGCCTCCAGCGTGCCGGTACCGAAAACTGTCTGCTGCAGAGTCATACGCATGACCTGCTTGGTTTGAGCATCAACCGGGGAGAACTTCCACCAATAAATACCACCTCCCACAAGCAGGAAACACAATGCAGTCTTGATGATTTTGTAGCCTAGCTTTTTCATAATACCAATGCCAACCGTGATGAGCATACCAAACAGAACAGAAAAAAAAGAGCAAACAACAAAAACACCCATCAAGCATTACGTTTTGTGCCATGTCGGGGCGCTCTACGCCTCCCATTTATATACCTTGATTATTCCAATCGAATAAAAGAGCATCTTATTCTTAACTACCTACGATACAATTACCCACCACAGCGCCCCCCCCCAGACGTCTACGCCAAGCGGGCAGTTTTTCGTTTACCGCACGTATTGCGACACGGGGCGGATCCCCACTTCCGCACTCTCGTGCTTCATTGGAAAAGGGACTCCCGGAATTCGCTTTTTTCGTTTTCCTACGTTCAGCCCAAGCAAATATGGAATCACATTATAATATATTGGACAGAAGCGTTTTATGGAATCTGTTTCGCAATTCAGGAGCCTGACACATCGCTTGTAAGAGGTCATGGAAAATGAAATACAGCATTCGCAGAGGGTGGACAGAATCAACGCACACCCCCCCCCCTCAAGACCAGGACGTCCCCAACGCCGGGAATAATCTCCTCTGCATGTGTCGTTTTATTTATTCCGGATAGCTTATACCGTTGGTGGAGGCGCATCTGCACCGGGGACGTCAGCATGTGGTATCCTTATATGCAGTGTTCGATTTCATGCGATAGAATTGGGTTATATTTTAATGTAAGCCGTTGTGCGTGAGGCTCCGATTTTTCGAATTTCTCCGTTATCAAGCATCTGTTTCAAGGTGCGCTCGATGAGGGAGACGCTGATATCCGGGCAAGCAGCCATGATGTCAGCTTTGCTGATTTTACCCGTTTTTTGTTCAAATATCATTCTGATGCGCTCCATCTTATTAAGTTTTGTCAAGGCTACATGCTCCACCCGGCGCTCAAACTCGCGGTAAGCTTTCAGGATAATACCCAGCAAATATTGCAAGAACGGGAGCCCATTGTTGCCTTCGGTATCCCACCCTCGGCTGCTCTCTTGCAGTGTTTCGTAATAGGTTTGCTTGTTTTCTTCTATCAATTTCTCCAAGCTAATATATTTGCCCACAATATAGCCATGCTGGTAGAGCAGCATGAGCGTGAGCAGGCGGCTCATACGTCCATTGCCATCATTGAATGGGTGGATGCACAGAAAATCAAAAACAAAAAGTACCAATAATATCAAGGGATCACAAACCTCTTGTGCAACAGCCTGATTGTACGCATCGCACAGAGATTGCACCGCATCCGGTGTTTCAAATGCCGGAGTCGGAGAGAAACGGACATGCTTGTTGCCCGCTGAATCTGTCTCTGCTATCAGATTATCAGCATTCTTCCAGTGCCCCCCCATGCCGGAAGGATGGAATGAATACAAATCTCGGTGCAACTGCAAGATTGTATTCGGATTCAACGGAATATACTCGTAATTCTCATGAATGGTTCGCAGCACATCTCGATACCCGGCAATTTCCTTTTCATTGCGGTTGATTGGCTCTACCTTCTGCAATACCAGATCCTTTAATCTCGCATCGGAGGTATAGATGCCTTCTATTCTATTGGATGCATCCGTACTTTGAACCACGGCAATTTCCAGCAGACTCTGCAGAACATCTTTTCTTGCCGTAATAAACAGCGTCTGTTTGCCCCTGTATTCATGTATAGCCGACAGCAGATTGCTTATTTCCGGCGTAAGCAAAGGCCCGGGTAAATTTGAATAATTGAAGGTTCTCATGTCTGATTGCAGTTTCTCTGCCCACACTTTAGCAACTTTCTGCCTACTTTCAAGCTAAAAGTGGGCAGTAACGCCATAAAATTGGGCAGAAAATCGTCATCATCGAGACCAAGGGCGACCATCTGGCCAATGAGGAGACACTGGCCAAGCTGCACTTGGGCAGAGCATGGCAGGAACAAGCCGGGCCGGGGTATCGCTATTTCCTCGTATTCCAGGACAAGGATATCAGCATGACCGGGGCGTACCCCATGAGCGAGTTCCTCAAGATTCTGGCCGAACTGTAACCAACGCACAAAACACCACTTTGCACCACATGACCCGCACCCGGCTGACCAAGGGCTCCACTTCGAGAGAATCCTCAGCTTTTGCGCGTCACGGCGTAGAAAGGCGGGCGCAAGCCCGAACTCGAAGCCGGAGCCCCGTTTTCCCGCCATCGGCAACAAAAATGCAGGAAACACGCAACAAAATGCCCGCCAACGCTTGAACAGAGAGGTGGAAATTGATATAATGCCCCGTAACAGATACACGCTTAATTTTCTCGACAAATGAAAGCCATTACCGCCTCAATACTCTTTGCTACCTTTACCTATGCATTTTTCCAATCGGCAGTTTGGACAAACAGCACAGTAGGCCTCGTTTTCTGCATGATAGCCTTCATCTTGGGTATTGTTTTCTTTTTCGTAACTCTCAAGTACCTATTCAAAAATGAGTAAAAAGGCTACCATGAAAAAAAAGTTCCGTATCGTTGGTGCCATGTACTTGGGATTGAGCGTTTTGAGCACGCTTTTCTACTGCTCCTGCACTTCCGGCTCTTTTTACACTTTGAGCACCGGTGAATATATGCTGGAACAAAGACTGGACAGGCAGTTTATCATCACAACGGAATGCAAGTATTCCCCGGATAACAGCCAAGGCTCCAGCATACCTGTGTATCAGGTCGGGGATAAATACTATGTTGCAGCGGAGCGCGTATCCTCGCCCCCCAATATCCGCATTTTATCTTCCGTTGGCTCAGGTTCGCAAGGTTCTTCCTACGTCTACCACAATAGAGATGGTGAAAAGCTGTTCTATGAGGTAGACAAAAGCACCTCAGACGGAGAGATATCCTTCACAGTACCCTCCGGGAAAAACGAGGATTCTATGCCTATTGTTGTTCGTGTGGCCGATGAAATGCCCCATTTTGAATCCACTCAAACAAGTGTACCTACGTTCACTTGCCGGTTGGACTCGCGAGCCGCTATGCCTCGCCTTGTATCATTACCTGATGATACTCCCCATACAATGGCATACCTTCGAGGAGAGCCCTTATTCACTAAAGGAAAGGACGGTTCACGCCAGTTGATGTTGACAGGTGTTCACGAAGACCTTTCTTGGCGTTCCATATACGCAGTTCCCTCTGCAGCGGTACTTTTTATTGCGGTGGATATTCCCTTTGATATCATCAGTTTCACCGGCTTCTGCATCCGCAGCATTTTCGACTAAAGATTCGTTCCGGCAACGCGCAACAAAATGCCATCCTCGCTTGAACAGAGGGGCGGAAATTGATATAATGCCCCGTAACAGATACACGCTTAAAAAGAGACGTAACCACAGTACCTGATATGAAGCCCATCCTCCCTCTCAGTTTGCTTTTCATTACCTCCTTTGTGGCCGTAGCAGCCCCGCAGCCGGAAAAGCAAGATATCACATGGGAAAATGTAGTTGTCATATCTACAGACAGCCACCGTGATGAGGCTTTGCATTTAATCTCCCGATTGCGCCCCATGGTTCCCGGTAACATTGTCTGGCAAGAGGAAACTTTCGGCAATGAGAGCGAGACAGAATCGTCCCCCCACCATCTCCGTATCGACATGAGTTTGTTCACCCAGTCCAGGCCGACTTTGTATTTTTATTCGAAAGACAGAACAACCTTGCATGTGGAATGGCCTCAACGGGAGAACAAGATACATACTGAAGCATTTGT
>JAZONE010000101.1:0-130067 GCA_045654325.1 Akkermansia sp.
TGTCACCCGTTTCACGGGTTCCGGATTATTTTTTGCATACGAGGGGTTCCGCCCGCCAACGCTACGCGTGACGGGCTCTACCCCTCGCTATTGATATGCCGCCCTCCGGGCTCAAAAATCCGCTCGCCGTAGGCTCGCCAAGTTCCAATTTATCGCTCAGTTGTTACGGGTCGGGGTGATTCTGATGAACGGTAATCTTTTACCTGTAGATTCTGTAATCAAAGATAAATCTTGATTCTGATATCAAAACGTGTTACTGTGACGTCGCCCTAACATACCAGCTATACCTACGATGTCATTGTATACCTTACTGAATGACACCCGATTTGTCGGGTGTCGGGATGCTCGCCAGCATTGTGCCTGCTTTGTCAAACAGGAGGGGAGTTTGTTGTCTCTGCTTTGTCGGGAAACGGAGGGGGAATTCCGACTTGTTCTCTTTAACGGAACTGAAGAAGTGCCTGCACAGGACTTTCCCTTGCCGTCTTATGTGAAGGAACGCATATTATTCTGGAATGCCTGGGTTGCTGATGAGCTGATGGAGGAGTATATACGTCCTGAAAATCCAGAGTATGCGTTGGTTGCCTATGCTATTTCCATTGCGGTTGATATAGCGGAGGCGTATCCCGAAAGTGACGTTGATTTCTGCGGTTTTCCCGTGCATGATGAATGGGCCGTATATCAATATTCGCAAGCTCATTTTACGTGGAAACGGGGGTGGGATACGAATTACCCGTTGATTCCCAATGAGTGGAAATATAACAGGAGTATGCAGCAATTAATCCGCTCTCAGGAGACTGTTGAGGTGTCTGTTCCCCCATCCGGCTATATCCTTTACCATGATGTGGATTACGGATGCAGCGATATTCATTATGACCCGGCCTCGCTGCCAACGGTCTGGGGAGGGTATGAAGATTCTCTCGACATCGAGCAGGTGGAAGGATTTCCCGAGTGGGTTGTCCGCAAGCGCGCGCTTCTGGAATTGGGCTGGGATGAAACTTACGAAGAAGTGCTCCCGCCGGAGAGTGGTTATTATTCACCGTCTTTCTATCTGCGACCTTTTCTGTTGGATGCATTGAGCATTGATGTCGCCCGGCATTTACCCGGGGCGGTTCCCATTTCATCTTCTCCGCATTATGTGACCGGTGAAGGTGTTCTGGAGTTTATAGCCCGCTGGCGACAAAACAGCTGAATGGAAGAGAAATAACAAACCCCAATACAACTACTTGTGAAATGAATACATTTGTGGATACCTGCTTTTTGATGCAGGAGACTGGTCGGCAGTATCTGCGTACAACGCGGATGAGGTTTTCTGTCATTTACAGCGTGCAGCGTGAGTTGGAAAAACTCTCCGGGGCGGTGCAGCCTTGTTATGAAGCTCTGATGGCGAAAGCATTTCTGAGCGAGGTTCGGGAGCAGGTCAATCTGCTGCCGGAATTACCGGAGGAAAGAGATATCAGGAAATTACTGCTAGAAGAGTCCCCCCTGCAGGCAGATGCCGCGTTCCGCAACATAGCTATACGCTGCGCGGATGAACAGACGCCAGTGCATTTCCTGACCGCAGATTTTGCCTTGGCTGAAGTTCTGGGATCGTATGCAGAAAAAATCACCTTTCTGGATCGCCTGAACAAGCAGGTACATGACTGGCGGGAAATCCGGGCGTCCCGAGTGCTAGACGCGCAGCAGGAATTGGCCGGAATCCTGGCAGATAGTGATATGGTGCTCACCTCATCGGCACTTCGCTCTCCGTATCTGCACCAGTTTCTGCTGAACATTCAGGCCGTGGCACCTGCTAAAGAGCGTTTGCCATTGCTGCCGGGAATTGCCTTTCAGAACGTGAATGAGTTTCATCATTTATCCTGGGCAACTGAGGATTTACTGGAAAATGCGGAGCTGGTTCGGAACGTGTGCTGCGAGACTTATTATCCGTCAGAACCCGCGTTTCTGGATGCTTTGTTCTATGCCCGGGCCAGTGGTCGTCGAGTGACGGTGGTTGTTTCCGGATGGGACGACGTGGTGCAGCGATATGATGCTCGGACGGCTGCCTTTCAGCATCAGACGGACGCTGTCAATTTTCGTGTTATTACTCCCGCGGGTGGGCTCACTCCTTTGCTGAATCTCTGGCGCCTGAGGAAGTTCTTTGATCTTAATGAGGCACACTTTCCCAAAGCACCTGCGCAGGAGGATTCGTTCATTTCATCACCTGAGGCTCAGCTTCCTCCCGAGACTGCACAGCCTGAATCAGAAAGCGCCACACTGGATGAAATTATCCAGCTTGAAGGCACTTCGCTGGCTCTGCTGGTGAAATCGGACCAGAATGAGGCAGTGCATGAGATAGCGGCTAAGAGCCGGAATCACCGCGCTTTGACTATCCTGTTCTCGTGCCGTTGGGGAAAACCGGCTTTATTGGCATCTCTGCTGGAGAGGGCGGAGGAGTTGCCCGGCTATTGTTTCAACCATTGGTTCAAGCGATCTCAGAAGACCCAGCGCATCGTGCCGATAGAGGAGTTGCTGTTGAATGATGCTTATTATGAATGTCTGCGTTGTGTGGTGCAGAATACGAAGGATTTTCAGGAACAGTCTGCCTCTATAACGGTGCTGCAGGCCTTTGCGCGCGGCGCCGGTGAATGCCTGCCGCAGCGTGCCCGCGCCGTGTTGGAAATGCTACGTGCCCGTGGCGTCAATGTGGCTGTTTATCCTGCCGCCAAAAAGGGAAAAAAGCCAGATGGCCCGCTGAGTTTCTCCAAAGCTGCCTACAAGTATAATTCGCAACTCTATCCGATGGTGGTCGAAATGAAAGCCGCTGAGTTTACAGAGGCGATAGCGACTATAGCAAGGCCGGTCGATATACCGATAGTACGTGTACTGGGGATTCTGGCTGCGCGCAGGTATGACCGCCCCGCCACCATTCAGGCATTGCTGAAACAGTGCGATGTTTTACCAGCATCGTGTTTTGAGCATTGGTTTGCACGCATCAAGGGTAGTGAAGATTCACCGCGTGCGCGCGACCTTATGCTGCGCAAGTCATTCTTTGACCTTGGTAGGCGCATCATCAGAATGAGTGATGATTTGAGTAGTTGCGATGCCGCTCTCCAGACGCTTCAGAACCTGATGCGGGATGAGGATGAAACGGTTCGCGCACGCGCCGGGGAAATGATGATGCTGGCAGAGGGCAAAGGTGCTTGCTTATTCAAGAAAGGCAAACTGGCAGAAGCTGTTTCCCCGGAGCCCATGGAAGAAGTGGCTGCCGGGGAATGAGGTGAAATGTGATGCTTATCGAACTGTGTGACCGTTTCGCCAGCTAACCCCGGTTTCACAACGCAACCTTGCGCAGGATGGCCGCGGTGGTTTTGGCCCCGTATTGCTCTGCCAGTTGCAGAGCCTGCGGAATGCGGGTGGCTCCGGCGCGGAGGAGAATCTGCACCACCTCTGCGTGGTTGGCGGCAGCGGCGTATTCCAGCGCGGTGCGACCTGCGGTATCGGCCTTATGGATATCAACTTTCATGCCGAGCAGGATGCGGACCGCCTCGGTTCTGCCCAGAGCAGCTGCCAGAATGAGAGGCGAGCCGCCGGTGTTGCGCCCATCGGCAAACGGTGCGGAAATCTCTCCGGGAACTGGGGCGTTCATGTCGAAAGCCCAATTGCGGATGCGATAGATACCACAGGAATCTCCGTTTTCGATGGCCTGTCGCAAATCCTGGGGCTGCGGGGCATCCAGACAAGTCTCGGCACCATGTTCCTGCAGCATTTTCAGCATCTCGCACGGCTCATCATCATCCTTCAACTGCACCAGAACGTCTCGAAGAATATCCGGCTGCACCAGGCGAAGGTCGAATCCATGCTTGAAGAGGAGTTCCAGCACTTCCTCCCGGTCTGTGGTGTAGCGGCAGCGGTGCATGAGGCTGCTGGCCGCCAGATTCGGGTCAGCTCCGGCCGCGAGGAACAGTTTAGTGAGCTCCAGCGCATGCTCACCCGGAATGATGAAATGCCCCAGGCCCGAGGCGAGGGCATTGGGCGCATTTTCTCCGAAAGCATTGGGGTCGGCTCCCTCTTGCAGCAGACGTTTGCACTCATTCACCTTGCCCGCGGTGGCAGCACCTACCAGCCTGGCATGAATCGAGGCGGTGTGGCGGCTCTTCTGCAGCAAGGGCAGCACCGGGTTCTCTCCATACCAGGTACTTTCCAGGCACATAGCCCAGTCCAGCGCACTCATGCCGGCATTATTCCGGGCTTCCAGGTCGGCGCCGTGTCTGAGGAGCATTCGGACCATGGCCACGCCGAAGTGAATCTCCTCGCCGTCCATGCTCACCCCGTTCTGCTCCATGAGGGGTGTGTTGCCGGCCTTGTTGCGTGCGTTCACATCCGCCCCGGCTTCAATCAGCAGGCGTGCGGATTCTGCGCTGTAGGTGCAGTGGTGCAGGGGCGTGTTTCCCTTCTTGTCTCGTGCATTCGGGTCGGCTCCCTGTTCCAGCAGGTATCTGACCGCATCCGGACGGGATAAGAGAAAGCCCATCAAAGGCGTCTTACCGTCTTCCCCCACAAAGTTCACGTCTGCCCCGGCCTGCACCAGCAGGCGGGCTGTTTCGAGAGAGAGGGAAATCATGAGGGCGGAGGTGATGCCCCGCTCGCTGATTTCGACTTTCTCCGGGTCTGCGCCCGCTGCCAGCATACGCTTCACTTCATCTGCTCTGCCGAAGAAAGCTGCGTCCCACAAAGCGGTGCGGCCTCCCCATGAGCCCTGAAGCTCGTGGACGTCCAGTGTTTCAGCCGCTGCAACCATGCAGATGAGCGGTGCCAGTAGAAGAGGATGGTGGTAGTTCATATGCCGGAATACGCGGATTATATGTCTAAATAAAAAAAAGTCAATATATTATGATTCTTTTTCTTGTGTTTTCCTGTGCAGCAGCATGGCGGCAAGAAGGGCACTCAGAAGAAGAGAACTCACGGTGCCGAGAGCCAGATAGAAATCTCTATACCGACCGTGGTAGAAAACGTAGCTCTTGTCCAGAGACTCGGCTGTGGGCGCTATGGCCGCGGCTTGGTTGTACAGCTCCGTTTCGTAGCGGAAGATGTACAGTTTGTCATCGCTGATACGGCCGATGTAGTAAACGGGTGTGTCCTGCGGCAGGTAGCTGAAGCTGTGCTCAACGGTGCTGCCATCTGACATGAACAGGGTGAAGGTGTTGCCGTTTATCTGGCCTTCCGGGATGTTCAGCATGTCCCGGTTGAGCGGGAGCGGCTGCAGCCGGCTCTCGAACTTCAGGCCGATTTCCTGCTTCAGGTGCCTGTTCTGGTAGAGCTTGTGGCCGCCGATGGATGCATCGTCGGCAAAGTAACCATGCGTGGTGACGGTGGCGAACATGTTGCCAGGCGCGGACTTTCTGGTTTCCACACACAGGAAGGGTGCGTGGATGCTCACGCCCGTATCGGGATGCGTGGCAGAGGAAAAGCTGCTGAGAATGCCACATTGCTTTTTCTGTGGCAGATGATTCAGAACGCATGACAGCGAGAGCGCCAGCAGGACGCTGAGGAGTATGATTTCAAGCTTGCTTCGTAGCGTTTTCATGGGGAAAAGAAGGGTTCATAGATGGCATCGACCACCCAGCCGATGGGGGTGGCAACAATGGTGAGAGGAATATCGACAACATCGGCGGCCCAGCTGAGCGGCATGAGGGGGTAGTTGTACCATGCTCTGCGGTCGGGAACCTGCTTCTCTGCGCGCCAGAATTCCAGGTGGGGCGTGCGTAAATCATTCTGCTTCAGAGAAACTGCTGAGTCCAGAACCAGCTCGGCTCCGCTCAGGTCGGTTTCTGATGCCGGAAGAACAGGTACCTGGTAGAAGGGTCGCTGATGTTCCCGGGTGATTCGCTTGAGCCGGAATGTCAGCCGCCGGTACTGCTTCTCGTTCATGTGGGCATAGTAGTATTCCACCGGGGCTCCGGCTGAAGCTCTTTCTCGCGGTCGCGAATCAGGCCAGCCCCACTGGTTGGGGGTATTATGCCACCCACGTCCATGCAGGATGAATGTTTCGCTGGCCGGTGCATAGGTGATGGGAATCTGCACGATATAGGTATCACCTTTTTTCCACACCTTGTTGTGTACAACGAAGGACGGCCGGTATTCCGGGCTGTGCGTGTAGAGCAGCTTCGGTTCCTCTCGCCCGATGGTGGAGATGGCTCCGCCTGTATCAATGACGGTGTAGCGCCCGGTGTAGAGCGAGATGCAGCCCTCCAGTCCCAGTGAAAGCAGGAGGATTCCCAGCATGGCGAAGATTCTGCGGCGGCGGGTCATCAGTTATGCAGTGGTTCGTAGATGGCATCGCACACCCAGCCTATGGGGGTGGCGATGATGGTGAGAGGTATATCAATGATATCGAGCACCCGGCAGAGTGGCTGTAGTTGCCGGTTGCGCTCCGTGCGGCGTGGCGGAATGGAACGGGTGCTGATGTTGCCGAAGAGCGGCAGGCCTTCTTCCTCTTCCCGGAGGTCAACGGTGGTGACAGAGCCGTGCCCCGCATAGATGAGCGTGGCACCGGTGAAATCCGCTTCTGCAGCGGGAATCAGTTTCAGGTTCGGAATACTGGGGCGGAGTTTATAGCGCTTGCATATGCTGCGGTACTGGTGCGGCCAGAGCTCTGCGTAGTAGAGCTCTGTGGGATGCGCTGCTATCTCATTTTCCGCCGGTCCCCAGTAGCGGTTTTCGAGTGTGTTCCGGTTCCCTCTGTGTCCGGCGTTGTGCTCGATGATGGGCGGATGCAGGGGAACGAAAGCGATGGGGACTTCGACAATGTAGCGGTTTTCTTTTCGCCATACGCGCCTGGGGTATGCCCATTGGCCATCCGCTGCTTTCATTTTCTGTTTATGCGGGTGTTCCATGCCCACATTTTCGAGAGCCCCGCCCAGATTGACCGCCGTCCAACGCCCCGTGAGAATGGCACTACAGCTACCCAGCCCGAGAATAAACAGGCTGAGGATGACCCAGAGGATGATTCTGACACGTGGCGACATGCTTTCTACCTTATTAACTCATATGAGGGGTAAATCCGCAAGAAAAATTGCAGAAACAAACAAGTTCCCGGCGCAGAACGTCGGGAACTTGTTTGTTCAGGGTAGGGGTGACTTCGGGGCACAGTCCGGGTGCGGAATCTGCACAGTGAGATGGTGCGATTCAGGCAAAGGGGCGCTGACCGATAGTCTGGGTGGGCTCGGTAAGTGACGCTGCAGTATGCGGGCGCGGGTTACCGTGACTTGGTTCAGGAAAACAGAGCTGTGGCGCAGTGGCGCAGAATCAGCGTATAATACCCGGCGGAGTCAAAGATGTAAGCGCGGAGCCCTGGTTAATCGATTGGGGCTTTAGGAGATGAGGCGCTAAGCCGGGGGGAGTATCAATCTGGTGTGGTGCGTTTCGCACCTGGATGGGGGTGTCGTTCAGAACGGCGGGAGTCGAGAGACGAGAGGTAAGACGGGGTCTGTTCCGGAGTGGAGGGGGTGAGTGGTGCGGAGCCTTTATGCTTTGCTCGGTGGGCTGTGCGTTCATGAGTTGTTCTTCCTGTGTTTGTGGTGGTGGTGAGGCATTATCGGGGGGATCTGCGGAGCGACCGCTTCTGCCGGTGGAGAATTCCTCGAAGCAGGGCAGACCTGCGCTCAGTGCGAGCATTTCGAGTTCTGCTACCAGTCTGCGGAGCGTTTCTTCCGGCTGCTCGGTCTGGGTGACCGGCACGGCGGAATTGCTCATCATAGCCTGGGAATCTGTTATCTCATCTGCCAGCGCTGACTGTTCGTTGTACTGAAGCGCGAACATGTACAGCGAGAGTTTCAGGACGCTGGCGGTATCCAGCTTCAGGCGGTTGCAGATGCTGTGCAGAATGCGGTGCATCACGTGGTTGCTGCGGATGCTGCAGGCGGCTACCTTCTGTTCGGTCCGGCTGTTTTCTCCTTCTGTTCTCGAGTTGTTGGGCTTCAGACCTGCCGGGTAAGGGGTCGGGGTCTGAATACGGTATTTGTCTAGAATCTCCCGTGTGTTGTGGGGATTCCGGTTAAGCTCATCCAGCAGCGCATCGCGGAAGCGGATAGCTTCGTCCCTGGCCACGTCCTCGCTTCCATACTGCTTGTCGGAGAAGTAGCGAGCCAGGGTGGTGCCCTGACGGTTTATCGCGACCCTCCAGCCCTGGAAGTTCGTGTACGTATACGTGAATCGTGTTATGTGTCGCAGATTCATAGCGGCGATATATTAATTGTTCAAGTACCTGGCTGCAACTTGTATTAGCTGTGTGTCAGCTAATTTGCAACCCGGGAACCGGATAGCTCCCGTTGACTTGCTGGTTCTTCGAACCATCCGCATTTTATTAAAAGCAGATGAGAAGTCAAGCGAAATACATCTATAGGTTAGATATTATTTTTTTAGGAAATAAATGAAAGAATAAACAAAAGATGATTAAATAATAAACCGCTGATGCTTAGTAAGCAGCAGCGGTTGATGATAGAGTATGCTCTAGCTTGTTCAGGGCTTGTATACGCGGGGGACGCGGCCGGTAATACTGGTGATGATATTACTGGGGATGGTTCTGGCGCGGGAGGTGAGTTCCTCCCACGGGACGTTGGGCCCCATGATTTCGGCCACATCGCCGGGCTGTACGCCGCTCATATGAGTGACGTCGACCATAATCTGGTCCATGGTGACACGTCCGAGCACGGGGCAATACTCGCCATTGAGATACACGCGCGCTCCCGTGTTGGAAAGATAGTGCAGATAACCGTCGCCGAAGCCCAGGCCGATGGTGGCAACACGCGTGGGACCGCTGGTGATATAGGTATGGTTATAGGAAACGCCGTGGTCGCTGGGCAGGGTGCGGAGCAGGGTGACACGGCTATAGAGGGTGAGGGTATTACGCAGCTCCCGGTTATAGGGCGAGGGCATGGGGGAATATCCGTAGAGGATGCGGCCGAGGCGCACCATGTTGGTGCAGGGAGCCTTGTAGTTGAACACGCCCGAGGAGCTGCAGAGGTGGCGGTAGGGGATATCCAGATAGGTGGAGAGCTCTGCCACCGCGCTTTCGTAGCTGCGAATCTGGCTGTGGGTGAATGAAATATCCTCTGCCGCGGCGGAGAGGTGAGAGTATACACCCTCAATGTACAGATTTTCAAAGTCTGCGAGTCGGGCGCCCATTTCTCCGAGCGTATGGGGAAGCAGGCCGGCGCGGCCCATGCCGGTATCCACATTGATATGCAGGTGCACCTTCTTGTTGTAGAGCTGTCCCAGTGAATTATAATGCTCGGCCTCCTCCAGACTGGAGAGCGCAACGCGCCAGCCGTTCTGCACAATCATTTCGCGCTCGGCGGGAAAGCAGGGCCCCAGAATAAACGGGCAGGTCCGGCAGCCGGCATTCTGCACGCGCAGTGCTTCTGCCGGGGTAGCCACACCGAAGAACTCGAGATCACAGTCATCCAGCGCTTTCACCACGCCTTCGATACCATGGCCATAGGCCTCAGCCTTCACAATGGCCATCTGTTTGTGATTCGGGAGCACACGGCGCACTACAGCAAGGTTGTGGCGCATGGCATCAGTGTTCACCTCGGCCCAGGCACGGAAGAGAGAAGTATCCTGCATGTGTCTATTCTAAGCCTGCTTGCGGCTGATTGCAATACTTATTTCCGGGCAAGCTGTGCAAAAAAATGAATACAGACATCTATCTCGCTTGAAATTGCGGTGGATTTTGCCTATAATGCGCGCGTGAACATGCCAGCAATCATATCGACAACGGAACCCCTCAGTGGGATGGGATGGGGACTTATGGAGCTTTTCGAGAAGGGCGGTCCGCTGATGTGGCCTTTGCTTTTCCTTTCTGTCATTGCGGTTATGGTCATGTTTGTGTGCTTGTGGACCACCCGCGCCTCCGCAGTGCTGCCGTCGCGCATGGTGATGTCCGTTGAATCCTGCATCCGCCGCAAGGACTACGCCGGGCTCATGAGCATGTGCGAGCGCGATGGCTCCAGCTTTGCTCTCACCATGCATGTGATTGTGATGTTCCTGCAGCGCAACCCCCGCGCCAATATTGATGAAGTGCGCGAAGTGGCCTCTGCAGAGGGTGCCCGCCAGACGAATATCCTGACTCGTCAGATTAACTGGCTTTCTGACATCGGCTCTATCGCACCCATGATTGGTCTGCTGGGTACCGTGGTGGGTATGATGAAGACCTTCATGGAAATGGCTGCCGGCAACTTCGAAGGCGTGAAGCAGATGCAGATGGCCCACGGTATTGCCGAGGCTATGATTACCACGGCAGGCGGTCTGGTGCTGGCTATTCCGAGCATGGCTGCCTATGTGTTCTTCCGCAGCCGCATTCAGAAGCGCATTGCTGATATGGAAGTGGGTGTTACTCATATTCTCTCTGTGATTGCAGTGCAGATGGATCGCGATCGCCGCCAGGGGCTCAGCCATGCTCGCGGCACGGGGCAGGAAGAGATGATGGATAACGAATACGCCTGAAGCGCTGATTTAATCCAGCCTAGGTTATGAAGTTCAATACCAAGATACCGGAGCCCATCGGTTTCCAGCTGGCGCCCATGCTGGATGTGGTGTTCCTGCTGCTCATTTTCTTCGTGGTTACGCAGAAGTTCATTCTCAATGAGCAGGATTTGAAAGTGAAGGTGCCCACGGCGCCGAAATCCACCGAGGAAACGTCTCGCGCCATCGATGAGATTATCATCAATGCGCGTGAGGAGGATGGTGACCTTGTCATTACCATCGACCGTGAAGTGTTCACGCGTGAGAAATTGCATGCCATGCTCCAGAAAATGGTAGCGGTGAATCCGAATCAGCCGGTGCGTATCCGCGGCGATGCCCAGATGAGCTGGCAGCGCATGGCAGATGTGATTTCCACCTGCTCGCAAGCGGGTGTATGGAATGTCTCTTTCTCCAAGCAGATGCCTGAGACCAAGAAATAAGGCCCGGTGGGCGGGGCTCGGCATGATATGATGATTTTCCCCCACAAACAATCAGTTACGCAACCTTATGAGCAGACAATTTTCGACCATGCTGGTACTGGGGATTTCCCTGGTGCCGGCATTTGCACAGCAGAATGAGGCAGAGGCTCCGCTGGTGGCCAATGCAGAGTTGGACAGCTATGCCATTGCAGAGCAGCTTTACACGCAGGCACGTAATACGCCGGATTCAATGTCCCGCATGCAGGCAATGGCTCGTGCCGGACAGTTGTTTGGCAACTATGTGAAGAAATATCCCAAGGGTGCCAACCGTGAGAAGGCTTTGTACCTGCAGGCTGTCTGCCAGGCCGAAGCCGGAGATGCTGCGGCTTCCAATAATACACTGGGTGAGCTGGCCAATAAGTGCAAGGGCGAATACGCTGCAGCCGCTGCTTACAAGCTGGCTAATCAGGCTTCTGAGAGGCAGATGTGGACCAAGGCCATGGGCTTTTACCACATCACCGTGCGCGAAACTCAGCGCCCTGAGCTGCGGAATGATGCCCTTTACCGCCTTGGACGCGCTCAACTGCAGACCGGCAAGCGAAAGGAGGCTGAATCCACCTTCCGCACGCTGCAGGTGATGCAGGGGATTGATCCGTTGATTCTGCAGACTTCGCTGCTTTCCATGGCCCAGATGAAGACCGAGGACGGTAACGATGCAGAGGCATATACCTTATTCCGCAACCTGCTCGGAATGAGCGGACTGGATGAGAGAGTCCGCGGAACTGCCACACTTCAGGCTGCTCGTCTGGCCTCACGTCTTGGCAAGGAGAAGGAATCCCAGGAGCTTTATGCAAAGCTTGGTGGCATGAAGGGTATGGAAAAATACGTGAGCGAGGGTCTCATGGAGAATATCCTCTCGCTTTACAAGGCTGGTAAATATGCTGAAGTGGTGCGCAAGGCATCAAACTCCCGCCAGCTTGATGACCCGGCCAAAGAGGCTCGCCGCGCTATCATTGTGGGGCAGTCGGCCATGGAAATCAAGCAGTATGAAGCTGCGGCCATCTGGTTTGAGATGGCAGAGCGTGCCCAGCCCGGCACGGCGCTGGCTGCAGATGCGGGGTACCGCCGCATTATCTGTGTGCAGCAGATTCGTACCATGAACTTCTTCCAGAATGCAGAGAAGTATCTGACCACCTACGCAGCCCCCGGGTCCGCTACGGCGGGACTGCCCTGCGTTGACCTGGTGCGTCTCATGTATGCAGACCGCCTCATGTTGACTGACCCTGTGGCAGCAGCCCGGCAATTTGATGCTCTTAATTTTGACCATCTGCCCGAGGCCGTGCGCGCCGATGCCATGTATAAGAAAGCCTGGACCGCATCTCAAGGGGATTCATATGATCCGATGCCGACGCTGACCCAGTATATCAACTCTTTCCCCTCTGATTACCGCATGCCCGAGGCCTTGTCGCTGCGTGGCACTTTCCTCGGCAAGCAAGGGAAGTTCAATGAGGCTCTGGCAGATTATGACCGCGTGATTAATGAGTTCCCTGAGTCGGATGCTGTGGTAGTGTGCTGGCAGCGCGCCGCCAAGCTCTGCGCCGGGAAAGATGCTGACAAGATGGTGCATTATTACCGTGGGTTCATCAAGCAGTGTGAGGAGCTGACCAGGAAGGGGAAAGCGACCAAACCCGGTGCCATTGCCGAGGCTCATTACAATATTGCAGCTGTGTTGTCAGAAAAAGACCCCGCTGCTGCAGTGCCGCATTTCCAGGAGGCCCGTACTCTGTATCCTGAGCAGTATGCAACGCTGGTGGATTTACGTCTGGTGCAGTGCTACTTCAGGATGAAGGATGCAGAGAATCTGAAGAAAGCGCTCGTGACCTTGGAGCAAAGCAATCAGGCTTCGTACAATGCCCTGCCGCCTGCCATTCTGCGCTGGTGTGGCTGGACCTGCTTCCAGAAGCATGAATACCGTGAAGCCAATAAGTACCTTTCCGATGCTCTGACCCGCGAACCCCGTGAGGCCTATATGATGGCCGACGGAACGCAGGGCGAGCGTCCGAAAGTTGAGCCCATCGTGTGGAAGACTCTGGCCAAGGCCCGCCTGGAGCTGCGCCTCTATTCCCGAGGTCTGGAAGCTGCTGAGCACTATGTTTCCATGGAGAAGCAGCCCTATCGTCAGGCGGAAGGTATGCGCGATCAGGCTCTGCTGCTCATCGGCCTGAATCGAGGTGCCGAAGCTCGCAAACTGTGCGAGACCGCGATAGCCATGGGTATTGATGGCCCTATCAAGTCAACACTGTTCATTGCGCTGGGTGATGCTTATTATATTGACCGCGAATATAGTGAGGCCGCCAAGTATTATGGCCGCACGGCAAACGTGGTGAGCGATAAGGAACTCAAGCCGCTGGCTCTGTACAAGATTATCTGTGCGCTCAAGCGCTGCGGTAAGGAGGGCGAGGCTTCTCAGTACGAGCAGGCGCTGCGCACGGAGTTCCCGAACTGGCAGCCGGATGTCAACCTGCAGACATTCATGGATGCTCAGCCAGCTCCCAAGGCCTGAATATAGCAGACTTGCAATACTCATGTTTTATTCCTCCACTCCCAACCGGCGTAAGCATTGGTACCGGCTTCTGTCTATCGGTCAGAAAAAGCTGATAGTCATCGGGACTCTGCTGGGTCTGCTGTTGTTTGCATGTATTGTGGTGCTTGGAGTGTATGGATACAGGGCATCACAGTACAATCTGGACAAGGTATCTGACGGATTGAACAGCAGCATGCTCTATGATGCCACGAATCGCCCGGTTGCATCGATTTCGGATGAAGACAGCCGCTTTGTTTCCCGGGAGGAACTGCCGAAGCATCTGGTGAATGCCTTTGTCGCGCGCGAGGATGAAACATTCTTTGAGCACGGCGGCGTGGTGTTTACTTCAGTGCTGCGTTCTCTGGTGCGCAATATCATGAGCATGAGTTACGAGCAGGGCGCATCCACCATCACGATGCAGCTTACTCGAAACGTGTATGAGCTGAGTGGTAAATCCCTGGACCGCAAGTTGCTGGAAGCTATGCTGGCCCAGCGTATTGAACGCCGGTTCGATAAATACACCATTCTGGAGCAATACCTCAGCCGCATTTATTACGGCCAGAACTGCTACGGCATCAAAGCCGCAGCTCGTCACTACTTTGGTAAGGCTGTGAAGGACCTGGACCTGGTGGAGTGTGCTACGCTGGCCGGGTTGGTTCGTGCACCTTCGCTCTTTAATCCCGTGCGCAGCATGTCGCGCGCAAGCACGGTTAAAGCCGAAACGCTTCAGCGCATGCTGGAGTGCCAGATGATTACTCAGGAGGAATGCAATGAGGCAACGGCTGCGCCTATCGTTTTGCGTCGCGGTGGTGAGCTGGATGACGCCGCCGGTTCCTATCCCGTGATGTGGACCCGGCATGAGCTGGAGGATATGGGCGGAGAGGTGCCCGAGCATTCCGGCGGCATTGCCGTGGTGTCGAGCCTGCATCTTGCCTTGCAGCAATATACTGAGGAGGCCGTGGAGGCTGCTCTGAATGCGGTGGAAAAGCCCGGCTTGTACCCGGAGGCCTGGTTGGAAGGAGTTGCCCCCGAAGCTGCAGAATCCCTGCGTAATTCCTTCACCCGCATGAAGCGCCCGGAGGGACTCAAGGTGCGTGGAGCTGATAACAATCTTGATGGTTTGCTGCAGTGCTGCGCCCTGGTGGTCGATGCCCGGCGCAATCACCGTGGTAAGGTACTGGCGCTCGTGGGTGGCCGCAGTGCGGTGGACGGCCGCGACCGCTGGCAGGATTTTGTGCATCCCGGTCGCGCCGCTGCGCCGTTTTTGTTCTGCTGTGCCTGTCTGCCGGGCGGGGATGATATGCACATTGTAGCCCGCAGCACGGAGGTGACGGGCCTGCGGCTTGGCTACGATGTGGTGAAGTCATTTTACGACGCTCTGGATTTGCGGCTTGAGTTGCCGGAGCGCGAGCACGAGAAGGAATTGTATAACGGCCATTTCAATATGCGCAAGATTGATCTGGCCCGCCTGCTGTTCTGCCTTTTGAACGAGGGCAGGGGCTATCGCCTCAGTATGGTGAATGCCATCTGGAACAGCAACAAGCAGCTTATATACAACTACGAACCGGAGAAATCCCCGGAGTACATCCGTCGCGAGAGTGCTACGGCCGTGTCTTCTCTGCCGCCTTTCCGCATAACGGAGGGTGAACCTGTTATTCTGAATGAGACACTGCCCGATGGCTACGGCCAATGGACGATGGTGTATCGCCCGAAGGCCGTTTGTGTGTTTGTGTGGATGGGCTATGATAAAGCCGGAACCCCTGAAGCCACGGCTTCTCGCCTTCGCCCGCTGCTGAGTCGTGCCTCAATGAGTCTCGCTCAGGAAATTTTTAACAAAGCCCGTGCAGAGTTGCGCGCTGCTCAGCAGACCGCAACAGCAAGTAAATAACCTCATGCCTGACTTTGCCCCATATCTGGCTGTAGCTGAGTCAGCGGCCCGCAAAGCCGGTGCTTTTCTCAGGGAACAGTTCTACAGCGTGAAACAGGTGGATGAGTCCCTGTTGCACGATATCAAGTTGCGGCTTGATAAGGAAAGTCAGACTCTGATTACTCAGGATCTGCTGGCGGCGTTCCCTCACAGTTCCATACTGGGTGAAGAGGGAAACAGCGGCGCGGAGACCGCAGATTTTGTATGGGTGGTCGACCCCATCGATGGTACTGTCAACTACTTCTACGGCATACCGATATATTGTGTAAGCATTGCTATGCAGTACCGTGGTGAGCTGGTTCTGGGATGTGTCTATGACCCGATGCAGAACGAATGTTACTCTGCCCTGAAAGGGAGTGCCCCGTTGCTGAACGGTCAGCCGATTTCAGTTTCCCGTCGCTCACAGATGGCGGAAGCTGTTGTTTTCATAGGGCATGGCACGCACGATGGTTCCGGCGAGCTGGGCATCCGCCGTTTTGCTCATATTTCCCGCCAGGTGAGAAAAATCCGCATTCTGGGTTCAGCGGCGCTCACTCTGTGTTACATAGCCGCCGGCCGCTTCGATGCTTACATAGAGGGGCGGATTTCTCTGTGGGATTTTGCAGCCGCCCGGGTTATCCTTGAGGCCGCCGGTGGCATGCTGGAGTTTACCCCCACAAGTGATGACGGAATCAAGGGCTCCATTATGGCCTGGAATGGGTGCCTGCCTCTGCGCGAAGCCCTGAATATGGATTAAACCTGCATGAAAGAATCACCTTCAGTTCGCCAATTAGCCTGGAAATGCCTGCTTCGCTGGTCGCAGGGTGGCATTTTTGCGGAAACCCTGGTAGCCCGTGCCGCTGCAGAGAACGGATTGTCGCATTCCGACCGCTCGCTTCTGCAGGCCATTGTGTACGATACGCTGCGCCATCTGAGCCGTCTTGACCATATCCGCAAGATGCTTCGCTCCGGTAAGCTTGAGGAACCTGTGCGCTGGCTGGTGCTCATGGGGCTTTGCCAGCTTTTTATTCTGCGTCAGGCGGAGCATGCTGCCGTGAGCGAAACAGTGCGCCTTGCGCCCCAGCGCGTGCGAGGTGTGGTGAATGGAATGCTTCGGAGTGCTGTCCGCCGGCGGGACGAAATTGAAGAGGCGGTCTCCGCCCTGAAACCTGCGGTGCGGTATTCCACACCCACATGGCTGGTGAAGCGCTGGCTTCGTGAATTTGGTGAGGCTGATACACTTGCCATGCTCGAGTGGAACTCCAAGACCCCGCCGGTATATGCACGCCTTAACCCGGTAAATCCCCCCCTGGAAATCCCGGATACGTGGGAACAGCTTCCCGGTCTGCCCGGCTGGTATCGCCTGCAGGGACCCCTTCCGCTGGATGCCTTGCGGGCCGGTCAGCTGTATGTAACAGACCCTTCCACCCGATACTGTGTGCAATTACTTGCTCCGCAGCCTGGCGAGCGTGTGCTGGATGCCTGCGCTGCACCGGGTGGTAAATCTGCCGCCATGCTTGCTGCTACCGGGGGGGATCTGCATCTGCTGGCCACTGATGTGGAGGAATTCCGCCTCAAGCCCCTGCGTGAGAATTTGCTCAGAGCCGGAGGACGCGATGTGCAGGTCGCTCAGCACGACTGGACCTTACCGTGCCCCGGAGAATGGAGCGAAGCTTTCGACGCGGTGCTGCTGGATGTACCTTGCTCCAATAGCGGCGTGCTGCAGCGGCGAGTAGATGCCCGCTGGCGTCTTTCGGAAGAGGAATTCTCCCGTCTGGCAGACCTGCAGCTCCGGATTCTGGAGCAGGCCAGTGCGGCGGTGCGTCCCGGGGGACGCCTGGTATACAGTACCTGTTCCATTGACCGTGAGGAAGACAGAGCTGTCGTGGATTCTTTCCTTGCAAATCATAAGGAATTCACCCTCGTGGAGGATTATCTGGCTTTACCTCATCGCGAACAGGCAGATGGCGCCTATGCAGCCCTCCTGAAACGCCTAAATTAGGCCGAAAAATAAAAAAAAGCTCGCATTTCATGCGCAGAGCGGTATAATGAGAAACGAACATTACCTCTCACCATTTCTGCCATGATTACGAAGAAGCTTACCGTACAGAACAAACTAGGTATTCATGCACGTCCCGCTGCACAGTTTGTGCGCGTGGCAAGCCGTTTCCAGTCCGATGTTTCGGTGGAAAAGGATGATGAAGCCGTGGATGGTAAGAGTATTATGGGGCTTATGATGCTGGCAGTAGGCTGGGGTGCCTCTATTTCTGTAACAGTTAACGGCCCCGATGAAGCCGAAGCAATGGCTGCTCTTGAAGAGCTCATTAACAATAAGTTCGGCGAGGCATAAGTCCTCGCCGCCTGTTTTATAAGATGCCTCCCTCCGACTGCATGTTGCACGAAAACTTCGAGCGCCGCTTCAAAGGCCAGCCTGTGTCGCCCGGTATAGCTATGGGGCGGCTCCGCGTTGAGGCTCGCGGTTCCACAGCTCCTCTGGTTCGCACGATTCTGCCGACTGAAATCGAAAGCGAGTGGCAGCGTTTTGAAGCAGCATTGAATTGCACGGAAACGGAGATTCAGGAACTCAGAGCCCGCGTTGAATCCCTCAGTGGTGCCAGTGAAGCCGCTATTTTTGATGCGCATCTGCTGTTTTTGAGAGACCGCATGATTTTAAATCGTCTCCGAAAGGAGATGCCTCTGCGCCTGCAGAATATTGACTCAGTATACTATGCGGTGGTGCAGAACTTTATGGAGGCTATGCGGCAGGTGGATGATGCCTACCTGCGCAGTCGCGTAGCCGATATCGGTGACGTGCTCCAGCGCGTGCTCAAAAATCTTGACCAGGGCGGGGTTAAGACCCGGAAGAATAAGCCCGTGAGCCAGGAGCCTTGCCTGCTTGCCGCCTATGACCTGGCACCTAGTGACACCGCTGACCTTGATTCTCAGAATGTGCTGGGCTTTGTGACGGAGATGGGCTCTGCTCTTTCTCACACTGCCATTTTAGCCCGCTCACTCGGCTTGCCGGCAGTGGTGGCGGTGCCGAATCTGGTGATGGAGTCGCGAGTGGGAACACCGGCGATACTTGATGGTTACAGTGGTGTTCTTATCCTGAATCCGACGCAGGAGACCCGCGAATACTACGAGCGCCTGCAGGTGGAAAAGCAAAAGGCTTATCAGGCGCTGGTGGACATGAAGGATCTGCCCGCCGAGACCCGTGATGGCCGCCGTATCACACTGGCGTGCAATGTGGATTTTGTGCATGAGTACGGTGCGGTCAAGGAATCCGGCGCGGACGGCGTGGGTCTGTATCGCACGGAGTTCTTCCTGCTTGGCGGTGACAGCTTGCCGGATGAGGAAGCCCAGTACGAGCACTATCGTCGCCTGGTGGAAGAGTGCTCACCGCACGAGGTGATTTTCCGCACGCTGGATTCCGGCGGTGACAAGCTGCCCTTTGAGGTGCTGGAGGAAAAGGAGAGCAACCCCTTCCTCGGCTGGCGTGGAATCCGCGTTTCATTGAGTCGTCCCGCCATTTTCAAGGAGCAGTTGCGTGCCATTATGCGTGCTTCTGCGCACGGTAAAGCGGGGGTTATGTTCCCCATGGTTTCCGGGCTGACAGAGGTGCAGGACGTGCATGCCATACTTGAGGAGTGCCGGGCTGAACTTCGGGCCAAAGGGCAGGCTTTCGATGAGAAAATGCGCGTGGGTATCATGATAGAGGTACCCAGTGCTGCCATGATGGCAGACGTGCTTGCCCGCTATGTGGATTTCTTCTCCATCGGTACTAATGACCTGACCCAATACACGATTGCAGTGGACCGTGTCAACTACCGTGTAGCCAGCATGTTCCGTTCGACTCATCCTGGTGTCATCCGCTTGATTCGTCACACCATCGATGCCGGTATCCCGACGGCAATCTGCGGGGAAATGGGTGGTGATATCACCTTGGTACCGCTTCTGGTGGGCCTCGGGGCTACCGAACTTTCGGTGGGCGCTCATATTCTGCCGCTTATACGCTTTGCCATTCGTCATCTGAATTATGAGGAATGCCGTCAGATGGCGGAGCAGGCGCTGCAGGCAGAAGAATCGCGAACGATTCGTGCGCTTTCCAAGTCACTGGCGTATCGTTCGTATCCGAACCTGTTTGATTGATTCATCGAGGTGGAGGTTGATGTCTTGCAGACGCCGCCATCGCGCGCGTGTGCGCATTAGAACACAGTTTTCACTTGCAGGGCAGGGGAGTCACAGGTAGAATAAGGTCGCGATATCATGGATTACGAGACTGCCCCCCAACTGCCCCAGCGTGAAACACCCACATGGCCTACCCGTGTGACCGGGGCGTGTCTTGTTGCCTTTGCTCTTTTTCTGTCGGCTAGTCTCCTGAGCTATAATCACGCCGAAATGGGGTGGGATTTTCTGAACCCCAATGGTGGCGCAGCTGCAGAGCAGGCTCCCTGCACGAATTGGCTGGGGATTGTCGGCTTGTATCTGGCAGGTCTTTGTAATTGGTTGCTCGGGGCTGCCTCGCTCTATGCGCTTGCTCTGTTGTGTATTTTTTCCTTGGGCCTGATTATCTGGCCGCGGCGTCCCTTTGTGCTGCAGATGGTGGCTATGTTCTGTCTCGTCATCTTCGCCTGCGCCATACTTGCAATGCAGCCCTGGCTTCTGGATGAATGGAAGCGTGCGCACCATCTGTATTCGGTTGGTGGCTTGCTGGGGTATCTGGATGGTACCTGCGTGGTAGAACCTCTGCTGGGTACACGCTGGTCGCTGGTAGTATTCCTGCTTCTGCATGCCACGGCGTGGATTTACTTTGCCCGATTCACTTTTATACGCTTCTGGAAGGAGGTCTGGTATGATTTATCCGGCACATGGTGTCGGTGGCGTGAGCGAAGAGCCATTCGCAAGGAGCAGATGCGTGAAGAAAGGGCTCGTAAGATGCGTGAACGCCAGGAACAGCTGGAACGCGAACAAGCTGCTGCGGAAGAAGCTGCTGCAGCGGATGCTGAAGTGGCTGCTGCCGAGGCAAAGCGCGCAGGTATTGAACAACCTGCCGCTTTCGGCCAGAACTCGCGTTCCGGTCAGTTGCCTGAGCGAAAGCGTTCGGGAGTTTCGCCGCGTCGAACCACCGTGGATACTTATGAGGAACCTGATTATCCGCCGGTGCAGTCTATTGAGCAGCAGCTTGCAGAAAGCCGTCTGCGTGACGCACAGCGAGTATCAACCCAGCGCCCCCCGACCGGACGCGGGCGTCAGTATGCACCCTCTCATAATCGCGATAATCTGCTCGATCTGATGGCTCCTGTGGAGGAGAAGATAGCCTTGCAGAATGCTCCTGGTGCAGATATTGAGCCGGAGCCCCAGCCGCGCCCGGTTCCGCGTGTTCAGCCCCGCCAGACGGGTCGCCCCGCGCCTAAACCTGTACCTGCGCCTGCGCCCAAGCCGGCACCGGCTCCTAAGCCTGCTCCTGCCAGGAAGAGTACTCCCGTCAAGGAGAAAGAGGATACCCGCGTGCAGTACGATGATTATCCCTTGCCTCCCTATAACCTGCTGAAGTACGAACCGGTATCGGACGAGCTTTCTGAAGCGGCACACCGCGAGATGATGGATGTGCAGCAGCGCATCATCGAGACGATGGATACATTCAAGATACTTGTAGAGCCCGGCGATATCACCCGCGGCCCCAGTATCACCCGCTATGAGTTCTTCCCGCCGCGAGGTCTTCGCGTGGGGCGCATTGCTGCGCTTGATAAGGAACTGATGCTTTCCACCAGCTCCAAGTCGGTGAATATTCTGGCTCCCATTCCGGGCAAGAATACTGTGGGTATCGAGCTGGAGAACGCGCAGAAATCTCCCGTATACCTGCGAGAGCTGCTTCAGTCCGACAATTTCAACAATCCGAAGCTGCGCATTCCCGTGGCTCTGGGTAAGGATGTGTACGGCAACGCCGTCATCGGCGACCTGGCGGCCATGCCCCACACACTGGTGGCCGGTACCACCGGTTCCGGTAAATCGGTGTGTATCAACAGCATGATTCTTTCCATGCTTTATAAGTTCCGCCCGGATGAACTGAAACTCATTCTCGTGGATCCCAAGGTGGTGGAAATGCAGCCATACCGCAAGTTGCCCCACCTTATCTGCCCGGTGGTTACCCAGCCCGGCCGTGTGATTGGTGCTCTTCGCTGGGCAGTGAATGAAATGGAGCGCCGCTATAAGCTTTTCAGCCAGGTCGGTGTCCGTAATTTCGAGGACTTCAATAACCGCGAGGACGATGGGCCTGCAGACGAGCCGGAGGAGGATTACGAGGATGCCCCCATCGATTACTCCGCCGTGGAAGCCTGGGCCAGTGAGATTGAACGCCAGGCAGAGGAGGAGGTGCCGTTGGGCGAAGAGGAACAGGATGAGTTTGACTTCAACGACCCCGAACCGATTCCGCTGCGCCTGCCTTACGTGGTGATTATCATCGATGAGCTTGCTGACCTCATGATGGTGGTGAAGGAAGACCTGGAGAACTACATCGCCCGCCTGACGCAGAAAGCACGCGCCGCCGGTATTCACCTGGTGGCTGCTACCCAGACCCCGCGTTCCAATGTGGTGACAGGTGTCATCAAGGCCAACATTCCGAGCCGAATCGCTTTCCGCGTGGCCAGCCCGCTGGACAGCCGCATCATTCTGGATACCGCTGGTGCAGAAAACCTGCTCGGCAAGGGTGACAGTCTCTTCCTGCCTCCGGACGGCATCACCAAGATGACCCGCGTGCAGGGTGCCTTTGTGAGCGATGCCGAGATTGCCAAGATTATTGCCCACTGCGCAGCGCATGCCAAGCAGAACTTTGAACAGGGCGTAGCTGCCGAAATGGACAATGCCGACGGCAGCTCACCGAATGCCGATAATGGCGGGCGCATCGGCAACAAGGGCATGAATGATGAAGAAGCCGAGCTATACACTCGTTGTGTGCAGCTGGTTGTCACCGAGCGTAAGGCCAGCACTTCGCTGCTCCAGCGCCGTTTCAGCATCGGCTATGGTCGCGCGGCCAAAATCATGGATATGATGGAGCAGAACGGTATCATCTCTGCCCCCTCCGGTGCTACTCGCGCCCGCGAGGTCCTGGTGGATGCTTAAGGAGTGGGAGCCCTCTGATAAGTCAGCGTATCCCGGTAAATTGAAAGGTGGCGATGAACTTCATCGGAGCACGGGACTTCAGTCCCGATGAAATTCTCCGTGATTTACGGGACTGAAGTCCCGTGCTCCGAAAACAAATTCCAATTTATCGGGCTGCATAGTATCAGTGCTCCGAAGGGGTAATGTGCCGGAATCCTTTGCCTGTATTTCCAGTGCGCTGCCTTTCTTCAGCGCTACTTTCGAGGGAACAATGCAGGTCATCTGTATCTGCGTTGCACAGGAAGTGAGCAGAAGCCCCAGAGCGAGGACGAAAGGAAAAAATCAGGGCTGCTCGGTTTTACGCTTCGTGCGTAGTTGGGAGCGGAAATAAGAGAACAACACCGCCGCGAGCCCGATGATGCCGAGTGACACGAGCCCCCTCAGTGACGGGTCATCGATACCGATGAGGTGAAGTTCCATCGCGTAGATGGGGACAGTGATAAGCAGTCCCGGTACCAGGGTCAGGGCGGTGAGCAGGTAACAGATTTTTCTGCTGTGGAGTACCTCCGCAAGAATCCAGATTGGCTGGGAGCAGAAGGCAATGACCAGTACGGTGTTGATGGTATAATGCCAGGCAGAGGGATTCTCCGTTGTCTCAAGATAGGAAAGGGCGTGCATCACGGCACCAAGCAGTAATATGACAGAGGTAATCGCCAGGGTGCCCAGTACCAGCACTATTCTGCCGTAGCGGCGAAGGTTGGCGGCTTCCTTACAGGTAGTGCGGCGCAGTCCTCTGCGGCAGAAAGCGGCCACGGCCGTGAAGGTGAAGATGCCGGAGAAGGTATACAGGAGTATATGAATGAGCGAATCCGGAATAAAGAGCCAGCCCACCGGTGAGCCGAAGAAACCCAGCTTCAGCACCAGCAGGAGGATGATGCAGAGCAGAGCCAGCCCCGCGTTAAGACGTGCGCTCCACATGGCGCGCAGGCTGATGAGGCGGGGCATGGGCAGAACCGCCGCTGCGATGATGATGCAGCACCACATCTGGAACCACTCATCATCACTGGCGCCGAATCGGCTCACGATGAAGCGGTCTGCGGCGGGTATGAGAAAGAACAGACTGAGGAAGCCTCCGATAATCCAGGAAATGCGTGGGCGCCTGCGGTGTACGACTGTCGGCTCTGCCTGAAGCTCGAATACACTGCACCCAGCAGGGAGCGCGCGGATGCGATTGCAGAGTTCCCGGAGCGCATTCGTACCACCGGAAATAGCCACGCTGCAGTCCACATGCAGTGGTTCATCTGCCGCGGATTTGCAGATGATGTTGTAAAAATCATTCTGTGTCCAGCCGGTGCCGAGCGGTTCCTCCGGCGTGAGGGAGGAATCGAGCACCTCGAACTCGTGGTCCTGTTCCTGCAAAGCTGTTTCAATATCGCGGAGCAGATGCTCGCGCCCCTCATCATCGAAATTGATGAGCAGAACCCCCGCATCGGGGTTGCTTTGCATGCTCAGTCGCATCAGGGGTGCCGGGGTGTGCCGTCGTCCTGACGGTAATTGAGATTCAGAGAGTCAAAGTAGGGGGTATGCTTCTCGAGACGCTTGCTGAAGTGCGGATAATCTGGCCGGTCGGGGGAACCATAAAGCCAGGAGTGCTCGGCCAGAGCGCAGATGCGGGGCACGAGCATGAACTCCAGCTTCTTCATGTCGGGGATGCATTCGCTCCACAGGTTGGCCTGCATGCCGATGACTTTGTCTCCCGGAACCGTCGTGTTGAAGTTAAGTATGTGTTCGCAGTCTATGTTATCAAAACCGCTCAGCCCGGAGTAGAACGCATCAGCCGGATTCTTGCCATAGGGGAAATTGAAGTAGAAGGAATGAATGGGGCAGAGAATGAGCTGGTGCCCGCGTCGGGCTGCGATACGGGCATGATCCATACCGCGCCAGGCCATGACCACGGCATCCTTCGGCAGCTGCGGTGCGCACATGATTTCATCCCAGCCGACCATGAGGCGTCCGTGCTTGCGGAGCACCTGGGCGCAGAAATGGGTGAAATGATCCTGGATCTGGCTTTCGCGGGTGTAGCCGTGCTCCTTCATGAAAGCCTGCGCGGCAGGGCTCTTCTGCCACTGGTCGCGGGGCACTTCATCGCCGCCGATGTGGATGTAGGGCGCACGCGGGAACAGCTCGCAGACCTCGGCCAGCACGTCTTCAATGAACTGGAAGGTAAAAGGGGTGGGCCCCATGACATGCGGGAACACGCCCCAACCGGTGATGACTTCGGGGGAGAAATCCGGGCAATCGCTGTTACCCAGCTGGGGGTAAGCAGTAACCGCTGCGCTGGCATGACCGGGAATCTCGATTTCCGGAATGACCGTGATGCCGAGGCTGTGGGCATATTCCACCACCTCGCGGATGTCTTCCTGCGAGTAGAAGAACTCCACAGGTTTGCCGTCCTTTTTGCTCTGTTCAATCCAGCAGGAACTTTCCTTGCGCTTGCTGCCTATCTCGGTGAGCAGGGGATATTTCTTAATCTCAATGCGCCAGCCCTGGTCATCGCACAAGTGCCAGTGCAGGGTGTTGAGTTTGTAGCGAGCCATGAGCTCCAGAATGCGCTTGGTATCTGCCACGCTGATGGGGTGGCGGCAGGGGTCGAGCATGATTCCTCGGTGCTGCAGGGACGGATGGTCGCTCACTTTCATGGCAGGCAGAGCCGGCTGACCTGCGCTGTCCTGAGTTACCGCCTGAGCCAGGGTCTGTGCGGCTGTGTGGAAATCTGCGTCGGGGCTGTAAACCCCGATGGTAATGCCCTGCGGTGTGACCTCCAGCTCATACGCGCCTTTGACGGCAGTTTCGCCGGCATCGAGAAGCCTGACAGTCAGCTCACCTTCCATTTCCTCGGGCAGAACACTAAAACCTGCTGCCATGAGGGCACGGATGGCGGCACGCCCCATTTCACTGCGGCTCACAGAGTAATGCACTCGTATGCCGTCGCGCAGCAGGAATCCGGGCTGGTTTTCTGTCTGTTCCAGTTGCCGCGGCTGGGGAATAATGGCTACCTGTGAGGAGACGGGAGCAGAAGGAACGGCGCTGGCAGGTACTGCAAACGAGCAGAGCGCCAGCGGAAGTAGGCGCAGGAGTGTAGAATAATGCATAGCGATGCGGAGGAAAAATCAGGACTGGAACTTGTCAATGGCTTCTCCGATGAATCCATCGGCAATGAGCTGGTGGGCTTCGTAATGCGGGATGCCGCGAGACAGCAGGTAGAAGAGCTGTTCTTCGTCCATGGGCCCGGAGGCACTGCCGTGGGAGCAGCGTACCTTGTCGGCCAGAATTTCCAGGCCGGGCAGGGAGTTCACCGTGGCATCCTCACTGAGCAGCAGGTTGCGGTTGCTCTGATAGGCATCGGTATTGTGGGCTCCGGGGGCCACATAGATATTGCCGGCAAAGGTAGCAGTTGCATCACCATCCAGCACGTTCTTGTAGAGCAGGTCACTGGTAGATCCGCCGACATGGTGAATCTGTTTCGTGTGCTGGTCGAGCACCTGAGGCCCTTGCAGGTAATTTGCTGAGTAGAGGCGGGTTTCGGAATTGGCTGCGTATGTTTCTGCGATGGTTTCTTCGCGTACCCATGCAAGACCTTTAAACTCGGTGAGATGCGCTACCTTGCCGCCCATGTTCTGAATATTGGTGATGAGCATGCAGCGGCCATCGCTGCCGTCGCCGTCGGTGTGTACACGTACCTTGAGCTCAGCGCCTTCGGCCACCTGAATGTTGCAGGTAGCGAAAATCTTACCTATTTCCAGGCATCCGTAGAAAATCTCAACCTCTGCCTTGACTCCCGGCGCAACCATGATGAAGGTGGAGGGAGTACAGGTGCATCGGGTCACATAGTTGATGTGGATGGGTTTCTGAGTGTCTTCCTCTATATAGAGGGCATAGCCATCGCCGAAATTATCCAGGTGCAGAGCAAGCAGGGCATCAGACCCTATGGTAGGCATCAGCATTTCCGTCTGTCGCAGGTCCTCATCTTCCGGTGTGAGGCGTATGGCTATGTCTGCTCCGTTGACAACACCTATGCCTTCAAAGCAGTTCTCCTGATGCTTGAAATACTTGACTATATCCTTGGCATACTTGTGCGGGCGCCCGAAGCGCCAGTCTTCATTCAGTCGGTTGGGAACTTCGGCGTTCTGGAAGCGAGCCTTGCTTTCGGTGAGGGCTGCGTTGAGTTTGGCCTCGGCTTCTGCCAGGGCGAAGGCTTCTTCGATGCTCATGCTATCGGGAAAATCCATGGTATAACGGGGTGTTGGGTGGTTAGCCGATGGAGTCTTCCATCTCAAGGTCAATAAGGCGGCGAAGCTCCACAGAGTACTCCATGGGGAACTCCTTCACCAGGTCGTTGATAAAGCCGTTGACTGCCAGGCTCATAGCCTGGGCGCGGGTGAGACCACGCTGCTGCAGGTAGAAGAGCATCTCCTCATCCACCTGGGATACGGAGGCCTCGTGCTGCACGGCGCTGGCGTTGCCGTTCACGGTGATGGCGGGGTAGGTATCGGTGCGGCTGGCGGCATTGATGAGAAGGGCATCGCATTCGGTGTTGTTCTTACAGCCCTTCATGCCTTTGAGTACCTTCACTTCACCTCGGTAGCTGGCGCGGCCTTCACCCACGGAAATGGACTTGGCCACGATGTTCGAGGTGGTTTCGGGGGCGGCATGAATCATGCGGGCACCGGTGTCCTGCAGCTGGCCGCTGTGCGCCAGCGAGATACTGACCACCTCGCCACGGGCGCGCCGACCCTGCAGCACCACGGCGGGGTACTTCATGGTAAGGCCGGAGCCCAGGTTGCAGTCAATCCAGCGGATTTCGGCATCTTCCATGGCGAGCCCTCGCTGAATCACGAGGTTGTACACGTTGGTGGACCAGTTCTGCACAGTTACATACTGAATTTTTGCCCCCTTGAGAGCCACCAGCTCCACCACACCGGAGTGCAGGGTGGCGCTGTCGTACTGCGGGGCGGTGCAGCCTTCCATGTACATGAGCTCGGCTCCTTCATCGGCAATGATGAGGGTGCGCTCGAACTGGCCCATGCTCTCGGAATTGATGCGGAAATAGGCCTGCAGCGGCTGGGCGAGTTTCACGCCCTTGGGAACATAGATGAAGGACCCGCCGGAGAAGGCAGCGTGGTTGAGGGCAGAGAATTTGTTGTCGCCCACAGGAATCACCTTACCGAACCAGGGGCGGAAGATATGCTCGTACTCCTTGAGACCTTCGGTGGAGTTCACGAAGATGACCCCTTGCTTCTGCAGCTCCTCACGCATGTTGGTGTAGGCCGTCTCTGAGTCATACTGGGCATCCACACCGGCCAGGAAGGCGCGTTCCTGCTCGGGCACGCCAAGTCGCTCGAAAGTGCGCTTCATATCCTCCGGCACTTCGTCCCAGTTACGGCTGGGTGTGGCACCATGCGAGAGGTAGTAGCGGAAGTTCTCGAAATCCACGTTGCGGATGCCTTCGGGTGCCCAGTGGTAGGGCATGGGCATCTCGTTGAATTTTCTGAGCGCGTCCTTGCGGAACTGGCGCAGCCAGTCCGGCTCTCCCTTGGCATCGCATATGTAGTCGATGGTTTCCTCAGTGAGACCGTAGCCCGCATCGAACTTGTGATTCTCCGGCATGGAGAATGCACCGCGCGTATCCACCTGGAAGGTTGATTCGTCCATATCAGGCCTCCTCGGTCTTCAGGAAATCAAAGCCGTGCTGCTCGATGTGGTCCACCAGCTCGAAACCGGCAGTCTTCACAATCCGGCCCTGGTAGAGCACGTGTACTACATCCGGGCGGATGTAGTCCAGCAGGCGCTTGTAGTGAGTGATGACGAGGAAGCTGCGGAAGGGGGCTCGCATGGCATTCACGCCATCGGAGACGATGCGGAGGGCATCTACATCCAGTCCGCTGTCCGTTTCATCCAGAATAGCGTAGCTGGGGTTGAGCATCATCATCTGCAGAATGTCGTTGCGCTTCTTCTCACCGCCGGAAAAACCTTCATTTACCGCGCGGGAGGTGAACTTCGGATCCATGCCCAGCTGCTTCATCTTGCCGCGCAGTTCCTTGTAGAAGGAAACGGCGTCTACTTCCTCACCCTCGGGCAGTCGGGCCTTGAGCGCGGCACGCATGAAGTTGGCATTGGTCACACCCGGAACCTCCACCGGGTACTGGAAGGCCAGGAACAGGCCGGCGCGGCTGCGCTCATCCACGCTCATGGCAAGCAGATCCTGCCCGTCCATCTCGGCGCTGCCGGCGGTTACTTCATAATCTGGGTGGCCGCAGAGTACCTTGGAGAGAGTGGATTTGCCGGAGCCGTTCGGGCCCATGATAGCATGCACCTCACCCTTAGGGATTTCCAGATTAATACCGTTGAGGATAGGCGCTCCGTCCTTGACGCGCGCATGAAGATTTTTGATGACCAGACTCATTGCTGCGGGGGATTATAGCGGAAATTTGCCGTGTAGGCAAGCGTCCATGCGTGTCACGCAGGTGCCTTCGGGTAAATCAAAGACATCTTCGGGGCGCAGCCCCGGCTTGAGCTGCACGTCGAGTACCCGGTTGTTGGTGTCATCCAGCAGGTGGACATGCGGGGTCAGATTCGGGCAGAAGCGCGAGGGCCCGTTATCAAAGTTCAGGTGGTTGATAATGCCTGATTCTGCCATGGTTTCCAGACAGTTATATACTGTTGCCAGAGAAATACCGGGCATGTTGTTCTTTGTTCGCTCAAAAATCTGTGCGGCTGTCGGGTGGTCGTGCGAGGCCAGAATGGTTTCCAGTACCGCGCGGCGCTGGCGGGTCATCCTTACCCCTGCGCGGCGTACCAGACTCGTCGCCATGGTCCGGGTGTTACTTGATTTTGCACTTATCATAAGTCTGTATGTGCGCATTATATCGAATCATTCCAGATTAGGCAAGCAGAAAACACAGGCTGTGTCATATTGGAGGGAAATATAAAAGAGCCGGCATCGTTGAAGATGCCGGCCCGGGAGTGTTATTTTTGAGGCTTACTTCGTTTCACCGCCCTCCATCACAATCACCTCAAGCGGTTCGAGCGTGATGCTGATGGGGGTATCCACGTCCACTGCCTTGTTCATGATGCCGACGAGTTCGCGCTGGTCATCAAAGGAGCTGCGGAGCACGATGGCGCCATTTACCGTGGGCGGAACATCAAGCATCTTACGCAGCGTGGTCGTAATTGTCTTCGGCTTGGCGGAGGAATTGCGGAGGGTCAGCGTGCACTTGGCGGGAGACCATGCAGCCCAGCCGTAGATATCGCCATCCTGTTTCTTCTTATCCCAGGGATTGCCGCCCACCCAGTGCGTATCAGCCAGTACATCGGCGTTGCGGCGAACCCAGGCGATGCAGCGGGCCAGTTCGTCCCAGAGCACGCCGCCTTCCTGGTTCATCAGATCAGAGTCGGCATAAATCTCCTGCAGACTGGACCCGTTGGCGAATGCGGTGCGCATTTCCTTCACACAGTTGGCCGGGTCTTTGCTCATCACGCGGGGCGGGCCATTCTTGGTGATGATGGTGCCGTGAACCATGACGGAGTTAATCGGGAAGAGCGGAGCGCCTTCCACAAATACCTCGTGTACCAGGCGGTCGCGGTAGGTAATCCAGCGGTCGCGGGCATCACCGGCGTTGCCGACCTGGTCGAAGTCATTTTCCTGGCGCCATACACAGTCGGAGTAGTGGAACCAGAACGGGCTGGCCCAGGTGCCCACCGTCGTGTTGAGGTAGATATCGGGGCGGGCTTCACGCAGGGCTGTGAGCACGTTCAGAATGCCTTCGGCATCCTCAAGGGCACCCGGTCCCTTGGCATGGAATTTGGTGGAAATGCCGTCAAACTTGAAGTAGCGCATGTCATAGTTCTTGACCATGAACTTACAGCGGTCAACGAAAGCGTTGAAGTACTCCGGGTTGGAAAGCTCGAAGTTTGCGATGCGGTTGTTCGGGTGGGTGTCGTTCCAGTGGCGGATGCGCATGTTCTTGCTGGAGCCATAACCACCCACAGGTCCAAGCCAGGTGCCGAGGCCGCAGCCCATACTGGTGGCCACTTCATTCATCTTGGCGAAACCATTCGGGAAACCGCAGTGGAAGTCCCACAGACTGTTGAACTCATCCCAGCCGTCGTCCACCACATAGGCATCGAGCTTGACACCTCGCTTCTCGAAGAGCTCTTTCTTCCAGATGTTGAGGATATCCATGGAAATTTTCTCGCTGGTGCGTTTGGCGGGGTCGGCATAGTCGTGCAACACGATACCTACCTCGTACCAGTCATTGTAGTGGACCATGGTGCGGTAGGGAACGGGCTTTTCTCTCTCCAGATAACGCAGGAAGGAACGGCGCTGCTGTCCCGGCTTGAAGAGACCGATGACGGAGCTTACCTTCCAGGGGAACTCTTGAGTCAGATTAGTCTTGCGCACCCAGGTGCCGCGAACCATATCCTCGGGGATGGGGGTGGTGGTTTCCTCGGGGTTGCCCATGGGAAGGGAGAGGGAAATGCGGCCGCTGCTGGTTACGGGTTCGGTCTGTTTCTCGACCCAGTAGCGCAGGTGGTAGGTGCCGGCCACGGGAACCACCATGCTGTATTCAGCGTTTTCAGACTTGTGGCCGGTGTAACCGGGGTGAATGTCCTCTGCAATGACCTGACCTGCGGTGGTGACCAGCTGCACGCCCACAATATTGAGACGGTGGTTGCCTCGCTCGTACTCAAAGTCAACCTTGAGTTCGCCTGGTTCGATGAAGTTCACGGGGCCTTCAGCCGCCAGCAGGTCACGCAGCATGGGGCCGTTCTTGGCATCATACTTGTTGCCATAGACCGGGTGGAAGCTTTCGGGAATGTTGAAGACATTGCCGAACATGCCGGGGGTCCAGCTTTCGGGACTCCAGGTGTTTTCCTGAGCTGCGCCGTGCTGGCCGACCGTCATGACGGACATGGGGGTCTCAAGCCCCATGAACATCTTGTCGGTAATGGCAACGGTGCCGTGGGTGGTGTTGCCTGAAATGGAGGGGATGCCGCCGGCCTCGGTGGGTACAACCTGCAGAGCGGTGATGCTGCTGAAGGGAACAGGTTTATCCTTGGCTTTCAGGGTGAATTCCTGGCGCAGGTAGTGCGAGTTTTCGCGCAGCACGGCTTTCCAGTCGATGCTGAATGAGCCGTCCGGGGCTGTGAATGTGGCGGAGATGGCCTGGCCGGGCAGCTGAGCCGAAGCGCGCAGAGCCTTGCTGTCGGGCTGGAGATCAGTAAGCTCCGGTTTGGTGGCTTTCATGTCGGTGGAGCTCATCTCCTGCCCGTTGGCCAGTTTCAGGGTGAATACCGGGCCTCCGCTTTGCAGCAGTTCGGTGCCGTCCGGTCCTTTCAGGCCGCCGAACTGCACGCCGCCGTCCTTCCACTGAAAGGAAGCAGAAAGCAGGTTGTTACCCAGCGTGAAGGAGTCATCGCTCTGGGCGGCTGTAGCCTTGCCTGCCGGGTGTTTGGAAGAGGGATTGTCGCAACTCACCAGCGTTACGCTTACCGCGGTCAGTGCTGCCAGTATGGAATGAAGAAATATGTTCTTACGCATAACTTGATTCGATACCATTTGGTACTGACTGGTAGACTATCACAAAGAGCCCCCCATGGCAAGCAGGAAAATCGGGGTAATCCCGCTTATTCCGCGGGATGCAGGTCGATATCAATGCCGAACAGGGAGGATAATTTGTCCGTGTCAAGTTCGACAGGCTGCGCAGGCTCTGTGAGCAGAGCCTCAGGCTCGATGCTGCGCAGGGTGAAGAGTAGTTTCGGGTCTGCATCAATGAGGCAGCCTGCCGCATAGATGGCCGCGGCAGCGTGGGGGCAGGGTTCCGCCCAGTCGGGGCAGGTGCAGCGCATGCGCCAATCCTGCGGAGTGGGGAGCAGCCCCTCCTCGGGGTGGCAGAGTTGCTCAAGTACATCGGAATCCACTTTGCCTTCGAGCAGAGCGAGCAGGGAGTTGATGTGGTTCCCGCAGCGGAGAGAAAGAGCTTCGAGAGGTTCGCCTTCCAACGGTGAGATATGCAGCTCGACCTCATATACTTCATCTGCGCTTACCAGCGCGGTGATGCAGCCGCGGGTGATGCGGACATCCAGCACGCAGCCGTGCCGCAGCAGGGTGCGCCCCGGTGCCAGACACATACCGCCTGATTCGCAGAGGGCGAGCTGCTTCATCCAGGCGCTACCCCAGAAATGCGCCGCCAGCTTGCGGCTGGAATTGACGACAGGGTGTAGCTCCAGTCCTTCGGCCTGCAGTTCTGCAAGCCGTTCGCCTGCCAGTTTTTTCAGGTCGGCTGCTTTAAGTCGGGGCTGGAAATCCTCACACATAATAAAAAACCGGGGTTCCCGCCAAGGAACCCCGGTCCGGGAATCGGAGATTTACTTGGTGACGCTCTTGAAGTACTCGAGCGTGGTCTTGAGACCTTCTTCCAGCGTGTGCTTGGGAGCCCAGCCGGCATTGCGGAGCTTGTCAGCGCAGGAGCGGGAGTGCTTCACATCGCCGGGGCGCTCGGGCAGGTGCACCACCTTGGAGCTGGAGCCAGCGGCATCGATGATGATATTGGCAAGGTCGTTGATGGTAATCTGACCACCGTAACCTACGTTGTACACGCCGGTCACTTCGGGGTGCTCAGCCACAAAGGTAAGGCCGCCCACAATGTCCTTCACGTAGATGAAGTCGCGGGTCTGCTCGCCATCGCCGAATACGGTGATGTCTTCGCCCTTGATGGCCTTTTCCATGAAAATCGGCACAGCGGCAGCGTAGGCGCCCTTCGGATCCTGACGGGGACCGAACACATTGAAGAAGCGGCAGCAGCCGGTGTTCACCTGACCGGTGGTGCGGAACATTTCCATGTAGTACTCACCATCAAGCTTGGTGATGCCGTAGGGGCTCTTGGGCTCGGGGTACATTGTCTCTACCTTGGGAACGATGGGATTGTCGCCGTAGATAGCGGCAGAAGAGGCAAGCACGACCTTCTTCACGCCCGCCTTGGAAGCTTCCTCCAGCACGGTGAGCAGACCGTTTACGTTCAGGTCAACTGTTTCGCGGGGCTTCTGCATGGACTCCGGCACGGAAACCATGGCAGCCATGTGGAAAATGTAGTCCACGCCTTCCACGGCCTTAGCCACGAGCTCGCGGTCGGTGATGGAACCTTCGATGAAGGTTACCTTAAGACCGTCAAGGTTCTTCTTGTAACCTGTGCGCAGGTTGTCCAGCACGCGGATTTCCTCTGCGATACCCTGATAATGCTCAGCAATGTGAGACCCGATGAAGCCGGCGCCGCCGGTGATGAGTACTTTCATAATGATGTGTTCGGTTTGAGTTATTCTATTCTTGTGGTGAAAAAAATCAAGATATTTTTGTGTTTTGCTGGTTTATTTGTCCAGTTGAATGAGCTTGAAGAAATCTTCAGCTACTTTTTTCATAAGATAGATGGATCCAGGTGTGGCAGGGTGGTTGTCATCGAGGTACAGAACCTCACCATTGGCAAAGGCGGTGAAGTTGCCATCGGGGGTTACTGCTTTATCAAAGCTGAGCACCTTGCACAGACCTTCGTTTTCCACCGTGTCCAGCATGGCAAGGAAATCCTTATGCCGCGTCTCATAGCGTTCTCTCGAGCAGAGGAAGGGTGTGATGGCTTCTTCAGGGTTGCGGTTGTGGCGGCGGCACCATTTGCCGTATGTTCTCGGGTTTGTTTCAAAATCCGGCAGCTGGTCGACCAGGATGACTTCCTTGCCGATGTTCCTCATCTGGCGCAGGAACTCACGGAGCCCTTCTGTCTGGGCTTCCAGGGAAAGGTCAGCTTTTTTCTTGTCCCAGGTGAGTTTGTTGGCTTTGCAGCGCTGATACCAGCGTTGGACGACGACAATGTATTGAATGCCGGGTTGCGCCTGGAGCCAGGTGAGCAGCCCTTCCATTTTTTCCCTGTTGCAGAAATAGTTTTCGTCGTTGTAGACATCGTAGTTCCAGAACGGAGAGACGACGCTTGGCAGGTAGAGACCTGCACAGCCCTTGTTGCGGCAAATCTGGTCAAATCCAGAATAGAGACTTCCGGCGTGGCTATCACCCATCATCACAAAGTTGGGAGCATGAGCCTCATCTCCGATGAAGAACAATTTCTTTGCGGGAAGGGGTATAGTGCACTTGATGTCGTTCATCGTGAACATTCCTTGCCAGAAATGAAGCTTTTTCTCATCAAAACCTTCTGTCAGAGATTCCTCTGTTGCCAGATGCCAGTCGTTGTACGGCTTGACAACCTGTTGCTCGGCCTCGGAACTCACCATATCGTGGATGACTGAAGTCTTTTTGGCCAGTACACAGAGCAGCATGGTGATAATCCAGAGAGTTCCCCATTGCTTCCAGTTGAAACGGCGCTTTTCAATCAGATACCAGAACAGAATACCCAGTACCACAGCAATGACGGACATGCAGATGTACTGATTGAGCGTGGGGGGAACCACTATCCAGCTCTTGTAGTATGCAAAAACCGGCATGTGTACCAGATACAAGGAGAAAGAAACGGCTCCGACTCCCAGCATCAGTTTGTTGCTCAGAAGGGCTTCAACCTTGCTGCCTCCGGCGTAGGCGATGATGAGCATGGTGCCCAGCACGATGACCGGCTCAGCATTGGGCAGATAGAATGCCGTGCTGATGCAGGCCAGACCTATGACTGTCATGAGGCTGCTGCACCATTTGTTCCGGATGGAGGGCAGCATCATGATGGCCCCGCCGGCAAGGATTTCCCAGAGACGAGGGAGTGTTTCATAATGAGTCGGTGCCTGAAATAAGTCTGTATCAGCAGTTAATCCCATCGTGGCAAAAAGACTCTGGATTTCGATGCGGTATTTCCAGCACAAGGATAAGATGCCGATAACCACCATGGTGCGGATGGCTGTTTTATGAGATACCCGTTTGTATGCCAGCACCCCAAGTGCAAAAAGCAGGTACACCTGAAGGGTGATGCCGATGTACCAGGTATGCAGCAGTGGGTTCAAAGCCGCTGTAGTATCAAAATAATCTGCTACCACCTTGTTCAGATGATTATTCGAAAGTCCGAATAATGCATAGCGGCCGAGTCGGGCCGTTGCTTCAAGCATGGTTTTGTCCAGGAAATAGATGCCGGCGATGACGGTCAGCAGCACCGCTACACTGAGAGGCGGCAGAATGCGCTCTGCCTTCTTCAGGGCAAATACACCGGCTCCTTTCAATGTGCCATCGTGCCGCCCGGCGCCAAGAAACAAAAGGTATCCGGTGATTACCAGGAAAATATCTACGCCATAGTAGCAATTCGGGAATAATGCCGGACACAGGTGGAAGAGCAATACCAGAATGATGGCTATCCCTCGGAGCCCTCCTATGTGAGAGAGAAATACCTTGTTGGACATGTCAGAGTGATGTGAGTGGTGAAGATAAAGTTCGCTCCCACCTATATAGCTCATTTTCTCCGGGGTGTCTAGAAAAAAATCTGGAGACGCTGACCTGACTGCCTTATATGTGTGAAGCAAGCGCATGAGTTGAAATTCCCGTCTGTGCGGTGGCGATTTTTTTTATTTACAACACGAAATAAAATGCTAGAATGGCGCGTATCTATGAGTATGATGAAATCTAAATACATACTGCCGCTGCTGGCTTTTAGTGTGGCAAGTGCCAGTGCCGGCGAGCGAGAATCCTTTGATTTCGGCTGGAAGTTCAAGTATTGTGGTCCCGGCGACCCTGCTGAGGCAGGTGTTCCTGTGTATGCGGATTCCCACCAGGGCACACACCCTGCCTCCTATGCAGTGGATGGTGATTTGATGACCCGCTGGTGTGCCAAGGATCAGTACGACGGGCATTATCTTCTCATTCGCCCCGGCTTCAAGGATCCCGTCAAGATGGCTGTCATCTACTGGGAACAGCGGAATAACCTGACTGCCATTGTCAAAATCGACCACGGTGATTCCGAAACTCAACAGATTATCAACGTAGGCCACCAGGCTGCCTCGTTCATTGATTTGGGCGGCAAGCCTGTGAAGTCCATCAAGATTCGCGTGGGCGGCACCCACATTGCCAGCTGGGCCAGCATCCGCGAGGTGATGTTCACCGGCATGGATAACCAGCCGCTTCATGTGCAGAGGGGGCTGCCCGCTACGGCCTATGCTGAGGTTGATGCAGATGAATCTGACTTCAAGAGCGTGCAGCTGCCGCACGACTGGGCTATTGAGAGCCCCTTCCTTATGGAAGAACCGAATGAAACCGGCAAGCTGCCCTGGAATGGCTGGGGCTGGTATCGCAAGAGCTTTGCCGTTCCCGCTGATTTCAGTGCTGAGAAGGACCGCTATTACCTGGACTTCGACGGCGTGATGGCTAATCCCCAGGTGTATGTGAACGGTAAGAAGGCCGGTGAGTGGGCATACGGCTACAACTCATTCCGGGTGGATATCACCCCTTATCTCGAAGCCGGCAAGGATAACCTGGTAGCGGTCATGGCCAGCAATCTGCCGCTTTCCACCCGCTGGTATCCCGGTGCCGGTATCTACCGCCACGTGTGGCTGGAAAAGACCGCTCCTGTGCACCTCGCCCAGTGGCCTACCTTCATCACCACGCCGGAAATCAACAAGGATTATGCCCTCGTGAAGGTGCAGACCACGGTGGAGAATACAGGCAGCGAGATGGCTGAAATCACCGTGCAGCAGTCTGTGGATGGTGTGCAGGCTCAGCCTTCCACCATTACCCTGGAACCCGGCACAAGCGGTACGGTGGAGCAGGAAATCCGCCTCTATAACCCTGAGCTCTGGAGTATGGAAAACCCGCATCTGTATGCCATGCAGACCAGCATTCTGGTGAATGGCAAACTGGTGGACAGCAAGGAAAGTTCCTTCGGTGTGCGCACTGCGGAGTGGAAGAAGGACGGTTTCTATCTGAACGGCGTGAAGGTTAAAATCAAGGGCGTGTGTGAGCACCACGATCTGGGTGCCCTCGGTTCTGCCTTCCATGCCCGTGGCTACGAGCGCAAGATTGAGATTCTCAAGGAGATGGGCTGCAACTCCATCCGCATGACTCACAACCCGCCCGCCCCCGAGGTGCTCGACCTCTGCGATAAGCACGGTATCCTTGTCATCGATGAGCTTTTCGATATCTGGAAGAATCAGAAGTACGACAAGGTGAACGGCTACCACCTCTACTGGCCGGAGTGGTGGCAGAAGGATGTGCGTAATTTCATGCTGCGCGACCGTAACCATCCCTCCATCATTGCCTGGAGCGGTGGTAACGAAATCCCGGAGCAGGGGCACAATGACCCCGTGAAGCACAAGAAGAATCTGGAAACCGCCATCAACCTGCGTGATGAAGTGCGCAAGTATGATACCACTCGTCCCTACACCGTGGGCTGCAATGACCTGCGCGCCTACAAGAATGGTTTCTCCGATACCATGGATGTATATGGTCTGAACTACAAGCCGCATCTTTACGGTGATTTCCGTGTGAAGCATCCTGAGCAGCCCTACTACGGCTCAGAGACCTGCAGCTGTGTGTCCACCCGCGATACCTATTTCTTCCCGATGAAATGGGATGTGCACAGCGGTGCCCGCTATTTCCAGGTGAGCAGCTATGCGCTTTCTTCCACGGGCTGGGGCTCCTGCCCGGATATCGAGATGCACGCCCACACCAAGGCTCCGGACCTGGCGGGTGAGTATGTGTGGACCGGCTTCGACTACATTGGTGAACCTACCCCCTACAACCAGGACGCCTCCAACATCGGTAACTTCATTGGTGCCAGCGAAGAGGAGAAGAAGGCCGCCATGGAGCAGCTGAAGGCTATGGGCAACAAGGCTCCGAGCCGCAGCTCCTACTTCGGCCTGATTGACCTCGCCGGTTTCCCGAAGGATATCTACTACCTCTACCAGAGCCAGTGGAATCCCGGAAAGCAGATGGCTCACATCCTGCCTCACTGGAACTGGAAGGGGCGTGAGGGGCAGAAGACTCCTGTGATGGTGTTCACCAGCGGTGATGAGGCTGAGCTCTTCGTGAACGGTAAGAGCCAGGGCGTACGCCGCCGCGGTGAAGGCCCCACCTTCACTCAGAAGGACAAGAGCCTTGTGGTGAGCAAGAACCAGTACCGCTTCACCTGGGAAGATGTTGTATACGAGCCCGGTACCGTAGAGGTGGTGGTGAAGAAGGACGGCAAGCCCTGGGCTACCGCTAAGCGTGTGACTACGGGAGATTCTGCTGCTGTCTCTGCGCAGGCAGACCGCAGTGTCATCGCAGGCGATGGTCATGACCTCAGCTTCATTTCTGTTGCTTTGACCGATGCTCAGGGCAATGTGGTGCCCACGGACTGCCGCAAGGTAAGCTTCAGCATCGAGGGACCCGCCGTGCTGGCCGGCTTCTGCAATGGCAACCCCATTGACCACACCAGCATGCAGAATCCGAACCAGAAGTTCTTCAACGGTCGCGTTCTGGCTGTGGTTCGCTCGCTCCCCGGCGCTACCGGCGATGCTACGGTGACCATCAAGGCTGAAGGCCTTCCCGAGGTGAAGGTCCCGGTGCAGGTGACTGCCCCCTCCGCTAAGTAATTTCTCTAGTAATCAATGTCAGGCGGTCGGTTTCGTATGGAACCGACCGCTATTTTTTACGTTTACGCAGAGCCGAAAATGAAAAGTCCCGTGCTCCGAAAACAACAATCTCGCTTAATTATGCTAACGAGCTTCACCAGTCAGTATTCTGCTTGATTTTGCATGGTGTCTGCGATATAACATCAGTATGCGATTGCATGGTAAACATTTAGCTGTTGTCGGCGCTTTGGTTCTGGCTGCCGGTCAGACTCTGGGGCAGACCGTTGTGCCGCAATCTGGTGTGGTTGTGGAGTATTGGGAGAATGTGAAAGGCGGCAAAGTGTCAGATTTGGCAGACGTAAGCTCCAAGCGCGCCGCTAATGCTGTTTTTATCAAGGAAACGATAGACGAAGGCCCCTCCGGTAAGGATAATTTCGGTCTTCGTTTCTCAGCCTTGCTGGTGGCTCCTGAGAGCGGCACTTATACCTTTTATCTGGCTGCAGATGACACGGCAGAGCTGCAGATAAGTTCCGATGATAAAGCGGCCAACCTGAAGAAGGTTTGTGAAGTGACCCGCTACAAACAGAGACACCAGTTCGGCCCTCACCATGGCTGCGGGAAAATGACCTTGCAGAAGGGTAAGAAGTATTATGTAGAGCTCTGCTACAAGGAAGGCGGCGGTGGCGACCATGTGGGCCTGGCCTGGGAGGGCCCCGGAGTCAAGAAACAGATTCTGGGGGGTAGATATCTTGTGCCTCGCCTCGAGGGGGAAGTGAAAAAAGGCTATGAGCGTACCCAGGCAGAGGAGAAGCGCAGCCAGGAGCTGCTGGCAGAGTTGGTGAAGCGTGACCCGGCTACTGTACCCGCCTGGCTGGATTCGTTGCGCCCCTGGGGGCGTAATCTGCTGGATGCCGCTCTGCAGAAAGTCCAGAATAGTTTACCGACGAATAATCCTGCACAATGCCAGGCTATTCTTAAACCATACGTTGATGCTGCCGCCGGTATCATAGCCTCACCGCAGAATCCGGTTAAGAATCATGTAGCCAAGCGGCTCCTGCATATGGAGGAAGCCTGGCTCAAGACCCTGGATGATAAACAGCTGCTCAAACTCGGGGCTCATCGCCTTGCATCTTCCTTTGGTGAAATCCCCAAATCTGCTTCTCCGGTGAAGGTGACTCAGAAACTGAATTCCCGCGGTGATAAGTGGATGAATGAATTGCTTTCGCTTGGACTGTATGCACCACCAGGCAAGGCGGTAACGGTAACTATTCCCAAGGAATATGTGGGCAGGAATCTGGAAGTTAAGGTGGGGCATCATTTCGGTGAGCGAAATTATGCTCTGGTGAGTATGCCCGGCTCAACTCGTTTCTTCAAGTTGACGCAGGAGAAAACCACCTTCGTGACTCCTCATGGCGGCCTCATGTTGTTGAATGTTCCCCGGAATCTGGGGTTGAAGGAGGTAGAGGTCACCATTGATGGTGCGCTGAAGGCGCCGCGCTTCATTCTGGGCAAGCACACGAACAAGGCATGGAAGAAACTCAGAAAAGCCCCTGGCCCCTGGGGTGAGCTGGTGTGCGACCATCTCATCTTCGTTGTGTCCCGTGAGCTTCTGCAGACTATTGATAATCCCACCGAACTCATGACTTGGTGGAATGAAAATAACCGTGATCTGGAGGACTTCTATGCTTATTATCCTGGCGTGCCTTTCCGTATGCACTCGGGATATTACGCGATTACGGGTGTTTCCGTCTGGCCGCTGCAGTGGGATGCCAAGGGCGTGGAGCGCCCGCTTAACCTGGAGATTATGAAAGCGCACAATGCGGCTCTTTTCCTGCATGAGCACGGCCACCACTGTGACTTTGGTGAAATGGAGCTTTCTTTCTGGGCGGAAGCAACGCCGAACTGGGGTGGTTACTATATGAAGGCTCGCCAGGGTAAGGAATTCAACTGGAAGGATACGCATGACCGTCACCTTCGCCAGCTCTTCGACCCGAATAATAAAGGAATCCGCGAAATCATGCAGGATAAATGGTATAAGATTTCCGGCAAGGGTACGCACCATTGGTCTTACCCCATCACCACCATGATGATCGGTTATACCGATACCTTCGGCTGGAATGCGATGAAAACCACCATTCATCGTCTCCGGGATAAGAAGGATGATATGTACAAGTGGGACTTTGTGCAGGGCGTGGATGCTGACCAGGCCAAGATTGACCGCTACCTGATTGGACTTTCTGAAGCCGCCAAGCGTGATGTGCGCCCCTATTTTGCCCATTTCAAGCTTATGCCTTCAGCAGGTGCCGCCGCGTATCTGGATGAGAAGAATCTTCCCAAGTGGGACCTCACCTATTGGATGCTGCCGGAAAATACGCAGATACGGAAGAACCAGACCCTGACGCTCCCCTGCGGCGAGGACACGCTCCGGAGCTTTGCGAAGAAGCCTGGTATCAAGTGGAACGATACCAGTTCCAAGGGGGGCACCGTTGTCTGCAAGAAAGGAAAGGCTGTCTATACTCCCAAGCCTGGATTCAAGGGTACGGATGCTCTTAAATATACGCTTACAAACGAATATGGCAAATCTGTTCAGAAATCGCTGAAGGTAAGCGTGGAATAGTTTGGGCTACATCGTCTGTTGACTTTAAAACCCGCGCCGGACTCCGGCGCGGGTTTGGTGTAAGTTCGTGGCAATTAGTAGCAATCCGCATAGACTCGCCAGTCATTTTCGCTGGCGTTGTAGTAGAAGTAGTAACTCCCGCAGTCGCCGATTTCAAGTCCGGCATGGTCATCGTGGCTTATCTGCAGCACGAATTCGTAGCCCACAGGCAGCTCCGGTGCACCCTGTGCGTAGGTGGGGTAGCCGCCAAGCTTGTGCGTTTCGTAGTCTGTCGGGTAAATGTCATCCTGATAACACTTGCCCCGGCATATTTCGTGCTCGCAGATTTCCTCCCACAGCTCTTTGCCGCCGCAGTCCGGCCACTTGGGGATATCGTTCCTGATATGTTCCGGAGTGAGGATGCAGGGAGTCAGCTCGGTTGATTCGTAATCGCAGGGCTCCAGGCCCTCTGTGCTGGTATAGCCGTGGATGACGCAGCCCAGCTTGGGCTCTTCCTCCGGATCCATGGCCCAGGCTTCCTGCGGGGCATAGATGGTGATGAGCTCCAGCTTTCTGAGCGGGGCAGGGACATACGGTAAATCGCGCACGAAGAGGGTAGCCATCGGCTCCAGCGGGGTACCCTCTGCGTCCTTTGGGCGTTCCTCGCCGGGCTTCTGCCAGGTTACGCGCCCCAGCCAGCTCTGCGTACCGGCGGGTTCCCCTTGTGCCGCCCGGCTGCGGAAAAGGACGGCTTCCTGGTTCAGCTTCTGGCGCAGCTCATCGAGCGTCATCGTCGGGCCATCCGGTACATCCAGGCCACGTGCCCGCATGTCCTCCTTCAGCAGCTTTCTGCACTCGCGGGCTTCCCACGACCTGACAAAATTGAGAGGCGTGTCGCCTCCCTTATTCTGCACGGTGGAATTGGCACCTGCCGCCAGCAAAAGACGCACGGCTTCTGTGTGGAACAGGCCGGCAGCCCAGTGGAGCGGAGTTTCTCCGTCCTTATCGCGCTGATTCACATCTGCCCCGGCATCCAGAAGCTCCTTCATGCACTTGACCGCGTTGTTGAAAGCGGCGATAGACAGCAGACCCTTGCCATCCTCGTCAACGGCATCGATGGCTAGCACCGATTTCCGAAATAACCCTGGTTTCAGCATCCTGCGCAGGGCAGAAGCCTTGTCGGCGTCAAAGATGTCATCCAGCTTGTCAATCTGTTGTTCAGTGAGGATGGGGTGCATGGCGAAAATAGTTCGGCTGGTGCATTGTATCGTGTTCAGGATGGGGAATCAAGGAGAATATGGCATTATTCATCCTTGGGACTTGATTTACTTGACTCCAGATGCGGATGTGTTACCATGCTGAGTGTATGTTGAACCTGCGTAATCTTGTGATGCTGTCGACCTTGTTTCTGGTATCATGCACTAATTTCTGCCAGAATGTGGCCGATTTGGGCGCTGTGTATCAGGGGGTACTCATTCTGGAACCCGGCACCTGCTATCGATATGGCGGCAAACTGTATGCCAAGGGACAGCGAGCGCTCTTTCAACGTACGTATGTTGACCATCCTTATGCTATCGCCAAACCATCACCTTCCCGTTATAAGCTCATTGATGCAGGCGAGGGGGAAATTGTGTACCATGAGATTATTTTGAATGAAGACCGACGGGTGGAGTTTTCCCGTCATGGAAACTGGCAGACCTTGCCGATAAAGAGCTCCATGGCTCGCCCCTTGGAAACGGAGATTGGCGAGGTGCAGGATGTTGATTCGTTCTCCCGGGAACTGACCCCGCATGCCCTGTATGCTTATCCGCTGGCAGGAGCCACGCTGGTGTGTGTGGATGTGCCTCTGAATCTGGCTACCATTGCACTGGCACCGCCCATGATTGCCGGTGCGCTTATTTACAGCGTCACGAGCGACGCTGTGCGGCAGAAAGCGAATGATTGAAAGAGGGACTGAAGTCCCTCCGCTCCGAAGAGTGTATACGCGATATTTCTGTCTTTACGCTGATTTTGTAAAGTGATATATTGACTGTATGCCTCATTTTCGTAAATCGCTGCGAAACAAAAACATCGATTACAGAAAGGGACGGTATTTTGTAACGATTCAGGTTGCCCTCAATAAGTATTTATTGGGGGCGATTGTGGGAACACAATGTGTCTTGAACGAGCTTGGAAAATGCGTAGAGGCTGAGCTTGTGAACTTGCCGCTGAAATATCCGGAGCTGCGAATGGGACCGTATGTGATTATGCCGAACCATGTTCACATGATTCTGGATATAAGTCTTCGGGATACGAATAAGGAAAATCATCTCAGCTTTCTGGTGGGGCGTTTCAAGGGGGTGACTACATTTATTTACGGAAAATTGAAACGCGAAGGAAAAGTGCCTGATATAGGCACACATCTGTGGCAGTTTGATTATTGGGATAATTTGATTTCTAGCGAGGATGAGTTCCGAAATTATGAGCTTTATATACGCAATAATCCTCGAAATTGGTCACGCGACCGCTGGGGGGCTGTTACTCAGTATATGATGGGAGAAGAAACACTTCTGAATTACCCGAAACGAGCATTCGTGGCGTCACAGGGATTTGCAGCTTCGGCACTGGCACCACGCCGCATTGTCTCTTCGGAGCGCGGGACTTTAGTCCCGCTCACTTCCGAATTGGTTCTTATCTCAACTTTCACGAGTGCCCAGGAACGGGAAGTGCTTCGACGCGCACTTACTAATAAGCGGCCCATTATTCACGTTTGCCCGCAAGGAATACCTCTGGAGCAGGGGCTTTCTGATGCTCAGAAACTTGCTCTCGCAGAAAAACGCCTCTTGTTCATTTCTCCTCAACCATGCGGGAGCATGTTGAACAAGCAGGTTGCCACCTGGTGCAATGAATATGTACTCCGGCATGCTGTAGAAATCTGGGTAGGCGATATTACCCCTAATGGTATGCTGGAAACGCTGATTGAGGCTGTAAAAAAAGAGAGGGACTGAAGTCCCTCTCTCCGAGAAAACGCTGTGAGATGCTTTATATCCTCCGTTTTTTCCGGAAGTCGAGCATGGCCATTTGCTTGGCGATGGCTGCTTCGAGCTTCGTCTGCTCCTCGCGGTCGAGTACCGAGGCTCCATCGCGGAACGCAGCCTGGGCGCGTTCCAGCGCGGCTTCTACGCTGCTGGTGTCAATCTCGTCCACGGTGAGTGCGGTATCCGTCACCAGCAGCACATCATCGTGGTCCACCTGCAGGAAGCCGCCGCCCACAAAGAGACTCTGGGGCTGCTGGCCGGGGCAGGTGTAGGTGAGTTCACCATTGGCCACGGAAGTGATGATGGCGGCGTGCCCGGGCAGCACCTCCATCTCACCTGTGGAGGCAGGCAGGCGGATAGCCGTCACCTCCGCCTCAAGGGCGGTGCGCATGGGGGTGATGATTTTGAATTGCATGGGCATGAGCGGAATCAGGCTTTCTCAACGGTGTCGATGCTGCCCTTCATGTAGAAGTTCACTTCGGGCACGGAGTCCCACTTGCCGTCCAGAATCTCGGCGAAGCCGCGAACGGTCTCGGCCACGGGCACGTACTCGCCCTTGATGCCGGTGAAGGTCTCGGCCACGCTGAAGGGTTGGGACAGGAAACGCTGAATCTTACGGGCTCGGCTCACGGTGAGCTTGTCGGCCTCGGAGAGTTCGTCCATACCCAGAATGGCAATCATATCCTGCAGGTCCTTGTAGCGCTGCAGGGTCTGCTGCACACCACGGGCTACGCGGTAGTGTTCCTCGCCCACGAGCTCGGGAGCCAGGGCCTTGGAGGTGGAAGCCAGCGGGTCCACAGCGGGGTAGATACCCTGAGCGGCCAGTGCACGCTCCAGCACCACGGTGGAGTCCAGGTGGGAGAAGGTGGTGGCGGGGGCGGGGTCAGTCAAGTCGTCAGCGGGCACATACACGGCCTGCATGGAGGTGATGGAACCCTTCTTGGTGGAGGTGATGCGTTCCTGCAGACCGGCCATTTCCTCGGCCAGGTTGGGCTGGTAACCCACAGCGGAGGGAGTACGACCCAGCAGAGCAGATACCTCGGAACCTGCCTGGGAGAAACGGAAGATGTTGTCCACGAAGAGAAGCACGTCGCGGTTCTCTTCATCGCGGAAGTATTCGGACATGGAGAGGGCAGAGAGGGCCACGCGGAGACGGGCACCGGGGGGCTCGTTCATCTGGCCGTAAACCAGAGCCACCTTGGAGTTCTCGGGGTTCTCCTGGTCGATAACGCCGGATTCACTCATTTCCATGTAGAAGTCGTTGCCTTCGCGGGTGCGTTCACCCACACCGGCGAACACGGAGAGACCGGAGTGAGCTTTGGCGATGTTGTTGATGAGCTCCATGATGAGCACGGTCTTGCCCACGCCTGCACCACCGAAGGAACCGGCCTTACCACCCTTCAGGAAGGGGCAGATGAGGTCAATCACCTTGATGCCGGATTCCAGCACCTCAGAAGAGGTGGCTTGTTCCTCCAGAGAGGGAGCGTCGCGGTGAATCGGGTAGCGCTTCACGCCGTCCAGCTGGCCCTTTTCGTCCACGGTTTCGCCCAGCACGTTGAAGATGCGGCCCAGCACCTTCGGCCCCACGGGCACGGAGATGGGAGCACCGGTATCGATGACATCCATTCCGCGCTTCAGACCGTCCGTGGTGCTCATGGCCACGGTGCGCACCCAGCCGTCGGGCAGGTGCTGCTCCACTTCCAGCACCAGCTGGGTGGGCTTGCCGTCGATTTCATAATCAACGGTGAGAGCGTTGTAAATGGCGGGCATCTCCGCCTGGGAGAAGTCGACGTCTACCACGGCGCCGATAATCTGCACGATTTTACCTGTGTTCATACTAAGAATAAGTTGTTTTTGAAAATTGGTGGAAAAAGTGGGGTGGATATTACTCCATGGCCTTCATAGCCGTGGTGATTTCGAGAAGCTCGTTGGTAATCTGTGCCTGACGCGCCTTGTTGTATTCCAGCGTGAGTTCGCCGATGAGGGTCTTGGCGTTCTCTGTGGCGGATTTCATGGCGACCATGCGGGCAGATTGCTCGGAGGCCTTGCCTTCCAGCACCATCTGGGTGAGCAGGTTGGCGAAGTACAGCGGCAGAATGGACTTGAGCAGGGTCTTCGGATCCGGCTCCAGCAGGAAGTCGCCGTGCTCTTCGTCGGCGGTCTCTTCAGCCAGCTTCAGAAGGTCCTCGGGCAGGATGGGCAGGATATCCACCACCTGCGGACGCTGCACCATCACGTTGATGAACTTCTGGTATACAACCGTCACGCGGTTGTAGGTGCCATCCATGAAGCCCTTGCGGATGAAGTCCAGAATGGCCTTCATCTCGGCTTCTTCCACGGTATCGCCGATGGCGAAGGAAGCCACCAGCTTGCGACCCACACGGGCAAACTGCGGGTTGAGCTTGCCACCGATGGTGAGGTAGTCGGCGTCAGCCGGGCACTGGGTGAGCACCTCCTTGAAGAGGTTGGTATTCAGACCGCCGCAGAGGCCGCGGTCAGTGCTCACCACGATGACGAGCTGCTTGCCGTTTTCACGCTTTTCCATGAGCTGGACGGAACCCTCGGCAATGGATTCACGGAGGTGCTTGAACACACGCGACAATGCGCGGATGTAGACGCGCCCCTTCAACGCCAGCTCCTGAGCACGGCGCATCTTGGCGGACGCAACCATCTGCATCGCTTTGGTAATCTGCGATGTGTTGCGTACCGACTTGATGCGGCGTTTGATGTCTCTCAGGCTTGCCATGTTGTTACTTCTTCAGGCGGGATTTGAAAGTGGTCATGAAGTCCTTGAGGGCGGCGTCGATTTCGTCGGTCAGCGCCTTCTCGGCTTCGATGCGGGTGAGCAGGTCGGCGGCATTCACCTTGGCTTCTTCTTCCATCTGGCGGCGCACGGCATTAATCTGGTCCACAGCAACGTCGTCAAGGTAACCACGCTGGATGGCGTAGAGGTTGATGACCTCGATGCCGAGGCTCTTCGGCTCGTACTGGCCCTGCTTGAAGAGTTCCACGATGCGGCGGCCGCGCTCCAGCTTGGCCTTGGTGGCGGCGTCCAGGTCAGAGCCGAACTGGGCGAAAGCCTGGAGTTCTTCGAACTGAGCGAGGTCGAGCTTCACGGAACCGGCCAGCTTCTTCACAATCTTGGTCTGGGCGCTGGAACCCACGCGGGACACGGAGATACCCACGTTGATGGCCGGGCGCACACCCTGGTAGAAGAGGTCGGTGTCCAGGAAGATCTGACCGTCGGTGATGGAAATCACGTTGGTGGGAATGTAGGCGGATACGTCACCGGCCTGAGTTTCGATGATGGGCAGGGCGGTCAGCGAGCCACCCTTACGGCCACCTTCGCTGTTGATGCGGGCGGCGCGCTCCAGCAGGCGGGAGTGCAGGTAGAATACATCGCCGGGGTAGGCTTCGCGGCCGGAGGGACGGCGCAGGATGAGGGACACCTGGCGGTAGGCCACAGCGTGCTTGGAAAGGTCATCATACACGATGAGCGCATCCTGTCCCTGATCCATGAAGTACTCACCCATCGCGCAGCCGGCATAGGGAGCCAGATACTGCATGGCGGCGCTGTCAGAGGCAGAGGCTACTACCACGATGCTGTATTCCATGGCGCCGGATTCCTCGAGCTTGGCTACCAGGCGGGATACGGTGGCGCGCTTCTGACCCACGGCCACGTAGATACTGTACAGCGGGCGGTGACCGGGCAGCTTGCCCTGTTCTGCCAGCTTGTTCTGCTGAGCCTGGGCAATCATGGTATCGGTGGCAATGGTGGTCTTGCCGGTGGAGCGGTCGCCGATGATGAGCTCACGCTGGCCGCGGCCGATGGGAATCATGGCATCGATGGGCAGAATGCCGGTCTGCACCGGCTGGTTCACACCCTGGCGGGAAATAATACCGGAGGCAATCTTTTCCACGGGATAATAGGTGGCAGCCTGAATCGGCCCCTTGCCGTCCAGCGGGTTACCCAGGGTATCTACCACGCGGCCAAGCAGCCCGGGACCCACGGGCACCTGCAGCAGGCGGCCGGTGGTCTTGCAGGTATCGCCCTCCTTCAGGGAGGAGGCGTTGCCGATAAGCACGGCACCCACTTCATGCTCTTCCAGGTTCATGGCGAGGCCCATCACGCCGCCGGGGAATTCAATCATCTCGTTGAGCATGGCGTTGCTCAGGCCCTCGATGTGGGCCACGCCATCGCCGATGGCTTTGATGGTGCCCACGTTCTCGCTGACGGAGGCGGTGGAGATGTTGCGGATCTGTGCTTCGAGTTCTTGTACGATGTTGCTCATACCGTGGATATTTTAGAGAGTTTTAGTAAGGTTTTCAATGCGGGTGCGGACAGAGGCATCCGTCACGTTATCGCCCACCTTCACGGTGAGCCCGGCAATAAGGGAGGAATCCACCTGCCATTCGTAGCTCAGTCCGGCCTGGCGGGAGTTCAGTTTGGCGATGATGGCGGCCTGCTCAGCCTCGGTCAGCGGCACCGCGCTGGTGATGGTGGCGGTGTGTGCGGCGCGGTTCAGACGCACCAGTTCGGTGAAGGCGGTGAGAAGGGCAAGATAGTTGCGCGGCTTGTCGGCGGCAATCTTATCTGCCACCTGGCGGACCGTGGCTTCATTCATCAGCCCATCGGCGCCGATGCACAACCGCATGAGGCGGCGCGCCTGGGCCTGTACTTCTTTACTGATTTTCATGGCTGATTCGGCAGATTAAAGAGAACGGATGGCTTCCTCGTTGATGGCGCGGTGGTCTGCATCGCTCAGTACCTTGCCGGTCACGCGGCTGGTGGCCTCGGCCACAAGACGGGCAAACTCACCTTTCAGCGCATCTTTTTCGCGCTGAGTATCCATTTCGGCCTGCTTGTGGGCGTTTTCGATGACAGCCTGAGCTTCGGCGCTGGCCTTGGCAGAAAGGTCGGCCTGCAGGCGTGCTGCGGTCTGGCGGGCCTGTTCCACTTCCTTCTTGCCGGATTCGCGGGCCTCGTCCAGAATCTTCTCGCCGGTCACTTTTACATCCGCCAGCTCCTGCTGGCTGCGGGCGTGCATTTCCTCGCCCTCCTGGATGCGCTGGCGGCGCTCCTCAAGCTGCTTGAAGATGGGCTTGATGCCGAAGCACACCACAATGGCGGCCAGAATGCAGAAAGCGATGAGGTGGGCAATGAACGCATCGGTATGCAGGCCGAAGTTGGTGACCAGCTCCTGAGGATCGGCGGCAAGAATCGGGTTGAACATGGTTGTGAGTTGTTTTTGTTAAAAACGGAGGATTGATTTGAGAGGGGGAAAGGGGAAGGGGCATGCCGTTTGTTTGAATGGCCCGGCATGCCCGCGGGCGTAGCCTGTGGCTTAGCCCATGAAGATGGCCACGAAAGCCACACCTTCCACGAGGGCGGCCAGAATGATGGAGATGGTCAGCACCTGACCGGAAGCACCGGGGTTGCGACCGGTGGATTCAGCGGCCTTCATACCGATGAGACCAATGCCGAGACCGGCACCGATAACAGCCATGCCGGACTTGATGGCGGCGGTGGCAAGAGCGGGGAGCATCATTGTTGTTGGTTTTCTATTGTTTGTTGTTTATTCGAGAAACCCGCAGCCTCACGATTTGCTACATGATCAACTGCGGGAAAATTGTCTTCAGTGGGCGTGTTCCTCGTCGCCTCCTACCTGAGTCTTCAGGAAAATTGCCGTGAGCATCAGGAATACCAGAGCCTGTACAAAGCCTACCAGAATTTCCAGACACATGAAGGGAAGCATGGCTGCGGCATTGCCCAGTATGCTGCCGCTCACGATGCTCATCTGCTCCAGAATAGCCTCGCCGGCGAAGATGTTACCGAAAAGACGGGCAGCCAGAGCCACGGGGCGGATGGCGATGGAAAGCAGTTCAATCAGACCCACGAAGAAGAAGACGGGCAGTAGCAGATTCTTCAGCATGCCGGTGAGTCCGCCTTTCGGTCCGAAGATGTGGCCCAGGAAGTGCTTGATGCCTTGTTCGCGGATGCTCCACACAAACCACAGCACGGTGTAGAACAGCCCCAGGAAAAGCGTGATGTTCAGGTCGGCATTGGCGCCGCGGAAGATGGGGTGGCCGTTGATGGTGATTTCACCCACACCGGGGATGAGACCCATGTAGTTGCTGGTAAGGATGAGCAGGAAAACGGTAGCAAAGTACCAGATATACTTGCTGGCCAGTTTCTTGCCGATGAGCCCTTCCACAAAGTTGTACAGCAGTTCGAAAATCCACTCCACAAAGTTCTGCAGCCCGCTCGGCACGCGCTCCATCTTGCGGGTGGCCAGACGCAGCACGATGGTGAGCAGCACCACGGCGATGGTCATCATGACCATGGAGTTGGTGATGGGCAGGGAATGTCCCGGCCAGAACGGCAGGTCGATATTCCACAGCACCGGGGCATCGGTAGAAAGACCATGGTGGCCGCCTTCCTCTGAAGCACACGCCACGCCGCTCATCAGCGCCACCAGACCAAGCTTGATTGTAGAAAGGAGAGATTTCATCGCGATTACTCTTAGACTATCACTTTCTCTCCCGGAGTCAAGGAGAAAATCTTGTTAGTACGCACGAAAAAATCGAGATGAAATCGGCTGTGCTTTACAGGTACATACGGCATTCATCTGCTGTTTTGTACAGCAGGGTGGTGCTGCCGGTGGCATCATTGACAGGCAGGGCGATGGCCTGGGTTTCGAGGTATTCCAGTGCATCGTACAAGGCGGTGCTTTCGCGGAAGTGGGCTTCGAAGCGTTCCCGGTAGCGCGCGTAGGCGGCTTCGGAGCGTTCTCCCTCCCCTAATACGCCGGGAGTGGACTCGAAGTGGATGTCATCCTTGTTGAGCAGGAAGAGTCGCAGCAGCAGGAGTTGCTGGGTAAAGCCGCCTGCAGAAAGAGTATCGAGGATTTTCGGCAATTCGTCTTCTCCCCATGGAGTGGCCATCCAGCTCATGAGCATGCGCGTGCGACGGCGGATGACACCCGGCCCCTGCTCAGGTTTCCATTCAGCGGGGACGAGGGTGTCCTGCACAATGCGGCGCAGTTCTTCCGGAATGCGGTGGAACTGGTTGAGTTGTTCCAGCTCTGCCCGGCTCTTGTACAGCCATATCCACAGAATGTCACTCCACACTTCTTCCGACCACGAGTCCTGCGGCGTGCGAAAAAGCTCATACAGGGCGTGCAGGTAGGAGCAGCATTCCTGCGTGGTGCCCGCGGGCAGGTAACTTTGAAAAACGCAGTGCAGTTCTTCCCCTGTGAGCCCTTGGCCTTGCTTTGCTTCAATGCTGCGGAGATAGGCCTGGTCCTCCTCTGAGGTAAAATCACCCCAAGGGTCGCTGAGGCGGAACGCTGCCATTTATCTGGAGAATACCGGTGCCGGCAGCTCGGTTGCAGCGTCATCTCCACCACCTACCATGTCGCCCACATCCTTGAAGGTGACGAAGATGAAGAAGGTGAGGATAAGGAACATGAAGCCGGTCTGAATCCACTCCAGAATCTTGCCTCCCACGGGTCGGCGGAAGATGATTTCCAGCGTGCCCAGCACCACATGCCCGCCATCGACAATGGGCAGGGGCAGGATATTCAGCACCGCAAGGTTGACGTTCAGCACCACGGCAAACCACAGGATAAGCTTCCAGCCCTCGGTGGAGCTCAGCATCTGATACAGGTAGTTGCCGATACCGACAGGACCGGAGAGATGCTCCATGCCGATGCTGCTGCCGGGGGCTGCCACCTTGGCCAGGGTTTCGCCCATCCAGCGGAAACTCTGGTTAATCTGTGCCTGTACACCGGGGTGCTCGGTCTTGAGCTCGCTTTCCAGTTCGCCCCAGGAGAAGCCCATGATAGCGCGTGCTCCCTCCTTGCCTTCCCAGTTGCCGGGAATGGCGGCTGCCAGCGTGACGGTGGCTTCACTGCCGTCCGGGTTCTGCAGTGTGAGCTCAATCGGGCCTTTTTCTGCAGCTTCCATCACCGTGACCGGGGAGTAGACGGCGCTGCCGTTCAGCTTCACAATGCGCTGTCCGGGCTTCAGTCCTGCCTTTGCCGCAGGAGAGTTCGGGATAATCGACTTGCCGATGACGGTGGGTGCTGCCGGCATGATGCCGACCTGGCGCATGGCACCGCGCTGCCACCATTTGGTTTCGGGCAGCTTGTAACCGCAGTTGATGGTAAGCTGCTGCGTGCTGCCATCGGGCATCGGGCGGTCGATGCTGATGGCGATGGTTTCGTTTTCGCTCAGCGCCACGAGCTCGCGCACGCCTTCCATGTTACCCGCCCACTTGTGCACGGGACGTCCATCGATGGCGCGGATGGTATCACCCGGCAGCAGCCCGGCCTGAGCGGCAGGCGCATCGGCAGGAATGTAACCGATGGTGGTGGTATTCAGCTCGCTCACAGGCTTGCCCACTATCCACACGATGACGGCGAAGAAATATGCCAGCAGCAGCGAGGCCAGCGGACCCGCGGCGGCAATGATGACTTTATCCAGCGGCTTGAGAGGCTTCAGATCCTTGGGAATATCTGCTTCGCCCTCGATGCTCTGCATATCAGCCAGCTGGGGCAGGGACACAAAGCCACCTGCGGGAATCCAGCCGATACCCCACTGCACACCCCCGATTTTTTTCTGCCAGATGGGCTTGCCGAACCATATCTGGAAACGATCAATGTATGCTCCGCGCCACTTGCCCGCCAGGAAATGCCCCAGTTCGTGCACAAATATCATCACGTTAAAGAACATGACGACCAGAAAAATAAGCCAGGCGGTTTCGAGGGAAGAAAGGATAGAGTTCATCATGGGAATCGTGGGCACATGCTACCAGACCTGCGCCATATGCGCAAGTTCGGGATTTGACATAAAGGACAGTGTATAGAGAAATTCGCCAGCCGGGGGATTCACCTGCTCACCGGATTCCACGAACTGCTGACCTGTTTCATGGTGTCGAGCTTGTAGCACTTGGTTTCAATGCCGAGCAGATGCTTGTTTTCGGCATCCATTTTCCAGATGTGGAAATCGATGCGTTCGTCTGCCCGGTCAACGATGTAGCGCAGTGTGCTGGCGAACACGAATGGGAACACGGCCTGTTCCTCGGTTTTGTTATAGAGGAATTGAGCATTCGGCTGGCCGAGGAATATCTGGCGGCGGATGGTGGTGAGCCGGGTACCGTCCGAGCTGAGCAGCCGGATGCTTTCGCTGTAGATTTTGCGCCCGGCCTTATTGCGGCGGAAACTGGAGCTGCACAGGGCTCGTTGCGCGGTATGCCACTGGGGCTTGCGTTCAATCTGTCCACCTTGGAAGAGGACGGTGAACAGGTCTTTGTCCTGCTGCACGATATTGTCGCTCACTTCAAAGGCGGTGCATGGAGAAATCAGCGTGACTGCCAGGAGAGAGATGGCGAGGAAGAGTGTCTTCATGGTTAATTTCCTTTGAGAATCCGGCGTACGTTTTCCCATGACTCGGGCAGGGGGAAGGGGTAGCTCCGTACTGTGGAGGGATGGGTGAAATTGAAATCGGTGGCATTCAACCGCACGGTGCCGTCGGCATCGCGCGTGATGTATTTCGAGTCGGTGTGGATAATCATCCAATCCTTGTAGTTAAGCTCAAAGGTATCCACCAGAATGGACTCGCCACAGGTCAGGGACGAGCCTACGGATGCACGCACGGTACCGCGGTAGGTGATGGTGACAAACTCTCCATTGTCATGGCGGCTTTGTTCTCCCTGCAGTTCCACCAGCACGGCGGGACCATTGGGCACAATCTGGTAAACCTCACAGTCTACCGTGGGTTGTTCTGTCTGTTCCGGCATGTTGCTGCAGGATATGAGCAGCGTTGCCATACACATGGGTAGAATAAATTGCTTCATAAGCTGTTCTGTTGAGATTTGCCGCTGGTGATGACGCGTCCCGGCTCGAAAAGCCAGCTGTGGTAGGGTGGGTTCCAGGAATCTGCGGGCAGCAGGGGATTATCCCAGCTGGCGCGGGCAGAGGTTTTTCCGAAAACGCCGTGGCGGGTCAGCAGCTCACCGTCTGCCCAGCTGTGCAGAAACCAGAATGCGTTGATGAGAACCAGCCCGCCATAGATGGCGTGCAGCGCGGTGCGGCCTTTGATGATACTGCGGGATGTACAGAGCAGCCCGAGGGTGCAGAGAAAGAGTAATCCCCCGAACCATGCCAGCGTGGAGTACGGGCAGGTCACCACCCACAGCCCGGTCAGGCTCCACAGCAGTTCACAGCCCGCCAGTGTGCACAGCAGCACGACTGCCGGCCAGACGATGAATCTGCTTACGCCGCGCTTCTCTGCGGCATCTCCCAGCTTGCACAGTCCCCAGTAGCAGGCAAGTGCCGGAATCTGGGTGATGACCATGGAAGCCACCATCAGGCACAGGTGCGGCACCATGCACACGATATAGTCGAGCAAAGCCGGTTCGTGCCCCGGTATCCGGGCCGCAGCGGCAGCCAGACTCAGCGCACCAAGCAGCGGTGTGAGCACCAGCAGCCACCCCATGCAGCGCTGCCCCGTGCTCAGCGGTGCCGGTTCTGGCCGCTGCGGGGTAATGCCCGGGAAAAACGGAGGCTTCCGGTGTTTCGCTTTCACGTCAGATATTGCTGTCAGGGTCGAAATGGAAGATTCGGGCGACGCGGCCATCCGGGTGCAGGACAACTGCGGGGCCCTGTCCCCGGTGTGATGCAGCAGGGTACACCAGCAGGTATCGCCCGTAGCCCTGCACATTGTATGGAATGGTGATTTCGTGTCCTTCCTGCTCGCGGATGGCTTTCAGGGCAATCTGCCGTGCCTGTTCGGTGTCGATGCTCTGCATGGGCTGCGAGGGTCGGGGCTTGCCGAAGATTTCCGGGTATTCCGTCTGCACTTTCTGCATGGCCTCCACCCAGGATGGTGTGGCACCGGCGATGGTATAGCGGAAGTCCTCTGCGCCCAGGTATTGAACCTGTTCTGTAGGCAGATGATACATATCCCGCTCGTTCATCCCCATATAGAATGAATTTTTCACGGGGTGAATATCACGGGCTTCATCGCAGGATTCCAGACTCTTCCAGTACGCAAGGCGGGTTCCTTTACGCATGCTCCCTTTCAGGACTTCTTCCACCTCTGCCGTGATATAGCACCACTTGTATCGCCCTGCAAGCGAACCGGTGAAGTCTCCAATCCGTCGCTGAATCTCTTTGCATCGAACGACAATCTCTTTTTCCCGGACTTTGGTGTAGATCCGGTGGCAGTTGAAGTCTATATCCTTAGCATTCTTGTACGAATCCTCGTGCGGCAGGTATGGGCTGCTTTCATCGGTCTTAATCTGCACCACTTGTTCCTTGTTCAGCTGCAGGATGTCTTTGAGCTTTTCTGTGTTGCCGGCGTGACCGCTTACTCGGCGGCAGCAGTCGGCATACAGGTGCAGGGTGTTTCCCTGTCGCTCGAAACGGTCCGTCAGAAAAAAGGTGCCTGTTATCGAGCCTTCGTGACGCATCTTTTCCTCCAGTGCCTCCCTGGAAGACTGGGCGGGGTTGGCTTCTTCCTCCGGCCAGTGGATGATGATTCGCTCACCGGGCTGGTACCCTTTGCACCAGGGTTCCGGCATGGCAATATCACAAATCTGCCGGAATTGCTGGTAGTGCCTGCCGTCCCGCTCATAGCGTTTGAGGGAGGGGGTGAAGTTTTCCCGACAGATGATGGGGATTCGGCGAATTTCTTCCGGTGAGATATCGTGCTTCAGGTAGGAGCATATGGAATGCCACTGGTTCTTCTGCCGGAAATCAGTGAACCCGTTCACTCCCGCAGCATCGGTCAGTGCTCCGTCCGGTGCGGTGGCGTGCAGCACTTCGCTGCGTGCATGCAGCGACCGCAGATTCTCCAGCCCAGCCAGATTCAGAATCCAGCGGCGGGCTATGCCGTTGGTGGCCGGGGCGATATTAGCAGTATCCAGTATCAGTAGAGTGCCTTTTTCGATGCAGGTGGATGCATCTCCCGCCAGCACGCGCACCGTCAGCAGTGGTTTGCCGGCGCTATTGGTGCAGCAGAGAGCGGGATCGATGATTTCTTCCACCAGAACCACGGGGGCATGGCTTTGCTGCCAGCTCAGCAGTGTGGCGGTATCGGCTTGTGCCATGGCTCCCAGCGGAAGCATGGCCAGCCCCAGAGCTATCAGGACGGTTCGTTTCATTATGGGCATTTTGCGTTGGGTTCGGTCAGATAATCAAAGCTTTCGTTGTTTACGGAGTACAGGAATTTGTGCCCCTTGCGGTGTTTGCCTCTGGCGTCCACCAGCTCCACATAGATGCCGTCATCCTCGAAGCGGGTTCTGCTTACGTCCCACTCCATGATGCGGGAGCTGATGGTGTAGCGCCCCTGGTAGCGCCAGCGCTTGATTTTTCCGCCTGGTATGGCGCGGTATACATGCAGCGTGTAGCTCCAGCAGCCGGCGGCGGTCCATTCCAGCAGCACAAAGGTTTCGTCCTTTTCGTCTGCTATCCAGTTGCAGATGCCATCCACTTCCCGGGCACTGTGGTACAGATGCTCAATTTCAAAATCCGTGATAGTGGCTTTTTCTTTCCAGTTTTTGTTGGACTCCTGGTTATCGAACGCGCCCCAGCGATGCGCTGCAGCTCTGGCAAGCTGGATTCCGCTGCTGTGGTTGGGTTGTTGGCGGTAGAAGTAATCGCTGCTCCGGTTCACCTTCCGGCGCTTTCCCATATCAGACTCCGAGTCTATTTCAGAAAAGAGCCTACAGGATTCTTCTTCATTATCGGCAAAATGAAATGTCTTTTCAATTTTGAGACCGTGAGGCTTGCTGATGTAGGTGACCGTTAATTGATGTTCGGTGACCTCCACCCCGGCAGGGAGGTATTCCACATAGCGCGCCCAGACATTGTATTGCCCGACTCGTTCGTATTCGTTGTTGCGATTCAGCCGGAATACCGTGAAAACTCTGTTGGATGCCCCGCATCCCGGCTCGGCCATAAAGACGATGACCTTGCCATCCTGGCTGGTGAACCATTCGTTTTCTGTGGTGCACCCGGCCACGAGACTCAACTGCAGCAAGTCTGTCACGCGGGCGGCAGGCAGGGGCTTTTTGCCGGTCCAGTAGTCCAGGTTTTCCGGATTGTCACCAATGGCGTAGCGGCGGGCGGCTTCGGGGGTATTGCCTTTGGCAATGAGTGCGGCTTCTTTCGCCAGCGCGTAACTGGCGGGGTTGTCGTAGCGCGAGTAGGTGTGGGCCAGCAGCGGACTTGCCAGCGCCAGGGGGACTACAAGGGGGGTGAGCAGATTCATGGCAGTATATTTATTTTCCCAGACCACTTGCCAGCAGGGTGAGGAAATCTTCGAATTGCATCTGGAGTATCTGGCGGCATGCCTCAGTAGCTGCGGGGGTGCTGCCGCCTTGTAGGGAGGGAATGGGGCAGTGTAATCTGGCGGCATCATCCATGTATTGCTGCCAGGCGGCGCAGGCAGAGCGGAATTTCTCCTGGCAGGTGGCGGCGTAGTCCTCCGGTGCGTTTTCCAGCCGGGTGTTGGTCAGGAATTCGGTGGTCGGGCGGTCACCAGCCAGCAGACTGGTTACAAAATCCACTTTTCTCTGGTGCTGCTGGTTCAGGAAAGTCTGCAACTCTGCCATATCGCTGCGCATGGTCGGTGCTGTGGCGAATCGGGCTGCAAGAGCCCCGGCGAAGGCATCTTCCCTGGGCTGCATTTCCGGGTGGCGGGCAGCATCGCAGAGCACCGATCGCAGTCGGAGCTGTTGCATATCACTCTGCAGCAGCACGAGCAAGGCCTGACCGAACTGCTGCAACGCAGCATCGCGGCGTTGCGGCATGCTTTCGCAGAGCGGCTCCAGCGAGTAGCGGGCAAACTCCATCTGCGCCACATAGGCTCGGCGCGCGGCAAATACGGTATCATTGACCGCCTGGCGCGCGGCGGCAATGTCCGCATTGCTGCACACACATAATTCGCCGTTTTTGCGGGCGTGCTGTATATCCTGAGTCCAGGTCAGGAGCATGGCGTTGAAAACCTCATCGCTGCTGGTGTTCGAGGCGGCAGAAATACGTTCGCCGAGGAAGAGGTCGGCCGCAGCGAGCGGCCCCATCAGGGAAACGAGACAAAGTATGGAAAAGAGAGCTTTCATGGTATTACCTGATATAGTGTACAGCAGAATTGTTTCCAATCTTTCGCAAATGTATCGTAAATAAAAAAAGTCAATGTTTTGTGCGATTTTTTTCTTCTTGCCTCTCATGTCTGCCCGACAAGGGATCATCAGAGCCCGGCCTGCAGCACTCGGGCTGCGAGTTCGTGGAGCTTCTGCCTGATGCGGGGGATTTTCACGTTGTTCTGAGCGCCCCGCAGCTCTTCCATCCGGAGCTGTTCCCGGTAGTTGCGGATGAGTTGTTGCCCGAGCTTCACGTAATAGGGTTTGTCGGCCGTCTGCATCTGGCGCAGAAGCTGCTGCTCCTCTGCCACCAGAATATCATCCACAGAGCAGAGCCCCTGCCGGTAGCGTTCCACCTGTTTCTGCACCTCGGTATCCGGGTGCTGCCGGAGATGCTGCCAGTAGGCTGATGAATCATCGGACGCGAGGCAGATGGACGAAGCAAGGAGCAGGGTAGATATGAACTTGTGCATGGCGGAATTGTTTTCGTGATTTCAACAAAATTCTCATTGCAGGTCAAGCCGGAATCAGTGCTCATCTGTAGTTTTCAATGCATCGCGCAGCTCGGCTGGCAGGGAATCCCCCTGGGCTTGCAGCAGGTGTGGGGCGGAGCCCTGTGGCGGGATGATTTCGATGCAGCCATCCTGCCGCAGTCTGACGGTCAATCCTCCACGGGATGTTGGTATACACAGAGCTATATTCGTGCAGAGCAGGCGACGCAGCTCTGCTATATCCGGTTCGTCCTGGCTGAGTAGCAGTGCTATGCTCCGGTAATCCGGCAGCGGAGACTGGCATTTCGCCATTTTCTTTTTTTTGCTGAGCTTTGACTTGGGAACCACGGTGGCTACCTGGGTAGCGTCGTGTATGGATTCCGGTACGGCAGTTTCGCTGCTCCCGCTGCGCACGTTGCCAGACATAGCGATGGGCTGCACGGCCTCTCCGGCAGCCGGGGTAATGTTGCCTGACTCGTCGCAACATTCTTCTTCGCACTCAGCTTCGTCTGGGGCAACCGGAGCAGGCAAACACCAGGGCGGCATGTCCTGAGAACGCGCGTCTGTGGCCAGCTGTTCCAATTCCTCGTGGTGCAGGGTATAGGCGGCACCGGCCACCACCATCAGCACCAGGGCCGCGGCGCTCTGCAGCGCCCGGCTGTATATACGGTAGCGCTTGTGGCGGAGGTATCCGCTTTCAATGGAGTTGAGAAGTCGCTCGGTCTGCTCATCGCTCATGCGCAGCTCGTTCTCCTGTGCGGCCAGTCGGCGCAGGAGTTGTTCAGTGTCGGCGTGCATGTTGTTCTCGTCGGGAGTCATGAGTTGAGACCTCCTTTCAGGTGTTGTCTGAGTAGGTTCAGCGCGGTGGTGTAGCGCAGGCGGGCGGTTGATTCAGGAATGCCCAGCTGCTGCCCGATTTCGGCAAAGGTGAGCTCCTCCCAGATACGCAGGCGGATGAGCTCCTGCTGCGGAAAGTTCAGGTGGCAGAGCCCTTGCTTGAGCTGCTGTACCTGCTCGTCCTCTGTATCAGATTCACGTAGTGTTTCCTGCTCCTGCGTGTAGCGGCGTTCGGTTTCGAGCCGGCGGGCGTTCAGGCGGCGCAGGGTAGTGGCTTCGTTATGAATGGCTCTCAGCGTGTAGGGCATCCATTCCGCTGCCGGTATGCGCCCCCGGCAGAATACCTCCACCACTTTGCCGGAAACCGCAGAGAGCAGGTGCTCGGCATCCGTCATGTCGTCCCCCTGGCGCAGTGCATAAGCCAGCAGGCGATGCCGGTGCAGCAGAAACCACTCCGTGCATTCCTGCCGGAGCCTTTTCTCTGCGCTGTTGCCGAAAAAGGGAAAGTGCATCGCGTGTTCTTCGTATGCTTTAACACCAGATAGACGCATTTCCGCAGCTTTTTGATGCAAAAAAAACAGATTTTTTTCTAAAAAATCGCGTTTTCCGGTGTCAGATGTGTTAGTATCAGTATATGGAACGCTTTTCCGGACACATCAGAAGGGCCTGCGGCATCTGGCTGCTGCTGGTCTGCATCCTTTCCTTCCCCTGGGGGCTTGTGTATGCCGCCCCGGTGCTGCTGGCTTATGCGGTGACACGTCGCCGCAGCTGGTGCAGTCAGGCTGCCCTGGCGGTGGGCTGTGCTTCGCTGCTGTTCATGGTGTATTGTCTGGTCAGCCACCTCCTCTGGAAGGCTGCTGGAAATTTTGATGCTCAGGAGGGGTTGACGCTCTTGTTCATTGGCATCTGGCAATACCTCATCAGCGCGGTAACCATGACCATAACCTGGCTTTTCTGCGCTGGATATCGCAATGTTTCGACATATGATGAAAAGAAAAACTGAAAGAACGATGATAAAGTGTAAGTATCAGTTATACAGACTATGAAAACTTCTCTTTTCTTTTCCGTTGTTGCTTTTTTCTGCCTGGGGCCGGGGCTGGCTGCCGAATTATACGGTAAGGTGATTCCTGAGTCAGCGGACGTTTCTCTCGTGTCACAATCTGCTGCAAATGCAGAGGGGGCGGTTGTGGAACTGCTTTATCGCCGCGATGTCGATGCTCAGGTACTGGCGCTGCAGCAGAGCTCGGGAGAGCGCCGGTACCTGTACCACCGGAATCCGGTGGGTGCTTATCCCGCCGGCCCGGAGGGTGTCACAGAAGAGTTGCTCTGGCTCAGCTCTGATTCCTTTGCCTGTGTGGCATCCGGACGTTTAAGATCGTTTTATACGCTGTATCACATCAAATCGATGGACGATGCCCCCGGTACCTTGCATGTCTGGAAGGAAGTGGATGGCTGCGTTCATTTCCGTGTGGAATGGCAGGTACAGGAGGGAAAACTAATCGGCAGCTGGGAGGGAAAGCCCTGTATGACCATATCCCCTCTTTCCTTATTGGCCGGAGACCGTAAGTAAAACGCCGGTTATTATCGTTGCTGCCCGGGTTGGCTCACACCTCGTCTGCGAGGAGTCCCTGCAGCTGGCGGTGTGCGTAGTGCAGGCGTGAGCGGAGGGTGCCTTCGGAAATGTTGATGAGCTTGGCAATCTGAGGGTAGGAGAGCCCCTGAATATCGCAGAGATTCACGACTTCCTGGTGGGCAGGGGAAAGCTGGGAGATGGCGCGGGCTAGTTTGCTGCGCAAATCCTTCACCTGAGCCTTGCGCACGGGATCCGATTCGAGGTTGGCGTCTGCCAGGTCGGCATCTTTCTCGAGCGGGTTGCCGTTTTCATCATTATCGAGACTGAAGCCGCGTTCGCGCTTGCGCTTGCGGAGGAAGTTGCGTGCGTTATTGAGCGCGATGGAATAGAGCCAGGTGTAGAACGAGCTGTTGCCTTTGAAATAGCGGAGCGAATGGAATGCTTTCAGGAAGGATTCCTGCGCTACGTCGTAGGCATCGGCTTCGCTGTTGAGCATCTGGATGAGCATGGCGTTGAGCTTGCGGCTGTGGCGCCGGATGAGTTCATCGTACGCGCGGGTCTGCCCGGCGAGTGTCTGCTCAATGAGCTGCTCGTCCGGTTGGTCGGCGTAGGATTCTCTGGAGGCTTCGTTCATGGTGGTAGGGCATAGGGCGGGGTTGGGTTTTCTGCTGCGCGGGGCGGGGTGCCTGGGTGGCACTCCCCGCCCCGGCGGGCAGGATGGGTATCTTACAGCACGAACTCTCCCACGATGCCGCGGGTCTTTTCGTACCATTCGATGTAGGTTTTGTTGATAAGGGTATAACCACCAGGGGTGGGATAGTGGCCGCTGAAGTACCAGTCGCCGCAGGGAGCCTCGATGGCGCTGTGCAGGCCTTCCAGTGTCTGGTAAACGCACTGGATGACGCAGGGAGAATCATCAGGCGTGACCATACGGGAGATTTCGGCGGTGATTTCGTCATCCGTCAGGCTGCTGTAGATGCGGCGCACCGGGTTGGTGCGTTTCTCAGCAGGCTGGGTGAGCTGGTAGCGGCACTCGTTGTACACATCTGTCACGATGTTGGAGAGCCCCTTGCGGTGCAGCAGGTTAATGGCTGCAAGGAAGGCTACAAACTGACCCATCTCGCACATGTCGATACCGTAGAAGTCCGGGTAACGTACCTGCGGAGCAGAGGAAACGATGACAATCTTGCGGGCCTTCGTGCGGGCCAGCAGACGCAGCAGGCTCATCTTGAGCGTGGTGCCACGCACGATGGAGTCGTCAATAGCCACGAGCACTTCGTCCTCACCCACGGCGCCGTAGGTCAGGTCATACACCATGGAGGCCATCTGCTTGCGGCTGCTGGCTTCGGAGATGAAGGTGCGGAGTTTGATGTCCTTGTGCGCAATCTTTTCAGCGCGGGGCCAGCGGCGGAGGATGAGCTCGTTGATGAGGTCCTCGCTCATGGTGCCGTTGCGGAAAGCATCCACCATGGCCTGGGTCACCTTGTTACGGCGATAAGCGCGCAGACCCTCCAGCAGGCCGTAGTAGGAAACTTCGGCTGTGTTGGGAATGAAGGTGATGGCGGCCTTGGAGAAGTCATCTTTATCCAGACTGGCCACGACTTGTTCCGTAAGGTTGGCACCCAGAGCCTTGCGTTCGCGGTAGATGACGGGGTCGTTGCCGCGGGAGGTGTAGATGTCCTCGAAGCAGCAGGGGGTGAACTTGCCGGGAGTGGTGTACTCCTTGATGCTCACCTGACCATCGGCCTTCACGAGAATCATGTTGGCAGCAGGCAGTTCGTGCACCTGGTCTTCGTCCACCTCCATCACGCTCATGAGCGGAGCCCGCTCGCTGGCGATGGCAATGAACTCATCCGTGTGGATGTAGTAGCAGTGGCGGATGCCGTGCGGGTCGCGCAGGCAGAAGAAATCACCGTTACCCACGGCGCCCATGATGACATAGCCGCCATCCCAGTCTCTGCAGGCCTTTCCAATCACGTCGAAGAGATTGAGCTCTGCGGAAATAATCTGGGGAATTTCGCGGCCGTCCACGTTCTGCTTGCGCAGTTCGCGGTACTTGTCAGTGTGAGCCTCATCGAGGTAGTAGCCTACTTCCTCCAGAATGGCCTGAGTGTTGGTGTCGAACACGGGGTGCTGGCCACGAGCCATGAGCTTTTCGTGCAGCTCCTCCACGTTGGTCATGGAGTAGTCGCCCTGCAGCATCAGGGTGCGAGTGGGCCAGTTGGAGCGGCGCAGGAAGGGGTGGCAGTTGCCTTCTTCGTACTGCACGCCGCTGCTGCCGTAAAGCATGTGCCCCATGAGCACCTCACCACCGAAGTTGAAGTGCTTCTTGAAGGTGATGGCATCTGTGCCGTCGATGATGCCGTCCTCGCGCATGTGGCGCAGGTTGCGCTGCTGAGAGGTGAAGATGTCTGTGAGGGCAGAGCCGCCTACCGCACGGGAGCGGAAGACATAGGGCTCACCCAGCGGCATGTTCAGCTTGATGCTGCCGAACCCGGCACCGTCCTGGCCGCGGTTACGCTGCTTTTCCAGCAGGAGGAAAAGCTTGTTGAATGCCCACTCAGGATTCCCATACTTTTCTTCAAAGTATGAGAGCGGCTTGAGCAGGCGGATGGCTGCGGACATGTGTGTGTCTCCTTTCCGGTTCGGTTACTTGCGGACGCTCACCTTGATGCCCTTGCCCTCGCGCATCGTGCCGATGACGGTGCCGCCGGGGCCGGCGGTGAGGGCCTGCTCGACCTGGTCGGGGGAGACGATGGCAACCCAGCCGATGCCCATGTTGAAGGTGTGGAAACGGTCTTCGGCATCAACGAACTTCAGAACCTTCTGAACGGGTTCGTTGTCCCAGTAGGGAATTTCGAGGTCAGCACCCTTTTCGCCGAGGAAACGCTCGAGGTTTTCGGGCAGACCGCCGCCGGTGATGTGGGCGTAGGCCTTGGGGGTGATGCCGAGCTTGCGCATGTCGTACACCACGTCATGGTACAGGCGGGTGGGGGCGAGCAAGTCGCGCAGCTCTTCCTTGGTAAGCAGGTCGGGGTTCTGAGCCAGCACGCGGCGCACAAGGCTCCAGCCATTGGCGTGGAAACCATCGCTGGGGTAGCCGATGAGTACATCGCCCACAGCCACCTGACTGGGGTCAATCATCTCGCTCTTTTCCACGCAGCCGATGCTGAAGCCGGCGAGTTCAACAAGACCTTCGGGTACAACGCCGGGCATTTCTGCGGTTTCGCCGCCGGCGAGAATGCAGTTGCAGCTCTCCAGGTAATCGCACATGCCGGCCACGAGACGGGTGATGCGGGGACGCTCTACCTCCAGGTTGGAAATGCCGAGGTAGTCGAGGAACATGAGCGGGTCGCCACCGGTGGTGAGCAGGTCGTTCACGTTCATAGCCACCAGATCCTTACCGGCGGTTTCCAGCATGTCCATGTCGAAAAGGATTTCCGTCTTGGTACCCACGCCATCCGTACCGGTTACAATCACCGGCTCCTTGTAGGAGGAGAGGTCGTAAGCAGCAGCGAAAAGACCGAAAGCATTGCAAAGCTGGCGGGTTTTCTGCGTGCGCTTCACGTGGGAGCTGATATCAGAAACGAAAGACTGCGCCTCAATAGTATCGACGCCGGACTGCTTGTAAGTGAGATTGCCGGACATAGCTTGAATCATCGCTTGGATGCGCGCGCATTATACATGAATCGCCCCGCTTTGGCAAGCCGATTCTCTCGGCTTTTTCCAACTGATTGTTTTCCGGTACCGGCATTGCCTTTTTATCTCTGCCGGGTTAAGCCGGGCTGCCCTGGTACAGACCGCTCCTCGCAGCCATGCGAAGAACGGAGGAATCTAGTTCGCTGCATCGGGTGGCAAAATCGTCTGCCCCCCACCATTCCAGTGCTTCGGATTCGTCTGATATGGCGAAGCTTTCGTGAGGGGCTCGTAAGAGGAAACGCACATCGTAATGATAGTGAGCGGGCTCACGCTTCGCGGGATTTTCGGGGATGAGGTGGATATCAATGTCGAAGATATCGGTGCTTTCTGCGATAATGTCGCTGATTCCGCTTTCCTCGGTAGCTTCACGCAGCGCCACCCTGAGCAAATTCGCGTCGCCATCAGCGTGACCTCCGGTCTGCAGCCAGCGCCCGAGTTTACGGTGCAGGGTCAGCAGAGCCTTGTCGCCGGCGGGGGTGAGCAGCCAGGCTGAACCGGTCATGTGTCCGCTTTGGTACCAGCGCTGGAAACAGTCCGGTGTGCTTTCAATAAAGGCCTGCATTTTGTCGGCAGCCTGCTGCTGCTCCGGATGTTTTTGAGCGAAAAATCGGAGTGCGGTAAGCAGAGATGTGCGAAAATCGGCTGTAGCCTGGCTCATAGACCGGCTATTTTAACCAGTTTTGAATGAAAATCAAGTCATACGCATAAAAAAATAATGTAAAGAAAAGTTTAGTATTGGCACTCAGGTAAGAAATGTGATAGTATACGTGTGGCGGGGTAGGGAACTACATGAGAAGCGGTAAAGCGAATCATGCAGCTGGTTGTATTCTGGCATGAGTTACCTGGCTCTCCATCTGCTGGCTGTTCATCAATCTGGTTAGTTTTCAATAGCGGCTTCCGTTCCGCCAGGTTGAAACAGGCTGCGGTCACAGCAAGTTTCTCACATTTAACCATATGCAAAGCTCACGTTCGTTTATTCTCAGCATTCTTGCCATGGTAGCGTGCCTGTTCACGGCCTGCCAGAGCGGGAGTGACATGAAGTATTACAACTTCCCGGATGCGGTCACCAGCATTAACCAGGTGGATCCTGCATACAGGAAGTATTTTGTTGATCAGCAGGGGCGCAATTATAGTGCAGACGACCAGCGTAAGGCACTCGCTGCAGCTATTCGTACCTCCCGCACGCCGGTTCCGGCATATGTGCCGCGTTCTGCCATGGCCAGCACGAAGAGCAGTGCCCGCCGCAGCAAGGCAAGCAGCAGCCGTCGCGCAGTAGCCCGTCGCGGCAAGGCCCGCAGCTCTCGCAGCTCCGTAGCCCGTAAGAAGACCACCACCAGCCGCAAGCGCGCGGTGGCCAAGAAGAAGACAACTACACGCAAGCGTGCTGTGGCTAAGAAGCGCACAAGTTCTCGCCGCCGGCGTGGTTGAGGCTCGCTTCACAGAAAAATCAATAGGCTCGCAGTTATATCAGAAACTGCGAGCTTTTTGTTTTCGGAGCACGGGACTTTCTTGTCTCGGCGAAGCCCAAAGGGCGTAGACGGAAGTCCCGTAAATCACGGAGAGGCTAATCGGGACTGAAGTCCCGTGCCGTGGATGATTAGCTGCTTCTGCAAAAATAGGTCAGAGCGCAGGGGAGAGGAGTCTGCAGCAGTTTGCCAGCAATCTGGTAAGTAGCGGTGCCTTGTACCAATCTGCATGGGTGAAGGCGGTAGCATGCTGCATGTCTGCCTGCATCATTTCCGCCACGGCTGCTGTGGCGTTTTTATCTTCCATAAGGAGTGTAAGCTCATAGTTAAGACCGAGCGAGCGCTCATCCAGATTAGCAGTTCCTATACAGCAGGAGGAGTCTGCAATGCAGATTTTTTCGTGCAGAAAACCAGGTTCGTAGGCCAGCATACGCACGCCCGCAGCTAAAAGACCGGGCAGGAAAGTAAGCATGGCGAGCTGCGCGGCCTGGTTATCCCCCTGTCGGGGAATAAGCACGCGTACATCCACCCCACGCATGACTGCTACCTGCAAGGCGTGCAGAACAGCGGCGCTGGGAACGAAATATGGACTGGCGAGCCAGAGTCTCTCACGTGCGGAAGCCGCCAGTTCAAGCAAGGTGAGTTGCCAGGTGTTCATGGGGCCATTTTCCGGTCCGCTAGGGATGAGTTGGCACTGGGTGTCACCATTTGGTAAAGCCGCTTTTGCGGGGCGGTTGAGAGTGGTGCCGGTGGCTCGGCGCCAGTCGTCATGAAAGCTGAGCAGGCACTGGTGCACGATGGGACCTCTGAGTGCGGCAAAAGTGTCGCGCCAATAGGTTCTGCCGGGAGCCTGAGTGTATTCGAGTCCTATGTTCAGACTGCCCAGATAGGCCACCTCTGAATCTATGACCACCAGCTTCCGGTGGTTGCGGTAATTCAGGCGTAATATGGAACTCAGCCAGAAGCGTCGGCCATTAAATGACGCTACATGCACGCCGGCTTTTCGGAGGCTGTGCAGGTAGCCGATGGAAAGTTTATGTGAACCGATTTCATCATATATCACGTAAACCTGTACACCGGCACCTGCTCGTTCAATGAGTGCATCACGCAGGGTGTTGCCGACGATATCATTGCGGATAATGAAGAACTCGAGAAGGATATTATCCTGAGCTTTGCGGATGGCTTCGAGCAGGTTTTTGTAGGTGTCGTTACCATCCTGCAGGATTTGAACGCTGTTCCCCCCACACGGGGCATAACCGGTACAGCGTGTCAGCATGTTGCTGAGCAGGGTAGAGGGCTGCTGCCAGGCGCCGGCTTTGCGCAGAATACTTTGAATCGCTTCGCGACCGTGTCTGCTGGTGGTATGGCGGCGTATACGGGCGGCCCCAAGTACGAGATAAAGTGGAATACTGATAGTGGGTAAAAAGAATAACCCGAGCATCCATGCAATCGTTCCCTGCGGAGAATGTGGGCGGCAGAGCGCGTGCAAGGCCAGGAACGCTCCTGTAGCGTGAAGTAAACCGAGAAGGGTAGCGGTCAGCAGCGAGTGCTGGTCCATAGAATAGTTATTGTTTAGTTTCGGCTTCAGTTCGCTGTGGTTGAGAACTCAGGCTGCTCTGGTCTCCCTTGAGCTTTTTGCTGAGGCCTATGTTCCACTGCGGATCCAACAGGTCACCGTGGAGATTGATATCGATGAGGAAGTCGGAGAGTATCGTAACCGGAGAAATCAGAACGGTGGGAACACTTGAGATATGGGGCCACAAGTTACCCTTCATCGTCAGGGTGTTCAGGTCGATATCGAGATTTACGCCTACATCGAGGTTATAGCCTCCGGCTTTCATATCGCGGGTGATAAGGTGTCCGTTCATTATATCGAATCGGGAGAAGGCCTCGCTGATACCATAGCGCAGGAAGTGATTGGCAAATGGTAATTTGAGTGCCGTCTTACCTACTGAATCGATGGTTTTGCCACTGGTATCCCATACATAGTCTGAAAAACTTGTTGACCAGCTCGGTAATTGGATTTTCTCCGCTCCAGGCAGTGAGTTCTGCAGCTTTTCCAGTTGCTTGGGCATATCGGAGATAAGGGCTCCGATGGGGCGGAACAGACCGATTTCCATGAGGTCTCCGTTTTGCAGGTGTACCTGTCCATAGGCCTGAACCGCATCAAGATCTGGCCTGGGTGCCTGGAAGCGGATGAAACCATTGCATGTGGCCGGGGTGAAGTCTACGCCATACGAGGCCACAATATCTTTCAAATTAAGATTCTGTGCAGAAAAATATCCATCTAATGTGGTATGCTGACCAGAGAAGCCGATGCGCAGCGCACCATTAACCACTCCGCCCCAGCTTTGGGCGTTGAGCCGGTCAAGGTACACATCAGTATCGCTGATGTTGATGAAGCCGCTGAAGTTGCGGAATGGGATTGTTGTTCCCAGGAACTTGTAACCGGCGCCTCTGTCTGCCTCTGCCCGGATAAGGCCTTGCATGGGAATTTCACATCTGCTGGATATGGGGAAGACGCAATAGTCCGTTTCTATATCTGCAGGGCGTTCCAGCACAATGTCGGACAGGAAATCGTGCAGGGGGGCATAGTACATACCGATGGCGTATCCCGGGTAGCATTCACCTTTCAGCTTGTGCAGGGAAATGATACGCTTCTCGATATCGAAACGAACTGCTTCACCACTGATTCGGCTGCTGGCGACTCCGTTTTTGATTTTTGCGTAGCGCAACCAGGGGCGGTTGTCGTAAAGAAGGTCGGGGTTCAGCAGGTCAATGTTGATGGCATCTGGCTCGGGGTTACCTGCAGCATCTGTGCAATCAAGCTTTACAAGTACATCTACGTCGCAGTGTCCTTCCTTTACTCTGGTGAATGGATCGCGTCCAAGATCGGTGCGCAGGTATTCCTCACCTGTAGGATTCCCCTGGGAATCGGTCTTATCCATAACAGCCCCGAGCTGGAAATCCAGGTTATACAGGTTAGCTTTGCAGAGAGCATGTACGTAGATACCACGGTCGTAGCGGATAGTGGTATCAATATCGGTGATGACATTGCGGGTGAGCCCGGGAGTGCAGCGGAAATCACGCATTATCCAGTGCGCGTCAGCGTTGTCGATAAGTGCGTTGATGATACTGACCGGTATGGTATTGTTTCCGGTGATTCGGCATTCGCTGAGCGGATTGCCCGTCACGTGCACATCAAGCACGCCTTCTTTGTGGGTTGCCTTTACGTCAGCTTCGTAACGCATGTCCCCGTTCTGAGCGGTCGAGAAATGGCCGGATGCTTCCACTTGCAAAGGAATTTCGAGCCCCTTGTGCACATACACTTCGTTGCAGACTCGAACAAGCTCCGGTAGTTTCAGATTAAAACGGCAATTGCGGACTGTTCCGGCCTCTGTGTTTATACAGGCATCACCGGACAGACTGAGATTCCGAGGAAGCTTGAGCTCCTGCAGGGGTTCGCCGCCTAGCAGAGGCTTCAGTTCTGCAGCAGGAAGATTAAGGGTAACATTGGAAATCCGGAGCTCATTCTCCGGAGCAAGTGAGGCGTCTGCGCTCAATGTAAGCGTTTCTTTGCCAAGTTTACTATCAAGCTGAAGGTACACGGCGTTTTGCTCTGTGTTCTTCAGGCTGAGACTGGTTTCTGTAGCGCTGAATCCATTTGCTCCCGTGAGCTTTTTCAGCGTGGCCTGTACGTGTGTATCTTGCTGCATGTTGAGCCATGCATCAGAAATATCCAGTCCGGTTGGTATATCGACATCCAGTGCTATATCTTCGGCTGAGATATCTCCCTGGTGCAGGGATTCAAGCGTAGCATGAATGGCAAGCGCAGAGGATTCCAGGGTTTCTATCGGGTGGTCGAAACTGAGTTCCAGTTTGTCGGCAGAAGAAGTACACTGAAGACGGTTGAGGGAAATATTGTCCAGCTCCACCGCTCCGGCATTTACGCTAAGTTCAGTGTGCCCCAGTTTCAGCGTTTCGAGTCCGGAATCTGACAGGATATCATTGAACTTCAGGTCAAAATGGACATCTCGGGTTTCAAATTGATTCTCGAGAGCATTTGCTGCGTGAAGCTGCAGGTGGGCATACTGAACCTTGATATCATCCTGATAGCTGATGCCGGATACTTCCAGATTCAGCGTAGGCGAAAGAAGTTTTGCTCCATCAAAGATGATATCTCCTGTGCGGAATTGCAGCTGGCTGCTTCGCAGTGCAGGAATCAGGTCTTCAATGCGGCTTTTGCCGGCAATGAAAGGAGCAGTCGACATTTCGCAGCTGAGGTGTGCCTCCAGATTGGAGCTGAAAGACACCCCCTGTGGAAGCGTCAGCTTTTCATCACCGGAGAAACAACGCACCAGCTCGAGAATCACTTCATCTGACAATGAGATTTCCAGTTCTGCATTGCCTGTACCATTGGCAACCTGTGCAGCGCAGCGCAGATGCCCTTCCGGGAAATTAATCAGGCACTGGTCCAGGTTGAAGTCGCCATCCTTCATGAAGAAGGAAAGCTGGAGATGGTCTGCTTCCTGTTTTCCGAATACAAGACCGCGCTGTTCGAGCTTTCCGAGCAACGTGATGCTGTTGAGTGCAAAATCTTCACTGAATGCTGCGGTGCCATTCAGTTGTATCTGTGGAGTTGAGCCATTGGTGGCTCGTATCCTGCCCAGCGTTTCAGGGGCATCTTCTTTCAGATAATCGGTGATGATTTTGACAACCGGAGCAGTGCTGGTGGTAGTGAAAGAAAGTTCTCTGCTTGTGATATCATAGCTCGCCTGCAGATGTACCTTGGTATCCGGCTTTTCTATCTGGAAGTTCAGTTTGTTGATGTTCAGCGCATTTTTTTCAAATGCTGCATCTAATTGCGTGTTGGTGAAATGAAAATCACCTAAATGGTAGCTGGGTATCTGGGCCAGCAGGCTGATATTCCATTCATTGTTGAAGGTAACATTTATATCCAGATGAGGCTCGACTTCGCTCCAGTCTTGTTTATCGGTCTGTTCTTTGAAATCCTTTAGCCAGGGGCGTATGTCTGCCAGCAGTTCTCCAGGTGTATGCTTAGCTATGGACTCCTGCTCAACTGCTGAGCTTTCTTCGTTTACGACTTCCGGGATATCTGACAGATTAAATTTACCTTGCAGTGCTATCCCCTGGATAGTTGTAGTCAGGTTTGCTCCTGTGGTCTTGCGTTTTGCAGACCTGCTGACATACAGATTAAAATTATCGACTTGGATGACATCCTCGCTCTTTGTACTGAGTGGAATATCTACACTGCCGCGGAGAATATGCAGCTTCGCGGGTATCAGTTCTCCCCCAAGCAGGTCGGGAAGCCTGAAGGTTACCAGTATCTTGGGAATCTCTGCTACTGCGGGGGCGGCATCTGGCTGAGTTATTTCCACCCTCGTTCCCTCTGCCTTGACGGCAAGCCCGGAACGGGGAGCAAACTTAATTTTGCTGATGCTGACCGGAACCCCGGTTGCCTGGAAAACCTTGTGCTCAATCTGCCGCAGAACGCTACCAGGTAACCCCGCGGTACTCAGCCAGGTGAAGGCCGCAAGCAGTATAAGCAACACCACCAGACTAAGTGTGGGGAGAATATGTCCAACTCGTCTGATGGTGAGCTTGCCTGGCATTGGGGTAGCGTGTTCTATGAATTAGATTTCAGGGTCGTGTTCGCCTTCAGGCAGCGGTGGCGCCTTGGGCAGATTCATTTCTATGTCGTCCAGAAGATTGACCAGGTCGACACCCCGCTGGGCGGAGTTATCATGCTTGAAGGTGAGCCTGGGGGTGTTGCGGAGAACCACCCGCTTGCTCACGGCTTTCTGAATCTCGCCGCGTTTGCGGTTGAGTTTCTCTATCACCTGGGCGGGGGCCATGCGGCCCACAACGCCCACCCACACGCGACCCTCTTTGAGGTCTTCTGTAATCTCGACATCCAGAATCGAGACAATGGTACCGGGCCACTCATACTCCTTTTGGATAAAGGTGCCGATTTCCCGTTTCATCAGCTCGTTCACTTTGTCAAGACGTCGTGTAGCCATGATAATTTACAATGTCTGTTTGATTTTCTCCAGCGAGTAGCATTCGATGACGTCACCCACTTCGTAATCGTTGTAGTCTGCCAGGCGGATACCGCATTCCAGACCAGCCTTGACTTCCTCCACCTCGTCCTGGAAGCGGCGCAGGGTGGACATCTTGCCGTCGAACACGACCTGACCGTCGCGCAGCACGCGGGCTTCGGCGGTGCGGTTCATCTTGCCGTCGGTCACGAAGGAACCGGCAGCCTTGCCCTTGTTGAGCTTGAACACCTGCTTGATTTCGGCGTGACCGAGCACGGTCTCGCGGGTTTCGGGTTCAAGCAGACCAAGCATGGCGTCCTTCACCTGGTCGATAAGCTCGTACACGATGGAGTAAATCTTCACCTGCACGCCCTCGCGCTTCACGGCCTTCACGGCATTGCTTTCCACCTTCACGTTGAAGCCCAGAATCACAGCGTCGGACGAGGAGGCGAGCAGTACGTCGCTTTCGGAAATGGGACCGGCTGCAGCACCAATGAACTGGCACTCCACCTTTTCGCTCTCAATGTCCATGATGGCCTTCTTGATGGCCTCCACCGAGCCCTGCACGTCGCCCTTCAGGTAGAGCTTGAGGACGGCTTTCTGGTTTCCATCGCCCATCATCGCCAGAATATCTTCCATGCGGGAGCGGCGGGGTGCGGTGAGACGCTGCTGGCGGAGTTCTTCCAGACGCTCGTCGGAGAGCTTGCGAGCGGCGCGCTCGTTCTCCATTTCCACCAGCTCATCACCCACATTCGGGGTCTCAAGGAAACCGGACACCTCTGCAGGCATGCCGGGGGTGACTTTCTTGATGCGCTTGCCCTGGTCGTCGAGCAGGGTCTTGACCTTGCCGGAGTAGGGGCCGCAGATGAAGGGCATGCCGACTTTAAGCGTGCCGCTCTGCACGATAACGGTAGCAGAGCTGCCCTTGCCCTGTTCCATGCGGGCCTCGATGATGGAGGCGCGGCAGTTGGCCTTGGGGTTGGCTTTCAGTTCCAGCACTTCTGCCTGCAGGCAGAGCAGGTCAAGCAGGTCGTCGATACCGGCACCTGTGTGGGCAGATACGTCCACACACTCGATTTCACCACCGAAGTCAGTGGGCATCAGGTCATTTTCCATCAGCTGAGTGCGCACGCGAATAGGATCTGCCGTGGGCAGGTCGCACTTGTTGACAGCCACGATGATGGTCTTGCCGGCGGCTTTGGCATGCATGATGGCTTCCTTGGTCTGGGGCATGATGCCGTCATTTGCGGCTACCACCAGAACCACGATGTCGGTCACGTCAGCACCGCGGGCGCGCATTTCGGTGAAGATGGCGTGGCCCGGGGTGTCAATGAAGGTCAGCGTATTGTCAGCGTGCTGCACAGTGTAGGCGCCGATGTGTTGGGTAATGCCACCGGCCTCACCGGCGGTCACTTTCGTGCGGCGGATGTAGTCGAGCAGGGAAGTCTTACCGTGGTCCACGTGACCCATCACGGTGATGATGGGGGTACGTACCTTCAGCACGTCCTCCGGCTCTTCTTCTACTGCCACGGCTTCGGGTTCCTTGATTTCTTCCACCGGGGCTTTCACGCCGGCACCTTTTTCGCGGCGCACGCGTTCGTAGGTGAAACCATGCTTTTCACACAGGGCTGCCACCTGGTCGCTATCGAGCGTGGTGCTGGGGTTGGCGAATACGCCCATGGGCAGCAGCTCCGCAATCAACTTGAAGGGCTTCATTCCCATGAGGGTGGCGAGATCTGCCACTGAAATCGGGGCTTTGATGTTCATCACCTTGCCGGCTTCTTCTGCGGGCTCAGGAGCAGGGGCTGCCTTGGGTTCAGGCTTCGGAGCCGGTGCGGGTGCCGGAGCAGGGGCAGGAGCCGGTTTTGCAGCGGGGGCGGGGGACTGCTGGGGTTTGCGAGGCTGCTTACGCGGAGAAAGCAAATCCAGAGCTTCTTTTTTATTAGCATTAGCAGCTGCAGACTGCTGCTTGCGGCCTCCCTGAGCCGGTGTCTCCTTGGCAGGAGCGGCCTGGGGTGCCGGAGCCTTTTTCTTCTTGCTGCCCCCGATCAGGTCGAGCACAGGGGCTTTTTTGTCGTCTTTGTTTGCCATGTGTTGTGAAAATCGTGTTCAGGTTGTGTTTGGCGCTTAGCAGCCGGACTTTGCTTTCGTCATGATATCACGGGCTTCATCCTCGCTGATACCCAGAGCCTCAACCAGGCTCTCCTCGTCTGCGTAGTTGGCAATGCCTTCTACCGTGGTGAAACCTGCAGCAACCATGGATGCGGCCATGGAGTTCGAAATGCCGAGGGCTGCGGCAAGCTCACTTGCGCCTTCAACAGCCAGGGTCTTGGCCTGAGCCTTGTCATCGTAGGCTTCTACGCGCACATCCCAGCGTTCATCAGGGGTGGAGATAAGGCGAGCCGTGAGGCGCACGTTCTGACCCTTGCGGCCTTTGGCCTTGGCAGCGGCCTTGTCGTCTTCCACAACCACGGTTACGACGCGGGCTGCGTTGTCCACGTTTACCTTGATGGGTTCGATGGGAGCCAGAGATTCGGTGACCATGGCAGCCTTGTTATCCGTGTATTCGAGGATATCTACCTTTTCATGGTTGAGCTCGTTGACCACGTTCTTGACGCGGGCACCGCGCATACCTACGCAGGCGCCGATGGGGTCCACGTTCGGGTCGTTGCTGCGCACAACCATCTTGGTGCGGTAGCCTGCTTCGCGCACAATGGTGAGAATCTCCACGGTGTGTTCTGCGATTTCCAGCACTTCGTTCTCGAAGAGACGGCGCACCAGATTGGGATGGCTGCGGGAAAGGATGAGCTCCTGTCCGCGAACACCATCGCGCACCTCTACCACGTAGAATCGCATCTTGTCACCGCTGCTGTATTCCTCGCCGGGAATGCGCTGGCGCAGCGGCACGAGACCTTCAAATTTTTCCACCTCGACGATGACGTCGCCCTTATCGTAGCGCTTCACGGTGCCGGTCACCACTTCCCCGGCGCGGTCGCGGAACGCTTCGGCCAGCATTTCCTGCTCAGCCTTGCGGATGCGCTGCTGCATGGTCTGGCGGGCGGTCTGCACGGCAATTCGGCCGAAATCCTTCGGAGTAATGTTCACGCTGATGATGTCGCCGGGCATGTAGGTCTTGCCTTTCTTTGCGCCGGCGGCCTCTGCTACGGAGAAGGGAACTTCGTTGAACTTGTCGCTCAGCAGCTCATCTTCCACCACAGTCATATCGGCCTTGATTTTGACGGTGCCTTTCTGCGGGTTCACCACGGCATGCAGATTGTTAATGCGTTCAGACCCCGGTACCATCTTGTGGTAGGCAGTGATGAACGATGCTTCGAGAGCCTGAATGACGCGCTCGCGGGTCAGATCCTTCTCGCGGACGTAGTAATCAATCAGGGCGGAGATGTCAGTAGAGGCCATGTTATTTGTGCTTTCTTATGTGGTGTGTTGATACTGAGCCGTGTACAAAAAAAGAGCGGGTCATAGACCCGCCCCAATCTCATAACGGACCGGAACTTGTACGGCGTTATTCTAGGTGAGTATGCGCTAATTGTCAAGCATTATTTGCCATTTTAGCGTATCTGACCGGCTTGTGTGCTAACGGTTTTTATGCTTCATGCGCAGGCGGTATTTGGTGCGGCCGGCTTCGCGATTACAATCCACGCTGCTGCAGAGTTCGCGGATGACGGGGCGGTTGGCCAGCCCGATGGGCTCGACGCCGAGCGGCAAGAGAACCTCCATGCTCATTTCCCGGGTCTGCTCAGAATAGCGGAAATAGAAGTCCAGGGTGCCTTTGTTCAAGGGCAGGGTGCGGAAGAGGTCGTTGCCGATAAGCTGAGCCTTACGCATGCTCTCGCGCGTCAGGAAATACTTGTTGCAGTATGCCTGCCATTCGGATTTGAGCAGGAAACGGTCGTAATCCGGGCTGTGGAACTCGAAGTGGAAATCGCGAATGCGGTTCACGAATACCCGGGTGCGTTCGCGCTTCGGGTGTTCGAAGATTTCTTCCGGTGTGCCTTCTTCGTAAATGGTACCTTCATCCATGTAAACGACCCGGGTACTTACATCGCGTGCGAATGACATTTCATGCGTGACGATAGCCATGGTCATACCCTGACGTGCCAGAGAGCGGATGACGGAGAGAACCTCGCTGACCATGGTCGGATCCAGAGCCGAAGTCGGTTCGTCGAACAGAATGATTTCCGGGTCCATCGACAGGCAGCGGGCAATGGCGGCGCGCTGCTTCTGGCCGCCGGAGAGCTCGTCCGGCATGGTGTGAGCCTTTTCGGCCATTCCGACCATCTTCAGCAGCTCCCAGGCTTTTGCTTCAGCCTCAGCGCGGCTTTTGCCAAGCAGTTTCACGGGGCCGATGCATACGTTGTCCAGGACGGAAAGATGGTTGAACAGGTTGAATGATTGAAAGACCATGCCCATCTTCTGGCGGAGTTTCGAAGCGTTGACCCGGCCGTTGAGAACTTCCTCTCCGTCGATGACGATGCTGCCCCCTGTGGGTTGTTCCAGCAGGTTCAGGCAGCGCAGAAAGGTACTCTTGCCGGTGCCGGACGGGCCTATGATGGAGATGATTTCTCCACATTTAATGTTCAGATTGACATCGAGCAGCACATTAAGTTTGCCGAAACTCTTCTGAAGATGTTTGATTTGAATCATCGTTTCTTGTGTAGGGTGAGCGTTGTGTGGAATTAGCAGACCTTGCGGCCGATGCGCTCAAGAATATAGGTAAATAACCAGGCAATCAGGAAATACATGAGAGCCACCATAAGAAGCGGGAAGAAGGGATCAAAGGTTCGCCCGCGGATGATGTAGGAGGCGCGGGTCAGGTCAGCCACAGCCACATAACCCACGATAGAGGTGTTTTTGATGAGGGATATCAGCTCTCCCTTGTATACGGGAAGAACGCGGTGGATAGCCTGCGGCAGGATGATGTGGCAGAATGTTCTCACAGGGGAGAATCCAAGCGCAATGCCGGCTTCTGTCTGCCCTTTGTCAATGCTGCTGATGGCGGTGCGGAACATTTCGCTGACGTATGCCGCGAAGTTCATGGCAAAGGTGATGATGGCCACCGGTGTGTTGTCAAACTTCGTAAAGGCCACGTAGCACATCATCATCAGAAGCACGAGCACGGGGGTGCCACGCATGATATCGATGTAGACCTTGGCTATGGTGCTGCAGATTCTGGAGCGGCTCATGCGGAGGTAGCAGATGAATGCTCCCAATATGGTGCCCAGCAACGCAGAGAAGAAGGAAATGTGGATGGTAACTTTCAGACCGTCCCACAGGAGCATGTAGCGGCGCTCTTCGATGATGTTGCGGTAGAAACTGCGCTTGATGCCCCCCCAGATGCCAAGTTCCTCGGTTTCGGCTTTATCTGAGATGATGGAAGGATCTGCGTTTTTGGTCAGTACCGCCACGCGAGAGTGGCTGTCATAATAAGGAGCAGAGAACAGCACGCTTTCGGCGCGTTCATCTGTGATAAGAATGCCGGAGGCTGCCATATCTGCCTTTCCGGTCGTGGTCGAGGCTATGAGGGAGTCGTACTCCATTTCCACAATCTCTACCGGGCGGTTGATATACACCGAGAATCGGTGAATCAGCTCGGCATCGAAGCCGGCAATCTTTTCGTTCTTGATAAAGACAATCGGTTCCGTGCAGGGTTCCATGGCTACGCGGATGGGCTCACCCTGAGTGGGAAGATTCAGCTGCGGCATTTCTGCTGTGTCGAAATGCTTGATCCACTTGTCCATTATCTGCTGGAGCTCGCCGGTGGATTTGAGCTGATTGATAAAAGTGTTGAATTGATTGCAGAGTTCTGCGTTGTGTTTGCCGAAGACTACGCCCATCTGGCAGGGAGGTACCGGACTATCCGGCAGAATGGTCACCCCCTCTGTCTTGCGTACCAGTGCATAGCATATCACATCATCCATGATGGCTCCATCGCATTTCTCCTGCTGGAGCGAGAGCATCATGTCTGCCTCTGTGTCAAATCGGTCGAGCTTGATATCGGGGTAGTGCTCCTCTACATAGATATCCTGCACTGTTGAAGAAGGAACAGCAAGAATGTGCCCCCTTAAGTCTTCAAAACAAGCAAACTTCTTAGCTGTCTGCTGAGTGGATGGGGCGGAGGATTCCGCTTCTCCTGCTGCCCATGCGGGCGCAATGCTGATGAAGAGTAAAGCAACCAGAGTTGCTGCAATATGAATGCGTTTGTTCATGATGTAGCACTCGGGGTGGAATTGCCCCGCGCGCGGATTTTACCACAGCTTCCCCAGATTGCAAGTCAAATGTTAGCTTCATGTTGATTATTGTAAAGCCTATAGTTGCAGAGGGGTATGGGAGGGGTGGAGCGCGAGCGGTATCCCTGAAAAGGAAGTCACCTGGGAGCCGAAGCTCCCAGGTGCCCAACTACCCTATGAATCGGACCCTTTCGAGCCCGGGAACCTGTTTTACGTCCGGTCCCGAAGACGAGGTCACTTTAACTGTTTTTTTGTGATTCGTCAAGCAGAAAAAGAGAAATTAATGATTTTTTTAATTGTTGAATAATAATTATTTCTGTTTGTTTTCTAACAGTTGACTGGCTTTGATGGCGCAGAAGGCGACGCAGCGTTCGCAGGGGCGACTGGCGTAATAATCAGAGGTTCTGTCGCTGGGGCGGGCAGAGGCTTCCATTTCTGAGTCGAGGTGAAGCAGTTCGCGGCAGGTGAGCGAGCCGAACTCTGCTTTAAAATCTTCAGCGAGTTTGCGAGTGAGAGAAAAGATGATTTCCTTATCTTCGGGAACACCGGTGAGGTTGCCTTTGCAGAAGCCGGCCACCATGCAGAGCCCCGCAAACGCACCGCACGTTCCCCGCATGCGACCCAGACCGGCGCCGAAAGCTGAGGAAAGGCGCAGAGCCATGCTTTCGGTTAAGCCAATCTGGTCAGCCATGGCCGCAAAGACGGACTGAGCGCAGTTGAATCCTTGATGAAAATATGTGAGAGCTTTTTCTTCTGCCTGCATGTCATGGAGAATACTCTGAGTGGCCAGATTTGTCAATGCTGCACTTTTTTGCTCGCCATGCGGGGGAGTAGGTGGTAGAATTGGAGCAGATATTATGATTCAGCGTACATTGGTGAAGCATGCGTTGGCCAGTGAAGCTCCTGCCGAGCAGATTCTGGTGGAGGGCTGGGTTCGAACCCGCCGAGATTCAAAGACTTTTTCGTTTCTGGAGGTAAATGACGGTACCAGTCTGGCCTCCATTCAGGTGGTGGCAGATGCCGGAATCCCCGGGTATGAGGATATAGGACGCATGACCACCGGTTCTTCAGTCAGCATTCTGGGACGCCTTGTAGAAAGTCCCGGTAAGCAGAAATGGGAAATCCAGGCCGTTGAAATCCGGCTGGTGGGCGGCTCGCCGGAAAATTATCCTCTGCAGAAGAAGGGGCATTCGCCCGAGTTCCTGCGCACTATTGCGCACCTGCGCCCGCGCACCAATCTGTTCGGTGCAATTTTCCGCACGCGTTCCCGCATGGCAGCAGCAGTGCACCAGTTCTTCCTGGAGCGTGACTTTGTGTGGGTGCACACCCCCATCATCACAGCGAGTGATTGTGAAGGTGCCGGTGAGATGTTCCATGTCACGACACTTGACCCTCTGGCCGATAATAAGAGCTACGATGATGATTTCTTTGGTAAGCCGGCCAATCTTACGGTGTCCGGTCAGCTCGAAGGTGAGACTTTTGCCTGCGCCCTGAGCAATATCTATACCTTTGGCCCGACTTTCCGTGCAGAAAACAGTAACACCTCGCGTCATGCTGCTGAGTTCTGGATGATTGAGCCGGAAATGGCTTTCTGTGATATCTATGGTGACATGGATATTGCTGAATCATTCATCAAGCATATTGCCCGTACTATGCTGAACGATGCCAGCGGCGATTTCGAATTTTTCTGCAAGTTTGTAGATAAAGGCTTGCGCGCCCGCCTGGAAGAGGTGGCCGAGAAACCTTTTGTGCGCTGCTCCTATACCGAAGCCATTGAAATCATGCAGGCCAGCGGTGAGAAGTTCGAGTATAAACCCTACTGGGGTATGGACATGCAGAGTGAGCATGAGCGCTTCCTTACCGAAAAGCATTTCAAGTGTCCCGTTATTGTCTACAACTACCCGAAGGAAATCAAGCCCTTCTACATGCGTCTCAACGATGATGGAAAGACCGTGACGGCCATGGACGTACTCGTGCCCGGCATCGGTGAAATCATTGGCGGCAGCCAGCGCGAGGAGCGTCTTGATGTTCTTGAAGGGAATATTGAGCGGATGGGCATGGATATGGAGGCCTACTACTGGTACAACGACCTCCGCCGGTTCGGTACAGTGCCGCATGCCGGTTTCGGCGTGGGATTTGAACGCCTTATCATGTTTGTGACCGGCGTGCAGAATATCCGCGACGTGTTGCCTTATCCCCGTACTCCGCGTAATTGCGAGTTCTGATGTTGACTTGCTGAATACAGCCTGTTAAGATAACTGCATATGAAGACACGCGCGGAGGAGTTTGCCGAATGGGGGACCGAGGTCGTATTCGGTCGCGCCAGAGGATTTCGCGCGTGGCTGATGCGTTGTCTGCTCCGCTTTGCCTCACTCTTCTTCTGGATATTGGTGCAGGTTCGTCTGTTCCTGTTCCGCAGACGTATCAAGACGGTTCATTATCTGGGTACCTTTGTGGTGAGTGTGGGTAACATCACTGCTGGCGGTACCGGCAAGACCCCGGTGGTGGAGCTGCTTTCCCGCAGTCTTGCCTCGAGAGGTCGCAAGTGCGCGATTCTGACCCGAGGTTACAAGAGTCACGACCTGGACCAACCCCAGGTCTGGCTTGATAAGGACGGAAAACGTGTAAAACATATTCCCAAGATTGCCAGTGATGGCGTCACCCGTTACCTGAGTCCGCTCTATGCAGGTGACGAGCCATTCATGCTGGCTCGTAATCTGGACAACGTGGCTGTGCTCGTAGACAAAGACCGTGTCAAATCCGGTATTTTTGCCATCGAGCAGCTGGGGAGCAATACGCTGATTCTTGACGATGGAATGCAGTTCCTGAAGCTCAAGCATGAAATTGATATCGTGCTGGTAGACTGTGGATTCCCCTTCGGCACCGGAGCCCTGCTGCCGAGAGGCACCATGCGCGAACCCCGTGCGAGTCTCAAGCGTGCCAGTTATATCATTCTCACCAAGAGCGAGGGTAAACCGCAGGACGAACTCATAGCGACTATCCGTAAATACAACAAGGTCGCTGATATCATTGTGACCAATCATGCTCCCGTTCTTCTGGAAAACATCTTTACCGGTGAGCAGCTTCCGCTTTCGGCATTGAAAGGCAAATACGTGGCCTGTCTCAGTGGTATTGCTCGTCCGGAGAGCTTTGAGGGGCTTGTAGAAGCTCTTGGGGCCAATGTTGAAATCCGTCGCAGCTATCCTGACCACTACTGGTTTGATCAGGATGACCTGGATGCTTTTGTGGAGCGTTGCGCCGAGCGTGCCATGGATATGATTGTGACAACGGAAAAAGATGCCGTACGTTTCCTCCGTCCCGGAGAGATGGATGTACCCATCTACTTCCTGCGTATTCAGATTGATATTCTGCAGGGGCAGGAGAAGTGGGACGCCATGATTGACCGCATTTGTGGCCTCAGTGAGCCCCAGCCTTCGCCCGAATGGGGCGATGTGTTGTAAGTGTTGTCTCCGACAGGAGAACAGTTGTAACTCTTCAGAAATCAAAACAAGCCGCCGGGGTTTTATCCCCCGGCGGCTTGTCTGATTTGGCGAAGCTGGTTCGCTTACATTGAAATGGAGAAAGCGAGTTTTGCAGAGATGGTTTTGGCTATAGCCTGAACCTGATCTTCATGCACCGGCATATTGGTTTTGATGACTGCCAGAGAATCGCCACTCTTGTGGTCGGTGGGGGCAACGATGTTGTCGATGTTGATACCGGCCAGAGACAGAGCCTGACCAATGGCTGCGACCACGCCGGGACGGTCTGCGTAGCGGAGTACGAGCGTGTTGCCGGCAAGGGCTGCGTAGAGGTGGTCGAACTCTTCGATTCGGGAAACAACCGGGGTGCCATCCACTACCATGCCTCGTACGCTGCTCACAATCTGCTGACCGTCTACCTCCATGTGGATATCGAGAGTCAACGCATCATCGTAGAACTTGTCATCCTTGGGCTCGCGAGCCTTGTAGACAATGCCATGCTCGCGGAATGAGGTTTCCGCGGCTGCAGGCATGAGTCCGCGTTCTGCTCCGGGAACTGCTCCCTGCAGAATCCACGGGGTGAACCACTTGCGGTATGAACGCAGGTTGTTGTAGAAAGTGCATTCAATCTTGCGGATGGGCTTGCAGCCGCCCATCTGGTAGCAAAGCTTGCCGAGCATGGCAGCCAGCTGGAGCTGGGCAGGGTGCAGGCCTGCTGGGCGTTCGGCGTTAATGACGCAGGAGGTGTCGCCGCTCACAAAGTAGTCAATCATCTGACGTGCAGCCTGCATGGCGGCATTCTTATTGGCTTCGCGGGTGTTGGCTCCCAGGTGCGGCAGAAGGAGGTCTGCTACATCTGCGCTGGGCTGCATAGCTGCTGCATCCTTGGGGTGCACGTCGGTGCAGTAAATGATATTCTTGCCGGCGGCTTTGGCAGCACGGATGGCATCTTCATCAACAACGCCGTAGCGGGAGCAATTGATGAGCATAGCACCGTCTTTCATCTTGCCGATGAGTTCGGCATTGATGAGATTGCGGGTAGCAGGACCGCCCGGCACATGCAGAGAAATGATATCTGCCGTGGAGAAGATTTCATCCATCTCGGTGGGGGTAGCACCGATGTTAAGTGCACGCTGCCTGGAAAGGAAGTGATCGTAACCCAGAACTTTGCATTCAAATCCCTGAAGGCGCTTGACGAGCAGGCGGCCGATGTTACCGAGACCAAGAATGCCCACGGTCTTGTTGGTAAGCTCACGACCCATGTAGGCCTTTTTGTTCCACTCCCCGGCGCGGGTTGTCACGTCTGCCGGCACTACGAAACGGTAGGCTGCCAGAATCATGGCGATTACTTCCTCTGCCACCGCGTTGGAATTGGCCCCGGGGGTATTCATCACATCGATGTTTTTGGTGCGGGCATAAACATAGTCGATGTTGTCGAAGCCAGCTCCGGCACGGATAACACACTTGAGCCCCGGGAGGGCATCGATGATGGCCTGAGTTACTTTTTCGGAGCGTACGATGATGCCTGCAGCATCAGGGTTGGCGGCCACAAGTTCCTCGATGGGGGTGGAGTCGTTCTGGACTACGTCGTAGCCGGCGGTACTCAGCGTGGCTGCTGCTGCTTTGTCCAGTTTGGTGGGAATCAGTATTTTCATGAGTATATACGGAGAGATGAATTAACGTTCAATTTCGTGAGCAAAGAGACCACTGCGGAGTTTGGGTTCAAACCAGGTGGATTTGGGCGGCATGATTTCACCGCTGTCGGCCACGTTGAATAAGTCATCCATAGTGACCGGGTAGAGGGAGAATGCTACGCCTTCGGCTCCGGCCCGGGACTCAAGCTCAAGAAGACCACGGATGCCGCCAACGAAGTCAATTCGTTCGCTGGTGCGGGGGTCTGTTATGCCGAGCACGGGCGCGAGCAGATTGCTCTGGAGAATGGCGCAGTCAAGACTTTCGATGGGATGAGTGGCATTGAAAGTGCCATCCTTGGCTGTTATGCTGTACCACTTGCCACCCAGGAACATACCGAACTCATGCTTGTGTCGGGGGGCGTGGGGTGCACCGGCAGGAGCGGGAGTTACCGTGAACTTTTCACCAATGGCAGCCAGAAAATCTGTTTCGCTGTATCCATTCAGGTCAAAGACAACGCGGTTGTAGTCCATGATGAAAAGATCTTCATCACAGAAGGTAACGGCCATGAGATAGTTAAACTCTTCGTCTCCGGTATAGTCCGGGTGTTCGCTGCGGCGCTTTGCAGAAACTGCTGCGCTGCTGGCAGTGCGGTGGTGACCATCGGCTATGTAGAGAACCGGCACTTCTGCAAAGCCCTGGCGAATGGATTCGATGGCTTCGTCATCCGTTACAGGCCAGAGCAGGTGGGTCACGCCGTCTTCGCTGGTGAACTCGTATTCCGGTTTGTGGAACTTAATCCATTCACGAATTGTGGCGGAAATCCCTTCGTGTTTGCGGTATGCCAGGAAAACCGGCTCGGTCTGGGTGGAGCAGGTGTCGAAATGGTTGATACGGTCGAGTTCTTTTTCCTTGCGGGTCAACTCATGCTTTTTGATGGTGCCGTCCAGATATTCGTCCACACTGGCGCAGCCGACGATACCTGTCTGCACTCGGCCCCACATCATCTGGCGATAGATGTAGTAGCAAGGTTTCTCTTCGCGCATCAGGATGCCTTTGCGCAGGAAATCCTGAAGATTGTCGCGGCTCTTTTCGTAGGTGACAGAATCGTGAATTTCAGCTTCGCTGGTGTCTATATCAGCGCGGCAGATGTGTAGGTAGGACGATGCATTACCCGCGGCCATGTTGCATGCCTCGGTGTGGTTCATGACATCGTAGGGAAGGCAGGAAACCTGTTCGGCGTACTGCCTGGGCGGGCGGATGGCAGCAAAGGGATGTATAGTAGCCATATTTTATCAGGGGGGGTAAATAAATGAATCAGTGGCCGACCTGGGCAATGTGCACGAGTGCCGCTGCCAGATTTTTGGAGCCATAATATTCTGCAGCAGCCAGACGGTCGGCCTGGGTTTCGAGAATCCGGTTAATCTTCCGTATGGTAGGGAGGTAACGCTCCTCGTAAAGCTGAATCTCAGCATCAGTCAGCGGGGGGAGATTGGTGAATGCCTGCGTCCATTTCTGGAGCTCGTCTCGTAATCTCATTATCTGAGGTACAGCAGCTTCTGCGGTGTCGTTGTCCTTGATGGAAGCCATGCACTGACAGAGCGTTCCGAGCATCACGATGCCGCTGCGCAGGCGTTGCTCTCCTTCGGCCATGCCGGCCTGTTCGCTTGCTTCGGGGGGTGTCTGTGGTGCTTCCTTAACTACATCGGCCTGAGCGGAGGAAAGCCCAAGCACGGCGGTCAGCAGTAAGGTATAGGGAATTTGCTTCATTTCTCTATCATCATGCACATGAGTCGAAAGGCCTGCGACAAAGCGACCGATTGGTAACAACGCGCTTCACGCAGGCGGGATACCTGTTCATAGAAGCGGCCCCATTCCTCGCGCATGCGCTGGCCGTATGCCTGTTTCACTTGTTCACTCTGGCTCGGAGTGAGCTGCGGCATGTGGTGCAGTAACTCGCGCGCCTCATATATCGCCGGCAGCTGCTTTCTGAGTTCTTCTGCAGCGGTATCAGCACTTGCCTTATCCTGAGCCTTGCTCAGCACTGGTACAAGTTTGCCGGGCAGGGCGGTGTATTCTGTAAAGGCTTTATCCACTGCAGACGGCAGCCCCGTGGCAGGGGCTGCGCATACTGCTGGCGTAATCAGGCAGATGGCCGTTAAGCCGGTTCTAAGCATGGTTGGCACGTTCGTGGATTACTTGTTTTCCGCGGTCGTTTCTGCTGCGGGGGCAGCTTCTCCCTCAGCCGGGGCATTTTCCTGCGGTGCCTGCTGGGGCTGTTCTACTTCCATGGTGTTTTCGCCTACGTCAGTATCCAGTTCGCGCTGCGCTGCTTCGAGAGCGCTGTCAATCTGGGCTTCTGCATTTGCCGTGAGGGTATCAAGACTCTTGGTGGCGCGTTCCAGAGCGAGTTTCAGCGAGCTGTTGCCGCGCTTGCGCTTGCGGATTTCGTTCTGGATGTCCTTGTACTGCTCCATGAGGGGCTGCTTGTATTCCTGCGGAAGAAGTTCACGTTTCAGACCACGGATGACATCGTAGGCTGCGTTTTTCTGCAGAAGTTGCTCTGCGCCGTCCAGATCCCCACTAATCATGCTCATGCGAACCTGATCCATGTTGTCCCAGAATTGCGTAAGCAGTGCAGGTACTGTGCCGGCCTGCTTGTCGATGGGGCGGTCTTCATTGCGGCGGATGGCGTCCTTCACTTTGTTCACACTGATGCGGAGCATCTTCAGGTTGCGGTTCTGCGGAATAAACCACACCGTGGCAATGTCGTCGCCATCGTCTTTAAGCTGAGCGGCCAGTTCATTGTACTGGCGTTCATCGAGCTTGTCCATGGCAGTACGCTTTGCCGGAACCAGACGCTTGCGGGTAGCTTCTTCACGCTCCAGACTCTTTGTCCAGGATTTCTGAAGTTTATAAAGCGTCTTGATGTACTTGTCGTAGGCGTCCTTGTATTCGGGGATACCTTGATAGCGATCACGCAGAATTTCAAACTTATCAAGCCCTGCCACCTTGCGGCGGCGCTTCTTTTCCTTCATGTCCACCACCATGGCTCTGTAGGCAGCTTCGGCATCGCGCACGTACTGGTCACGCTGTTCGAATGTTACCTTATCAAAGCTGTAGTCGGCGGCACCTGCCTTATTGAACTCTTCCTGCAATTTGCTGACTTCCAGGGCGAGTTTGTCCATGTCCGGCAGCTGGCGGGTTACGCGGTTCTTGACATTGTTGCACTGGCTTTGCAGGGCTCGGCTCGGTTTGGTAATCTTGCCGAGAATAGTATCAATGCTGGCGAGTTTTTCGCGGAGTCGCAGCGTGGCGTCCTTTGCTTTTTCCTCGCCCTCGCGCTGGGCTACGTTGCCATCGGCGATAGGTTCAGCATTTTCTTCAGGTTTTGCATTGCCGGCCGGGGTGGCTGCAGACGTCTCTCCGGCAGCGGCGTCGGGTTGGGGAGAAGCGGGGTCAGGCGTGGCGGGTGTTTCAGCAGGTTCCTCCTCATCCTTCACGATTTCGCGCATCATGATGATATTGTTGCTCGGAACCTCCTTGGTAACAATTTTTCCGTTTTTGTCCTTACCTTTGAATTTGGTGGAGGTGCTGCTCTTGTATATGACCGTGCAGTCGGTAAAGCGCTCTGCTGAGGTCAGCGTAATATTGTACTCCGCAGCCTGAGCGAAAACCGATGCAAGAGCAAGCAACGAAAGAATGAGGGGCGTTTTCTTCATGTTTCGTATAATGTGGGAAAGAAGTTTCTAACCTTATACTACCACATGAGTCTGGTTCTGGCAAACATCAAATGTGCGATTGACGAGAAAACCTGCTAAAAAAAGCGCTTTCTTCGGGAGAAAGCGCTGAAAAATTAAGACAGGATGGGGAGGAATCAGAGCGGGCACTGCTCTTTGATGGCACGCGCGGCGGCGTGAACCAGGGGAGGACCGTTGTATATGAAGCCGCTGTACAGCTGCACCAGGGATGCACCTGCCTTGATTTTCCTGACGGCTTCGTCGGCGGTGGTGATGCCACCCACACCGATAATAGGAATGCTGCCCTGCAGTTCCTTTGCGAAGGCCTCCAGCGTTTCGTTGGCCCGGTCATACAGGGGCTTACCTGACATGCCGCCACTCTGGCTGGCGTGGGGAGAATCTTCCACTCCGGCGCGGGTTGTGGTAGTGTTGGTGCAGATGAGACCATCGAGCTGGCAATCCTGGAATACATGTGCGAGATCGCGGATCTGGGCTTCGCTCATATCCGGAGAAACCTTCATGACGAGCGGCACATAACGGCCGGTGTCATTTGTCAGATTTGCCTGTTCGCTCTTCATGAGGGAAAGAAGATCTGCTGCGCTGTCGGCCTTGGCCAGATCCTGCAGGTTCGGTACGTTCGGGCATGAGAAGTTGATGGCGACGTAATCTGCCACGTCCCAGACGGCGCGAAGACAGGCCAGATAATCCTGGTGCGCTTCAGTGTTCGGCGTTACCTTGTTCTTGCTGATGTTGACGCCGAGAATGCCATTGAAATGACGAGTGTTACGGATGTTATTCACGCCTTCGTCCACACCGGGGTTGTTGATTCCCATGTGGTTAATGATTGCCTGCTGAGGAATGCAGCGGAAGAGACGCGGTTTGGGATTGCCGGGTTGCGGCTGGGGGGTAAGTGTACCTACCTCCACGAAGCCGAATCCGAGATGGCCGAAAGCGGCTACGGTATTTGCTTCTTTGTCCATGCCGGCAGCAAGCCCCACGCGGTTGGGGAACTTGAGTCCCATCACCGTGACGGGGTCTTCCACGGGTTTGCCCATGATAGCCGGGAGTATGTTCAGGTGTTCGGCTGTGCGAAGACCTGCCAGAGTGACTTTATGTGCTGTTTCCGGGTCAAGACAGAACAGCATCTTCTTTGCCAGTTGATATAAATAGGGGGACACGTAATGCTTCAGTTAGTTGATAATGGAATCGGGTGCCGCTTACATGCGGAAAGTCTTGTCGTAGTTCTTCAGGAACCAGTCTGCAAAGCGCGGAATGGATTCCTCATAATCCCACACGGGAGAATATGCCAGCTCTCGCTCCAGCTTGGAGGTGTCGGCGTACATTTCCACTCGCTCGCCCAGATTCAGGGGCGATGCGGGATCCAGCAGCACTTCTGCAGTGCGGCTCAGAGAGAACTCCATGGCCTGGATGAAGGACAGGAAGGGAACGGGCTTACCGCGGCCCACGTTGTAGAGTGCGAAGTTCACTCCATTTGCGCTGAATGGCTGGCTTGCCAGTGCTGCATCAAGCCCTTCCATGATGTCATCGATGTAGGTGAAATCGCGGACAATATACCCATTGTTCAGCACGCGGATTTCCGCTCCTTTCATGATGCGGTGCGCCAGCTGCATGGGGATGGAATCCGGGCGGGCCCAGGGACCGAAAACTGTGAAGAGTCGGAACACCGTGACGGGCATGCCGTATGCCTTGGCGTAGGAATAGCACAGAAGCTCGGCAGAGCGCTTGGATGCGCCGTACATATTCAGAGGTGTGTCTACATGGTCCTCTTCCTTCAGCGGCGAGGTGGCGGCATCTGCATAGACGGCTGAGCTGGAGGAGAAGAAGAAATGCTGCACTCCGTTGTGGCGCGCTGCTTCCAGCATGTTGATGGTGCCCGTTACGTTGGCGTCGTAGAAAGCAGCCGGATTAGTGCGTGCCATGGTGGTGCCGGTCATGGCAGCCAGGTGCAGGATAGTGCTGAATTGTTCCTCCCGGCAGAGGTCATCTACAGCTCGTCTGTTCAGAATATCCATGCAGATGAAGCGGAAACCATCGCGCCCCGTCTGTTCTGCTCCGTGGGCTGCCTGTTTGATGTCGATGCCAAGCAAGGCAAGGCGCTGAGCCTTAAGGCTGATATCCTTGTTGTTGCAGAGATTATCAATGCCCACGACCTTGTAGCCCTGCTCAAGAAGATGGCTTACAGTGTGGTAGCCAATAAAGCCTGCTGCTCCGGTGACGAGTATTTTCATGATGCCGAGTACGCGAGAGTTTGTTTGCCTGTGCGTGCGGTATTATAGTGGATATTTTTGAAATATCAATCTTTTTTATTCTTCTTCCACTACCTGTACCACGCTGCCGATAGCCGGACAACTGAACTCAACAACGTCTCCGGGTTTCAGGTAACGGGGCGGGTTCATGCCGAGAGCCACGCCACCGGGGGTGCCGGTGGATACGACATCTCCGGGATTCAGCGTCAGGAATTGTGATACGTAGGCGACCAGCTGAGCCACAGGCATAATCAGTTGTGAGGTGTTGGCCTTCTGTCTGGTTTCTCCGTTCACTTTGAGTTCCAGCTCCAGATTATCCGGGTTGGGAATTTCATCCTTGGTCACAAACACCGGCCCGAATGGTGCAAAGGTGTCGTAGCTTTTGCCTTTTGTCCACTGACCGCCATGCTCGAGCTGGTAGGAACGCTCGGAATAATCGCACATCAGCGTGTACCCTACTATAGCCCGGCGTGCTTCGGCCTCGGTAGCCCGGTGCAGGGTGTCGCCTATGACAACTGCCAGTTCAACTTCGTAATCCAGCTTTTCCGCTCCTTCCGGATTGATTACATAGGAAAGGTCAGATGAGATGGCGGAGGTGGCTTTCAGAAAGAGAGAAGGCTCGGTGGGAATATCGCCGCTGAACTCCCTGGCGTGGTCGGCGTAGCATTTGCCGAGGCATGCAATAGTGCAGGGCTGTACGTGCAGGGCGCTGGACTGAACAAGTCCTTCCGTATCTACCGGAACTCCGTCTGCCGCGCCTTTTGAAATCCATGTCTCGATTTCCTTGCGCAGCTTTTTGCCGCCAGGCAGCATGGCCGCCCAGAGCTGGTCATCCTGTGCGGTCACATCGATGAAGCACCCACGCTTCGGAACCCACAGGCCGATAGTGCTCTCGCCCTCTTCGTCTACGTAATATTGAAGTCTCATAATTCGAAAATCAAGGTGTTACATGGAATCCCAGCCACTGATGTCATCGGGGATATCATCGAAGTTCGGTAATCCGCGATCATTTGATGGCTCTGGCTGGGGTGCAGTTTCCGGCTCCTCGGGGCTCTGTTCCGGCTCCGGTTCATATTCAGTTTGTTCTTCTGTAGTATTCGGGGCAGGGGTGGAGTTTTCTGCGTTTCTCTCCATGAGTTGTTTCAGCCCATCCGGAACGTAGCCTAAATCCAGCTCCTCACCGGAGAGCGTGGAAGCCTGAGGCGCTTCTTCTTCTTCTTCAGGTTCGGCCGCAGCGCTTATGCTGCGATATCTGAATACCCTGTCCCCCTTGGCTACAACACCAGCGCGGATATCCGCCGCGATGATGTTGTTGCGGGCGTGCTGGGCGGATGATACAATGAGATTACCCATGCGTTCTACCGACCCATCGGCCGGGTGGGTGATGAGTACCGTACCTTCCGGGGGCAGTGGGCCAATGATGCGCAGAAGCGCGAACTTGTCTCCGGAGAAAACCTGATGAACCGACCCCAGATACAGCGGGGGCGGTGTTTTGGTGGAGGTTTCCTCCGGCTTGTCACTTTGTTCCTGTTCCTGCTTCAGCTGGGAGCATGAAAATTGAAGTGCACACCCCAGAATCAGCAGAGTAGCGGGCAGAAAGCGTTTCATGGCTGTATCATAGCATAAGTGACTGCCAGGGTCAAGTGACAAGATATTCTTGCAAAGAGCAGAAAAGGGTGCTAGAATGCACCCGAACACACCAGACTCACTTCATATGCCCGGTTCATCAGAACTTTATCGCCCGAATGCCGCTATTATCTACCAACGTGCCGATGGCAGAGTGTTGCTCTGCGAGCGCGTGAAGCCTGCCGGTGCATGGCAGTTCCCGCAGGGGGGTATCAAGAAAGGCGAATCAGCTCTCGATGCGGCCTGCCGTGAAGGTATGGAGGAAACAGGTTTCCGCCCTAATGAGTATGAGGTCGTGGCAGCCCGCGGACCGTACCGTTATAATTATCCTCCGAAGGAGCGCGAGCGCGTGCTTCTGAAGCGTGGTATTCCGTATGCCGGGCAGGAGCAGCATTACTTCCTGTGTCTCATGCATAGTGACCAGGCGGAACCCTGGCTGGATCACAAGGAATTCCGCGATTATAAGTGGGTACTCCCGTCTGAAGTGGACCTCGGGGCGCTTCCGGATTTTAAACGCTCTGTCTATGAACAGGTGCTGCGCGATTTCTTCAATGTGTGAGATTCAGCCCATTGCGTTTATACGCAGTCCCTTTGCTGAGAAGTTCGGCGTGCCCCGGCAAGGGAATCTGGCTCCGCATGTTGTGAGCGAAATTGTGTTTGAGCCTGCTTTCTGCAATGCAGATTGTGTGCGGGGGCTTGAGCAGTTCTCGCACCTCTGGCTTATCTGGCAGTTTCATCGCAATGGCTCTGCCTGGCACCCCACTGTGCGCCCGCCGCGTCTGGGCGGAAATACGCGACTCGGTGTATTTGCTACGCGTTCTCCATTCCGCCCGAATGGCCTCGGGCTTTCGGTCGTGAAGCTGGTTTCGGTGGAGCCGGGGCCTGTGCTGCGGGTTTCCGGTGCGGATATGGTTGATGGAACGCCTATTTTTGACATCAAACCTTATGTGCCATACTCGGATGCCATTCCTGAAGCTGCGTCCGGGTTTACGGAGACTCCCTGGGAACCATTGAGCGTGGTCATGCCGCAGAAATTGCCTGCCGGAGCCTCTGCGGAATGGGTGGCTGCACTGCATGAAACGCTGGCGCAGGACCCGCGACCTGCCTATCAGCAGGATGCTGAGCGGGTCTACCACCTGGTGCTCAAACCTTTTGAAGTTCATTTCCGGGTAGAGGGAACCTGCGCTGTTGTTACTGCCATTACCCCTTATGAAGCGTGATTGGATAGAGGAACTGGAACGCCGTTTTCACGCACATCTCGTGGGCGGGGCTTCCGTATCTATCTGGCAGAGGGGGGAGGAAATAGCGACCTTCAGTGGAGGCGAAGGGTGGAATCACGATACGCTTGTGCCTGTTTTTTCCGCCACAAAGCCGGCAGCCGCGCTTTGCCTTCTTCTGGCGCTGCATGATTGCTGTCGTGGACCTGAGCTGGAGGTGGGTGCTTTATGGCCGGAGTTTCCGGCGCCGCGCTGCACTGTGGGTGAATTGCTTTCGCACCAGTGTGGGCTGGCTGCGCTGAGTTCGGCCGCGCCGTTGGAGAACCTTGCTGCGTGTCGTGAAGCCATAGAGCGCAGCACGCCGGCCTGGCAACCACCACAACATGGGTATCATCCGCAGACCTTCGGACCACTGGTCGACATACTCATGCTGGAACTCACCGGAATGCGGGTCGGTGAGTTCTGGGAACAGCGTGTTCGCCGTCCATCAGGACTGGATTTCTATATCGGCTTGCCATCAAGCGAGTTCAATCGAGTGGCTGCTCTGCAGGCTCCTCGTATTCAGCCTGGTTACATGTCACAGGATGCTTTCTACCGCGCTTACTTTGACGCGAACTCGCCGGTATACCGGGCATTTCACAGTATTGAGGGATTCGGGACCCCCAGAGAGATGAGTACGCCGGCTGCCTGGCAGTGCGCGAGTCCCGCAAAAGGCGGCGTAGCCAGTGCACGTGGCCTTGCTCAGTTTTATCAGATCCTCATGAGTGACTTCATACCCGCAGAGGTGAGGGAGTGGCTGGCAACGCCTCAGTGCAGCGGCTGGGATCTCACCTTGCAGCAGCATACCTCATTCACCTGTGGTGCTATGTGTGAACCGGCGCATTTATTCCCCGGAGGTGGTTTTGGTCATGCAGGCGCCGGGGGGAGTCACGCCTTCTGCTCGCCGGTATCTGGAATTTCCTTTGCCTATGTCATGAACCGTATGGAATTGGGGAATCTTCCCGGCGCCCGCGTTGAGACCTTGCTTGAACTGTTGCCTTGCTGAGCCGGGAAATCATGACAGCTTTGCCGTTATGTATGGCCAATAAAAGCGTTGACAATGAGGGGTGGCGTGGTAGAATCAGGCCGCGTTTTCTGAGCGAAAGCCAGGCGCGTTCATATTTACATACCGAATTAAAGTCATGTCTATCGTTAAGTTTTACAAGGAAGAGCACCAGGTGCCGTTGGAAATGCACAAGGTGCGCGTGGTGCAGAAACTGTTCCTGCCCACAGTAGAAGAGCGCGTGCAGAAGCTGCGCGAAGCCGGCAACAACACGTTCCTGCTGCAGAATAAGGATGTGTTCATGGACATGCTCACCGACTCGGGTGTGAACGCTATGAGTGACAACCAGGTGGCTGCTTCCATGCAGGCTGACGACTCCTACGCCGGTTCTGAGACGTTCAACCGTCTTGCCAAGGTTATCGAGCAGGTGTTCGGTACCAAGCATTTCCTGCCTGCTCACCAGGGTCGCGCTTGTGAGAATATTCTTGCTGAGACCTTTGTGAAGGAAGGCGACGTGGTGCCCATGAACTTCCACTTCACCACCACTAAGGCACACATCACCCGCAAGGGTGGCCGCGTGGAGGAACTCATCACCGAAGAAGGCCTCGACCCCAACCTCGATCTGCCGTTCAAGGGTAATTTCGACATTGAGCGCCTTCGCAACCTGATTCAGGAAGTGGGTCCCGACCATGTTCCCTTTGTTCGTATCGAAGCCGGCACCAACCTGATTGGCGGTCAGCCTCTTTCCATGCAGAACATGCTGGACGTAGCTGCCGTGTGTAAGGAGTTCGGCGTGATGTGCGTGCTCGATGCCTCTCTGCTGCAGGACAACCTGTACTTCATCAAGACCCGTGAAGAGGCCGCCAAGAATATGACCATCGCTGAAATCATCCGTAAGATTGCGGATGAGATGGATCTTATCTACTTCTCCAGCCGCAAGCTGGGCTTTGCCCGCGGTGGTGCCATTATCTCCAACAACGAGAAGCTCATCCTCAAGATGAAGGCCTTCATTCCGCTGTACGAAGGTTTCCTGACCTACGGTGGTATGGAAGTGCGCGCCATGGAAGCCATGGCCGTTGGTCTGCTTGAGACTCTGGACGAGGAAATCATCAACCAGGGCCCCATCTTCATCGAATACCTGGTGAAGGAACTTTCTGAATACGGTGTGCCCATGGTGAAGCCCGCCGGTGGTCTGGGTGCTCACATCAACGCTTCTGAGTTCCTGCCCAACATTCCGCACGAGCAGTATCCCGCCGGTGCACTGGCCACGGCTCTGTACATTGCCGGTGGTATCCGCGGCATGGAGCGCGGCTCCCTTTCCGAGCAGCGCAACCCCGATGGCTCTGAGAACTATGCCGAGCTCGAGCTGGTGCGTCTGGCCTGCCCCCGCCGCGTGTTCACCCTGTCTCAGGTCAAGTACTGCGCTGACCGCGTGAAGTGGTTGTACGACAATCGTGAGCTTATCGGTGGTCTGAAGTGGGTAGAAGAGCCCGAGGTGCTCCGCTTCTTCTTCGGCCGTCTGCAGCCGCTCAGCGACTGGCAGGAGAAGCTTGCCGCCAAGTTCCGCGAGGACTTCGGTGAAAGCCTGTAATAGTTCTTCTGTTTGTAAATCAGAAAAGCCTCCGGTGAGATACGCCGGAGGCTTTTTTTCTGCATATGGCAGGAGCTGGCTGCGGAAGCTGAGTATAAGCTTATTCGCCGGCAGAAGGAGAGACGATGCATGCCTCCACCGCAGGGGGGAGCCACCCGGCAGGTATGGTGGAGCCGTTCCTGAGACATTCGCGTATGTGCGAGGACGAAGCCGGGTGCATGCCGGTGCAGATGAAGCTGCTCCGCACACCGACGCGCGGCCGGGGTGCTTCTTCACGGTGGTAGACGATGAAGTGCAGCAGCTCACAAAGGTAGTCGTAGCGCGCCCAGCGGTGCAGTTGTTCCCATTGGTCAGTACCCATGAGCCAGAAAAGTTCGGTTCCGGGGTATTGCTGATGCCAGTGTTCCGCAATACGCCAGCTCCAGCTGGGTGGGGGAAGTTGCAGGTCGAGCTCGCTCACACGCGCCCAGGGGAAATCTGCCGTGGCAAGCTGCAGCATCTGCAGCCGCTGGGCATCATTGAACAACGTGGTCTTGCCTTGCTTGAAGGGGGAACATGCTGCCGGGAGGAAAACGACTTCATCCAGCCCGCATTCGCGCTGCGCTGCGGCGGCAATATGCAGGTGCCCTGCATGAACCGGATCAAAGGAACCGCCGAACAGACACGTTTTCATTTACAGACCCGTGGTGTTCTTGTAAGGCAGGAAACCACCAATGGGGAGTTTCACAAACTTACGTTCTTCGGGCAGGCGGCGGTAGTGTTTGATGAATTCTGTCAGGTTTCCGTAGTTCGAGGCATTCTTGGGAATACCCTGGTGTCCGCAGTTCACAAGCACGTTGAAATGCAGCTCTGCGTGCAGGTGGGCAGTGAACATGCCGTCGTTGGTGCCGATGGTGCCAACCTGTGCGCCGCGCCCCACCAGCTGACCAAGGCGCACAGTGATGCGGTCAAGGTGGGAATACAAGGACTGGCAGCAGAGAACCTTGCCGCTCTTGGGCTCGCGGAAGGCGTGGCGCACAATCACCACCTTGCCCCAGCGCCCCTTGGCATCTGCTGCATAGGTTACAAGACCCATGCCGATGGAATAAACGGGGTCTCCTAAGTCGGAGTTGCCGCCGCCTACACCATTCCAGTCTTCACCCAGGTGCCGGGGCGTGGCCAGACGAAGCCCGCGGGATTTGTAATATCCCTTGCCATCGGGCTTGCCGACAGGAAAGTCAAATCCGTCTGCCAGCGGAACAAAAGCCCATTTACCATCAGGCGTTTTCCTGGCCATCACCACAGCTTCAGCCTGCAGTCCGGCTGTTGCCAGCACCATGGCTGACACTAGTAACAGAAGTCGGAAAACGCGGAACATGGCAGCATGCTATCATATGCATCCCCCCTCTGGCAAGCATCAAAATTGCCATGTTTTGCTTTAGTTTCAGCCTGTGTCCTGTCCGGACTTCAATTGCCCATCCATGATGCAGGCCGGACGGTTTTCTTCAGGTAGCGCTGAGCATTGAAGTTGTAATTCCTGCAGCTCAGGCCACACTTCTGCTGCTGGTGGGGGTGCGATAATATCATTGCTGAGCAACCAGCGGATGAAATCCTCATCGCCGCAGCGGAGAAGCCTGCTGCATTCCGGTAGCGGAATGCGGCTGCCAAGTAATCGGCGGGCTTCTTCCGGGGCACGGTTCTCATATGCCGTATGTACAGCCTGCCATAAGTCTGCATGAAAGGGTAGTTCCATGCAGAATCTGACACGGAGTTACCGTGTGCTGTTTAATAACATCAGGTGGCAGCCTTGTATATGGCTGTAGCTTCTTCAGCCGTTATGGGATGAACCCCTGCCAGCGTAGGTACTGCTGCTCCGCCGCCGTATACCTTGCAGGCAGCCTGTGCCATTGCCGCAAAGTCGGCATCTGCGGGAATGCCGAGCTCCCGCATGTTCTGAGGAAGCCCCAGCTCACGGTACCAGTTTCTCAGTCTTGCTATACCTTCGCGGATTACGGCCGCTGTGTCACGGTGTGGCGGTACGCCCATAACATTGGTGGCCCACTGGGCAAAAATACCCGTGTTGTAGTTGCAGACGGCTTCCATGTAGGCAGGAATAATTACAGCCAGACCACCACCATGAGGCACATCGTACAAGGCGCTCAGTTCATGCTCGAGTGCGTGGCATGCCCAGCTTTGTTCGCGTCCCAGTCCCAGTAAATCGTTGTGTGCCACGGTGCCGCTGAGGGCGAGCTGCCCCCAGGCATCCGTGTTGCCTAAATCGGTATTCAGGATGCGTGCCTGCGCCATGATGGTGCGCATGGTGGCTTCGGCCAGAGCATCAGTCAGGGCGGTATTGGTGGTGTTGGTGAAGTAGCGTTCGAAGATGTGGCAGAGCATATCGCACGCGCCGTAGGCCATTTGTTCCCGGGGCAGAGTCAGGAAGAGAGTCGGATCTACGATGCTGAGCACCGGGCGAAGCCCCATGTGCTTGAAACCGAGCTTCCGCCCGGTTGCTTCATCGGAAAGTACCGTATTGGGGCTGTTTTCGCTACCTGCGGCAGGCAGGGTAAGCACCGTGGCAACGGGAAGCGGGCCATGCTCCGGTACAGAACCTTTTTTCGAGTAGAGTTCCCATACATCGCAGGTATTGGGAACACCGATGGCTATGCCTTTAGCTGAATCGATGACGCTTCCGCCGCCCACGGCCAGTACCAGGTCAACCTTCTCGCGACGGCACAGCTCTATACCTTTCCGTACCAGCGTTACGCTGGGGTTCGGTTTGACGCCTCCCAATTCCACATAGTCAATTCCTGCTTCTTTCAGGCAATGGCGCATGGTGTCAAGAAGTCCGTTGCGGATGACGCTTCCGCCGCCATAGTGCAGCAGAACCTTGTTTCTGACAACGGGGCGGAGCAGGGTGCCCAGATTGCGATGTTCGCTCGGGCCGAAAACGTAGCGGGTTGGGTTGCAGTAATCGAAGTTCAGCATGTTGGCACTTTAACACGTTGCTGGGTGTTTGTCGATGCAAAATGACGCCAAAAGGGGTTGCTTATTGTACGAGTGCGGGGTAGAATGGCGCGTCTTGTCATGCGAATGAAGTTTGCCCAATATTTAGTCTGTTCGTTTGCCTTGGCGGGTATGGTGGCCTGTAATCAGCAGAGCCAGAGTACTGTCGTGCCGCATACTACTCCTGAGGTAAAGCCCCAGCCTCAACCCGGTTCTGAGCCCAAGCCTGAGCCGGCCAAGCCGAAACCTGCTGTAAAACCCCAACCGACCAAGCCCGTTAAGCCGGTTCAGCCTGTTAAGCCTGTTAAGCCTGTGCAACCGGTTACGCCGGTGGAACCTCAGCAGCCGCAGATTCCCGGGGGACAGGCCGAGGTGACGGTGGTGACTCCTCCCGCACCGGTACAGCAGCCTGTTAAACTCAAGCCTCTGGGTAAGCGCGTATCGCATGTTCCGATGAAAGGAAAATATGTGGCATTGACTTTCGATGATGGTCCGCACGCGTCCCTGACTCCCCGAGCTCTTGATATTCTGAACAGACATGGCGCCAAGGGCACATTTTTCATGCTGGGGCAGAATGCCTCCCGCAATAAGTCCATTGTAGCCCGCGCTGCCGCCGAGGGCCATGAGCTGGGTGTTCATACCTGGTCTCATATCAAGATGAATTCCTCTTCCCGCGCCAAGGTAGATAATGAAGTGAGCCGAACCCAGAAGGTGCTGGCAGAGGCCAGCGGTGTGACGCCCCGCGTGATGCGTCCTCCCTACGGAGCTACGAATAAGACACTGGTCAATCATATGCATGACCACTATGGCATGGCCTCCATTCTCTGGGATGTGGACACCCTGGATTGGCGCAAGCCCGGCGTGAGCAAGGTTATCAATACCGCTGTGAATGAAGCCAAGCCCGGCTCCATCATTCTGGTGCACGATATCCATGCTTCCACTCTGGATGCTCTGGAAGGAATTGTAACCGGCCTTCAGGCTCGTGGCTTTAAGCTTGTAACAGTTTCTGAGCTGATGCAGATTGGTAAACGTGAAGCAGCGGAGGCTGCAGCAGCAGCTACTGCCCCGGTGGTCGAGCCCCAGCCTGTGGAACCTGCCCAGCCGGAAACACCCGCAGCCCTTGAACCTGCCGGGCAGCCCGCTGCTCCCGAACTGGAGACACCTGCCGAATCCTCTGCCGAGGCAGAACAGCCCCTGCAGCTTGAACAACTTATCCTGAACTGAGAGTTATGGCCCGTAGAAAATCAACTGGAAAGGTTTATCTCATAGGCGCCGGCCCGGGAGATCCCGGTTTAATGACCCTGAAGGGACGAGATCTCATTGCGCAGGCGGACTGCGTGGTGTACGATGCGCTTGTGTCGCCCGCCATGCTGGCCTGGATTAAGTCTGGTTGCGAGAAAATTTACGTGGGCAAGCGTGCCGGTAACCATGCTATGCCTCAGGACAAGATAAACGAGCTGCTGGTGGATTGTGCTGAGAAATATGCATGCACCGTGCGTCTGAAAGGCGGAGACCCCTACGTTTTCGGACGGGGTGGAGAGGAAGCTCTGGCTTTGCATGCTGCCGGTGTGGCTTTTGAAGTGGTGCCCGGCGTGACTTCCGCCATAGCCGGTCCTGCATGCGCAGGTATTCCTGTAACCCACCGCGACTGCTGCACTCAGTTTACTGTTTTCACCGGTCATGAGGGGGCTCATAAGACGGAATCGACTCTGGATATCCCCGGCATTGCAGCAGCAGAAGGCACCAAGGTGATGCTCATGGGAATGAGCCATTTGCGTGAGACGATGCAGTCTCTGGTGGCTGCCGGTCAGCATGCCGATACTCCGGCTGCAGCGGTGCAGTGGGCTGCCACGGGGCGTCAGAAAAGCGTGACGGCTACGGTAGCTACTCTTGCAGAGGCCGTGGAATCGGCTGGCATCGCTTCACCTGCTGTTGTGGTCATTGGAGAGGTTGTATCCCTTGCTCCCATGCTGGATTGGCGTTCCCGGCTTCCGCTTTGCGGCCAGCGCGTGGTGGTAACCCGCACGCGTGAACAGGCGAGCGATTTGAGCAACCAGTTGCTGGCTCTTGGTGCAGATGTCATCGAATTACCCACTATCAGAATTGCCGACCCGACCGACCGCCGCGATTTTGCAGAAGCTGTGGTGGATGCGCCTCATTATGACTGGCTTATTTTCTCCAGTCCGAATGGCGTGCGACGCTTTTTCCAGGCATTCTTTGCAGTGTATGAGGATATTCGCGAGATAGGCGGTGCCCGTATAGCTGCTGTGGGCCCCGGAACGGCTGCTGAACTCAAAAAATACGGCCTCATGGTTGATGTGATGCCGCAGAAGGCTGTGGCTGAGGAGCTGATTGCTGAGTTCGACCGCAAGGGTGATGAGTTCGGCGGTGTGGCCAATGTCACCATGCTCTGGGTACACGGTGAACAGGCTCGCCGCACTATTTACGATGAGCTCATGAAGCGACAGGCTATTGTAGATGAATGCCTGGCCTACAATACAGTGCCTGAGACGGAGGATGTGTGTGGAGCCCAGACTCGTCTGCGCGAGGAAGGTGCCGATATCATTACCTTTACCAGCAGCAGTACAGTGCGCCATTTCATGGCGTTGAATATCCCCTTGCCGCAGGGATGCCGCATCGCCAGTATCGGGCCTGTGACCACGGCAACTCTCGCGGAATATGGTTTGAAACCCGATGTCGAAGCGGCGAATCATACCATCCCCAGCCTGATTGAAGCAATCGCTACTCTCAAGAAATGACCGCCAGTACGGAGATGCAGATGTCCTGCCTGGGACTGAACTACCGCAGCTGTCCGGTTGCGGTGCGCGAACAGTTTGCTGTAGGAAAGCATCGGCTCGCTGAGGTGAATATCCAGCTGGCTGCGCTGCCGGGCGTGCAGGAATGTGTGCTGCTCTCCACTTGTAATCGTACTGAAATATACTACTGGAGTCAGTCTGCAGACACCGCTCAGCAGGCCATTCTGGAGTATTTCCTGGGTAATGCACCCTCCGCAGTTGAGTGCCGCCATTACTTCTATCATCACAGGGGAGAACATGCTCTGTTTCACCTGGCTGCGGTGGCTTCCGGTCTGGATTCCATGGTTGTGGGTGAAACTGAAATCTTCGGCCAGCTCAAGGAGGCTTATCGCGTGGCACTCGAAGCCGGGGTCACCTCTACCTGGGCAAACCGCACCTTCCAGCAGGTGTTTTCTGTGGGTAAGAAAGTCCGCACGGCATCTCATATCACGAGTGGTCCTACTTCCGTGGGGGCTGCCGCGGTGCAGATGGCTCAGGAAATCCTCGGTAACCTCTCCGGCTCCAATGTGCTGGTGGTCGGCGCTGGTGAAGTAGCGCGCACCACGGCGCAGAGCCTGCGTTCGCGCGGAGCAGAGAGTATTTTTGTAGCTAATCGTTCCTATGACCGGGCTGTGGAACTGGCATCTCAGGTGGGTGGCAAGGTCATCCGATTTACGGAGTGGGTACCGTATCTGGAAAATATCGATATTGTCATTGTATCGACGGCTTCGCCGGTGTATGTTGTTTCTCCTCCCGTTCTGGAGCAGGTGCAGAGCGTGCGCCGTCGCCCCTTGTTCCTGATAGACCTTTCTGTGCCGCGAAATGTTGACCCCGCCTGTGGGCTCGTGGATGATGTCCATGTGTACGATATGGATGCTATGGAGTCGATGACTGCTGAAACCCGCCGTCAGCGTGCCCGCGAAGTTTCCCGGTGCGAAGAAATTATCCGGGAGTGGCTCGCTGAAGCCGGCACAGCCCTGCTCAGAAAAACTCACCTTGCTCCGGATTCCGGCAAAAAAATTAATTTTTGCTGAAATTTCAGTCAATTTTTGAACGTAGAGCCAAACTGTTTGTCTACACCGTAATCCTGCGAACCGATATTCCGCGATATGGACAAAGTAAATCGCACATCAATTCCTGAATCCGAGGCTCAACTGGTAGCATTGCTGGCAACACTCAGAGTGCAGCCTGTTGAAGAGGCAGATTTCGAATCCCGGTTTCTGAGTGAGTTTCACGACCGCGTAGCGCGTGAGGCGGTGTGCACACCGGCAAGGCGTCACCTGTTGTCGCACCTGCTGCAACTCGTGGATAACTTTGGTCGTGGCAGGCTGGCGTTTGGTGCCTCTGCCTTGGGGATTGTTGTGGTCGGTGCCTGTTTTGCGTTGGTGCCTGCTGCTCAGGTAGGTTCTGATACTACCGCTACGGTTGCTCATTCTGCAGCAGAGCATGCGGCACCGCTTCTGATGCCTTCGTTTGATACGGATCTGGTTCAGTGTGCGACAGTGCATGTGGAGCAGGGGAAGACTACTCTGGTAAATCCCGGGGTGACCGTCATTCGTGGTCAGAAAGCGACCATTATCGAAATCCCTGCCAATTATCACACAACGCTTCATTATTCTACGGAAAATAACCGCAACGCCAACAGAACGCAATTGCCCAGCAGTGCTGTGCGCTATGCGTTCTAATGCTTTCGAAATGTCATTTTTGCCGCTTTTGCCGGCATAGAGCCGATTCTGGCTTGCATTAGGCGTCTCCGTTTGGTATAAAACTGGCATATGGAGATTGAGTGCAGCAAGTGTCACCGTCGTTTCAATGTGACCAACGAGGGCTCTGAAATATGCCCGGATTGTCTCAGGAATGAGTTTGCCACGGTGGCTCCGAGTCTTGATGCCTCTGAGCGGGCAGAACTGGCGGCGGAATACCATGATTCCCTGAAGCGGCAGGCCGCTCGTGCTGAGATGATGGGTGGTGTCTATGCCTCCGGTCGCGCATTCAGTGTTGCGGGTAAATTGCGTTTGTCGCTTGGCATCGGGGTGTTCCTCATCTGCGGTTTTCTGTTTCTGATTAGCGACAAGGAATCAGGAGTGACCTTCCTGGCGAATCTTGATGTCGATTCTCAGCGCATTATATCGATGATATTATGTGTGGTGAGCGCTGTCCTTGTGGCTTCTGCAGGCTTGAGATATCGTAAGACACTTTTCGTGATTGCGGCGGTTATTCTGGCATCGGGTTGGTATTTTCCGGTTCTGCTTCAGCTTGCGCAGAGCAAGAGCCCGGCTACTGCGGAGGAAGCAACTGCTGATAAGGTGAAGACCCCGGAAAAAGACACGGCGAAAGAGGAACCCACCGGTGGCCCCTTGCTTACAAGAGCAGATTTAGATGTGTATTATTCGCTGAAATCATCTTCGCAGCGTTTATCTCACTATGCCGTCTTTCTCGATAATCAGGATGCCCGGTCCCGTAGCCTGATGCGTGAGGCGCTCAATCGTCTGCTCGAGGCCGAATTCACCCGCGCATATACTCGTGCCAATGGTGCGCTTTACGTTGTTGCCAATGTACGCGGTTCTCGCAAGAATATCTCTCAGCTTCTGTCTCGCTTTGGCCGGGTTGTGCATGCAGACACCGCCGAAGGAATATATGAGGTGCGTTTTGACGCGGATAAGTCAAATCTGGTCAGTCAATATTCTCCGGATATTCTTTCTTCTCCGCTGAATACGTCCTTTGTGGCAGCCAATCTGAGTGAGCTGCGCTGCGTGGATCCCATGCGTGTGCGTATGGCTGCCAGCTCATTGGCTCGGGCAAATGTCCGGGTGTTGCGTCGTGAAGTTCGCGATACGCTTGTGGAGGTGCTCCGTGATCCGTGGGCAACCGTTCCCGATACCTACTCTGAGTTGATTGAGGCCTTGGTAACATATAGCCCTGAGCAAGACAAGGAAGCGGTGAGCCATGCGATGAAGTATTTCGAGGCGCGCCGTGTTCTGAATCGTGAAGTGTCGCCGCAGGTGACCATGTATCTCATTCGCGAAGTGCCGGACCAGATGGTGAATCCCATTCTCGATTTCTGGTGCGAGAATCCCATCCACTGGGGTGAAATGCTCAACCAGCTCGGCAGACGTGTCCAGGCCCCCTTGCTCGAGCGTCTTTCTGCCACCAGCAACATACGCCTTATCACCACAATGCTCAAGTATCTCGAAGACCGTGGAACGGCTGAAGCCCTGCCTGTGGTCGAGAAGTTCCTTGATTATCCCGACACCATTATCCGACATTCTGCGCAGGCTACTTGCGAAGCAATCAAGTCTCGCTGATCTGACTCTCTTCACATCACTGGCTTTTTTCTACAATGACTGCACGCTTTATTAAATTATTGATAGGAAGCTTTCTTTTCTTCTGTCTGGGTATAGCCTTGTTCCCGGCTTTATTTCCTACATATGAGAAGAAGAAAGTGACAAAGAAAGTCACCCCTCAGCAACAGGTGGTGAAGCGCGATACCGTGGTGGATGACTGGGATTCCGATTCCGGCGTTGAAGATACCGATGAAGCCTGGGTCGAGGAAGAAGAACCGGTTGTCGATGATACGCCCGACCGCCGCGTGGCCCGCATGGACGACGAGACTTTCGATGAAGAGGACGTACCCATTGACCCGAAGCAGAACGTCGTGCCCGAGGCGCGCGTACACGCTGAGTTCACTTCTGCTCTCGCGGAAATGCGCCGCTTTGCCGATACGCTGGCAAAACAGGAAAAAGAAAATTACCTGAGCGATGAGTACCCCGCTGCCGACTGGGCTGACCCGGAGAAGATTTATTACTCGCTTGCAGAGCGTATTCTCAACAAGCTGGGCAAGCTGGATGAAAAGACCGTGCTTCGCTACTTGCAGGATCCTGCCTCCCGACTGGACCTGGCACGTGTGACTCTGATTCGCAAGGCCGGTTCCCAGGGCATTCGCACGGTGTCCCTTCGCCCCAAGGGTAAGGAGCTGCTGGGTGCTTTGAGCCGCGACCTGGGCTGGATGACCAATCTGCTGCATACCGGTCCGTCCAAGGAAATGGAGAAGGCTCTCTGCTTCCTGGAAACAATCTACGGGCAGGTGGGCGAGAAAGAACTCGAAAACCCTGTGACCCGCCGTATCGCCACGACCACCGCTCTGGAGTTTGCCCGCGAAGGCTGGTCTGAGCAGGATATGCTCAACCGCTTCAACTACTACAACAACAGTTGGAAGGAAGGTAAGCTCAATGCGCTTTTCGATACTCTCCAGTATTGGGAAACCCGTTTTGTGACTGGTTGTAAGCAGCCCGGCGACGGCGCCGGCAGCTGGGGTGGCCCCCGTAACCTTACCTGGCATCGTGATAATGTGCGCCTGCCCATGGAGCAGTACCTCGGTGCTGAATGCCAGCTCGAGTACCGCCTTCGCAACGTGGCCGGCGACTCCGTGTTCTCCTCTGAATACCTGGCTCCCATCTGGAAGTACGTGAACTTCACCACCGGCTGGGCTTACCGTGAAATCGGCGGCGTGTGCGGTGCCTTGTCCCACTATGCCACCTACAGTGCTCTGGCTGCCGGTTTGCCCGCTGCCACCATGGGCGAGCCCGGTCACTGCGCCTATGCCATGCGCATTGGCAATAACTGGCACCGTGGCAACTCGATTTACTGGCAGCACAGCCTGCACAAGACTTTCTGGGGTGAGCACGAGTGGGGTTACCTCATCCTGACCCAGAAGCTGTACGAGGAGCGCCATAAGACGCTGGCTGCTGACTACCTGGTCTCCATGGCGGATTTCCTTACCGCCCGCCGCAAGATGAAGGCTGCTTTCAACTGCTACGAGGTCGCGGTGAAATCCCAGCCGAACAACTGGCCGGCTCTCAAGCGCTATGCCGCCTACCTCAAGTTCAAGGCTCCTGAGGACCTGGAGAAGTGGATGACCCTGCACGATGCCGTGATGGATGGCATGGGCAAGGAGCATCACCACGCGGCCGCCACCTTGCTTTCCCGCTATGTGTACCCGAACCTGGCTCCGCTCATCAAGGACCGCGCTAAGCTGAACAAGATGTACTCCGGCCTGTTCTCCCACTTCAAGACATGGGGTGCCAACCGCTGGGAAATCGGCCCGGTGCTCAATGCGCAGATTGCTACCTGCCGAAATGACGACGAGAAGCGCAAGTACATGCGCGAAGTGCTGCGCGTGCTCATGAAGAGCCCGGACTACGCCGGTGCCGTGCTTACCTGGGGTCTGGGTTACATCTCCTCCCTGCCGGAGGGCGATGGCAAGATTCAGGAGGATTTCACCAATATGCTGGTGCAGGCCATGAGTCGCACCGGTGGCTCCCGCAAGGACCAGGACGAGACCTGGGGTACCCTGGGTGAGGCCATTCACGCCGCTGCCAAGAACAAGGAGCGCCGCACGTTCCAGGCCATCGGTCGCCTGGCCAGCCGCAAGTGCAAGAACAAGTTCCCCAAGAAGGGCCCCCGCATCAAGGGCTTCTCCGGTCGTGTGGTTTCCACCACGGGCTGGATTGATACCGCCACCACCATCGGCGATATGAGCAACTGCTGCCTCCACTGGGGTGTGCTGCAGCGCACCGGTGGTGCCATGCCCGGTAAGTTCGAAGGTAAATCCGGCCTGACCGTGGGGCTGGAGAAGAAGTGTGATTTCACCGGTGTGGTGTGCATCAGCTCGGAGAAAGAGCTCAAGAAAGACCGCCCGTTCTACCTCGAGGTGTCGGACGACGGCCAGAACTGGTACCGTGTCTCCCCCAACGGCGTTATCAACGGTAACCAGATTCGCTTCGACCTGAAGAAGAGCGAAGCTTCCGGCAAGTTTGTGCGCATGCTCCGCGAGGGCGATAAGTATGAGCCCGGTATTGCCGGTTTCTACGTGTACGGCAAGCCCCAGAAAAACTAACCCAAGCCCATTTTCAAGACGATGATTAAGCAGATATTCAAGATGCTGGCGCTGGCTCTGCTCATGGCGGTGCCTTCGCTGGCAGCAGTAGCCCGCACCTACCCGGATGCCTTGTCCAAGGCGGGTAAGAACCCCATCGTGATGTTTATCTACGGTGCAAATTACGATAAGGTAAGCGAGCGCACGTACGAAGCATTTGTCAAGAAGAACAAGATTGCTCCTTTCATCCGTCAGGCAGTGTTCCTGGAGATGCCTCTCTACCAGATGCCTAATGACCGTGAGAAGAAGGATATGGCCAAGCGCCTGGGCAACAAACGTCTGCCCGGCGGTATCTACAGCTATCCCTGTCTGGCGGTGGTAGATGCGCACGAAAATCTGCGCGGGGTGGTGCAGGGGCCGGAGGAGATGAAAGACCCCGAAACCGCTCTGGCCGTGCTTAAAAACCATATTGACAACTTCTACAAGCAGGAAAAGCTGCTTGAACGCGCGGCAAAGGCCAAAGGCGACCGTCAGTCGGCTCTTCTGCTCGAAGCTGCGGACATTGACCTCCGCATGCCCCGCGCCGGCCATGGCGGCAATACAGCCATGGGGCAGCGTCTGGCTTTCGACCCCTTGTCGGTTGTGGAGAAGCTGCAGACCCTGTCCTATCCCGAGGCAAATGCTTACATCCGCCAGATGATGGCTCAGGGTGGCTACTCCAAACTGCAGCGCCAGATGATGATGGCTGCCTACGCCGGGCATCTCCGCCGCGGTGCAGAGGGGCAGTCCCCCGCTTCCAAGGAACGTCTGCGCGCCCTGTACACCGAAATGCGTAACATTGACCCCAAGTCCACCTACGGCGCTTATGCTGAGGGCGCTCTCGTCATCTGGGTGGAAGGCGGCTCCCTGACCGACCAGCCCATCCCCACGGAAATCAACCGTGTGAATAAGAATGACGATGGTGGCAGTGGTTCCGGTTCCGGCACGGTGACTCCCGGCAAGTCTACCCCCGGTAAGTCTACTCCCGGCAATACCGCCATGGGGTCCGTGGTTGAGCCCGAGGAGGTAGGTTCCGTGGACGCCGATGCGGAAGAGGAGGACGATGACTCTGATTTCCAATGATGGCATAGCCTCACTATTAGCTTGATTTTTCAGGTCGGCGGGTGTATTATCCCCGCCGACTTCTTTTTAGACGGCTGTTATGCTGGGATTTATCGTATATATTGTGTGCGCGTTGCTTCTGGTGGCCGGTTATCTGTGCTACGGCCGCCTGGCTGAGAAGGTATACGGAGTGAACCCGGACATGCCCATGCCCTGCGTGACCAGGGCCGATGGCGTGGACTTCGTGCAGATGCCCACCTGGCGTATTTTTCTTATCCAGCTTCTGAATATCGCCGGTCTGGGGCCGGTGGTGGGAGCCATATCCGGCTGCCTGTTCGGGCCGGTGGCTCTGCTGTGGATTGTGCTGGGCTGTGTGCTTGCGGGTGCCATGCATGATTTCATGTCGGCCGCCATGTCGGCCACCCGGCAGGGCGAGAATCTGCCGGAGATTGTGGGAGCCGAGCTGGGGCGTGGTGCTCGTTACGCCATGCGTCTGGTGTGCATTTTTCTGCTGCTGATGGTGGGCGTGGTGTTCACGCTGCTGCCGGCAGGTATGCTGGGCAATATGTTCGGTCTGTTGCCGGCGGAGGGCTGGAGCCTGCTTATTCTTGGCTATTATTTCCTGGCTACCATTCTGCCTATCAATGCCATCATCGGGCGTATCTATCCTGTGTTTGGTGCCTTGTTCCTGTTTATGGCCGTAGGGCTGGCTGTTATGCTGCCGGTCAGGGGCTATGAGGTGCTGCCGAATCTGGATTTCCTTAGCAACCAGCACCCTGCGGGTATTTCGGTATGGCCCATGCTCTTTGTTACCATTGCCTGTGGTGCCATTTCCGGGTTCCACGCCACGCAGAGCCCCATGATGGTGCGCTGCCTGAACAAGGCCGCCAACCTGCGCCGGGTGTTCTACGGCGCCATGATTGTGGAGGGACTCGTGGCGCTCGTCTGGTGCGTGGTCGGCCTCAGTCTGCGCGAGGTGCTTATCAGCAGTAATGAGACTTTCGGTCAGATGATTGTGCAGAACCCGTCTGCTGCGGTGCATACCGCCTGCGAGCTACTGCTGGGTTCCACCGGCGGTATGCTGGCTGTGCTGGGTGTGGTGGTGCTGGCTGTAACCAGCGGCGATACCGCCATGCGCAGCTGCCGTCTCATGCTGGCAGATGTGATTCATGTAGGTCAGGCGCGTATGATGCCGCGTCTGGCGCTGGCCGTACCCCTGTTTGCCGCGGTTGTAGTCATTTCCCAGCTTGATTTCTCGGTTATCTGGCGCTATTTCGGCTGGGGGAACCAGACCCTCTCCTGCATCACGCTGTGGAGCATAGCCGTCTGCCTGCGTCGCCGCGGTCGATGCAGCGCCATGGCGCTGGTGCCGGCGCTGTTCATGACCTGCATGTGCACCACCTTCCTGCTGCATGCGCAGGAGTGCGCCATCCACCTGCCGCTCGGCATTTCCACCGCTGCCGGTTGCCTGGTTTCGCTGGCTTGCGTCGTGGCATTTTACCGTTGCGTGCGCCCATCTGCAGAGAATGCGGCCTGAAACGCGTTTGCCGCTTGATATAGCAGCTCATTTCTGCTAAAATGCAGCAACCTCAGGTATGGATAACCTCGATGAATACCAGAACAAGCGCAAGGCTGCGGAAGACCGCCGCCGCAAGCAGCGCAATGTGAAGGAAAAACCCGTCAAACACCGCACCCCCGGCAGCTGGTGGAAGCGTTTCCTGCTGCGTTGCTGTATCGTCATGGGCGTGGCTGCCATCACCCTCGGGCTCATCGGTTATGCTTTGTTCACCTCGGTCACGGCCAAGTACCAGAAGTGGGCAGAGGAGTTCAACCTGGAGGATATCAACAACCTGGACCACCCCTGTATCATTTTCGACCGCAATGGCGAGGAAATCGGCCGTATCTACGATGAAAACCGCAGTTACGTGCCCTTCGACAAGATTTCCCGCGCCATGATTGATGCCCTGGTGGCGCAGGAAGACAAGAGTTTCTGGACCCACAACGGTTTTGACCCGGTGGGTATCGCCCGCGCGGCCAAGGAAGCCGCCCCCGCCGGTGGCAATGCCAACCAGGGTGCCTCCACCATTACCCAGCAGCTGGCCCGCAACGCCTATGACCTGGAGCAGCGCACGCTGGCTCGCGGTGGCAGCCGCTGGGAGCGCAAGATTGTGGAAATCTTCCTCGCGATGCGCATCGAGAAGAAGTACGACAAGCGCCAGATTCTCGAGTTCTACATCAACCGCGTATACTTCGGCCGCGGTTTCTACGGTATCCGCGCGGCATCGCTCGGTTACTTCGGCAAGGAACCTGCAGACCTCACCGTGCGCGAGGCCGCCAGTATTGCCGCACTCATCAAGAACCCGGAGAACTACAACCCCATCCGCAACCCCGAGCTGAACTGGAAGTGGCGCAACGACGTGATGGACCGCATGGTGCGCTCCGGCATGCTGACCCCCGGTGAGGCCGAGCGCCAGAAGAAGACCGACCTGGGGCTGAACCCGAAACCCATCACCCGCAACACCTCGTTCCTGCATGCGCTGGTGCAGAAGCAGGCTATTGATATTTTCCAGAACCCGGAGCACGGCGAGGAAATCCTCAAGAGCCGCGGTATCAAGATATACACCACCATCGATGCGCAGATGCAGCGCGCTGCCGAGCAGAGCCTGCGCAGCCAGCTGGAGAAACTGGAAGCCCGCGAGGACTACACCCACGTGCGCTTTGCCGATAAGAAGGACCCGCGCTGCGCCCAGCACCGCTATGTGGACGGCGCCGTGTTTGTGGTGGATAACAGCACCGGTGCCGTGCTCACCTATGTGGGTGGCCGCAGTTTCGACCGTGATAATTTCGATATCATCGAGAGCGGTCGCCGCTCCGTGGGCACCGCCATGCTGCCTTTCCTCTACATGTGCGCGTTCGACAACGGCTATTCCCCCTGTTCCCGCCTGCTGGACGATGCGCTGGATAACCGCCTGGCCGGTATCGGCGGCACAGAGGGTATTCTCGGCGAATGGGGCATGGAAGTAGAGAAGGGGCGTTATCTCGATTCCGTCACCCTGCGCCAGAGTCTGGAGTGGTCGAAGATTGCCGCCAGCGCCCGACTGGGTATTGCCCTGGGTTCGGATCCCGCTAGGGGAGCCCGCTGTTTCCGCACCACGCTGGAGGAAGTGGGTATCACCCCGCCGCCGCGCAACCCCGGCAGCACCGAGCTCAAGCCCCAGTACTATCCCCGTGTCTACCTCGGCACCGAACCGGTTTCTCTCAAGGAGGTGACCATGGCCTACACCGTGTTCCCGAACACCGGTAAGCGTCCCATCGCGCCCTACGTGGTCACGAAGATTACTGACAGCAACGGCAAGATTCTCTGGGAGAACCCGCTCTCTGTCACCCACCGCATGGTGCGCAGTACTTCGCCTTGTACCGCCTACCGTCTGCATTCCATCATGCGCGAATCCCTGGAGACCGGCTCTGCCCAGCGTGTGCGTCCGCTCCTGCCCGAAAACTTCGGCGGCGCGGTGAAAACCGGCACCAACTACGATTTCTCGGACAACGCCATCTTCGGCTACACCAGCGAGTTCACCTGCGGCATCTGGATGGGCTACCTGAATGACCACCAGCCCATTTACCCCATGGCCTTCGGTTCTGATACCTGCGGCCCGGTGCTGGCTGCTGTGCTGGAGTCCGCCAAGGGCCGCTTCGAGGACAAGCCCATTCCGCTGCCCCCCGATACCGAGGAGGTGGAAATCTGCCTCTCCTCCGGCCAGATTGCCACGAACTTCTGCTTCGAATCCGTCATGAAGGACGGCAAGCCCGGCTACGTGCGCCCCACTTACCGCGAGTATATCCCCAAGGGCGATGTCACCCTCGGCCAGTGCTCGATTCATGGCGACGGCAGCCCCTCGCTCATGGATTTCATGGAGACCCAGCCCGGCCACATGAACTCCTCCCGCGTGCTGCCCATTGTGCCTGTGCTGCCGCGCAGCTCCGCCCTCATCGGCGATGACCCCTACGACTGCGACCTCACCCTCAATCCCCGCTATCGCGATGCCGGCGACCTGGCCGATGCTGCTGCCAACACCGCCGAGGAAGTATCTCCGGTGGATGATGAAGCACCGGAGGAGGTGGATGGCCCCGCCATCGATACCGACCTGCAGATTAACGCCCCGCGTCCGCTCCGTCATCTTCCCCTCGTCCCTTTGCAAATCTAACACCCCGACGTCTCACCGCTCATGGATTCCCTTTCACATACCCTGGCCGCTACTCAGGATAAAGCCTTCGAAATCAATTTGGATAAAGGGGTATACGGCTCCTTTGCCGAAATCGGTGCCGGGCAGGAGACCGCCAACTGGTTCTTCCGCTCCTCCGGCGCTGCCGGCACCGTGGCCAAGACCATCTCTGCCTATGATATGACCGTGAGCGATACGCTCTACGGCCAGGCTCGCCGCTATGTGTCGGAGGAACGTCTCAAGCAGATGATGGACTACGAGTACAACCAGCTCGTGGCTCGCCTGGGCGAGAAACGCGGCAAGGATACCTGCTTCTTCGCCTTCTGCAACACCGTGAAATGCAAGGGCTACCGCGACAACGGCCCCTGGTCTGCGTGGATTGGTGTGCGTTTCCAGCTCAAGCCGGAACTGCCGCCCAGCGATTTCGTGATGCACGTGCGCCTGCTCGTGCCCGACCACGATGTGCAGATGCGTATCCTCGGTATTCTGGGCGTGAACCTGCTCTACGCCCTCTTCTACAAGCTCGACACCATGGACCTCTTCGTGAAGAGTGTGGGCGACAACGTGGACCGCGCCTTCTACGAAATCGACTTCATGCGCTTCTCCGGCCACAATTTCGGCATGTTCGATAACCGCCTCCTCGCGCTCGAGCTCGTGCGCTGCGGCCTGGCAGAATCCGCCATGCTCTGCCCGGACGGCACCGTGGCCCAGCCGGCAGATTTCCTCTACAAGCGCCCCATCGTGCTCATGCGCGGCAGCTTCCGCCCGCTCTGCAGCATTCACCTGGAGATGATGGACGCCGTGCGCGCCAAGTTCCTGGAAAGCCTGCCTGAGTCGCAGCACGACCGCGTGGTCGATATCTGCGAAATCTCCCTGCGCAACCTCCTGCGCGGGGACAATGTGGACATGCTCGAGTTCCTCGACCGCGTGGATGCGCTGGCCGCTCAGGGCAAGACGGTGATGGTGACCAACCTGGCGCGCTTCCACCGCATCTCGCACCTGCTGAGCCAGTACACCAAAGAACCCGTCGCCATTGCGCTTTCCATCGGCCTGCTCAACGAAATCTTCAAGGACAAATGGGCAGAGGACACCCCCGGCGGCATCCTGGCCACCATGGGCCACATCTTCGTGAACAAGACCAAGTTCTATGTCACCCCGTGGATTAACCGCTCCACCGGCGAGTTCGTGACCGCCGGCACCTACCGCGCCCCGGAGAAATACCACTACCTCTACCGCCACCTGCGCGAGACAGGCAGCATCATCGAAGTACCCTACTTCAACCAGAAGCTCCTCTTCCAGACCCCGCGGGATATCATCCGCATGATTCAGACCGGCGATGACCAGTGGCGCGACTACGTGCCCGAATCCGCCTGCCGCATGGTGGAACACATCAAGGAGGAGGTGAAGTGATGGACCACCGCGCCGAATTCCCCATTCTCGCCACCCGCATCGGCAAGCGCCCGCTGGTGTATCTGGACAACGCCGCCACCACGCACAAACCCACCTGCGTGCTCGAAGCCGCCCGCCGCTACTACGAGCAGCAGAACTCGAATATTCACCGCGGCGCTCACTACCTCAGCCGCCTGGCCACCGAGGAGCATGAGGCCGCCCGCGAAACCGTCGCCGCCTTCCTCGGCGCCGCGTCGGCACGCGAACTCATCTTCACCAGCGGCTGCACCGCCGGCATCAACCTCGTGGCGCAGACCCTCGCGCTCTCCGGCCTTATCAGCGCCGGCCATGAGATAATCGTCACCACCGATGCGCACCACTCCAACATCGTTCCCTGGCAGATGCTCTGCGGCCGCACCGGCGCAGTGCTGCGCCCCGTGCCGCTCACCGCAGAGCTGCTGTTCGATATGGAGGCCTACCACCGCCTCCTCACCCCGCGCACCAAGGTCGTGGCCGTACCCTATATCTCGAATGCCCTCGGCGCCATCAACCCCGTGCAGCAGATTATCGCCGATGCGAAGCGCAACAACCCCGCCACCCTCGTGCTGGTGGACGGCGCCCAGAGCACCGCGCATCTCCCGGTGAATGTGCAGGAGCTCGGCTGCGATTTCTACGCTTTCTCCGGCCACAAGGTCTACGCCCCCACCGGCACCGGCGCGCTCTGGGGCAGGGAGGAGATTCTCGAGCTGCTGCCCCCCTGGCTCGGCGGCGGCGAGATGATCAGCGAAGTCACCTTCGAGCAGACCACCTACAACACGCTCCCCTTTAAATACGAAGCCGGCACCCCCAACATCGGCGGCAACATCGTCCTCGCCGCCGCCCTGCGCTATGTGCAGGAAATCGGACTCCCCGCTATCGATGCCCATGAACAGGCCCTCACCAACAGCCTGTACGATGGCCTCCAGTCCCTCGGTGTGAACATCCTCGGCACCCGCGAAAACCGCGGCGCCCTCATCTCCATCACCATCCCCGGCGTCCACCACTACGACCTCGGCACTCTGCTGGACCAGATGGGCATCGCCGTCCGCACCGGCCACCACTGTTGCCAGCCCTTCATGCAATCCCTCGGCATCACCGGCACCACCCGCTACTCCTTCGCCCTCTACAATACCCAGGACGACGTAGCCGCCGCCCTCTCCGCCACCGAGCGAGCCCTCGATATGCTGCGCTAAATCCGACCACCGGGAGGATATCGCTCGCCAAGCCGTAGCTATTGCCAAATAGCGTAGGCTGGCCAAGATATCGTTTATACCGGAGCAGGGGGCATGACTGCTCCGTCCTGCAGAATCGCTGGCTCAGAGGTCACTTAATATACCGCAGTATCGGCTTCTACCTTGGGGTTACCTTGATGATGGCATCGGGAGCCAGGTCACTGATTTCCTCTGCCAATTTATCCAGCAATGCAGCGTTGGCGAAATGAGAAAGTGGTGTGCCGATGCTCGTAGTCCTCTGAAAAATAGGTCTGATGAGGTGCTGTAACTCATGAGGTATCACCATCCATTTGTAAGGACGTGATTCTTTCACAAATACGTTGCCGGCTGCATCCATTGACTTTTCATGAACCTTTCTGCTTTTTAGCTCCATGGCTTTTACATGTGGCACACCTTCTGCATCGTAACTGTATATAACGATAAAATCGCTATCCTTGCACACAAAGGCATTCATGAGTACCAATCCCGGGGCTTGTTTGAATCCACGGGCTTTGATTCCCTTTAGCTTCAATTTGTCCTCGAGGAGAGTCTTGGGCCGCATCACATTCACATGCCCGTTATTGTAACAGAAGAGCAGACGCGAGGGCTTGTTGAAGTAATATTGGGGGATTGGAATATCAAACAGGATATCCTCCCAGTCGCGCTCTCTTGTATCCTTTGCAACTGATGCGTCACGGTAGAGAACGATACGGCGTGTAGACCCCGGTTTGGTCACTACATCATGCTGGCGTTTTGCGTAAACCGCCAGCGAATGTTCAAGGGTGGGCTTCATGGAGTATCAGTGTCTGGTGAGTTGAGAGAATAAATTTTTAATCCGTTGAATGAAGCGGCAGCAGATGCAGCCAGCAACAGGGGCAGGGGGTGTGTCCGAAAACTCGATATCATGTTGCTCGCTCTCTACCTTCTCATGGCCGCTGGATTCAGTTTTTGCACAGATGACTTCAGGTTCTCCGACAATATGGGGTATTTCTATTTTATCCGACTCTTCATCGCAACCGTGTGATTCAGTAGAGGCTTTTGGGACAGCTGTTATCGCAATGCGTATTTTCGAGACAGATTCGTTCCCGTGTAGCCATGCGTAGTATTTCGGCCCCTCGACAGACCGGGTTAAATCTACCATATGCGTTTCGCATGCCGTCGTATCACTGCCACTACGTTCCGTCTGTTCGATTATCGGTTCTTCAGTTGTTAAAGCTGCATTGTCTGCAGATTGTGACTGTCCGTTAGCCCTTGCATCATCGATTTCATTTTGTGTTGCCGAGTTCTCTGTTGGCTTGGTGGGCGTTGGCACAGTGTCACACTCCTTTCGTGCCTGCTGATTATGCTTACCTGCGCGACTTGTTCCTGCATCACCTGCACGTGAGCGCTTATCGACTTTCAAATCAACGTCCCCAGCCCCGCCTTCCTCATTGAAGACTTGATCAAGTAACATAGCCAGCATTGTCTGGGCATCTGAATTGCCTCTTTCCGCTGCTTGTTTAATAAACTTCAGAGCTTTTGCTAAATATAGCTTTCCTAATGCCGCGATTGCACCCTGGTGCTCCATGTTAGCTGCACGTATAAAAAACTTCCTGGCTTCGCTTTTGTGCCCATTCTCTGCAGCTGATTTGCCTTGTTGATACAAATTTTCGGCTTCGTCAGTAATAGCTTTTTCCTGTTTTGTTTCTTGTGGAGCCTTGACTGCTTCTATCGGGCTTGGCTGCCTTTGTTGAGCGTGCTCCTTTACCTTGTGGAATGAGGGAAAGGTCGCAACCGGAACTTTTTTGTTTTCATTGTGCACCGGTATCCCTGGTGCTACTTTAGGAGTATCGGTTGAACTGGGTTGATTTGTCTGGTCTAGAGCAGATGTCTGAAATCCCTCTATACGGGGCTCTTGCTGTGTTTCGCATTTTTGCGATTTCTCCTCGGTCTCTGTTAAAAGTTGTTGCAATGCGTTTATGCAAGGCGTCGGAGTAGGGGGATTTCTGTCAATCAACACCAGGTTGCCTTCGTTGTCATAGTCTTGAACTTCTAACTTCAACTCTTGAAGTTTTTGGTATAGTGTACTATTGGTTTCTTTAAGATAGTGATTTTTACCTATTTGCTTATCGCGAACAGCGTAACGGCCATTTTGGTAATTGTGTACTTCAAACTCGTATTCCTTCCCTTTTATAAATATTTCATCCAATCGCTCTATGATAGAACTCTCAAATTTTAGTTGTCCTTTAACAATTTTATCAATGCGTAAGTAAACTTCTTTACCAATCTCAAAACATGTACAATCACAGTAGTGATAATGTTTATCTCCATGTTTATCTTTGACTGTATACTTTGTCTGCTGTGTGCCATCTGGGTTCGTGTCAGATATACAGCTGCTAATTGTAAAGGCATATACCTCGCCCTCTTGGTAATATTGACGCAGTCGAACCTCCTTCATAGAATTTTGATGCATTATGGCATCTTCTTGGCTCTTTTTTGAAGAATCTTTCTGCCCCACAATACGCAGTCCCCGAGGGCTCCGGATTGTTTCAGGGGCTTTCACTTCACGACGAGTTTTCATAGCAACAGATTTCCTCATATTCATATTAGAAACCAGGCGCATGCTTTAGCGTAATCTCTGTTTTTCATGCACGCATTACCGTGGAGTAATGCTTCTCTCGCTATTGCGTTTTCGGGTTCTCTTGTTCGGTGTTTAGTTACCATGGGTAGAAGTAAAATAGGATGAAAAAGATGAGAAATGCTTACGTTATGGTATCAAAAAGCGATTTAAAGTCAAGCGAGATGTAGTAAAAAGGACGTTAGGCCGCGATTTTTGGCGCTTTAATAACCAGACAATGGGAAAATCTTCTCCTTGTTTGTGGAACGAGCTTAACGAGTGCATTTTATCAATCAAATCCTAGTAGCTTGCTGCTTTGAAATACCTCATATTCGCAGTTGAGATGGAGTTGCACTTCTTCTCAGCGCATCCAATCTTAGAGCTTTCTATGGTATTGGATGATCCTCGCATATACGGTTAGATGTTGAGCTGAGTATCCCCAATAAAGTAGAACTAGCCAAGAATTGGCATTATGGGACTAATTGATGGAAAAAAGAGGTAAATCAAATTCAATTAAGGTTCTGCGGCAACGAGATTATTGTCATTGAGTGTTCCATATTCGTAATGCTTGAAGTTCTCGACCTGAGCCAGCACCTTGTTGAATATCTCCTCACTCCATTCCGGCGGATATCCGGCCTTGTAAATGGTCTTCAGTAGATTGCTGGCCAGCTTGCTCTTCAGATTCTCGTTATTGAGCCAGTCTGCATAAAGGGCAGTATCAGAAATCAGCTCGTTAATCTTGCGGGCAAGGTCAATGCAACGGGAATCTTCGTACTCGAATCCGTGTTTATCTCGGAGCTCTACGAGAATATCATAGAAGGCTTTTTCCTCGAACGTGATACCGAGCTTGCGGAACTCTGCTTTGTCTGTGTTCAGGCTACGGAACAATTCCAAAAGCTGCTCGGTAAGGGATTTGACTTTTTCTTCCACCACTGTGCTAACTGCATCGACTGTATCTCTGGCCACTTTGTTGGTGAAATCCAGCTTGTCGCGGGTGTTGTATTCGTCTATGGTCTGGGACAGCAGCTTTTCGTAGTGCTCAGCTCGCACCTTGTTGATCCGGCCATATTCCTTGATAGCTCGATTGAGTAGTTTCACCAACATCTGGAACTTGGTACAGGGCAGCTTCACATTCTCCAATTCCTGTAAGAACTTCTTTTCGTAGATGTTTTCCTCAACAGAAGCCAGCTCCATGACATTCTCCACACCGCCACACATGATGGCTTCTCGCACCATCTGCTCTACGGCTTTGTTCATGGTGGTCACGTCCAGATGAGTGTCGGTGATTTTGCTCAGGAAAGCACATATTCCCATGAAGCATTGGCTCCATGCAGTTTCTTCATCTGAGAGAACTCCGGCAGGGCTGCAAATGGAATATGCGCTTTTCAGACGGCGCACATGCCCCTTAAAGCTCGTCTCGAAAGAAGTCTTACCCGTCTCCTTGACACTATTTGCAAGGATGTATTCGGCTGCAGTCTGGAGGAACATAAGGCGAGCCAGAGCATTGTCCCCAAAGAAAGGAGCAAAATCCACCGCGCTGAGCATCTTCCGCAAGATATCTAACTGATTAGCCACGACATCGTGAGCAGCTTGGATATCTTCCACCTTGGTGCCTCCGTCACCGCCATACCTCTTCATGGCCTCTTTCATGTTTTCTCGGATGCCTATGTAGTCCACCACATAGCCATATTCCTTCCCCTTGTATACGCGGTTCACGCGGCTGATGGTCTGGATAAGTGTGTGCTTCTGGAGCGGCTTGTAATTGTACAGCATCGTCAGGGGCGGAGCGTCAAAGCCGGTAATCCACATATCAACCACGATAGCTATGCGGAAATTGGAGGTTTCGCTCTTATACTCTCTATCCAGCATTTTGCGCCGCTTGTCATCCCCCAGGACCTCAATCATATCCTTGGGGTCATCTGGTCCGGTAGTAGCTACCACGTTGACAAAAGGCACAGCTGTGAGCTTTTTCAGTTCCTCTGCACTGAGACCTTCTTCATTCAAGGTCTTCACGGGTTTGCACCATTCCGGCTTAAGCTCCTTAATGATGTTGTAGAGTTTCACAGCTATGTGGCGTTCGCTGCATGTCACCATGGCCTTCAGTAAGCAATCCGGCTGTTCATCGCAGCGGCGTTCATAGTCGAGAATGATATCCGTTGCCAAGCGGCGCAGTATGTCCTCATCCCCTAGCAGTACATCCATACTGCTCATGGCCTTCTTGCTCTTATCCACATCCTCCGGTTTTGCGCCATCAGTTTCGCATTGCTTGTAGTATTCCTCCACCTTGCGGGCCTGTTCGCTGTTCAGGAATACACGAATCAGTCGAGGGTCATATTTGATGGGCACGGTGATGCCGTCTTCCTGCGATTGCAACATGGTGTATTTATCCACCACTTCACCGAATACATGGATAGTCTCATCAATGGGGGTACCGGTGAATCCCACATACGTGGCATTGGGCAAAGCATCGCGCAAATACTTGGCAAATCCGTACGAGATAAAGGCTCCCAGATTCTCCGTGTTGCCGGAGGCATCCTGTTTGTCCCGAATGACCAGCTTGCTCCCCGTGTTGGTCTGGGTACGGTGTGCCTCATCGCTCAGGCAAATGATATCTGCTCGGTCACTGAGCAGGCCAGTCGATTCTGTGAACTTCTGGACGGTAGTCACGTAGAAGCCGCCGCCCTTGTTGGTCGTCAATTCAGTGGACAAGTCTTCACGATTCTTGATGGTGCGCACGGAGTTGCTACCCAGATACTCTGTGGATTTGCTGAATTGCTTGTCTGCCTGATTCTCCAGATCTTCTCGGTCTACGATGAGCAGAATCGTGGGATTCCCGAGGTGTTGCTTGCTTCGCATGGCCAGCAGGCGCGACAGGAACAACATGGTGTAGGTTTTGCCGCAGCCCGTTGCGCCGAAATAGGTACCTCCCTTACCGTCACCGCCAACGCTCCGCAGGTGCTGTAATACATGCGCCTGCAATTTCTTGGCTGCAAAGAATTGAGGATAACGGCATACGATTTCTATCGCCTTTCCTTCTTCTCCGGGTGCCGTGTCCGGGAAATAAACAAAATCGCGTAATATTTCCAGTATGCGGGGCGGCGTCAACGCACCTTGAATAAGAGATTGGAGCTCGCCCACGCCCTTGGATGGCGTGTCCTCGTTTTTTACCTTCTTCCAGGCGTAGAAATACTCGTAGTTGGTCACGGTGTTGCCCAGTCGAGAATTGCTGCCATCGCTGATACAGGCCAAGGCGCAATACTTGAGCAGCAACGGGATGTCGCGGCGATAACGCACGGTAATCTGTGTATGCGCATCGCGGATGGTTGCATTCGCATCCGTGGGATTCTTCAGTTCAAATATACAGACGGGGATGCCATTGATGAAAAGCAACACATCCGGAATACGCACCTGCTGGCCTTGCAGCATTTCAAATTGATTGACGACTCGGAAATAGTTGCGTTCCGGGTGGTCAAAGTCGATGTATTCCAGTTTGAGCGGCAGAGCTCCGGGATAGGAAGGCGAGAAGTCGAAGCCTTCCCTGTATAAATTGACTGTTTTCTTCAGCGTAGAGTAATCGCTGGTGCCGCTGACATTCTGAATATTGGCGATAATTTGGCGGAAATCACTCTCGGTCAAGCCCTCGCTTTCGTAGCGGTCATGAAGATACAGGGTCAAGTCTTCCAACAGCAGCGGTTCTGTGATTTTTCGGTTCTGCAAATCACTGCCATGGGTATAATCCCAACCAGCTTGCTGCAGGAGCTCTACGACTGATTTCTCGTACTCGCTTTCGTAAAATTTACCTTTCATTTCCTGACAATGGGGTAGTTAGTAATGAATAGCTTTTTGTATCAACGCCGGAGCTACCGCCTTGCGGAGCTTCTCTGCTTCGGTGGAGATGGCTTTGCTTTCCTTGGCGCATTTGAAAATATCGACAATGGCTTGCTGCACTTCTATAGGGGGTACAGGTATCTGAACCTGTAGCATGTTTTCCCAGTTAAAGAATTCTGTCGCACTTCCCCATGAGTCCCAGCGAACATAGCGGTCAAACTCATCCCTTTTGAAACACAAATATAGATATTCAGGCAACAATTCTTCGTTATTAGTCACTCTGAACATCACATAATCATTGGTGAAGAGGAGAGGTTCGGCCCCGTCATTGAATCCTAGTCCCAATCGTTCTCCATTACGGGTTGTTCTACGGTTGAAAACAAACTCGTGATGCCAAAGGACAAGGAAAGAAGAAAAATCGCGACCTGTTACATTAGCCCTCGTCTTTATCACTTCTTTGGTATTAGAAACACCCCTAACAGATTTTATATCGAACTTACCATCTGTATTATAACGCTCAACTCTTTCAATAAGCCCGGTGCCTAATTTACGAAGGGGATATTCCTCCCTCAATTTTTTGAGGTAACTCATGCACAGCCCCATGAGCGGCTCTGCTTGGGCATCATTGTCAACTTTGAGACCGTTGAGCCCCTCCCAAACATCGACAAGCTGCCGCTGAATCTCGATATCCGGAACCGGGATTTCAATATCAAGTAAACGAGATTCAGGTAAGTTGCCTCGAATGGAAGAATCTGTACAAAACCATGTGTATCTATCCGTCTCCTGCCTACATAGATATAAGTACAGATAATAAGGGATGACAAGTGCCTCCATGTCCTTTTTTACTCTGAAAACATAATACGCGGGCGTTATAACCAAATTTCTACCGGTATCATTATAAGCCAAAGGAATTCGCTCATCTCGTCCAATATGCATGAGATTGCAAGCGAAGCAGCTTTCTGGTACAACTTGGTATTTAGTTGTATCTACCCCGGAAAGATTTGCGCGAGTGGGAATAAAGGAATGATTGATATCAACACCTACCACTTCCGGATTCGGTTCGCCACAGCGAATCCGGACAGGCTCAATTATTGAACCTAATTTATAAGCCTTAAGATTAACTCTCATAGCCCAAAGTCTTGAATGCTGCGATTAACTTTTGCTGATTTTCAGACTGTCGCTTAATAATCACAGACGACTGAACTCCGATATCTTGAAGCACCGAATCGAAATCCAAGGCTTCGTCCCGGTCAACGAACTCAATATATCGGCTGGGTGCAAGGCTCCAGTTCTTTTCTTCCACCTCCTTGATTCCGGCAGAATAGTATAACTCCGGGCTGGCATAAGTCGCAGGCTTGCCTGCGTTTTCCAGCATTTGCCAGTTGTGGTAGATTCGGCAAACCGCTTCTATCTGTTCGGGAATGAACTCGACATATTTCTTCTCGTATAAGTTGGTATTCCAAGTGCGGAGGTCTACGAAAAGAAACTCATGTTCGCGGTTGCGAAGCTGGCGACCATGCCACTTGCCACCCTTCTTGTTGTTGTTCAGAATCCAGAGAGTGACGCTGATATCTGTGGAGTAGAACATATTTCGGGGCAATACGATGATGGCCTCCACCTTGTCATTCTCCAGCAGCTTGCGACGGATGGCAAGCGTATCACTATCATCCAGCGCACCATTGGCCAGCAGGAACCCTGCGACACCGTGCCGGGCATCCAGCTTGGAAAGCATGTGCAGAATCCAGGCATAGTTGGCATTGCTGTCCGGCGGTGTACCATAGTCACCCCATCTTGGGTCATCATCCAGTTGAGAGCTCCAGTATTTCTTCAGATTGAAAGGCGGATTCGCCATAATGTAGTCCATCCGCTTGTCCTTATGGTGGTCATTCGTAAACGTGGATGCCGCCTTATCTCCAAGGTGGTAAGAAATGCCACGCACAGCCAGATTCATCTTGGCCAGACGGAAGGTACTGGGTTCGGACTCCTGCCCGTAAACGGTCACATTCTGAGTGTTGCCGCCGTGAGCCTCGATGAACTTGGTACTTTGTACGAACATGCCACCGGAGCCACAGCACGGATCATAGATTGTGCCATCGAAAGGCTCTATCAGAGAAGCAATCAGTTCCACGATACTATGCGGCGTGTAGAACTCTCCCTCCTCCTTGTCGGCATTGATGGAGAAGGCTTGTAGGAAATACTCATATACGCGTCCGATGAGGTCCTTTTCCGTGAACTTGGCAGGGTCAATACGATTGATATCATCTACTACCGACTTGATGACACCGGGCTCCAATGCCGTTTTAGTGAAAATCTGCTGAGGCAATGCATTGCGGAGCTTTTCCTCATTTTGTTCGAGCTTGGCAATCGCCGTATCGAAAGCCACTGCCATATTGCGGGATTCAGTCTTTACCAATTCACTCCACAGGCATTCATCTGGTAAGAAGAAGATACCTGCTTGCTTGTAGAAGGAGGCCGTTTTTACGGCAATATCTGCGAATTCGGAATCGTCCTTATTCTCTTCCAAGATTTCAGCCTTGCGGGCATTGAATCGGTCCCCAATGAACTTGAGGAATACCAGGGTAAGGAGTAGATCTCGCTTATCTGTCATGGGTGCGCGACCACGCAAGTGGTTGCGACAGCTGAAAAGAATGTCCTCGAGACGTTCTTCTTTTACAGAGGCTGATCTCTTACTATTTGTATTCTTAGAGGTTTTTGAGTTGTTTTCAACTGGTAGTTTAGCCATTTAATCTGTAACCCTTCCTTGCGGAAGTGTACAGTATTTTGAAAGATGTACCCTTAATTGGTCGATTTTGTAATTGGGACTTCTGTGTCTGGAGGAATTCAGTACCGAGGGTGACTATTTCGTTGTTGGTAAGGGTTAGAGTCGTTAATATTAATTCATCAAGCAAAATCATACAGATTTTTCTTTTTGGTGCTTGCTACATCTTTCAAAATGCTACCACTATGAATAGACGAACAATAAACAAGATGATGATGGAGCTGCCGCTGGATGGCTTGGATGCTGCGCGGCTGGTGATGGAGTGTGTGGAGGGGCTGGGGGCGCGTGCGGAGGGATTGCACAGGGTGGAGCTCATGGAGCTGGTGCGGCGGGTGATGCGGGAGGGGATAGCGGCGGTGCAGGCGGCGGAGCGGACGGTGCCTTTTGAACAGGCGGCGTGGGAGAGCGTGCAGGCACGGGCAGGGCGGCGACCTACCACAACGCGTGATTTGCGGCATTATGTGCGCAGGATGCTGAAGAATGAACAATTTGCGCAGCTGCCGCTGCGGGCGGTGACGGTGGGGCAATGCCGGGAGATGCTCCAGGCGGCATTTGGCCACAGCGCGCACAGCTACCGCAAGGCGAGGGCGATTCTGCACAGTATCTTTGCCTATGGGCAGCGCCGGGAGTGGTGCGATGGGAACCCTGTGGCGCGTATTGAGGTGCCGCAGGTGGTGGAGCAGCCGATTTTGCCGCTGAGCAATGAGGAGGTGGGGCGCCTGCGGGAGACGGTGGAGCGGAGGCGTTTCCGCGATATGCGCTTTTCGCTGAGCCTGTTGCTTTACAGCGGCGTGCGTCCCGCGGAGGTGGAGCGATTGCGCCCCGAGGATGTGTGCTGGGAAGAGCGGCAGGTTATCATCCGCCCGCAGCGCAGCAAGACCGGCGGCGGGCGCGTGGTGCCGCTACGCGCGCTGCCCGGCATGCGCGCGCAGGATTGCCGCGTGCCCCGCAACTGGCAGAAGCACTGGCGGGAGCTGCGCCGCGCCGCCGGCTTCACCCGCTGGACGCCGGATGTGTGCCGCCACTCGTTTGCCAGCTACCACGCCGCGCATTTCAGGAACCTGCCGGAGCTGCAGCTGGAGATGGGTCACCGCGATTTATCCTTATTGCGCAGCAGGTACATGGCTCCGACATCGCGAAAAGAGGCGCGGGTATTCTGGGGAAAACAATGATGACGGCAACGCTGGAGCGAACTACGAACAGAGGGGAGGCTTCTCACCACCAAACTAACGACTCATCTGCACAACAAGGTATTCCTATAGGAATGATGAATGTGGGGCGTCCGCCGTCGCCCTTTGGGCACAAGGGGGAGGATTTTCCCAAATGGCGGGTGAGGGATAGCTGTAGAGCTGAAGGAAAACGAAATCCGGCATTTCATGCCGGACGAAATCCACGCTGCGCGTGGACCCGTCTTCGGTAAACCTACGCCGTGGCAGGCGATATTTGCTTCGTTTGTCGGCGGACGGTGGGACGTTTCCCAATGATTGGGAATATATCAACGATTGAGCGAATCGGGAACGATATCCTTGCCTATACGGCAAGGACGATATCCACGCTGCGCGTGGACGATATCGCGGCTTTTGCCGCGACGATATCCTCACTGCGTTCGGACTTGGGCGGAGAGGATGTTGACGATGGGGAGGGAAAGGGGCATGTCGCCTAGCCAGTCGAGGGTGGTGGTGGTGATGAAGACCTGGGATTCGGCGGGGAGGAGGGACAGCAGGGCGCGGCGGCGGGCGGTGTCGAGCTCGCCGAAGATGTCGTCGATGAGGAGGATGGGGGATTTGCCGGTTTCTTCCTGGAGGAGGGCGCCCTGGGCCATCTGCAGGGCGATGGCGAGGGTGCGCTGCTGGCCTTCGGAGGCGAATTCGGCGGCGCTCAGGCCGGAGATGAGGAGCTGGAAGTCATCCCGGTGGGGGCCGACGGTGGTGAAGCCGGCGCGTTCGTCGGCGGCGAGGGAGTCCTCCAGCTCCTGAGCCAGGGGGCGGGTGGCGGAGGGCTGGTAGTGGAGCTGCACCTGCTCGCTGCCGGCGGAGATGCCGCGGTGGTGGTGGGCGATGTGGGGCTGCAGGCGCTCGAGCAGGCGGTGGCGGAGCTGCATGATGATTTCGCCGTGCTGCGCGAGGAGGGCGGCGTAGCTGCGGAGGGTGGCGAGGCTGCGGCGCGGGTGGCGGAGCAGGGCGTTGCGGCTTTTGAGTGCCTTGCGGTAGGCCTGTAGTGCCTGGCGGTAGACGGGGTGCCACTGGCTGCCGAGGAAATCGAGGTAGCGGCGGCGCTCCTCTGCGGGGCCGTTGACGAGAGCCATGTCGCTGTTGGCGAGCCAGGTGACGGGACAGGTATCGGCCAGGTAGTCGTTGTAGTCGCGGCGCTCGGCGCCGTTTACCTGCATGTTGAGCTTGCGGTCTGCCCAGTGGAGCCGGCGGGTGCCGTCCTCGGTATCGAGTGAGATGCCGAAGGCGGGCTGCCCCTGGCGCACGAGTTTATCGAGCCTGGTGGCGCGGGGGCTGTGGAGGGTGAGGGCGAAGCAGAGCGCCTCCATGAGGCTGGTCTTGCCCTGCGCGTTGGCACCCAGCAGCACAGCACCCTCTGCCGGTATGGACCAGCGGAGGGTGTTGTAGCAGCGGAAGTTGCTCAGACGCAGGGTGGTGAGCATCGCTTGAGCTTAGGGAAGAATCAGACCTCGGTGGGCAGGGCGCGGATGGCGTCCATAATCTTCTTGCCGATGGCGCGCTGGGCATCGCGGCCCTTGGCGCGGAGTTCCTCGGGGGTGAACTGGATGGGGTCGCCCACGGAGAGGGTGATGGGTTTGAACTTGAGCTTGCTGCTGTGGATGGGCAGGCAGTCGTAGGCGCCTTCGATGCGGACGGGCTGCACGGGCACGTGGGCGAGCTTGCTGAGGATGAGGCCGATGCCGGGCATGGCGTCGTGAATCTGGCCGTCCTCGCAGCGGGAGCCTTCGGGGAAGATGATGATGCGGCCGCCGTTCTTCACGGTGCGGAGCACCTGGATGATGCTGGCGGGATCCGGGCGGGTCTGGTCAATGGGGATGACGTTGCAGTGCGGCAGCACCTGCTTGAGCACGGGTGCATCGAACAGGGTCTTGCGGGCCAGGAAGAATACCTCGTTGCGGTAGAGGGAGCCTACCAGGGGCGGGTCGAGGAAGCTCTGGTGGTTGGCCACGATGATGGCGGGGCCGTCCTCGATGAGCTTCTCGCGGCCGATGACCTTGTAGTTGAAGCAGGAGCGGAAGAAGCAGCTGGCGGTTCCGCGGACGAGCAGATAGAGCAGGGAGCGGTTCATGATGTGGAGAAAAAGGTTAGCAGGCGAGCTTGGCGCGGATATCGGCGGCGATGAAGGCGACTACCTGGTCGATGCTCATGTCGGAGGTGTCGACGAGCAGGGCGTCATCTGCCTTTTTGAGGGGGGCGCAGGCGCGCTGGGAGTCCTTGCGGTCGCGCTCGGCGATGGAATCGGTGATGCCCTCAGCAGCGCGGCGGGCTGCGCGCACTTCCTCAGAGGCGGTCACGAAGTACTTGTACTTGGTGTCGGGGAAGACGACGGTGCCGATGTCGCGACCTTCCATGACCACGGCCTCGCGGGTGTTGTATTCGCGCTGCTTTTCCACGAGCAGAGCGCGCACAGCAGGGATGGAGGCGATGGCGGAGACGTTGTCATTCGTGCTCTTTTCGGTAAGCTCGGTGGTGAGCACCTTGCCTTCGTATACCACGGTGGAGTTGGCGCCATCCTTACCGAAGCTGAGGGGTATGCCGGGCAGCAGAGCCTCTACAGCGGCGGTATCAGCGGGGTTCACGCCCTGCTGCAGGGTGTACCAGGTCACGGCGCGGTACATGGCACCTGTGTTGATGAAGGTGTAACCAAGCTCTTTTGCAATGAGTTTGGCCACGGTGGATTTACCGGAAGCTGCAGGACCGTCGATAGCGATGGCGGGAGGATTCATACTGCAGGGATTATACCCGTTAATCCGCGGGGTGTCGAGAAAAAACGCTCGCGCTGCCGCGAGTTAGTGCCATTCGGGGTGGGCGGCCCGGTACGCTTCGTGCTTCTGCCGACCTTCGATTTCGGCCCGCGCATAGAGGGTGGTGGCGAGGATGCCGATGCCCAGCAGGATGATGATGCAGAGCCAGCGGGCGAATCGGGCGGAACCTTCGCTCACATTGCCCACGCAAAAGGCCATGCCCCAGGCGATGAGGTAGGAAGGGAGTGTTAACACGGGGGCGAGGACGAATGCAGCCATGCCGCCGCCATCGCTGAGGAAGGGGAGGCAGAGGAAGACGGTGGGGATGGCGAGCACATAGGCCCCGCCCAGCTGCAGCCAGCCCCAGACGAAGGCGCGGAGCCTGCGCGCCTCCCGGTTGCAATCAATCATGTAGAATATGCCTGCGATACCCAGGAAATAGTACATGCTGTAGAGGAACACGCGCCCGCAGTAGCGCTCATCCACCCACCTGCCGTATTCGGCGTGTGAGTAAATATATTTATCCTGGAACATGAGAGCCCAGGCGGTGCCCACCACCAGCAGAAACAGGAGGAAGCAGGCACGGTTGAGTCGCTTGAGCTTCTGCCCGGGCTCACCGGGGACTGGTGCCTGTGGGGGCGTATTCATAGTTCGGGTGCGTATGTCTGAACCATTCGGAGTAATTGCTGAATTGGCGTGCCTCGATTTCTGCACTGATGCAGCGGCAGAGGACCGTGGCAATGATGCCGATGAGGATGAGCGCTGAGATGATGCGGCAGCCAAGGGCAACGTTCAGATTAGATTTCCGGCTGAGGACGAGGGCGAATAACACCGCAACGAGGAAGGATGGGAGGGTGAACAGCGGGCCGAACCAGGCTATAGCCATGCCCCATCCATCGGCACCGAGAGAGGGGCAGAACGATGCCCCCGGTACGGAAATGAACCAGGCGCCGCCCAGCTGGATGACACCCCAGATGAGGATGCGCACCCACTGTTCGCTTCTGTCGGGATTCACCATGTAGAACATGCCCGCTGCGCCGATGTAGTAGTACAGGCTGTTGAGTAAGGTGCGGCCGAAAGATTCGGTCTCACGCCATGAGATGTCGGGGGTGAGAAGCAGCAGGAGGCTGCATGCAAGTATCGGCACGGTGGCGAGCAGCAGCGGGCAGAGCCAGTCCAGCCTGCAGAGCCAGATGGCCTTTGCGGTGTCGTTATCAGGGCTCGGTGCTGCATCGGTCATGCTGGTGGTATCTTACTCTTTCGGCGCATCGCGAGTCAAGCGCAAAGGCACATGTGTCCCATAGATTTTGCGACTCGATAAATTGGACTTTGTCGGGCTGAAAGCCCGAGGAATTTTGAGCCCTCGGAGAGGGCGACACAATAATAGCCCAGGGTGCAGCGACGCAGTCGCGGAACCCTGGGTAAAACGAAAATGATATCAGAGCCCCGAGCATGG
>JAZONE010000102.1:0-25676 GCA_045654325.1 Akkermansia sp.
ACGCTGGGTTTGGTGTTAAATATACCCGGAACCCCGAACGAAGTGAGTGGGTGGCAGGGAGGCCGCGGCTTATTGTGGCGCAACGCTTTCTGCCGCCCACTCGCCATGCTCGAGGCTCTGATATCATTTTCGTTTTACCCAGGGTTCCGCGACTGCGTCGCTGCACCCTGGGCTATGATTATGCCGCCCTAACGGGCTCAAATTTCCGCTCGCCTGCGGCTCGCCAAAGTCCAATTTATTGCGCCGCAGAATCTTTGGGACACATCATCCGCGGCGTTTGAAAGGCAGACACAGCAAGCCGATGAGGGTCACCCACGGCCAGGGGTCAATAAGCACAGCCAGCAGTATGATGACCGGGCGCCACGCCGGCTCCAGACTTCCGGCCATGATAAAACAGACCGAGGAAAGAATGGGGATGAAGGAAGAAAACTTTTTTCCCCGCAGATTATTAATCAATATGCACCAGTTTGCAATGCCGATAATGCTGCCCAGCAGCGCCAGCACCACCACCATACCCCGGAATGTAAGCCCGGGCACGCCGCACAGGCTCTCAATGACAAACAGAATGGCAGCACAGCCCAGCAGGATGTAGAGCAGCGGCATATCAGCGGGCGGCGTATTCACGCGCCAGGCGGATATAGTCCTTCGCGTGATCGATATTGTCCTGTTCTGTCTCCGGCGGCAGCTGCTTCACCACCTTGGCAGGCGCCCCCAGCACCAGACTGTGCGGCGGGATGACGGTACCCTTGGTCACCAGAGCATGAGCCCCCACAATGGAGCCGTGCCCCACCACCGCGCCATCCAGCACCACCGCGCCCATGCCGATAAGGCAGGCATCCTCCACGGTGCAGGCATGCAGCGTCACGCTGTGGCCTACAGTCACGTATTTGCCGAGCCTGCAGCCGTATTCATAATCCACATGCAGGCAGCAGTTATCCTGCACATTGCTCCCCTCCCCTATCTCGATGGGCGACACATCACCACGAATGGTCGCGTTGTACCACACGTTGGAATCGGGATGCAAGGTCACCCGGCCGATGATATCGGCACTGGCTGCTACAAAAGCGGGGGTATTCAACTGCGGGCTTACCCCGCCAAAGGATTCAATTGCCATAATCGGAAAGAAGAACCACCGGCAAAGTGCCAGACCTTGCCGGTGGGGAGTTGTATCAAATGAAGAAAAAACTTATACTATCAGCCACGGGGCTTCACCACGGCAATCTTGCCGGAGCGGGTCACCATGTCCACATCGTAATCGTTCATGAGGTCCAGGAAGCGGTTCAGACGGAACTGACCGCCGGAAATCTCGATGGTGAGCATCTCACGGGTTGCGTCAATCACCTGGGCGCGGAACATATCGCAAAGCTGCAGAATCTCGGTCTTGTTTGCACCGAAACGCACACGCACCAGCACGATTTCACGGTAGAAGGTCGGCTCATTGCGGTAATCAATCACCTCTACTACATTCACCAGTTTGCTGAGCTGCTTGATGACCTGGTCGAGCTTCTCATTGTCCTCCTTCACATCAATGGTCATGCGGGAGAACTTGGGATCCTCGCAGGGTGCCACGTTAAGGGAGTGAATGTTATAGCCGCGACCGGAGAACAGACCGGCTACACGGGAAAGCACACCAAACTTGTTTTCCACGAGCACGGAGATGGTATTAATCGGTTTATCAGTCGGCATAATGTGTAATGGGGTGAAATCGTGCTAAAGAATACCCGATACTACGCGCCACGTCAAGCAGTAACTTATACTGCTGGCACAGTATTTCTCCGCCGGCGATATCGGCGGATTCCCTGCCCCCTTCACGTTCCCCGTAAGAAAGCAGCCTGAGCTCGTAAGCTCAGGCTGCAACAATGCAAAAACTTTGCGGCAAAATCAATAATCCCGTTTGAGGAGATAATCGCTGATAGCCAGCAGATTCTCGCGGCGGCGCTCAGAGAACACGTCCAGAGCAGCGCGGGCGGCGGCGGTCAGGGAACGAGCCTCGGCGCGGGCGTTTTCCATACCCACCATGGCGGGATAGGTAGCCTTCTGTACCTTGGCGTCCTTGCCGATGCTCTTGCCCAGCACCTCGGGGGTGGAAGTAACATCCAGAATATCATCGATAATCTGGAAAGCGAGCCCCAGGGAGCGACCGTATTCGGTAAGTGCATCGAGCTGCTCAGGTGTGCAGCCGGCAGCCATGCCACCCAGACGCACAGAGGCAATGATGAGGGCGGAAGTCTTACCATGATGAATGGCGCGCAGCTCATCCACCGTCAGCTCGCGGCCCTCGCCCTCCAGATCAAGCACCTGACCACCCACCAGATGCTGGCTGCCGGTGCGGTAGGCCATTTCGGCCACATAGTCGGCAGCATCGTAGCGGTCATTGGCAGGCACTCGGGCCAGCATGGCAAAGACCTCGGTCAGCAGAGCATCACCTGCCAGCACCGCAACACCCTCACCGAACACCTTGTGGTTCGTGGGCCGGCCGCGGCGCAGGTCATCGTTGTCCATGCAGGGCAGATCGTCGTGAATCAGGGTGTAGGTATGCAGTGCTTCCAGCGCGCAGGCTGCGTCCAGAGCAGCTTCCTCACTGCCACCACAAGCCTTGGCGGCCTCCAGGCACAGCAGCGGGCGAATGCGCTTACCACCGGCAAAAATGCTGTAACGCATTGCCTTGTGAATAGTGGTGGGCGCAATATCCTCGCCCGGCAGAAGCTCGTTCAGACGAGCCTCCACCTTAGCGACAGTTTCTTTGATGAGATCCTTGATATCCATGGCTGAAAGGCATTAGTTTCCCTTCACCAGCAGCTCGGCAATCTGCACGGCATTCAGGGCGGCACCCTTGCGCACCTGGTCGCCCACCACCCAGAGGTTCAGAGCGTTGTCGATAGCGATATCCTTGCGGATACGGCCCACGTAGCAGGTGTCGCCATTGGTGGAATCCAGGGGGGTGGGCCACACGTTGTTGGCCACATCGTCCATGAGTGCCACACCGGGCATGCCGTCGTAGCAGGCGCGGGCACCTTCCACATCCACCGGCTTCTCGAACTGCGCAATGCAGGAAATAGAATGGCTGCGGTACACCGGCACGCGCACGCAGGTGCAGGTCACATTCAGCTCCGGCAGGTTCATAATCTTGCGGCCTTCGTTGAGCATCTTGAGCTCTTCCTTCGTGTAGCCATTGTCGGCAAACTTGTCAATCTGAGGCAGCACGTTGAAGGCAATCTGGCGGGGATAGGTCTTGATTTCCACCGGATGACCGTCCACAATGGCCCGCACCTGATTCTCAAGCTCGGTGATGCCGTGCTGACCGCTGCCGGAAACTGCCTGGTAGCTGCTGGCCACGATGGTCTTCAGGCCATACTTCAGGTGCAGCGGGTACAGCGCCATCAGCGTGATGATGGTGGTGCAGTTCGGGTTGGCAATGATGTTGCGGGGATGATTGAAAGCGGCCTCGGCGTTGATTTCGGGCACTACCAGCGGCACATCGGCATCCTGGCGGAAAGCGGAGGAGTTATCCACCACCACACAACCGGCAGCACCGGCGATGGGGGCGAACTCGCGGGAAATATCGCCACCCGCGGCAAAGAGAGCGATGTCCACATCGCCGAAGGAATCAGCCGTCAGCTCCTCCACCGTGAGCATCTCACCGCGGAAAGCCACCTGTTTACCGGCAGAACGATGAGAGGCCAGAAGTTTGAGCGAGGCCAGCGGGAAATTGCGGGTCTCAAGGCAGGAAAGAATCTCGACGCCCACCGCACCGGTGGCGCCCACGATAGCGACTCTGGGATTATTCATGTTCATGAATGGTATGTTAACAGGATGATAGAAGTGCCCACGGCACGCGGGTAGTATACACGATTTCCACGCATTATCAAGACTAAAGGAAACAGTTATCCCCCGTTTTTCCAAACTTATTGCGCAAAAAAGAATCAAGAAAGCGCAAACTACGACCGGATGCAGAAAAAGCCCGCTATTCCCTAATCAGGATTCGATATAGCCGACGTAGGGCAGATTGCGGTACTTGCCATTGAAGTCCAGGCCGTATCCCACCAGGAAATAGTCATCACAATGCAGTGCACAGAAGACACGCTCGTGCTCGAAAGCGCGGCGGGCGTTCTTGTTGACAGCCACCGTAGCAACCACCTTCGCCGCACCGTTTTCGTAAAGAGCATCGCACACTTCCTTCATCGTCAGTCCGGTATCCAGCACATCGTCAATCACCAGCACATTCTTGCCGGCGCAATCCGGAAGCGCATTGTGCCACTTGAGCTTGCCTGTGCTTTCTGTGCCGGAGTAGCTGGAAATACGAATCGTCTGCAGCTCGAAATTAGCAGGCAGGCAGCGCAGCAGGTCCGCAGCATACCAGATGGCACCATTCAGCAGACAAAGCGCCACCACCGGTTCCTTGTCGCCAAAACAGGCTTCGATATCACTCGCCACTCGGCGCACGGCTTCCTGAATCTGTTCTGCAGTATAAAGTATCTTGATGTCCATAATCTTATCTTCAGAAAAAATATATTTACTCCCCCGTTTTTATGATAATTCCATTTCGTTATCAGAGGGAGATTCTCCGCGAACCCAGGCAAAAAGCTTATCCCAGATGGGACACACCTTGAAGAAAAAGCCGATGATATAGCCCGTGCTCACAGCACAAATCAGCGAGCCTTCGCGCACACCGACCACGTTGCCCCAGATAATCAAAGATGACACTACTGCAATGGCAAGCAGTGAACAATCCACAGCCACTTTCACTCGGCTGAAGCGCCAGGAGAACGTGCGGCTCAGAGCCAGACAGAACCCCTCGGCAGAAAGGGGCACCATATCAGCCTTTACGTAGGTGAAGATGCCGAATGCACAAATCACGCAGCCAATCAGGGTATAGGCGAGCGAGAAAGTATAATCCCCGACAGGCAGAAGGCGAGTATAGCTCAGACAGAAGTCAAGCATGACACCCAGAATCACCCCCATCACCACCTGAAGCAGCTGCACGGGACGATAATTGCGACGCAGCAGCAGAATCTGCATCACCACCAGCAGCACGTGCACACAGATGAGAAGTCTGCCCACAGTAAAGAAACTGTATCCCATGCCGCCCGGGACATCGCCCAGTGCCAGGTGGCACACCAGCGCAGGGCTGGTAATGGCATCTGTACCTAAATCAGCAATCACAGTAAAAGCAATCCCCTGCGCCAGCAGGAACAAGCCCAGAAACAGACAGCACAGGCGCAGACAGATTTCCGGATAAGTTCGTTTCGTATTCATCGCAGCTGCTGAATTCTACCAGATAGCAGCATATCCTGCAAGACTTAATCCTCTGGTGAAGCCTTTTCATGCACATGTGTCCCAAAGATTTTGCGGCGCGATAAATTGGACTTTGTCGGTGAACTTCATCGGAGCACGGGACTTCAGTCCCGATTACACTCTCCGTGATTTACGGGACTGAAGTCCCGTGCTCCGAAAACAACAATCTCGCTTAATTATGCCAGCGCGTAATATCCCCGCCAACTTCCCATCGCTCATTTGGTATAACCAGGGGGGGCTGATGAAACGGCATTCATTTATCAACGGCTTCTGCAATCTTTGGTACACATGTGCTTTTCATGTGGACGTGCTTTTTGTTTGCCAAAGCGGCTGCGGGGGAGTAGAATAGGCGCGTGATGTGGACATCTGCCAGAGCATACGTCATCAAAGCCGCCATCATCGGTGCGACCTTGTTGTATATGATTGTCGACCTGTGGATACTCAATGGGCCGCTGTACGGTTTTCTGCACAAGGACAAGCAGGCAGCCGACGCCGCCGTAGTGGTGTACGGCGAGCGCATTTCGCATGCCCAGCTGGCACGCCACAAGGCTGAGCAGGAAGCCATCAGCGGGCGCAAGAAGGCCGTCATCAGCATGGCGATGGACATGGTACGCAGCTCACTGCTGCGCATGCGCACCCGGTACAATGATAACCAGCTGAAGCATGACCGCGCTGCTGCGGAGAAGATGGTAGCAGACCTGGCTTCCCGAGCAGGGAGTGATGCGAAGTTTGAGCAGCAGCTTGCCTCACAGGGCTACACCCGCCAGCAATTCACCGATAAAGTCGAAGCCCGCCAGATGGAGCTTTCCCTGCTCGACCGCAACGTGGAAGCCCTCTCGCAGGTGGAGGACGACGCCATCACAGCCCACTACAAGCAGCTGAAAGATGAACTGACCATCCCCGCCAGTCGTCCGGTAAAGCACATTTTCGTGGCCGGACTCAACCGCAGCGCAGATGATGCCCGGCGAGCCGCAGAGCTGGTACTCACCCGGCTGAATGCTGGTGAAGAATTTGCAGAACTGGCCCGGGAGATAAGCGAAGATACCAACACCGCCGGCAGCGGCGGAAATCTGGGTACGGTATATGATGATGCCCTGCTCCCCCTGCCGGAGCTCAAGCTTTTCGGAGACGATGCCATTCCCGCCGACACCCCGACCCTGGTGCAGAGCAAGTGGGGCTGGCATATCATCGAGGCCGGTCCCATCACCCCCGCCTATACCCCCTCGCTGGATGAGTGCCGAGAAACCCTGCGCACCGCCATCATCAGCGCCCAGCGGGAGCTGGGGGTCAACGGATTCTTCGATACACTCATCAAGGAAGCTCACAAGAAGCAACGCATTCAGATTAATGTCAAGTAACAGCATCACCGTATCCCGCGCCGCATCCGGGCTGCGCGGCACCATCACCGTGCCGGGCGATAAAAGCATCTCCCACCGCGTGGCCATTCTGGGCGCACTGGGCACCGGCTCCATGCAGGTGCGCAACTACCTCTGCAGCGAGGACTGCGTAAACACCCTGCGCGCCATGCAGCAGCTGGGTGCCACCGTAACTCCCGGCGACTGCGAGCAGAACTTCACCCTCACCGGCACCGGCATGCAGCCCACCGCACCCGCACGCGACATCGACTGCGGCAACAGCGGCACCGGCATGCGACTCATGGCCGGCGTGCTGGCGTCACTCCCCTTCCGCAGCCGCATGTTCGGCGATGCCTCGCTGAGCTCCCGCCCCATGAAGCGCATCATCGACCCGCTGGCCGCCATGGGAGCCCACATCACCGCCTGCGGTGAGAAGCCCGGCTGCGCACCGCTGAAAATCGAAGGCGGCACCGTGAACCCCATCCACTATGACCTGCCCATGGCCAGTGCGCAGGTAAAGAGCGCGGTACTGCTGGCAGGCATGCTGGCAACCGGTCGCACCTCCGTGCACCAGCCCGCCATCACCCGCGACCACACAGAGCGCCTGTTCGAGCACTTCGGCATCCCCTGCACCGTATCGGCGGACGGCCTCGATATTGCAGTGGAAGGTCCGGTCATCCCCGTCAACAAGGACATCACCGTGCCGGGCGATATCTCCAGCGCGGCCTTCTGGCTGGTGGCAGCCAGCATCGTGCCGGGCAGCGAGATCACCCTCCTGAATGTGGGGCTGAATCCCACACGTGATGCGGTCATCACCGTGCTGCGCCGCATGGGGGCAAACATCACCATCACCAACCGCACCGAGGGCGGCGAACCCTACGGCGATATCACCGTGCGCTCCCCGCAGCAGCTGGTGGCCACCGAGGTGCTCAAGCCGGAAATCCCGAACCTTATCGATGAGATTCCCGTGCTGGCCGTGGCCGCCGCCTTTGCCTGTGGCACCACCCGCATCCGCAACGCCGCTGAGCTGCGCGTGAAGGAAAGCGACCGCATTGCCACCGTGGTGGGCAATCTGCGCACCATGGGGGCCCAGGTCGAGGAGTTCCCGGACGGCATGGAAATCACGGGTGGAGCTCCGCTGCACGGCGCCACCATGGACTGCTACGGCGACCATCGCATTGCCATGAGCTTCCTCATGGCCGGGCTCAATGCCGATGGAGAGACCACCCTCCTGAACTGCCACAGCATCGCCACTTCCTACCCAGGTTTCGAAGAACACCTGAATACTCTCACCCAAGGCTGACGTATGGCTCGAATCACCCAGGAATGCGTGGCGCGCATCAAGGACTCTGCAGATATCGTGGAGCTCCTTGGCAAATACCTGCAGTTGCGCCGCGCTGGCAATTCCTGGAAAGCCTGCTGCCCCTTCCATAGCGAAAAGACGCCATCCTTCCATGTGAACCCGGCGCGCCAGACCTTCCACTGCTTCGGCTGTGGCGTGGGGGGAGATGCGCTCAAGTTCATCATGATGTTCGAGAACCTCGATTACCCCACCGCCCTGCGCCGCCTGGCGGATATGAACGGTATTCCGGTCATCGAGGAGGAGGAAAACCCTGAAATGGCACGCCAGCGCCGCATGCGTGCCCGCGTGGTCGAGGCGAACACCCTGGCCACCGACTACTACCACCGCAAACTCTGTCGCGATGCCGCTGCAGGCCACGTGCGCGAATACCTCAAAAAACGCGGATTCGGCATCGAGATTGCGCGTGCATGGCAGCTCGGCTGGGCTCCGCCCGAGTTCGGCGAGCTGGCGCAGATTGCCCGCGGCCACAACATGGATGACCGGCTGCTGGCGGAAGCCTACCTGCTGGGGCGTGGGCAACGCGGGCTCTACCCTGTGTTCCGGGACCGCCTCATGTTCCCTATCCATAACGTACGCGGTGAGGTCGTGGGATTTTCCGGCCGCATCATCGTGGAGGGGCAGGATCCTCGCAAATATGTGAACACGGCTGATACCGCTGCCTTCCACAAGGGAGAGCTTCTTTTCGGGCTCTACAAGGCCACCGGGCCCATCGGCAAGGCTGGCATGTGCGTAGTGGTGTGCGAGGGTCAGCTGGATGTCATTGCCTGCCACGAAAAGGCTGATATCCGCAACGCTGTGGCGGGGCTGGGCACCGCGTTCACCGACGAACACGCCCGCATCCTCCGCAAATACGCCAAGAAGGCCATCCTCTGCTATGACGGCGACACCGCCGGCATCAAGGCCAGCGAAAAGACATTCCGCAAGCTGGCGGCAGCCGGGTTGGAGGTTTACCACGCCAGTCTGCCCGCAGGTGAAGACCCGGATTCCCTCATCGGCGGCCGAGGCCCGGAAGCCCTTCGCGAAGCCATCGACACCGCCCGCCCGTATCTGGAGGTGCGCGTGGGTCAGGAACTGGCCATGATTCAGGGCGATGCCAACGCCCGCGCCGCCCTCATCCCCCGCATGGCGGATCTCGCCGCCGAAATCACCGACCGCAACCGCCGCGATGTAGCCGTGGCCGACCTTGCAACCCGTCTCAACACCGGCCTGGAGGCTCTGCGAGAATCGGTGGAAGGCATCATCCGTTCCCGGAAGTCCTCCCCTCAGGCTGCTCCTGCTGAACCACAGTGGGAACCCGGCGAGGAAGAAGAGTTCACCGGCAACGACATGGTGCAGGAAGTACCCGTCCGGGTCATCCCCATCACCCTGCACCGCGCTATTCACGATACCCTGTTCCTCGCCGCCGTAAATGCCGAGGCTCAGGCCATGCTGCTGGAGCGCATCGAGGAACTGCAGGAACCCATCCGCTGGCTTTCCGGCGGCGTGGTGCTCCAGCGATTCATGGAATGTCTCCCCGCCCCCGGCGACGACGACGCATGGCAATCCTTCATCACCCAGCTCCCCCCCGAACAGGCTGCAGCCCTGCGCCAGTTCGAGCACGCCCCGGTCGATATTCCCGACGTACCCGCCACCGTTGATTCCACCTGCGCGAATGCAGCCCTGGCTGCCATCAAGGCTCACGTCGACCAGCTCCGTTCCCAGGTCAGCGCCCCCGGCATCTCCTGGGAACAGGCCACAGCCCTCATGCAGGAAATGAACGAGCTCCAGAAGCTCATCAACGCTGCAGAATAAAAACTACCCCCATATGATTTACCTCGAAAGCTTTGAACTACCCGGCAAGAATGTGCAGAGCGATACCGTAAGCGACCTGCACAAACGCTGCTATCCCTACCACGTCTTCGACGAGGACCTGCCAGCGCTCGAAATGAGCAATATCACCATTTTCTATGGTGGCAACGGCTCCGGCAAGACTACCATTCTCAACCTTATTTCCGAAAAACTCGGGCTGCCGCGCAGTACCCCCTTCAACCGCACTCCGTTTTTCGAAAAGTTCGTGAATCAGTGCAGGCTGCGACGCGCCGGCGATGACACCGGCTACCCCGATCCCATCCCCCTGCAGAGCCGCTTCATCTGCAGCGATGATGTCTTTGAGCACATTCTGCGGCTGCGCGAACAGAACAACGCCCGCGACCTCGCCGCCGACCGTGCGGGGCTCCAATGGGGACGCGAACAATTCCGCCGCATGAAGCTCGACAGCACCGAACAAGGCGGATTCGATGCCTTTCTCGCGCACATGGATGCCCGGCGCAGCACGCGTGGCCGTTTTGTGCGCAGGCACGCGCAGGAGGCCGAGCGCGAGTATTCCAACGGCGAAAGCGCCTACTACTACTTCACCCAGGCCATCGGTGAGCAAGGGCTCTACCTGCTGGACGAGCCCGAAAACAGCCTTTCTCCCAACCTGCAGCTGGATTTAGTGGATTTTCTGGCAGCCAGCGCCACCTGTGGGGCTCAGTTAATCATTGCCACCCATTCCCCACTGCTGCTCAATATCAAGGGTGCCCGTATCTACGACCTTGACCATTATCCCATCATGCAGCGCCCCTGGTACGAGCTCGAAAACGTGCAGCTGCTTTTCCATTTCTTCAACCAGCATCGGGATTTGTTCCTCTGAATCTTCGCCCATAACGCGTATATTCTCCGGAGGAGGGGTGGAAAAGCGACAACACCCACCTTCGAACTTGCGCATGGTATGCTGCAATATTCGAAGGTGGGTGGGATGAATCAGGCATCTTCATTTATCTCCGCCAGCCGTGGTGATGGCTCATGTGGTGGTGGCCTCCGCCACGGTAATAACCGTGACCATGGTGATGATGAAGGCAGTGGCAACTACTCAGGGCAAGGGCTGCTACGGCGACGAGGAGACTCATTTTAAGGAAGTTCTTGTTCATGGTCGGAAATGGGGTAAGGGGTTTAAAGGTGGATTATATCAGGCGCGGCGTTTTTCGCGATCGTTCGGCTTGCGGTTTGCCGAGGGTTTCGGGGCCCCCGGTTTGTTGTTCTGAGCCACAGGTTTCGGAGCGGCGGGTTTATGCGCTACTGCGGGTTTCGGTCTGGGCGGTGCCGGTTTGTTCACCACAACGGGCTTCGGATTCACTACGACTGGCTTATGAACCACTACCGGCTTCACCACCACCGGCTTGTGGACAACCGCATGGTGGGCATTTGCGCGATAGTTATGCACATTGTGGTGCAGGCTCACGTGGTGGCAGCTGCTCAGGGCAAGGGCTGCGGCGGATAACAGAAGGCTCATCTTGAAAAAGTTGTTGTTCATGGTAATGGGTGACAGGGGGTTGTGCCTGTACATTTACCAAGCGCAGCAACTTTTGCTATTTATTTGAAGTTTTCAATATTTCCTTCAAATCATCCTCACACTTGTACAAAAAACTCAATTACTCTCCTCAAGCCCCTTTACGGTCTCGTGAGCCTGACGTACAGCATCAAGTTCCATAAGTTGCTCATACGCGACATCTGGCAGCACAATCTGAGGGCCAATACGCCCCGCACCCTCGCATTTTTCCAGCCATTCCAGTTCTCTGGCCTCCCGGCTTTCGGACCAGACGTATTCCAGATTCAGTTTGAACTCCCCGATGCACAGGAAGGCCTGTACATAGGGCGGTGCGGCAGGCGACAAGAACTCCGGCTCATACACAGAGGGGCGCCCCTGTCCCAGCAGTTTTTTCAGCACCGCCTTGTCTGCATCCGGCATGGAAAAAGCAGCCAGTTCTTCGTCGTCCGCAAACCGGCGCACCGTTACGCTGGCTGCCAGGACATTCTCTGTGGCTCTCTGCAGCATGGCCGTGCTTTCGACGGCCTTATCCGACGGCACGGCAACGCAACCGACCAGCAACACCGCCAAAAGGGAGAAAAAAGCTGCAGACTTCATACGTTTTCAGCTTTCTGAGGCTCGGGCGCGGATGCATCCGCCCCCTCAGCCGGGACTTCGGGCTTCTTGCGGGGCTTCTTCTCCTTTTTGACGTTGAACTTATTGGCGGCAGCCTGAAACCCTTCGCGGAGCATCATGACCGTGGCTTCCTCTGCCTTGGCGAGTGATTCCTCCAGCAGCGGGCGTTCATCCGGAGCAAATTTGCCCAGCACATGCCCCACCATTTCCTTCTGGCCGGGCGCGCCAATGCCCACACGGATGCGCGGAAACTTCTCGCCACCCAGGTGGGCAATAAGGGATTTCATGCCATTGTGCCCACCGGCTGAACCGGAAGCACGCAGACGCATGGTACCCACGGGGAACGAAATATCGTCGTAAATGACAAGCACCTGCTCGGGCTCGAACTTATAATAGCGCATGATGGGCCCCACGCACTCGCCGCTGCAGTTCATGAAGGTCGTCGGTTTGATAAGCAGGACTCCCGGTCCGGCGGCCAGCTCGCCCTTGCGGGCTTTATCCAGCTTCCACTCTGCCCCGAAGCGGCGAGCCAGACGGTCCAGTACCATGAAGCCGACGTTGTGCCGGGTCTCGGCATAGTCGCGGCCTGGGTTCCCCAGGCCGACGATAATGCGAATGGGTAAATCAGCGCTCATGAGCTCAGGACTGAGCCGCAGCCAGCGCGGCCAGAGAAATGTTGCGGTTCACGGCGTTCAGATAAGCGCGAGCGGAAGCCTCGATAACGTCCGTGGCGGCACCCTTGCCGGAAACCGGCTTGCCGCAGTCGCAAGAGCCGAACTGCACCTTCACCGTCACTTCACCCAGAGCATCCTGACCGATGGAGGTGGCGCGCACGTTGTAATCCACCAGCTCGCCCTTGCTCTTCGTGATGCGGTCGATGGCCTTGAAGCATGCGTTCACCGGACCGTTACCAATGGCGCAGTCGGTGTACATCTTGCCGTCCTTCTCCAGCTGCACGGTGGCAGTGGGACGTGCGGCAGAGCCGGCCACAAACTGGATATCCACCATCTTCCAGGTACCATCGCAGGTGTCGAGCGAGTCGTTCACCAGGGAAGCCAGGTCGTCATCATACACAAACTTCTTGCTGTCGCCCACCTTCTTGAAGCGCTCGAACACGTGGGTGATTTCGGTGTCGGAAAGGTTGTAGCCCAGCTTCTCAAGACGAGCCTTCACGGCAGCGCGGCCGGAGTGCTTGGTGAGCGGAAGCTCGGTCTCGCCCCAGCCCACTTCGGCGGGGTCGATTACCTCGTAGGTCTCGCGCTTGGCCAGGATGCCGTGCTGGTGAATACCGGAGCTGTGGGCAAAGGCGTTCTCACCCACAATGGCCTTGGAGCGCTGCACGGAAAGGCCGCTCATGCTGGCCACCACGCGGCTGGTCTTCACGATTTCGCGGGTTTCGAGATTGTGCGGCTTCTCACCGGCAGCAAAGCCGAAGGCCTCCGGGCGGGTGGAGAGAGCCATGGCCACTTCTTCGATGGCGGCGTTACCGGCGCGCTCGCCGATGCCGTTGATGGTGCCTTCCACCTGGCGGGCACCGGCGGTCACAGCGGCCAGCGAGTTGGCCACGGCCAGGCCGATGTCGTTGTGGCAATGCACGGAAATGACAGCCTTGTCGATGTTCTTCACATTCTTGACCACATAGTCAATCATGGCGATGTACTCCTGCGGCGTGGTGAAGCCCACGGTATCCGGCAGGTTCACGGTGGTGGCACCAGCCTCGATGACGGCCTCCACCACCTGAGCGAGGTAGTCGTGCTCGGTGCGGCTGGCGTCCTCAGCGGAGAACTCCACATCGTTCACCAGACTCTTGGCGAGTTTCACGCCTGCCACGGCCATCTCAATGATTTCCTCCTTGCTCTTCTTGAGCTTGAACTCGCGGTGCAGCGGGCTGGTCGCCAGGAAGGTATGAATGCGGCCACGGTCACCAGCGGGAGCCACGGCAGCGGCAGCGCGGCGGATGTCGTTCTCTACGCAGCGGGCAAGGCCGGCGATGCGGCACTTCTTCACCGTGTTGGCAATGGTGAACACGGCCTCGAAGTCGCCATCGGAAATGCAGGGGAAGCCGGCCTCAATGATATCCACGCCTAGCTTTTCGAGCTGACGCGCTACCTCCAGCTTCTGCCGGAGATTCATGGAAGCTCCCGGGCACTGCTCACCATCGCGAAGCGTGGTGTCGAAGAATAATACTTTGTCGCTCATACTAGACGTTTCTATGGTTGGTTAACGGAAACCTCACTATACAGAAATGCCGCACAAAATCAAGCTGATTGTGCGGCATTAATTAAAATAATTCTAAAGTAGAAACTTTAGCATGACATACCCGGCTTATTTGCCTTTATTTCCGGCACTATGTTGTTTCAGCAACCCGGGCAGCCGCTGATATCTGGAGAACCGGGAAATTACTCGGCGGCAGGAGTCACCTTCACGGCGAAGGATTTTTCTCTGAGAGGAGCCTTACCCTTTTCCCAGGGGCGAGCGTACACCACACGCACCACCTGAGTCCCCGGCTTCACGGCTGTAATGGTCAGAGAAGTCGGCGTGGGGAATCCACAGCACATGCCGCCCTCTTCCCGAGCAGCACAGCGGAGATCCACCGTCACCGGAGCATCCTCCGGCAGAGTCTCGGCCTGTCGCCAGATGAAGCCCGTGGTGGGGTTGCCATCAAGCAGCACCGTCACCTTCTGCCCTACCTGCAGATTAACGGGAGTGGGAACTTCGGCAGCATCCTGCGCCAGAACCGGCACTGCTACCAGAGCAGCCATCAGAAATGAACCAAGAGTCTTCATAGCCACGCTTTTACCAGCTTCCCGATTTATTGTCAACTCATATTTCTCATAGTTGCCACCTGAAGCAGAACAACGATGGCAGTTTTGGCAAAGCCCGGCGATTTTACCGTCTGCGTTTTCTGCCACGTTTACCCTGCCCAGGAGGACTGGGGCGACCCCGGCGTTGTTTTCCGGGGCGCTCGCGGAAGAAGCGGCGAAGCGGAGGCAGGCCGAACCGCATGAACAGCCAGATACCTCCACCCACGACAATGGCCAGCACCATGAGCGCTTCCTTGCCTATGTTCCCACGCACCTCTTCCGGCAGCAGCATGATGGGAGGACCCACCACCATAAGCCCGCAAATAACGATGCCGCCGTCGAACAACTGACTTCTGGTCGAATTGGCATCCTTTTCCTGTTCCCAGCCGGAAACAGCCAGGAAACCCAGCCCCATGAGCCCCAGCAGACACACCAGCACACCCAGAGTCCATGGATGAGCTCCGGCCGCCAGCAGGAAATGCCATTCCAAATCCATCATGTAAGTTCCTCCAGGTCAGCAACGGCCGATTCGTTCCCCTGCTCTGCAGATAAGGAAAGAAACCGGCGGGCTTCGTGCAGGTTCTTCTCCAGACCGAAATCCGCATCGCGATACGCGACCCCCATGCGCCACTGAGCGGCGTCATCTTCCGCCTCGCAGGCCCGGACGTACCAATGATGGGCCAGCTGCAGGTCAGCCTGTGTGCCGAAGCCTGTTTCATAGCAGCAGCCGAGGTTGTACATAGCCTGTGGCACGTCCCTCCCGGCAGCCTGCCAATACAATTCAAAAGCACGGGCAGCATCCTGCGGCACACCAATGCCCGAATCATACAGGCAGCCGAGATGTAACTGCGCCGGCCCATGCTCCTGGGCAGCGGCCCGCATGTACCAGTAGGCAGCTATGGCTTCATTCTGCACCACGCCGTTGCCGGATTGATAGCACGCGCCAAGCTGGTACTGAGCCTCGGCATCATCCATCTCTGCTGCTTTGCAGTACCAGTACACCATGCAATCCTTATCATGCAGCACACCCTTCCCCGCGGCATACAGACGCCCCAGATTAGCCATGGCGGTGGTATCCTGGAGTTCCGCAGCGCGGCGATACCACTTCAGCGCCAGCTCCATATCCACTTCGCCCCCCACGCCGGACTCATAGCAGGTGGCCAATTCATTCATGGCACCAGCATGCCCCTGCTCCGCAGCCAGACGATACCAGGCTACAGCCTCCTGTTCCCCGCCGGGCAGTAGCTCACAGAGCTGCCCCACCCTGTACCGGGCATGAACCTCGCCTTTCTCCGCACGCTGCAGGTAATCCGCATATTCCGGAAACTTCCAGCATTCGGCATCATAGGGGGATACATCGGGCATACGTGGGCATCATACTTCATCTGCCACCCCGAGTCAAACCGGAAGTTCCGCATAACCGTTTTTCCGGGTTGACTCACGCGCGTGGGGTGGTATAATGGCGAGAGCATGAAGCTGCGTCTCTCGCGAAAAGCCCGTCTTTCTGCCGCCGCCCTGGTGTTTGCCATTCTGGGCGGTATGACTGCCCATCTGTTCACCGGAACAGATGACGTGCGCCGTGCCATGGAGGAGTTCCGCATTCCGGACTCGGAGTACCTGGTAGAGCTTCGCCACCAGATGGCGGAGATAGAGGAAGGCGGCAGTGTGGACGAGCCGAACGAGACAGGTGACACCCCGCTCATGAATGCCGCCCGCGTGGGTGCGCTGAAGCATCTGGACTATCTGCTTATCAGAAAAGCCCGGTTGCAGCACCGCAACGCCAAAGGCCAGAGTGCCACCGATGTAGCGGGCACCGAGACAGCCCGGGACCTGCTGCGCGCTTGCGAGGAAGCCGAATCAGCCCCCACCACGGAGGATAAGGAACGCATGCGCCGCAGCCTGCGAAGCGCAGGCATCAACCCGGATGACCTGACCCAGGCACTTTTCGATGCCGTGAGTACCTGGCGCGGGAACAATACTCTGCTCACCGCACAGGTTCTGGCACTGGGCGGCAATGCCAACGCCATCAACAGCGAGGGCAAACACATTCTCCAGCACAAGCACCGCAACACGAACACCATGGTGCTTCTGCTGCGCCACGGCTCCGACCCGAATGCCAGCACAGACAAACAAGGCGGCAGCGCTGCCCTGGCGCTCAATATCAACGAATCACCGCGCAACGTGCGCAATCTGCTTACTGCAGGCGCCTCGGTAAAAGGCGCCGAAGTACTGGCCAGAGCCGCAGGCGCAGGTGATGCAGAGACCGTGGAAATGCTGCTGGAACATGGAGCTGACCCCAACGGAGTGCTGGAAGACGGCACCAGCGTACTGGCCAGCGCCGTGCGCGGCCTGCACCGGTTCAGCGGCCACCACATACGCGAAGGCATTCCCGCCTGTGTGAAACTTCTGCTGGAGGCAGGAGCTGCCACCGAAACGCCGGGCCGGAATGGCCGCATGCTTTCTCCCATATCGCCGGGCGGCATGAGCATTCTGCCGGAGTGTCTGCAACTGCTGGTGGATGCCGGGGCAGACGTGAATGCCCTGAACAACCGTGGCGCCAACTACGCCCAGATTACGGTATACAAGGACCCCACCCCGGAAACGATGAAGCTGCTGGAGGATATCATCGATGCCGGGGTAGACCTCACCCACAAGGACGACAAGGGCGAATCGTTTATCTTCTACGCCATTCCCAGCCTCTGCAAGGTCAATATCATTTCCCGAGATGCGGCAGAACGCGAGCAGGCCACAGCCATGCTTGAGCGGCTGCTCGAAATCGTCACACTCTCGCAGCCTGATCCGGCTGCCCTGGACCGCAACGGCAACACGGTTCTGCATCTGGCCGCCATCCGCCCCGGCCCCGCAACCGACCGCGTGCTGAAGCACCTGCTGCAGCTGGGTGTCAAGGCAGATGTCCGCAACAAGTTCGGGCGCACCGCGCTGGAAGCCATGCTACGTAATCCGTCCGGCCCGCGCTGTGCCGAGGTGGCGCGTCTGCTGAAAGGTATCAGCCCCGAACCGGAATCGGAAGAAGCCCGCATGATGCTGGCCGTGCTCACCGATGACACCGCCACCCTGCAGAACATGCTGGGCACGCCCCGCGACCGAAATTTCCTGTCGGCCTGTCTGCAGCACGCTCAAAGTGCCTCTGCCACTGATATGCTGCTGAAAGCCGGCGCCGGCACAGATAATCTGGAGCAACTGATACGCTACAGCAAACCGGAAGTGGCGCACGCCTTTGCAGAAAACGGCACAGCCACTACCCTGAGTTCCTGCTGGGGCTATGTGGAGACACCCGCCATGGCGGAAGCGTTCATCAAAGCCGGCGTTCAGTTACCCGGACTGGGCGATATCAAAAATACGGATGTGCTCAGCTACCTCATCAGCAGGCGGGGCGATTTGCTGGAATGCGCAGAAATCGACATGAGCAGTAAAGGTCTGCCCAACCTACCTCTGGAAACCGTGGTAAAGCGCGGCGATGTGGCCAACACCCGCCTGATGCTGCAGTCCAAGGCTCCGGTGAATGGGTACAGAACCTCCCTGCTGGCACTTACTAACAATGCGGAGATAGCCGGAATGCTGCTGGCCCACCAGGCACGCATCGACTGGCGCACCCCCGAGGGTGAAACCCTGCTCAGCCTGCGCCGACGGCAGATGAAGAGTGCCGCCCGCCGCTACTTTGACAACCCCGACCCCGATACGCTCAGGGAATTCCGCGCCCACTATGAGGTATCTCAGGTTCTGGAGCAAGCAGGAGCTCCGGACAAACACCCCAGGGCTGAAGAGTTCAAGCAATTACTGCGCCAGCCGGAATGCACCCTCAAGTTCGAGACGGTGGAATTTGTCACTCCCGAATGGAGTGGACCGGTTCGTGTATCGAGTGCGGCCATGGTCATGGCCCGTGCCACAGGAAACACAGATACCGCCAATGTGCTCGAGTTCTCGGAAAAATGCATCCGCGTAAAATGGGATAAAGGGGGCTTTGCCTACCTGATTCGCAAAGAGGACGGCCGCTACCACGAAATCCGCGAACTCATCCGCGGCAAGGTTCCACGCGCCAAAGCCAAACGCTCCATGGCTCCCTACTACTTCGTACGCTTCATCAATGAACGGAATGAAGAAGATACCCTGCGTATTCACCCGAACGGGCAATATGCCCGCCGCGTGAGCGATGGTCTGTATGCGGATATACTGGACATGTCCCGCGGCACCGGCAATGCATCCATCCGCCTGCGACTGGATGATGGCCGAGAGCAGCTGCTGTACCTCTCAGACAAAATGCTCCATGTCCTCAATGCCGATAGTGCAAAGCACCTGCTCAGAGAAGACGCACCGGGCATTCCGTTCAAGGAAATCAAATGCGTGAGCGATGGCTGGGACGACACCCTGCGCATTTCGCAGGAGTTCAGCGTGGCGGCTCGTTGTTCCGGCAACCGGGATGCTGCCACGGTGCTGCAATTCAACGAAAAAACACTTAAGCTGAAGTGGGACAGCTGGGGAGACGAAACATTCACCCGCCGACCAGACCGCAAGTACCACAGCGACCAGCTCCCCGCCGCCCGCCGCAACCGGGCGCGCCAGCTTATCCGCGAGAACAGCCCGGACATCCAGGTGACCCGACTGCAACTGGTGCATCCGGACTGGAGCGACACGCTGAAGATGAGCGAGGCTGATAAAATCGCCGTGCGCACAGGCGGAACAAAGGATGCCGCAGAGGTACTGCGCTACACGGGCGATTCCATCACCCTGAAATGGGATTCATTCGGCAACGAGGTATACGAGCGCCGCACGGATGGGCGCTACCACCTCAAAAACTGAGGCGGTAGCCCACGGTTCCGTTGAGCTCGCTTTCATCGCTGCGCAACTCCACACCGGCATCCAGGAAGATGGTGCCGGAGTCCTGCCCCAGCGGCACGGCAAACCCGGCGCCGATTTCGACCCCGAACCGTCCTGTTTCGGCAGAGCGCACACGGCCATTTCTGCTGCGGTCGGCCAGTAACGCCACGTCACAGTGGCTTCGGGTATCTCCGGCATCCAGCTTGAGCAGCACGCGCCCCTCCAGCAGGCAACTGCGGTTGTAAAGATTTTCCAATGCATAGGTCTGAGCCCTCGCCCCGAGCCCGAAGGTGACCACATCCATGCTTTGGGCGCCGATATGCAGAGCCGCGTCACTCCCCTGCTCGTTGCAGGAATCCAGACCGACGTGACGGTAGCTGATATTGGCAAGGGGTTGCAGGCAGGCGCTTCCCTCGTCATCCAGAGGAATAACATAGCCCAGCTCATAGAGCAGACCGAAGCTCATTCCGTGAGTGCTGCCTTGCGTGCTGTATGCGCCAGGTCCGAAATCCACGCAGCGGTTCAGCTCCACGTCGTGCCGCCCCAGAGCCCCCACCAGCGTATGCGTCCAGCGCCGCGCAGCATAGCGCCCGAACAAGGTCAGATAATAACTATCCACATCCCCCTCGGCGTAGTCGGCGGACCGGGACTGAAAATCACCATACATAGCGGTAAATGCCATGCCGGCAGTAAAGGAATACGAGATATCGACATCGAAACCGACGGTTCCGCCCCAGCTGCTGAGGCTATAGCCTGCATCTGTTCCGACGGCTCCCAGTCTGGCGTAATCTCCCTCGGCGTTCACCCAGACATTGAACAGCGGAAAATCGTACTCATATGCCGGGTCCACGCCCATGCTGGTGGTGCGGTTTCGAATAGATTTGAGCTGGCGCTCCAGATCCCCGACCAGAGCACTCCCCAGTACCGCAGCGCCGGCACCGGCTGCTGCGGCCATAATCCGGTCGGCGTGGGCACTATCTCCCGCCTCCACCATGGTGTCCAGAGCCTGAGTGAGCAAGCTTAAATCCGGATTCTTCGCCAGCACCTCCTTGGGCAGGTTCCAAAGCATCTGCGCACCCGCTGCGCCATTGCCCGTTGAAGCGAGTCCGGCATATTGATTCGTGGTATCGGAAATGGTATTCAGCAGCAGCTGCCCATCCTGCACGCTGAGCCAGGCTGCTATGAGCCCCCGGAAAGGAGTCACGCTTCCCAAAGTCAGCGGCACTTGCCCATCCGCACCCAGATCAGCGGCTGCCACCTGCCCCAGCACTACTGTACCGTCAGCGGCTGTCGCAAGCGGCAGGGTACCGGTGGATTGCAAGGTCACGGCGGCGCCATCCTGCACAAGAAGCGAACCAAGACTAAACACCTGATTATCAGCATCGGTATCCAGTACTATCGATGTGGCAGAACCATCCAGCAGCTGCAGACTACCCAGCGTCAGGTGGGCATTGCCCGCGTCTCCCGCCTGTTGAATGATGAGATTCCCGTGATTCTTCACAGTCCAGGTCTCTGTTGCCCGGACCTGAGACATGGTGAATTGACCGGCGCCTGATTGAACTGACAGCACACCTTCACTATCTTCCCCGGTCAGATTACCGGAGAAAGTGGATTTCTCCACGTTCTGCACAGCAAAGGTATCACCCACGGCCACGAGCGAACCGCTGCCGGAAAGCACACCGACGCTACCGCTCCCCGGCAGGCTGCCGTTCAGCACAAGTGAACCGCCACCGGACAAATTGCCGCTGAATCCCAGCGAATTGCCTGCAATCTCCAGCTCGCCATCCAGTACCAGGGTAGAATCACCGTGAAGGCTGGTAACGCGGCTTCCCTCTCCTGTGAGATGTATAACACCTTCATCCAGCTCAAGCCAATCAGCGGTAAGAGCACCACCGACAGTAAGCTTGCCACTGCCCGTCTTGACCAGTTGCACGGCATGCCCTGCTGAAATATTACCGGCAAACAGGGTATCTGCCGTATTGATTTCTGTTTCCTGTTCCGGCGAGAGGTTGCTATCCACCTGTCCCAGCACTTCATTATTCAGCAGGACACGCACCACGCCGGTGGTCTCGGAGGTATTGCTCACAGTAAAATCACCGGCGCCCAGCAGGTTATTCACCCAGGATTCCTGCGTATTATCACCAGGCAGATTCAAGGCCAGCGTATATCCGGAATCCACGAAAGTGGCCTTGTAGGGTTGCAGGCGGGTGTAGTCTGTAACGGTGGGATAATCACCATTGGCCATGACCATATACACATCGCGCACGTCGCCCTCGAGTACGATATTACCGCCATCCACCCCAAGTACCACCAGTCCCAGCGCCTCGGGGGTAGTGGAACTGTTGGAAAATAAATCGGCCGCGCTGATTCCAGCCTGCAACTGCAGGTCAGTGTTGGTCAGATGCAGATACACCGCTTGCCGCTTGCCTTCCAGAATACTCTTCACACTCTCCAGATTGAGTTCCACGGTAGTCGCATCGTGAATCACCAGGTTGCCACCCTCTATTTCCAGCATATTTTCTTCTCCCTCACCCAGAAGCGCTGCGGAGCCTGTATTTTCTGCCGCCAGCGTAAGTAACATGCTGTCCACTCCGTCGGCAGAGCCGATATGGAGAGCTCCGGAGATTCCCGACAACTGCCCGCCGGCACCGATGCTGATACTCTGCAAGCTGTTGGCATCCATTCCGCCCATATCCACCCGTCCCCCAGTGGCAACATCAGCTACGAGTGTTCCTTCCACATCGGAAAGCCCATTGACCAATGTTCCATTCACAAGGGTAAACGTGCCGGTGCCGGTCTGGTGCGTTCCTGCCCAGCTGCCGGCAGTTGACTCATTGCCCAGGCGGATTTCCGAGCCTGCATCCACTACCAGATTACCAGTAGTCGTACTCTGCCCGGTAAGGGTGAGAACACCGCTGCCGCTCTGGCGCAGATTGGCAGAACCGCTCACATCGCCACTCATCACGGTATCCCCTTCGTATTGGAAGATATAACTCATCTGCTTGCCCGAGCTGGCCAGGTCGGCCTGCACAAGTCCGGTTCCAATCACTCCTGCTCCACCGAAAAGCCACGCGACTGCCCGGTTTCCCGGATGCTCAAACCGCCCGGTAAATGCGCTCACATCACCGCTCATCGTAATATTCGAGGCAGGCTTGAGAATGAGAGTACCGCTGCCGGATACAGCTCCGGTGAAGGTGTACGTATTTCCGGAGCTGCCGTCCATGTAGGTGGTGGTTCCCTCCATGATTTCCAGACCGGCAGCGGTAGAGGAATGATTGGTCTGGAACCAGAAGCGTTGCCCCGCCACCTGCACAAGTGTTTCTTCTCCACCCATGGACGCCCCGTTGACAAAGCTTACAGAGCCGGTATTGGCACTTCCATTACCGGAAAGCTGGAGCGTGCCGGCAAAAGCTGAGTTGTTACCCAGTACATTCATCTGGCCATTCGGGCTGCTGAGAACAAGGGTTCCTGTGCCACCCAGACTGCCGGACAAAGTTCCCTGACCAGTCAGTTTTGTAATGCGCAAGGTTCCCTCATTCACCCTTATATCACCGGCATGCGTATCATTTGAAGCTGACCAGTTCAGCGATAATTCACCGGCGCCATTCTTTTCCACACCGCAGGAAAGTGTATGCTTCACACCATTCACGTCTGCCCAGCCGATGGTATTGCCGTTCGTATCAATACGGACCTGCGCTACCGAGGATGACTGCACCTGCGCGCTCACGTCCTGCGACATGCCGTCGCCATAGCGCAACTGTCCACCATTGAAGAAAAGCGATGATGTGCCAAGGGCATTCTCCGCCCCCAGTTCCACCACGCCATCCAGCAGTACGGTTCTGCCGCTGAACGATGGATTGGCCATGCCCAGCTTCAACACGGTGGCATCCCCACTCACGCTCAGTTGACCGCCACTGACAATACCAACTGACGAGGGCGTGACTCCGGCAAAGGTGTACTCGCCGCCCGTCACTCGTATGGCAGAGGGAGTAACCCGGTCCATGGTGACGGTGCCCGAATGTGCAGGGCCGAAGGTCACGACCTGACCGGCGGGACCGCTGCCGCTGCTGTTCTGCCACTGAGCGGTTGAATCATCTGCCCAGGTGGCACTGCCTGCCACCCAGAGCCAGGGCACATCTGCAGCATTGCCCACCACCAGCTGCAGGCTATTACCTTGCACCCGGACGGCATAGGTCAAAGAATCCGTATCATTCAGTCCCTGTGTAAAAAATGCTGAATCCACCACCTCTGAACTACTACCCCAGGTTACAAGCTCATAGTTACCCGCGGGCAGCTCATCATAGCCACTGAGCTGAAGCGCATGCCCCGTGTCCGACAACTGCAGCATGCCCCCTATCTGCACAGCAGCTGCGGTGCGATCTGTCAAATCCAATGCAAGAGCAGAACTGCTGCGCAAGGTAAGATTTCCCTCGACAGTAAGAAGAGGGGTTCCGCCGGAGAGGCTGATATTACCCAGCGCTGCATCTCCGCTGAAATGAACAGAACCACCCTGCACCTTGGTATCACCCGTGTATGTGCAGTTCGGTCCTGCCAGCTCCAATGAGCCCTCTCCGGTCTTGATAATCCCAAGGCTGAGACCGGCCACGGCTGCGGCAGAATCCTTCACCTGACCGGAATATGTACCACTGCCAACGGTGAGCGAGTAAGCACCGTTCCCTTCAGCCATCACCACACCGGCGTTGCCGTTCAGAGTAGTAATACCGGCGTTGGTATTCATAAGAACCAGACGGGAGGATGCCGTATCCAGCTGTACACCTGCTACCCCGGCAGCAGTAGAATCAGCCAGCGCCAGAGTTGTCAGGTATGCTCCATTCACTCGGTACGTACCGGTAAAGGGATTTGCTGCATGCGTCAGAACCAGGCGATGATCGGCACCGGTATCCGAATTGCCGCTCGTTATCACTAATTCTCCCGAACCAGATACGGTACCATTCCACACCACATATTTTGCATAGAACATGGCCATCTCCACGCTGCCGGTCGCATCGAAAACCGAGTTTCCTTCATCAAGATTCTGTACGTTCAGCATCACATCGCCTGTCCAGTTCACGTGGCCATCACGATTCCCGATAATGCCACCGGACTGCACCCGGATATCGCTGGCAAAAGACATACCGGTTTCCAAAGCAGCAGCTCCACCGCCGAGCGAGGTCACGAAACGCCCGTCAGATGCCACTTCCACCAACTCTGTGCCCATGGTAACGGGTGCACCGGGCCCCGCATGTCCGGGAGCACGGCCAATTCCCAGAAATCCCCGCTGGATACGCAGCGTACCGGTCATGTTCTGCCAATGATTACCCTGGATGGACACATACGAATCCGGAGAATCAAGCAACAGAACCACGGTGCCGGCACCACTCACCACACCAGTTGCCGATTCCCCGGCATTGGTTGTTCCAACGCTGTTGTATCGATGCAATGTCAGCGTTGCGCCTTCCGCGACGGTAGTACCTCCGGTAAAGCTATTGGCATTTTTCACCGTGAGCGAAGCCCCGGCAGTAAGTGTTATGCTGGCACCTCCGGTGATGCTGCCCGTTCCTTCAAAAACATACCCCGGGGCAAACACCTGCACGCTCGACGGCGCAACGGCCTCTGTTATGGTTACCGTTTTGTCACCTGCGGCTGTAAACTCAACCGCATCCCCCGGACTAAACACCGCGAGCCCCCCATTTTCCCACCAGGATTCATCGCTGGTATTCCAGTTTCCGGCATTCCAGATAAGCGCAGCCTGAACAGGCAACATGAGCACTGCCAGCAGCGCACCGCGAAGCAAAAGGGGTAGATGCAGTTTCATACTGCCGCGATTTTATCGACACCCCTACCCCACGACAAGATGTTTGAGCTAGCTATTAGATGTAGTAACTATCATTCCGTTCCCCGATAAATTGAAATTGGGCGAAGAACTTCATCGGAGCACGGGACTTCAGTCCCGATTACACTCTCCGCGATTTACGGGACTGAAGTCCCGTGCTCCGAATACAACAATCTCGCTTAATTATGCCAGCGCGTTATGTCCCCGCCAAATTCCGATCGATACGCTG
>JAZONE010000103.1:0-6187 GCA_045654325.1 Akkermansia sp.
AGGAGCGCGCACACTTCGAAGAGCCCTGCGGCTGTGGCTGCGATGCCATCCTCAAGTAACATTCGCGTTGCGAATATCAGGTTATGCGTCACCCCGCAGATATCACCCCGCTTACCTTTCTGGATTATCCGAAAAAAGCGGCCTGTATCTTCTGGTACACCGGGTGTAATCTGCGATGCCCCTACTGCTATAACCCGGAACTTGTTCTGAGTCATGGCGGCGGGCAGGATGAGATGGCTTTCCTCCGCGAACGCGCCGGCTTTCTGGATGCCGTAGTGCTTTCCGGAGGAGAGTCCACCCTCAACCCCGATATTGTTGAGACCTGCCGCGAGATTAAGAAGCTCGGCTACCTTATCAAGGTGGATACCAACGGCAGCAATCCGCATGTAATCCGTAACCTGCTCGAGGAAAAATTAATCGATTACGTGGCTCTTGATAACAAGATGCCCTCTAACCGCAGTTGGCGTCTCCCCGGTGGAAAGCTTCTTTATGAACGCTTTCAGGAGACATTGACTGCATTGCAGCAGTACGGCGCGGATTATGAAGTCCGCACAACCGTACATCCTGATTTGCTGGATGAAGCCGACATCTTGCGTATGATTCGTGACACGCATGCCCTCGGATACACCGGTAACTATTACCTGCAGTTCTTCTTTGAACCGGATAAGGGGAAAACTTTAGGTAATCTTGAGCCACCGCGCCGTCGTTACGACCGCCGGTTGCTTGATGATATGAGCCCGCTCACTATCACTTACCGGAACTTTCCGGAGGACAGGTACCGTTAACGTATACAAAAACTATGAAAAATAAAATTCTTACTCTCAGTATTATAAGCTCAGCCTTTCTCAGCAGCTGCGCTATCAACACGCACGACTACATTGCTGATTTCGGTCGTGAGTTTACTTGTGTCCAGTATAACAGCCAGATCTGGCGCGATGGCAAGTTCTCCTATCGTCAGGGTGAGGTCGCTACGTATGAGCGTCGTGGAACTGACCTGATTCAGGATATTGCAACATATGGTCACTGCAAAGGCGACATGATTCGTACTCCTGATTCCACCGTCAGCGAGCCTAAGATTTTCCGCCAGGGGGCATACGGCCCCAAGCTTTCAGCTCTGCCGGAGAAGATAGGTGAACCCGAGACAACGTCAGCAGAGATTGTGCAGCTTGGCGATTCGGAAGCCACCTGGAATGCGCTTTGGGCTTATCCTCTGGCCACCGTTGGTATGCTGGCTATTGACTTGCCCACTCTGGTGATTGGCGGTACGGCTCATGCACTTTCCCTTCCGTTCCAGCAGCAGGGTGATGTGCCGAATCCGGAGATTCCGCGCGTTCAGCCCGTTGGTAAATAAACACTCGGGTGCGAGATTCTTTTTCGTGCAATTGCAGCATTCATTGTTGCAGTTGCACGTTTTCTTTTTGGTTGGATTGTCGTTCTAACAGACTCTTTCGCTTGACTGAGTGTCGGCTGAATGTATAATAAGCGTGTTATGAAACTCTTTTCTCTTTTTGCCAGTATTCTTGCGGTAACATCGGCCATGGCCGTTGCGAACGAAACACCTCAGCTTACCTTGTATTCGTTGCTGCGTAACTATTCCGTGGCTGCGGAACCGACCAGGACGCCGCACAACATGTTCCGCTTTTTCAAGGCTCCGTCTGCTATGCAGCTGGTCTGGAAAATCACATTGCCTTCAGAAAAGCAGAGCATCCTGAGTATCACTCCGGTAGATGTCAGTATTTCAGATGCTTCCGGTTCTCCCCTGGAATGGAGCGTGACGGATGAGAAATCTCGCTCTGATTCCGCACATATGCTTGCATTTGATATTGAAAACCAGCCGAAGGGAGAGTGGGTGGAAATCAAGGGCTCGTTGAGCGTTGCCATTGCTGCCGGCTCGGTGAAGCAGCCTGCACGGAAGGTGAAATGCGGTGACTCCGGTAAACTGGACATCCCCGGACTGGAAATCACCTACAAATGGGAGAAGGGGGAGGATATTACATTTTCCATGTCTCAGGCAGACAGCCGTCGCATAGCGGATATCAGTTTCAAGACCCCCGCCGGGAAGAAAATTCAGGTGGTAAGTTCGGGAACATTCTCCGGCATAGATGAAACGGAGTATTCCTATGGTTTTGCCACTGATGAGAAGGAAATCTGCGTGGTGGTGGAAACCTATACTGAGCCATCCACGGTGACGATTCCTCTGAACTCACGCATCGGGTTCAGCGGCGAGCAGAAATAACGGAGTATATGCCCGGAGAATCGACAAACGCGGCGCAGGTTCTGGAAGGAATCTGCGTTGGGGTGGCAGATGGTGATTCTCTGCTGCTGGAGTTACCGAGCGGGGAGCGGGTTCGTGTCCGCCTGTTCGGCATCGATGCCCCGGAGAAAGATCAGGAGTATGCTCTGGCTGCGCGTAAGAAACTGACAGGGCTCGTGTACGATAAACCTATCCGGGTGGAAGTGCTGGATATCGACCAATATGGCCGCTACGTGGGTAAGGTCCATGCCGGTGCCCGCTATGTGAATCGTTTCATGCTCAAGGAAGGCCTCGCCTGGCATTACCGTCACTATGCCGCAGATGATGAGGTGCTGGCCGAAGCTGAGTCGCGGGCGCGCGCAGCGGGCAGGGGAATCTGGTCGACAGAATCCCCGTGCAGGCCTCGTATCTTCCGCAGCGAGCAGAGAAAGGAGGGAGAATCGTGAAGAGCCTCTTTCTGTATTTCCTGGCATTCTGCTGCACCTGCATGCTGAACAGTTGCATCATGCACACGCACTCGCGCCTCGCGGACTATGGGCGGGAATATGAAGGTGTAATACTGCCTATGGATAAGGTGCTGCCGGCCTGGAGTAAGGACGGCGAATACTACGTGCAGGGCATCAGAACAACATTTGAACGACGAGATGCCGACCTCTGTTCTCTGCTGTGGATTACTCCATCCGGCCAGTATGAAGCCAGGTCAGGGGCTGAAACAGATATAGCCTATGTGAGATGGCGCCCGGGTAGACGACACGCTTTCACCGCAGCACCTCTACCCGGTACTGGCAGTGTTCCTGAGCAGCGTGCTGATACTATATGGATAAATGCGCCTTACCTATTCTCAGACAATGAACCTGTATATAGTCGTATCGATGAATTACCGACAGCCGCTCTGCCTGCTGAATCGATGATGGTGAGTGCAACGCGTTTCACCGGACACGCACCTCACGACACACCGGAGGGTATAGTGTATCTGACCAGCGAGGCTCGCCTGACATCAGATGCCATCTGGGCTTATCCTATGGCCGGTGCCGCCTTTGTGCTGGTGGATGTGCCGATAAGTGTGGTGAGTATCCTTTTTGTCCCTTTCATCGAGATAACCGGTAATCTCGGTCTTTCCTGGTTTGAGTAGTTATGAAGAAGATTTGCTGCCTCATCGCAGGCGTTGCGTGTTTATCCGGTTGCCGGATATGCACCAGTACACGCATAGCAGACTACGGGCGTGTATATGATTGCGTGCAGATAAAGGAAGATTCCCCCGTCTGGACGATTGAGGGACACGGGGATTGGTATTACTTCAACGGCGAACGCAGCACCTATACTCGCAGGGGCACCGATGTTGTTCGAGGCCTGATATCACCAGGCGCAGGAGGTGAGTATACCCGTGTTCCGGAATCTGAAGTCAGTCAGGTTGTCGTAGAAGCCAGTCTGTATCGGGATTCTGCCATCATTGCGAGAGAATTGCCCGACTACGCAAAACCGCTCGCAGATAAGGATGCCGCATGGACAGAGGAAAGTAATCCACGCGGACGGATACTGATGACCAGCGGAGAGGGGGCAAAGCTCACCGCTGATGCCTATTGGGCCTATCCGCTGGCAGGGCTGAGCTTTGTGGCTGTGGATTTGCCGCTGACCACCATCAATTTCCTATCATTCGCTGTATCGATGCCTTTCGCTCAAATCGGGCTCGGTATATGTAACTCGGTTACGAGTTGGTTTGAGGAATCAGACTGAATCTTTCGCGGCGGGAATCCTCTCATGCAGCCTGTTATTTCCAGCTTGACGGGCAGGGGGGGAGTGGTAAAATTGCGCCATGAGTACTAAGTTCGGTTGGGAACTGCGCCCGCTGGACGGCATACTCCAACACCGGTCTGGTGAACAACACCGCCGGTAAGGTGATTGCCAACTACTGGCTGGACCAGGTGTATACCCCCGAGGAAGGTGCCGCCCACCGCAACGGCGACTACCACATTCACGACCTTGACTGCCTGACCGGTTACTGCGCCGGCTGGAGCCTGCGCGCCCTGCTGAACGAAGGTTTCAACGGCGTGCGCAGCCGCGTGAACAGCCGTCCGCCCAAGCATTTCCGTGAGGCTCTGGGGCAGATGGCCAACTTCCTGGGCATTCTGCAGAGTGAATGGGCTGGCGCTCAGGCATTCAGCTCCTTTGATACTTATCTTTCCCCGTACCTCTTCAAGGATCAGCTGCCTTACAAGGCTGTGAAGAAGGCGCTGCGTGGCTTTGTGTACAATCTGAACGTGCCCAGCCGCTGGGGTCAGAGCCCGTTCACCAACGTGACCATCGACTGGACGGTGCCCCGCGACCTGCGCGAGCAGACCCCCATGTCCAACAACCAGCACATCTTCGAGGGCGTGGAGGACGAGGAGCTTCTCGCTATTGCCAAGGCTCGTGGCGTGGATAGCCTGACCGACCTGACCTACAAGCATTTCCAGCCGGAAATGAAGGTCATCCAGAAGGCTTTTTACGAGGTGCTGACCGAAGGCGACAGCACGGGTCAGCCTTTCACCTTCCCCATTCCCACGGTGAACATCACCGAAGACTTCGACTGGGATGACGAGAACGTGCCGCTGCTGTTCGAGAACGCTGCCAAGATTGGTTCTTCCTACTTCCAGAACTTCATCGGTTCCCAGTACAAGTTCGACGAGAATGGCAACAAGATTATCGACGAAGAGGCCTACAAGCCGGATGCAGTGCGCTCCATGTGCTGCCGTCTGCAGCTCGACCTGCGCGAATTGCTCAAGCGCGGCGGTGGTCTGTTCGGCTCTGCCGAAATGACCGGTTCCATCGGTGTGGTGACCATCAACCTGGCACGTCTGGGCTACCTGTACAAGGGCAACAAGAACCTGCTGTACAGCAAGCTGGGCGAGCTGATGGATCTGGCCAAGGACACGCTGGAGAAGAAGCGCGTATTCATCAACACGCTGTACGAGCGCGGTCTGTATCCCTACACCAAGCGCTACCTGCCGCACCTCCGCAACCACTTCTCCACCATTGGTCTGAACGGCATGAACGAAATGCTGCGCAACTTCTCCAATGACCGGATGAACACCGCCGAGCCCGTAGGCATCGCCTTCGCAGAGGAAGTGCTGCACTTCATGGCGAACGCATCCGCGGCTACCAGGAGACCACCGGTAACCTCTACAACCTGGAGGCCACCCCTGCCGAAGGTACCACCCACCGCTTTGCCCGCGAAGACCAGAAGCGCTTCCCCGATATCATCCAGAGCGGTACCCCCGGCCACCGTTACTACACGAACAGCTCGCAGCTGCCTGCCGGCTACACGCACGACCTGTTCAAGGCTCTGAAGATGCAGGACAAGCTGCAGTGCTGCTACACGGGCGGCACGGTGTTCCACATGTACATGAACGAGGCTATTTCCTCCCCCGAGGCCTGCCGCGACATCGTACGCAAGGTGCTCACCAACTTCAAGATGCCCTACATCACGGTGACTCCGCTCTTCTCCGTGTGCGAGAAGCACGGCTACCTCCGCGGCCGCCACGACTTCTGTCCGCTCTGCGACCAGGAGATTATCGACCGCGCCCGCACCGAGGAGCAGCCTGAGCTGCCGCTCTTCTGATAAAAGACTTCAAACCCCGAACCAATAGAACAACACGACCATGAGCGATCAGGAAGTAAAACCCGTATACAAGACTGACGAGCAGCTGCTGGCAGAGCATGCCGAGGAGCGCACCAAGTGCACCGTGTACACCCGCGTGATGGGCTACCACCGTCCGGTGGAGACCTTCAACGCCGGTAAACAGGGTGAATTCGAGGAGCGCGCACACTTCGAAGAGCCCTGCGGCTGTGGCTGCGATGCCATCCTCAAGTAACATTCGCGTTGCGAATATCAGGTTATGCGTCACCCCGCAGATATCACCCCGCTTACCTTTCTGGATTATCCGAAAAAAGCGG
>JAZONE010000104.1:0-2015 GCA_045654325.1 Akkermansia sp.
AATACTCGCTGTGCGAGTATGAAATCCGCCGTACCGGCGGAAGAAACCACTGCTTTGCAGTGGATGAATTCCTTTGCTGCGCAAAGGACGAAATACCTGCGCTTCGCACAGGTACAAATTTGAAGGGCTATTGCCCTTCAAATTCCAATTTTTCGGGATGCGGGAGATTCATATCTTCGCTCCGGAGTCGTTGAAGCGGGTGAGGTAGAAGGCCGCCAGCAGTTGCAGTATGTTATATGCCGGGGTGATGCCGCTGAGCGTCATTCGCAGCTCTTCTGGCAGGGTGGGGCGGGGTACTAGTCCGGCGGTGATGAGGTCAGCCCAGGCCAGCTGCAGACCAAGCAGGGCCGCAACGCTCAGGAATGCCACCAGAAGCCACCGCGGCATGAGCATCTGCCCGCTGCGGGCTGCGACCAGCCGCGACAGGCGGCCGTAGGCTACGAAAAACCACGCATAACCGAACAGGGGGACAAGCAACGGCAGCGCGGCCGCCAGCGGCGTGGGAACCCAGGCGGGTTCTCCCTCTCCGGGGGGCAGTTGGGCTACATTGCTCCAGGTGCGGTACACCAGCACCACGACGATGATGGCTCCGGCAAGGTTGCGTAGCGCATTGACTGCCAGCCAGCCGGCCACGGCCATGGACTGTTCCTGGTTGTGGAGCTCATCAGATGGAGCCTCCCAGGGGATGTAAGCACAGATAGTCAGTATCAGCAGGGCGATGAACAGAGCCTTGGTCGAGCGGAATGCGGGGGGATTCATATGGCAATACGTCAGAGGGGCAGGTGCTGATTATGGTTGCTCGGATGAATGGCGGGTTCCGATATGGATGAAACTCATCACCCACCAGAGAATAAGGCCGCCGACCCAGTAGACGGGGTAGTTCCCGTAGCTTTCGTGGCAGCAGATGAAGGAGAACAGGGTGAGCGACGGCAGGGCAAGCAGAATACCTGCGCCTACGAGAAACAGACTGCCCCGGCGGGGAAGCAGCACGCCTGCAACAAACAGAGCCGCGGCGGCCACGCTGTACCACAGCACCGCGCCACGCCCGCTGGCCAGCGCCTCAGCGCTGCAGGATTCATTTACATCCACCACCTGCAGGTGGATGCTCAGCCCGAGAAAGACCGCCAGCAACAGAGCACCGCAAATACGAAAGAATAGAGGCATAGAATGTTCGTGGAATCAGGGTTAGTATATCACGGAAACAGGCCGGGCATGCCCGGCTGGGATTTCAGCCAGTTGATGAATTCGTGATCCTCGGCTTCCATGTCTCGCACATGGCTGTCCCGCTGCACGGTGTTGCTGTAGAAGGTGTAACTCTCGTTCTGCGACGGGAAATTCACGACCACGTGGGGCACGTACAGAGTCAGCGTGAAACGGTAAAGGGTTTCGTTGTTGAACCGTATCCATTTCTGCAGCTCGGGCGTGCGGGTCCCTTCTTCTGCCGTCAGGAAGACGCGTCTTTCCACTCGCCCGCCGTCGTAGATGAAGGCCTGCATATTCCCCTCGCCGGTCATATCCGGCGATTTGCAGCCAACCAGCCCCAGTGCGGCCAGAGCAGCAAGCAGATTCCTGAATGTGAAATGGTTGAGCATGGTAAAGGTGCCGTGTTTCCGTAAGCTATATTAGTAAATATGTCTCCTGGGTACAAGTAAATAATTCCTTACGCCTTGGCCTGATCGGAAAATACCCTGTTATTCAGTGCGATAAATTGGGATTTGCAGGGTAGTTTGCGGTCGGCACGACCGCGGAACTTGAGTCCCGCAGGGTCGGTAGAGGTGAGGCAGGGGTGGAGTCGCGAAGCGACGGAACCCCTGCTAACCATAAAATAAATCCGAACCCCGAACGTAGTGAGCGGGTGACAGAGGCTATTGCTACACATTGAAGCAGTGGCCTTCCGTCTCCGGGCTTTCGCCCTACGCCGTGACTGGCTGCCGCCCACTCCTTTCGTCGGGGCTCCCTTATCTTTTGTTTGTTAGCAGGGGCTGCGCCCGCTGACGCGGGCTTACCCCTGCCTC
>JAZONE010000105.1:0-37468 GCA_045654325.1 Akkermansia sp.
AGATGACGCAGGCACAGTTCGGTATCGTGACCTCGGCCTTCCTCATTGTGTATGCTGCTCTCTCCCCTGTGGGTGGCTACCTGGCCGACCGCTTCAGCCGATCCTTCATCATCATGTGCTCTCTGGTCGTGTGGACCATCGTGACCTGGATGACCGGTAAGTCTGAATCTTACGAGGAACTCATCTTCTGGCGCGCCATGATGGGCGTGAGCGAGGCTTTCTACATTCCCGCTGCTCTGGCTCTTATTACCGACTACCACCGTGGTGGTACCCGCTCTCTGGCCACCGGCCTTCACATGAGCGGTATCTATGCCGGCCAGGTGCTGGCCGGTTGCGGTGCTATGATGGCCGGCGACCCCTGCCAGCTGGGCTGGCGCCTTACCTTCGAGCTCTTCGGCTTCATTGGTGTGGCCTATGGCCTTATCGTGCTCTTCTTCCTGCGTGACCCGAAGGCTGCCGAGGCTCCCGCTGAGGCTGCTGCCACCGAGGAGACCGCAGCTCCCGCAGCTCCCAGCTTCACCCTGGGCCAGATGCTCAAGAGCATCTTCACCGGCCGCGGTATGTACCTGCTGCTGCTCATGATTTCCTTCGCCGGCTTTGCCAACTGGTTCCTGCTGGGCTGGTATCCCCGCCTGCTGCAGGATATGTTCGGTATCTCCGAAGCTGAGGCCGGTCCCCAGGCTACGTTCTGGATTAACATCGCCAAGTACATCTCCGTGCTGGCCTGCGCTGTGATTGCCGACCGCTGGTACCTGAGCAACAAGAATGCCCGCGCCTATGTGCCCGGTATCGCCTTCTGCGTGGCCGGTCCCTGCGTGCTGCTCGCCATGATTTTCGGTGTGGAGATTGGTCTTGCCGCTGTGCTGGCCCTGGTGGCCATGCAGGGTGTGGCCCAGGGTTCCATGGATGCCACGCTCATGCCTGTGCTCCGCAACACCATCGATGAGCGCTTCGCCGCTACGGGCTACGGCCTGCTCAACCTGACCTCCGTGGGTGCCGGTGCTCTGGTATCCTGGCTGGGCGGCATGCTGAAGGACGCCGGTACTCCGCTCTCCATGGTGCTGAGCCTGGCTGGTGTCCTCATGATGCTCTGCGGTATCATCCTCTTCTGTCTGCCCAAGAAGGACAATGCCTAATACGATGAAGATTTCATCAATCATACTGTGTGCCGCCACCTTACTGGTAGCGGCACCAGTTTCTTATACGCCGGCCTTCGCACAGGATGATTCCGCCGAGGAACAGCCTGTTAAGAAGAAGGGGAAGAAGAAAAAGAAGGATAAGGGCGCGACTTCTGCATTGCCGGGCAAGCCTGCTTCTAAGGCGGAGCTTGCCGAGCTGGACAGTGCTCCCTATGGCCGTGCTGTGGACGTGTTTGTGGCGGGCGAGGGGAATCCTTACGCCAGTATCCGCATTCCGGATATCATCAACGCCAACGGCATGCTGGTCGCCATGGCCGAAGGCCGCTACCAGGATACGGACCAGGGGCAGAATGACCTGATTGTCTCCATCAGTAAGAATGGCGGCAAGACCTGGAGCAAGCCCGTGGTGGCAGCTGCTTCCAAGGGCGCCACGTTCAACAACCCCTGCCTGATTTATGACCGCGAGAACAAGCAGATAGTGCTGTTCTTCCAGCGCTATCCGCAGGGTATCAAGGAGCGCACGCCCGATATCCCCACGGGCTGGAAGGATGACCGCTGCATCCGCAACTTTGTCTGCTTCTCCAAAAACGGCAAGAAGTGGAGCAAGCCCAAGGATGTGACCCAGTTCACGAAGAATGACGGCGTTACCATCACCTGCAGTGGCCCGAATCCGGGGGTTCAGATTAGCCGTGGTGAACACAAGGGCCGCATCGTGGTGCCGCTGAATGAAGGTCCCTTCGGTAACTGGACTCTGGCTGCCGCCTATTCCGACAACGGCGGCAAGAGCTGGAAGATTGGTAAGAAGTCCGATGCCGGACGAGGTATCAATGAGGTATCCATCGTGGAAACGACCGATGGTGGTCTTCTGGTGGTGTCACGCGCCTGGGGTGGTGGCCTGCGCAAGGTGGCTTACTCTGAGAACGGCGGCGAAAGCTGGGGCCCTGTGAATGACCACGCCGAGCTGACCAGCCCGAACTGCCAGAATGGCCTCACCCGCTATTCCCACGAGGATGATGCGGCTCTGGGGGGCCGCGGTCGCATCCTGTTCTCGACTCCCACGACCGGCAGCCGTACCAACGGCATCATCAAGATGAGCTACGATGACGGCAAGACCTGGCCGGTGGAAAAGCGCGTGGGCGATGGCCCATTCGCGTACTCCGTGCTTTGCCCTGTGAAGCCGGGTGTAGCCGGTATTCTGTACGAGGTGAACGGCCGTCCCATCAAGCATATCCGCTTTGCTCCGTTCAGTATCTCCTGGCTCACCGGGGGTGAAGATACCGGCATGGCTGAGTAAAGCTTATAAAGGGAGAGGTTCGCCGCCTCTCCTTTTTTAGTGTACTGATTGAAAAGCAAGCGCGAGAAGATGTCAGTGCATCTTCTCGCGCTGCTGTAAAACTGGAGCGTGAAAAATCAGTTCCACTTGCCGCGGCGGAAGCAGAAGAGACTGGCCAGCCCCAGCGCAATGAGGGAGATGATGCTGATTACCATCCATTGGGTCGGGGTGAGCCATTCACCATTTTTCTTCAGGAACTTCCGTTCAATTTTGGCGGCCTGGGCGGCGGCTTTTTCTGCCACCACGGTCAGATTGGGTGTCACGAGGGGCGTTACGGAAACTGATTTGACCAGATCCGGATTAGCGGTAATAGATTTGAAATCCTTATTTTCGGCAGATGCCAGCAAGGGGAGATTGATAAGAAGGTCGCCGTTGACATCGTAACCCATGATGCCACCCAGACCATTCCATCCTGAACCCTGACAGCCGGAAGCCACTACGGTGAACGAAATGTAGACCGTGTTGTCACGGGAGAAAGCTGCGGGATGAGTAGCGAGTTTGCCGTAGGGTACCGTTTCGCCCCAGGGTTTGCCATGCCAGTTACCGGTGATGCCATCGGGGGTGGCGATGAGCCCCAGTTCATGCACGCTGTCGAAAGTGAGCAGCTTGGTGTTTTCCGTTACTTTGACAGCTGCGGAAAGATCAACGGTCATGGCTACGGAGGCGGTAGCTACATTGGACTTGCGGATGCTGTTAAGGTTGTAGATGGGGAGTCGGGAATAAAGAGCTCCGAAATCACCCGTCATTTTGCCTGCTTCGCAGGTAACATTTTCGTAGGTCTGCGAGGGGACGGGATCGACAAACAACGCTACACCCTTCGCCGGAGTAAGTGCGGCGGTAGCGAAGAGAGCGAGCAGCAGGAAGTTTTTTCTCATGGTGATGTGAATGCGGGTATGATGCTATAATCTATCGCATAGAAAGAGCTTTGGCAAGCATGTTTTACCGGAGCATACAGGAAAATGTGTGATTTCCGGTGCGGATAATCCTTCCGCCTTGACCTTTTTGTCGAATACAGGTACACTTCCGCGCATGCAGGAGTTGGAAATCATGTCCCCTGCGGGGTCATTTGAATCGCTGGCCGCAGCATTGCGCGCCGGGGCAGACAGTGTGTATTTCGGCGTGGGTATGTACAATATGCGTGCGCGTTCCACCGTGAATTTCACGGTGGAGGATTTGCCGAAGGTTGCGCGTTTGTGTCACGCCTGCGGAGCAAAGGCATACCTGACCTGCAACGTGATTATTTATGACGAGGAGCTGGAGGGTATGCAGCAATTGCTCCGCCAGGCCAAGGATGCCGGGGTGGATGCCGTGATTGCGGCCGACCTGTCGGTCATTTCCTATGCACACAGCATCGGGCTGGAGGTGCATATTTCTGTGCAGGCAAACGTGTGCAACATGGGCGCTGTGCGATTCTTTGCCGCTTATGCGGATGTGATGGTGCTGGCGCGTGAGTTGAAGCTCAGCCAGATTCGCCACATTATCGAGGGGATTAAGAAAGAGAATATCACCGGTCCCTCAGGCAAGCCGGTTCGCATAGAGGTGTTTGCGCATGGTGCGCTCTGTATCGGCATTTCCGGCAAATGCGGTATGAGTCTGGCGGCCTACAATGCCAGCGCCAACCGTGGCCAGTGCTACCAGCTCTGCCGCCGCAAATACCGTGTGACGGATACCGAGACCGGATTCGAAATGGATATCGATAACCAGTATATCATGTCTCCCAAGGATATCTGTACCATTCGCGTGATTGACCAGCTGGTGGAGGCCGGGGTATCGGTGTTCAAGCTGGAGGGACGAGGCCGCTCAGAGGCCTACGTTTCCACGGTGACTTCTGTATACAAGGAAGCTGTGCAGTGCTGCGCTGCCGGCGAATGGAGCCCTGAGAAGGTGGCGGAATGGGAAGGCGAGCTGCTGCGCGTGTTCAACCGCCAGTTCTGGCACGGTGGCTATTACCTGGGCGAGGAGTGGGAAACCTGGAGCGGTTGCTCGAACAGCCTCGCGCTGGAGCAGCGCCAGCATCTGGGCCGCGTGATGCGTTGGTACGCCAAAATCGGTGTGGCAGAAATCCGTCTGGAAGCCGGCCCGGTTTCCCCTGGTGATAAAATTGAAATCACCGGCGTGACCACTGGTATCGTGCGCGTGACGGTGCCCGAGGTGCGCTGCGACAACGAGAGCGGTGAGACTCAGGTGGTGCAGGTAGCTCCCAAGGGTGCTACGGCGCTCATTGCCGTGCCTACCAAGGTGCGCCATGGCGATAAAGTATACCTGGTGACACGCCGCAAGCTCAAGTAAGCGGGGCTTTGAATCCTCAATTTGCCAGGCTTACTCGCGCTTGCCGCGAAGCGTCTGGCCGTTTTCCGGTGCTACAAACTGCCACTGCGGAATGCCTGCGGCCTGCAGGGCGGTATTCAGGTCATCCAGCGTTTCCTGATATCCTTCATTGGCGAGCTGCCAGGTGCCGAAGTGGCAGGCTATGGCCTGCCGGGGCTGCAGCTGGCCGAAGGCCTCTACCGCCTCAGCGGGGGAGATGTGTCCGTTGCGAATCCAGTCCGGCTTGTAAGCCCCGATGGGAATGAGCGCGACATCCGGGGCGCCGAGCCTGCGCCGGATCTGTGAGAAACACCCGGATTTTGCCGAATCACCCACGAAGTAAATGGACGGGCCGGCAGGGGATTTCAGGTAGAATCCGCACCAGAGCGAGCGGTTGCGGGTGTAGGTTTTGCGGTAACGGTTGCTCCAGTGTTTGGCCGGGGTAAGGGTGATGCTCAATTCTCCGTGCTGCACGGTTTCCCACCAGTCGGCCTCAATCACACGGCAGTGTTCGCCGCAGTGGTATCTGACCAGACCGCCCAGCCCCAGGGGCACGATGAAGAGCGGGTTCTGCTCTTTGGCCAGCTGGCGCAGGGTATCGGCATCGAAGTGGTCGTAATGGTCGTGCGAAATCAGTACCACATCGATGCGTGGCAACTGCCCCCACGCCATTCCCGCCGGTCGGCAGCGCTTCGGCCCGAATCCCTGTACCGGGCTGGTATAGTCGCTCCACACCGGGTCGGTCAGGATATTGAAGCCCGCTGTGCGTATCAGCATGGTGGAGTGATTCACCATGCTGACCTCCCAGTCCAGACCGTCCACCGTGGGCGCAAGTTCGGGGGAGTGGGTGTTCGCCGCCACGGTGGGGTAGTCGCCCTTGGTGTGACGCTCGCTGAGCCACTGCAGCAGGTTGCTGGTTTTGTACAGGGTGCTGGGCTCAGGGTTGTAGAAGAATGTGCCGTCGAAATGATCTGTCACCGGGCCTTGCCATTCCCCGCCGCGGCAGAGCCACCGGGGCATCAGGAAATCTCCCGCCAGCAGGGTAGTGCCTACCGCCGCCAGCAGCAGCGCTGCTATGTTGAGTGCGGTACGGCGGGTCATGATTCGAAGCGGTGCTGGATGAGCACGTTGAAGTGGTCGCCTGCACCCGGCACGGCGATGAGATGGCGGTCTGCTGCGCTTGTCGGGTCGGCCAGGTCTTTCAGATAATCGTGCTGGCTCATGTACTGCACGCGGTCGCCCACACAGTTCTGCGCCAGCTGGTACAGGTCGGTGAAGTTTACATCGGCCGTTACATCGCATTTTCCGGCCAGAGCAGGCAGCTCATCGGTATTCACCAGCTGGTGGGCCTTGTAGCCGCGCAGCGTGCCGGCAGGGCGGCGGTGGTAGAGGGTGTCGTTCAGCTCGCCGTAGTCGATGGTGACCAGCGTGCCGCATTTCCACAACGGCTGCCAGGCGGCGTACCACTTGTGGTAGCTTTCCTGCACCTCCACAATCTGTCCTTCGTATGCCCAGCGGGTGAATACGCTGGACTCCGGCAGCGGGCGTTCTTTCACGGCGCGGACAAACTGGCCGTGGTGCACAGAGAAACCGAGTTCCAGCCACTTGCCGTCCTGGAACACGAACTGGCGGGCAGGGAAGGCATCCGGCAGCTCGTTCGAGAAGATGAAGGCGCGTCCCCCGGCGTGCTTGACTGCTTGCTCAATTGTTTCGTACACGCGCACGAAGTTGCCACCCACCATGAGCTGCAGGTCGCGCAGAGCCTTGGAGCGGTCTACCATGTAGTAGCGCACGCGCAGGCGATTGAAGAAGCCCAGCGAGCGGGCCATGCTCATGGCCATGTCTCCATTGCCACCGCCGATTTCGATAATAGGGAGGCGGCGGTTGAAGGCTTTGCAGCTCTGCTCCCACTGCTGCACCAGACGGCGGGCCAGCAGGTCGCTGATGGTGGCAGAGGTGGAGAAATCGCCGCGGAAACCGATATCGGCGATATTCGTGTTATAGTATCCACCGGCGGGGTCATAGAGCGCGAGCTCCATGAACTCCTCCATGGAAATCCAGTTGCCGTGAGCCAGAATGTGCGGGGCCAGGTTCATGCCGGGCGCGGGTTACTTGGAAAGCTCGAGCATGCGTTCCAGCGGGGCCGCGGCGCGCAGGCGCAGTTCCTCCGGCACGCGCACCTCGGGGGCCATGTCGCGCAGGCAGTTGCGCAGCTTCTCCAGCGTGTTGAGTTTCATGTATTCGCATTCGGCGCAGGAGCACTGCCCCATGTCCATGGGAATGAACTGTTTGCCCGGTACCAGCTTGCGCAGGCGGTGCAGAATGCCCGTTTCCGTCACGATGATGAACTTGCCGCACTCGCTTTCGCGGCAGTAGGGAATCATCTTCTCTGTGGAGCAGATGTGGTCTGCCAGCAGGCGGATGGGTTCCTGGCACTCCGGGTGGCACACCACCAGAGCATCCGGGTGCTGGGCCTTGGTAGCCAGCAGCTGGTCGCGGGTGAAGCGCTCGTGCACGTGGCAGGCGCCGTTCCACATAGTCATCACGCGGCCGGTCTGCAGGGAGGTCCAGGCGCCCAGGTTGCGGTCAGGCACAAAGAGGATGGGGCGGTCCGTGGGGGCGGTCTCGATGATGCGCTGGGAGTTGCCGCTGGTCACGATGACATCTGCCAGCGCCTTCACGCCGATGGAGCAGTTCACATAGGCAATCACGTAGTAGTTCTTGTCCTTGTTTTCCTCCAGGAAGGCGGCCAGTTCCTCGGCGGGGCAGGAGGCTTCCAGCGAGCAGGCGGCATTCGCATCCGGCAGCAGCACGGTGCGGCTCGGGTTCAGAATGCAGGCGGTCTCAGCCATGAAATGCACACCGCAGAACACGATGACATCGCACTCCGCTTCCTGTGCCTTGCGGGCCAGTGCCAGCGAATCGCCTACGAAGTCGGCCAGGTCCTGGATTTCCGGGCGCTGGTAGCTGTGCGCCAGAATCACGGCGTTGCGTTCCTTCTTGAGGCGCAGGATTTCATCGATAAGATTTTCGTTGCTCATAAAAAAGTGGGGTAGGGGGTTATTTCTTGTTGCGGGTCATGTATTTCATGAGGGCATAGAGCGCGGCCAGCATGACGATGGCCAGCACCACCAGGTGGGATTCATCCTTCACGGCGTGCACCAGGTCCTCCGGGCTCTTCATGATATCCGGATGCTCGCTGCCCACTTTGTCGCCGAACCAGGCCAGCACCCAGCACCAGATGGCGGAGCCGATGATGGTGGCGAGACTGAAGGAAGTGAAGTTCATCTTGACCAGACCGGCAGGAATGGAGATGAGGTGGCGGATGACCGGCAGGAAACGCGCAAAGAAGATGCCTGCGGTGGAGTATTTGTTCATGAACACCTCTGCCTTTTCCACCTTGTGCGGCGGCATCAGGAAATACTTGCCGAAGCGGTATACAAACGGTCGCCCCAGAAACAGTGCCGTGAAATACATCACGCACGACCCCAGATAGGAACCTACTGTGCCTGCAATCACTACACCCCAGAACGACATGGTGGCATCCGGGAAAGTGGCGGCAATGGCTGCCGGCGGCACTACAATCTCACTCGGTACGGGAATGATGGAACTTTCCATGGCCATGAGGACGACCACGCCCCAGTATCCCCACTGCTGAATGCAGTCCATACAGTAGACAAGGAAATCGTGCATGCGGGCATTATGCACACATTTGCCCGGAATAAAAGTCTTTTCTTGCAATTTTTTCGCGCGCGTGATAGAGTGCTGGCATGAAGATATTTGTGGTAGCCGGTGAGAAGAGCGGCGATAAGCAGGGCGCATTGGTCATTCAGGAACTGCTGCGCCGCCGTCCCGATGCGGAAATTGTTGGCCTGGGTGGCAACAGAATGCACGCCCTCGCTCCCGGTGTGGAGGACTGGGCCGATGCCGCCGCCGTCATCGGCATTGTGGAGGTGCTGCGCCACATCCGTTTCTTTGCCGGTAAGCTCAAGGAAATGACGCAACGTATCGCTGCTGAACAGCCGGACTGTCTGCTGCTCATCGACTACCCCGGCTTCAACCAGCGTCTCGCCGAGCGCGTGAAGAAAGTTTCGCCCAAGACGAAGATTGCCTGGTTCATTGCCCCCATGGTCTGGGCATGGAAGAAGGGGCGTATCCCCAAGCTGGCCGCGGTGCTCGACCTCATGATGTGCACTTTCCCCTTTGAAAAGCCGCTTTTTGAGAAGGCCGGCCTGCGCACCGAGTTTGTGGGTCACCCGCTGGTGGATGATATTCTGGCAGCCCGCCGTACCGATGTGCGTGAAAAGAACCTCATCGGCCTGTTCCCCGGCAGCCGCAACCGCGAGGTGGAGCGCCACTTCCCCGTGTTCCTCGATGTGGTGAAGGAACTCCGCACCCGCCACCCCGAGTGGCGCTTCGAGACTTCTGCCTCCTCAGAGAAACTGGCCGCCGTCATGCGCCGCATGGCTGATGAAGCCGGCATGCCTGCCGAAATCATCAATATCTGCCCCGGCAGTTACCATGATCTGATGGATCGCTCCGAAGCCGCCCTGGTCACCTCCGGCACAGCCACGCTGGAGGCCGCGCTGCATGAGCTGCCCTTTGCTCTGGTGTACAAGGTGGCGTATGGTACTTACCTCTTTGCTCGCATGGTGCTCACCATCAAGTATGTGGGTATGGTGAACATTCTGGTGGATAAGCCCGTGACCCGCGAGCTCCTGCAGGATGATTTCAACGTGGAGAACTGCATTGCCGAGCTCGAGCGCCTTACCCAGCCCGATTCCCGCGCCATGGTGCTGGCAGAAATGCAGGAATCCATGGCCACCCTCGGCCACGGCGGTGCCGCCGCCAAGGCAGCCGAGGCTGTGCTTTCGCTCTTTGAGTGATGGTGTGAGCCACCATGTGATTCTGATGCCCTAATCGATTTCATACCTGGAGATTTGTAGAAATGGGTAAGAAAATTCAGATAAGAAATAGCACGGCTGAATTCCTCATATTTACAAATCAGGCCAGGGAGGATGGAATTGAAGTCAGGCTTCAGGACGATACGATTTGGTTGAGCCAGAAATTAATGGCAACCCTTTTCGATTGTTCTACGGATAATATAGGTTTACACCTCAAGAATATTTACAACGAGGGAGAGCTGGACGAAAAATCAACTACCGAGCTTTTCTCGGTAGTTGCCACAAATGGTAAAACCTATAATACAAAACATTATAATCTGGATGCGATCATTGCAGTGGGTTATCGTGTTAACTCAAAGAAGGCGACAGCATTCCGTAGATGGGCGACCAGTATTCTCAGAGATTATGCAATACGTGGATACGTCATCGATAGAGAGCGAATGAAGAACGGAACTTTCTTCAATGAGAACTATTTCACAAGTTTGTTGGAGGAGGTTCGGGAAATCCGCGCAAGTGAGCGCTTGTTCTATCAGAAGATAACGGATATATATGCCACGTCTTTTGACTATGATGCCAAGGCTCAGACCACACTTGATTTTTTTGCTCACGTGCAAAATAAATTGCATTTTGCGATACATCGGCATACCGCAGCGGAATTAATAATCGACCGCGCTAGTAGCCAGAAAGAGCATATGGGGCTAACCTCGTGGAAAAATGCGCCGTCCGGGAAAATTATCAAGAGCGATGTTTCCGTTGCTAAAAACTATTTGACAGAACACGAGCTTCGCAGGTTAGACAGGGTCGTTTCGATGTACCTGGACTATGCTGAGGAACAGGCTGAAAGGCATATTCCCATGTCGATGGAAGACTGGGCGAAAAAATTGGATGCATTTTTGCAGTTCAATGAGTATGAGTTGCTCAATAATGTAGGACGTGTTTCAGCCCAGGTGGCAAAGGTATTCGCTGAAAGCGAGTTCGAGAAATATCGGATTATTCAGGATAGACTGTTTCAATCTGATTTCGATAAATATAACTCAGATAACTTGCTGGATTTGATTTCTTCTCATTCCAATGAGGGCAGAACATGAAGAGAGTAGAAAAAGGCTCGGATAAGGCTCTTGGATGTACGTTAAAAAAATTGGGGTTAAAAACGTGCAAGGTAGCAGGGTGGATTTTTGGTGTCTTGCTCCTGTGTCTTTTTTCGGCGTGCAGCTGCTTGGTGGAGCTTTCTGCTGAGCAGCCGGTGAGCCGCCCTGCACCTGAAGCGGAGCAGCGGCTGAGAGGGCATGTGGAGCAGCTCTGTGCCCAGCCGCGCTATGGCGATACGCTGGAGCAGGCGCGGCTCTATATCGAGAAGAAACTGGCTGCTGCCGGCTGGGCGGTCACCTTGCAGGAATTCACTACTTCCGATGGGGAGACCCACTATAATATCTGCGCCTTACGCCGCGGAAAGTCGGGGAAACGATACATCATCGGTGCTCATTATGATGCCTGCAACACAGGGGAAGGGGAGAATCCCGGGGCAGATGATAATGCCAGTGCTGTGGCAGCCCTGCTTGAGCTTGCCGAGCAGTTGCCCAAGGGTAAACCTGAGCATGATATTGAGCTGGTAGCCTGGGCCTGTGAGGAACCGCCCTGGTTCGATAGTGAGGATATGGGAAGTGCCCGCCACGCGGCAGCCTGCGACAGAGAGAAGGTACTAGGCCTTATCTGCCTGGAGATGCTGGGGTATTTCAGCGATGAACCGGACAGCCAGCTCTCTCTGTTTCCCGGCTATTCTCTCTTGCTTCCCACCGTCGGCAATTTTATAGCTGTGGCGGGCAATCTGGAGGCATACGGCCTGGCGAAGCAGATTTATTCCGGCTTGAAGCAGCAACTGCCGGCCGCCCGTATCAATGTGCCCTGGGCTGAGGAAACAGAACTGTTCTTCAGCGACCACCGCAATTACCACCCCTTGGGAATCCCTTCAGTCATGGTGACGGATACGGCCATGATTCGCAATCCCAACTACCATGAGCCGACCGATACCCCCGATACGCTCGACTATCACCGTCTCAACCTGGTCACGCGCGGGCTTGTCCGTATTGTCAGGGAACTCGTCTGGCCGGAGTGAAGTAGTATCAGGTGAACAGCCACTTAAGGAAGTAGAGAACGCAGACGATGATAATCAGGCTCAGCAGTTCTTTGAACCAGTAGCGGAGCTTCAGGATGCTGAGTTTCTTTTTGAGTTCCGGGGCTGCATCCAGGAGCAGCCGGATGATTTTGTTTCTGGTAGCACGGGGAACACGCAGCTTGCGAGAGAGGAGGAAGGCGTAGGTCAGAGGGGTGTTGCCGTTGGAATCGGCTTCGGTGGCGCTGGCGCCGGCATTCAGGAGGAGGGTGAGCAGTTCCGGAAGACCTGCTGCTGCAGCAACGTGGAGCAGGGTGGTATGATTGTGTTCTACCCGGACATCGGCCCCGGCTTGAACGAGTAATTCTACGCAGGAGAATGGCCCTTGCTTATTGATGAATCTGATGGCGGCAGTGAGAAGGGGGGTATTCCCATTTTGCGAAACGGCGTTCACATCCAGCCCATGGCCAAGCAGCTCCTGCATCTTTTCGCTACTGTCCTGCCATGAGCCGCAGGAAGCTGCTGCGTGGTGCAGTAGGTTGGTGCCTTCATCGGTCACGGTGCTTACATCCGCCCCCAGCTGAATCAGTTCGCGCAGGTTCTCTGCGGTGCCGTAGTAGATGGTGGCAAGAGCCAGCGGGGTGAATCCGGCATTTTCCCGGGCGTTGATATCGGCCCCGGCGTCCAGCAGCATGCGGATGATTTCCATGTGCCCGTGATAGGCTGCGCCGTGGATGGGGCGGTAGCCTTCTTTGTCGCAACTGCTTGCATCTGCCCCGGCTGCCAGCAGGGTGCGTACCACCTCGGCGTTGCCGCCTTGGGTGGCCAGGTGCAGCGGGGTATCACCCAATTCGTTGCACTGGTGCACATCCGCCCCCGCCTCCAGCAGAAGTTGTATGCACTCCATCTGAACTTTATCGGAAAGTTTCTTCAGGTCGTTGTTATAGGCCACTACATGCAGGGGCGTGGTGCCGTGCGCATCCGCGGCGTTCACATCTGCTCCCGCTGCCAGCAGTCGCTTCAGGCACTCTGTTCTGCCGAAACGGGCGGCCATGTATAGCGCGGTGACCTGGTTGAGCTCCACCGCTTCGTCCGGGTTGGTCATGCGGGCGTTCACGTCTGCGCCCTCAGCAATCAGGGAATCGATAAGCTCCGGTTTGTTGATGGTCACGGCGACATGCAAGCCGTTATCCGGTGAATACTCTTTACTGCTCATGGCGCTATTATATAAAAAAAAGACGGTAAGTCAATTATGAAAAATTGCTATTTCCGGTCAAAGAGACGGTTGAAGAGGCAGAGCAGGATAGGAAGCGGGGCGGTAACCAGGGCCAGGCATATAACGGCGAGGTAGGAGAATTCGCTGTCAAGTTCACCTGCCAGGTCTCTCAGCAGGTGGATGGGGAGGAACCAGAAACTGACCAGCGCCACCACTACCAGCTCCTTGCCGATTCGGGGGAGGTTGAGATGTCGAAATACCCCGAATGCCACAATACCCTGAACCATGCCAATGACCAGAACCCCGACTGCTATTGCAATCCAGGTTTCCACCTCTGCCAGATGATGTCCGCGGGGTGTCAGCAGGGTAAACGGCAGGAACAGAGCGGTGTATGTGGCAGCTGCTGCCAGTGAACTGGTGAGAAGCTGGCCGAAATCCGCCTTGCCCGTTTTGAGCTTATTGGCCTGCGGTGCCCGGAACGCCGGTTCCGGCAGCCCCGGCAGCTCACGGATGGGGCGCCATTCATCTGCATCGGCAGTGGTATAGAGATAATCCTCCGTGATTTCCCCCTGCCTGACCAGCTCTGCAACAATATCCAGTGCTAGTGGCCCCATGGGGGCACCACCCGGCAGCTTCAGCATGTATTCTTGCGGTGTTGGCTTAGAGCTTGCATTCATGGCTGCATGCAGTTGAGGATAACGGAAATGATGGTTTCCATCTCATCCGGGCGGGATTCTGCGATGAGGATGACCAGCGCCACGAGGGTGGCATCGGCCAGTCGTTTGTTGCCGTTGAGAAAGAGCGCGTTGTTGCGGTCGAGGAAATACAGGAACACGGCGCCGGCAATGCGTTTTTTATGCACGGATGCAAAACAAAAGGATATCGGCTGGGGGCAGGGGCGTAGCTAGCCGCAGGAGTGGCACAGCAGAAGATGGAGAACGCAGACGACTACAAAGCAGGCAAGCCTGTGGAGTTTGTCATCTGATTTTATCTTTACGACCAAATCTGCAATGCTGTAGAGGCCGTGCAGCAGCATCAGGCAGATGAATGTTCCAACGGCGGCGCTGAGGAAATCAACTGTGGTGTAGTTGATGAACGGGAAGAATCGCAGCGGGGAGGCATGGGTAAAGACGCTGACCCAGGCTGTGATGGTGAGCCAGAGGCACAGCCATTTTCCCAAGTGGGGAAGGAGGCGGTTTGTGCAGAATACGCGGGAGTACAGGGTTGCTACAGGGACGAGAAAAATGGAAACAAGCCTGTATGCCTTCATGAGCAGCCCCCAGCGGTCATCGCCTGTGGGGCGGGGCAGGGTGAGCAGCTCCAGGTTTTCCAGAATGAGAACCAGAAGCGTTCCCAGGAACAAGGATAGTACCGCATAGCCGGAAAACAGGTATTTTCCGCATGCTCTGGCTGTGCATTTGTTGTTCATGCTGTTACTTACTGCTGCATACAGTTGAGGATAACGGAGATGATGGTTTCCATCTCATCCGGTCTGGATTCGGCGATGAGGATGACCAGCGCCACGAGGGTGGCATCGGCCAGCCTTTTGCAGCCGTTGATGAAAAGTGCGTTATTGCGGTCGAGGAAATACAGGAACACGGCGGCGGCAATGCGTTTGTTGCCGTCGAAGAATGCGTGGTTCTTGACTGTGAAGTAGAGCAGCCGCGCCGCTTTTTCCTCCATGGTGGGGTAGATATCTGCCCCTCCGAAGCTCTGGTAGATATTACCCAAGGCCCCGCGGAATGAATCGTCTTTTTCCCGGCCGAAGAGATCAGATTCAGCGCCAAAGCTCATGCTGTCGATGAGTTTGCGGCATTCATCGTACTCCAGCACATAGCACTGGGTGGAGCCTGCCGGGCGGGTAAGACACTGGTGGTCGTAGTCATCCAGCAGGTTCAATCCCGTGCTGTAGTGCTCGATGACATCCAGCACCTGCCGCGCATCCAGCCGGTTTTCCACCCGGCGCATCAGCTGAACCACCTGTCCCAGCTGCTGCAGCCGCTTTTCATGCACCACATAGCCCCGAACCAAGTACTCGCGAAGGCGCTGAGTAGCCCAGATGCGGAATTGTGTTCCACGCCGTGTATTGACGCGGTACCCCACGGAAAGAATCATGTCCAGGTTGTAGAAATTAACCGGACGCCGCACGTTTCGCGAGCCTTCTTTTCGAACTATTAAAATTTCTTTAATAGTTCCCTCTTCTTGAAGCTCAGCTTCTTGAAGGATATTTTTGATATGGACGTTGATGTTGGCTACCGTTGTCTGGAACAACTCGGCCATCATCTGCTGGGTCATCCACAGAGTGTCCTCCTGCAGACGGACATCGAGCTGCACCTGCCCATCGGGGGAGGTGTAGAGCAGAATTTCACTGTCGGGAACAGACTTCATTAATCACTAATCATTAATCACTAATCATTCCACCAGGGTGACGGTGCGGGTGTTTTCGCCGGTGTGGCGGAGCACGAGCCAGCGTGTGTCGGCAGGCATGAGGGTGCCATCGAAGCGGTCGGCCCATTCCACCAGCAGAATGCGGCCGCTGTCCAGATATTCATCCCAGCCGATGCCGATGGCCTCCTGCGGGCTCTTCATGCGGTAGAAATCAAAGTGTGCCACGGGCAGGGCACCGTCGTCATGCTCGTGCACCAGGGAGAAGGTGGGGCTGGCGGCGGGGTTGCCTGCGCCCAGCCCTTCCAGTATACCCTGCACCAGGTGGGTCTTGCCTGCGCCCAGGTCACCCACCAGCCCGAATACCTGGCCGGGCTCCAGTTCGGCAGCCATGCTGCGCCCGAGCGCTACCATTCCGTCTTCGGAAGTGACCTCAATCGGGGAATTTTTAAAAATTTTTTGCAAATTTTTCATTTTAGTGTGAAATTTTTCTTTACAAATGCGCCGGTGTGCCTATAATGTGCCAGCCCGCATGAGCGGGTGCAACATCAAAATTCTGAAAATTATGGCATACGCAGTTTTCACTTCCGGCAGCAAGCAGTACCGTGTGACGGTCGGTGATATCCTCACCGTGGACCGCCTCGCTGGTCTGGAGAAGGATGGCGAGACCACGTTCGACCAGGTGCTCCTGGTGGAGAACGAGGGTGAGACGAAGGTGGGTGCTCCCACGGTGGCAGGTGCAACGGTGACGGCCAAGGTGCTGGATCCGGAGGCTCGTGGCGCCAAGGGTATCGCTTTCAAGTTCAAGCGCCGCAAGGGTTTCCACAAGAAGAAGGGTTTCCGCGCCGCTCTTACCAAGGTGCAGATTACCGCTATCAACGCCTGATTATTAACCCCCTATCCCATAGATACTAACTAGTCATGGCACATAAGAAAGGTCAAGGTTCCGTCCGTAACGGTCGCGATTCCCGCAGCAAGCGTCTCGGCGTGAAGAAGTTTGGTGGTCAGACTGTGATCGCCGGCAACATCATCGTTCGCCAGCGTGGTACCAAGTTCCACCCCGGCAAGGGCGTGGGCATGGGCCGCGATTACACGATTTTCTCCCTGGTTGATGGCCGCGTGTTCTTCGATCGCGAAGGCCGCCGCGTCAACGTTGCTCCCGAGGCTTAAGTTTTAAGCTTCTGAGGCAAATAAAGAAAAGCCCTGGCACCAATGCGGTGCCGGGGCTTTTCCTGTCCTCGCGCAGCGAGGATATCGTCTTGCGAAGCAAGATATCGTCCTGACCACAGGTCAGGATATCGTCCGGCGCAGCCGGATATCGTTTCCAATGGAGCGCGGCAGAACCTCTACCCAACGCCCCGGGAAACATAAAGCCATGGCGTACAGGTAACGATATCCCGTCCTCGCGTAGCGAGGATATCGTCTTGCGAAGCAAGATATCGTCCTGCCCGCAGGTCAGGATATCGTCCGGCGCAGCCGGATATCGTTTCCAATGGAGCGCTGCAGAACCTCTACCCAACGCCCCGGTAAACATAAAGCCATGGAGCACAGGTAACGAAATCCTTGCCCCAGGGGGGGCAAGGACGAAATCCACGCGCCGCGTGGACGAAATCTTGCTGCGCAAGACGAAATCCGCCACGCTGTGGCGGACTTGAGGTGCCGGGGCTTTTTCCTGTCCTCGCGCAGCGAGGATATCGTCTTGCGAAGCAAGATATCGTCCTGACCGCAGGTCAGGATATCGTCCGGCGCAGCCGGATATCGTTTCCAATGGAGCGCTGCAGAACCTCTACCCAACGCCCGGTAAACATAAAGCCATGGAGTACAGGTAACGAAATCCTTGCCCCAGGGGGGCAAGGACGAAATCCACGCGCCGCGTGGACGAAATCTTGCTACGCAAGACGAAATCCGCCACGCCGTGGCGGACTTGCAGCGCCTGCTTTTTTTTCGTTGCGCGCCGTTGAGAAATAGGGTAGAATGCGGTTGCGATGCTCAGGAAAAAGCTCTACACCGGATTAGTAGTACTGTCCATGATTCTCGGCACACCTCTGGCCCTGGGGCAGGAGGGGGTGACTCCCTATGTGGAGGATATGCCGGATGACGAAGCCGCAGAGGAGATAGTGGAGACCGTGAAGCTGGGCGGTGAGGACCGCGCACCCGGTATGCAGGAAGGTGTGGAGCAGGCAGATAGCTATGAGGATGCAGTGGACCCCGATGCGCCTGAGAATGTGGACGCTGCCGGTACCACGCAGGTAGGTCCCGGGCTGGATACGCTGAAGCCCACTACCTCGGTGACCGACCCCACGGTGCATGACCCCTCTCGCGTGGCATATGCTACGAACCGCAGGAATGCCCGCACCATGTCGCTTACCGTGCCGGGTCCCCGTGGCATTATTTCCGACCGCAATGGGCAGGTGATGGCCTGCTCAGAGGTAGCCTACCAGCCGGCGGTGAATTATGGCCAGCTGAAGGATGACAGCGATGCGAATGTGCTGGCCATTGGCCGTAAGGTGATAGCTGCTTATGAGTCTGCAGGCTTCAAGGTATACGAGAAGACGGATGCCCAGCTGCTGGACCATTACAAACAGCGCCGCTGGTTACCGCTGCCGGTGGGTCCCACCATTCGCGCCCGCGATCTGGAAGGCAAACGCACCCAGCTGGCCGCCATTGAGCACGGACACCTCATTCCCCTCTATATCCGCAACTACCCGCACCAGACCTCTGCCTGCCATATTCTGGGCTACACCGGCGTGAAAGCCAAGCTGCCCACTGGCCCCATCAACCACAATGACCCGATTTTCGAGCGGCAGGAAGGTCGCGCCGGTCTGGAGATGAAGTTCAACAAGCAGCTCACAGGGCGCCCGGGTGTGTGGCGTCTCATGTTCGATGAGAGCGGCAACAAGATTCTGGATGAGCTGCAGAGCAAGCCCAGCCCCGGTGGTACCATCGTGACCACGCTGAATCTGGACTGGCAGAAGGCCGCTGAGCAGGCGCTGCGTGATAATACGCTGGGGCGCGGCGCTTTTGTGATGATAGACGTGCACACCGGCGAAGTGGTGGTGCTGGCCTCTGCGCCGAACTTTGACCCGAACTCCTTTATTCCCGCCATTTCGCAGAAGGATTACGACGCCTTGCGCCAGGACCCGAACACGCCGCTGGTATCCCGCGCCTATGCCGGTGTGTACCCGCCCGCCTCTACCTTCAAGACCATCACGGTGGCCGCCGGCCTGCGCCACAACATCATCACCGAGGGCACCTATGTGAACTGCCCGTACAGTGTGCGAATCGGTGGTCACGAGTTCAAGAACCACAACAAATTCTCCGGTTCTATCAACTGCGTGACGGCTCTGGTGCTTTCGAACAACCCCTTCATGTACCAGATTGCCGCCACGCGTGACCCGCGTATCGGTGCAGCACGTCTTTGCGAGGTAGCCCGCCGCTTCGGTTATGGCTCCACCACCGGGCTTCCCCTGCCGGATAAAGCCGGCAACGTGCCGGATGAGTCCTGGATGCACCGTAACTATGGTCGTGGCTTCATGGCCGGTGACGCCGCCAACATGGCCATCGGCCAGGGCGCCCTGCTGGCCACCCCTCTGCAGGTGGCACATGCTATGGCCGGTATAGCAAATGGTGAGTATCTGCCCAAGTTGCAGCTTATCCGCCAGGTGCTGGATAAGGAAGGCAACGTGGTTTACCAGTTCACCCCCACTGCTCAGTCCAGCCTGCAGGATATGAGCTCCGCCCTGGCTGTGGTGCGCAAAGCCATGAAAGCCGTGGTGAATGGCGGCACCGGCCGCCGTGCTGCCCTCAGCTACACCTCCAACGCCGGTAAGACCGGCACGGCTCAGTGGGGGCGCCCGTCGGATGATTGCCGACTCGCCTGGTTTGCCGGTTTCCTGCCGGCTGATAACCCGCGTTATTCCTACGTAGCACTTTACGAAGGAAAACCCCACCAGCGAATCTCCGGTGGTCACATGGCTGCTATGGTTGTGAAAAGCTTTTTTGAAAATATCAAGCCCACTCTGGAGGAGGAGCTGACCGCACCCCAGCGGAATAAGGCTGATGTGCCCGATGCCCTGACCCCTGAGGTAGAGGAGGAGGCTGAATCAGTAAGCCCTGAAGAACAGGCTGCTGCTGAAGCTGCCGCCCAGCGAGCAGCTCAGGAAGCTGAGCGCCAGCGCGAGGCCGAGCGGCGCCACTCACAGACTGATTGGGACGACGGCCGCTCCAGAAACTGAGCCCTTTTTATTTTCCCCGCAGAGGTGCCGTATTCCATCCGGAATACGGCACCTCTGTCTGCTGGCGTCTTGCCTATCGGGGGAAACCCGGCTATTGTATCAGCACGGTGCCCGATGCTACCCTTGATTACCGGCATGCATTCCCGTCCTGCCTTTATCTGTGGCAGGGCGGGAAATCCGGTCACCTTTTATATTACAATCCCTGAAGATACATGATATGACTCAGACCTTGGATACATGCCTGTACTGGCGATATGAAGTTTGCTCACCGGAGCCTTGCTCGGTGACAGATGCTCACGGCAAGCTGCTCGGAACAGCCGCTCCGGGGGTTCCCCTGCATTTCACGGCCGATGGCCACCCGGTCACCCTTTCCGCAGATTCTGCCACCATGCTGCCCACTCGTGCGGCTTCTGCTGCAGTGGAAGCCGGTAGTGGTGGGGACTCTGGCGGTGCTGGTTTGTCTGCCTCGGGGGAGCCGGTGGTGGCGCTGACTGGCGGCAGCCTTACGGTGAAGCATGCCACGTGGTTCGATAACGCGGGGCAGGCGGCTGTTTCGGTGCTGCCTGCTGCGTGGAAGAATGAGGTGATGACCTGCTACCTCAAGTCTGCGGTGCCGGTGTCGCTGGCCGGGGTGACGTGGCTTTATGGGCAGCCTGCTATGGCTGCGGGGTATACTTTTGTGATTGCGCTGCAGCAGGTGGATGCTGCTACGGTGCTGGCTAATCTTGCTTATACTTTACCGCAATGATGTTTTTCAGGAAAACGCTTGATGCTTCCGGGGATTTTGTGGATGCTGATGGGCTGCGCTGGTCGGTTTCTATGGCGCGGCGTGTACGGTCTGCTGCCGGGGTAAATGTGGGGTATGTGCCTTTTTCTTCGCTGGAGGAGGCTCTGGCGGCGTGGGGATTGTCTGCCGTAGAAACGGAGGTGGCGGGATGATTGCTGCTGGTCTGTGCATGATGGGCGGTTGTTTCGCCCAGATGAATGATTCTTCGGTGGTGGATTCTTACTGGCCTGCCGAAAAAATAGCAATACCAAAATCCAGTTCAAGAATAGGTATCTATGAGTACGACTCAATACCGGCCGGAATAGCTTTTGAACAGTGCCGAGTATATACTAAGCAGTACGTTCATTCCGGCCAGGCGTCACTTTTTTACGTTTTTCAAAACGGCCATGTTGTATATAATGCTTTTATCGACGTGGTCGGCGGCGGAGAAAAGTTTATCGAGTATTACAACGGGCGCGGGCTTGCTTATGTTTCAGTATTCGAGATGCTTCCGCTTTTGTTGATTTTTACAGCCGATTCTACAGGGGGGAGATATATAGAGTCTTCAAATTTAGAAAGCCCTGCCGCCGTTTTTGATGAATCGCAGCCGTGCTCGCGCCTGCGATTGCTGGATGCTAGAGACAGCGAAAAAGATTTTTATGTAACGCAAGGTAGCTGGGGGCTGCGCTGGTATGTGCTGCCTATGCAGTCTGTTGCCCGGCTTCAGGCGGTGTTTGATTTTGAGCAGAAGGTGCTCGTGGAGATTTAACAAATATCAGGAGGTGAATCTGCGTTTTATACGTTTCATTTTATTCAGGAATCGGTGCAGCAAACCATGTCGATTAATCCAAAACGGGCCATACTTCACTTGATTAAATAAATGTAAATAAAATACATTGATGCTCATGTGCTTCAGTTCGTCGAGATGTTTCAGCCGTTGAGGCGGCGGCTCTTCATTATGGCGCTGGTAAGTATACGGCTGCCCCGCGTACAATTCATCGTAAGAAACTGGCTGAATAGTAATGTTCCCTTTTTGTTGCAATGTATTGAGCCAGCCTATGCCTTTATCGGTATTGCCTAATACAGCTCCTATGCCATCTGGGATTGGCCATTCCGGATGCAGTTTTTGCAAATCTCCCCAGAAATCGCCCAGTGTAATATCGCCCACTCGCGGAAGCCTGGCATGCGGACAGTTATAGCAGGCCTTGTTTAATACAAAGTCGCCAATAAACAAGCGCATGAACATATCCTCCCCATTACGGTGAGATACGCTAGTGCCATCCGTGAAATGCTTTGTGACATGGTACTGCTGCCAGTTACCGGCTTTATCCCGGAATTGAATGCGGTTGATTTCTTTTTTGTTCTGTTTTTCGTATTCGCGTATGTATGCTTGCAGCAACAGACGACTAGGTACACCATGGCAGAGTATATCTACCAGTAGCAGATTTTCATATTCCTTGTGCAGAAAACGTTTCAATGCATATACCTGACATGAGGTCCCGCAGAAGAGTATTTGCCGACCTTTTTTCAGCTCTGCCTTTACTTGGCGGTATACCGTGCCGGGCATAGCCTGCGTGTATTTGGAGCCGCGCATGGCCGCCAGCTCCGCCATGTTTTCTGCTTTGGTAAATTCTGCCGTGTCCTTGCTGCTCCAGACCACGCCGAACACGCATCCGCCGGCATTGAACGTGTGCTGGGCCAGCGCCGTGAAAATGCCGCCGCTGCTGCTTACAAGGTGGGTTTCATTTTCCGTGTTCCACCCGCCATAGGCCACTGGTGGTTCTGGCGGGGTGCCTGTTTCCGCCCGGAGCTTTCCGAGGTGTTCCGGCTGTGCCGGGCAGGCTCTTACACACGCTCCGCAGTTCATGCATCGCGTTGCATCCACCTCCGGCACCAGAAAGCCATCCTCACTCCACACCATGTTGATGGCATCATGCGCACACACACTGGAACACAGGGCGCACCCTGTGCATTCCTGTGGGGGGGTGATGGCAGATGCTGTCATTTTTTGAAATGGTTGGAAAGGAACGAGTTGATTTTGTTTGTAAGGAAAGAGGTAATAACTTGTGCTGTATTATCTTTCCGTAACCATAAGAGAAGTGCGTAGATGCAGAGGGAGGACATCCCTCCTGCCAACAGTCTTACCCCAGACGGATATGGTAGTTCGACTATGAACAAACTTGGGATGTTGGCGATGAGGGCCATGCCCAGGTATGGGAGAAAGGCAGACAGAAGTTGAGTGATGGTCAAGCAGCTGATTCGCGTAACGAGAATGCTGGATAGGATAATGGCAAATACCGCCGCTGCAACTGCCGCGTAGCACAGAGCCTGAACGCTGTAGAGCGCCGCAATAAGCATGGTGGAAATGCTGAAGATGCGCAGAACCGTCTCAAATTTAAGAGAAAGATCGCTTCTGCCCAGAACTGCGAAAACGCTGCAATTGATGGATAACAGAGGATTAAATACCCATCCGAAACATAGGATTTGGGCGTATGTCGCCGCAACAATCCATTGATCTCCGTATAAAAACAAAACGAGCGCAGGTGCATTGGCTGCGAGGGTAATCATCATCCATTCCACAATGAGCGCAGTCAGACTGATGTATCGCAGGTAAACGGAAGCTAGCTTGTCTTTGTCATGTTGCAGCGTCGCCAGAATTGGAAACAAGACTGGTGTGAGGACGCTTTCGGTCAGAGAAAGAGGAAAGCGGCATGTTTTCTCACCTCTGGAGAAATAGGCCAGCTGAGCAGGTGAATAAAATTTGCCTATGATAAAGACTCGGATTTCTCCATATGCTTTGTTAATCAGTCCGGTCAATGTCAAATTGATGCCAAACTGGAAGAACTCCTTGAACGATTTTTTTGAGAATTTAAGGCTGGGTTTCCAAGGGGAGATAATCCAAACGGTAATGAGGCTTAATAGCCCGACGATGATGCCCTGGAGCATGGGAGCCCAGTAGCTCCAGCCGGCAAAGGCTGCCCAGATGGTGAAGGGCATGGCCACCAGGGTGGTGCACATAGAGACAATGGCCGGTGTTTTGAAGTCTCGTCGGGCAGAATACAGGGTCCAGTGCACGCTGCTGGTGGAACCCAGAAACATGAGCAGGGCAGATACTCTCGTAAGGTTCAGCAAGGCCGGCTGGTCAAAGAACCAGACAAACCATGGTGCAGCCAGGAAAAGTGCCAGCGAGAGCATGAAGCTCATAGCTATATTGAACCAGAAAACTGTGCATATATCCTCATCGGTGCGATCCTGCTTGCGGATGAGTGCGGCTCCAAAACCGCAATCCTGTAGTTGTCCGGCAAAGGCGAAGAAAATGCCGGTGAGCCCGAGAATACCCATCTCATCCGGCGAGATGAGGCGCGCCAGGATGATGCCGAAGAGGAACTGCACCGGCTGCATGGTGCATTTCTGGATAAGGCCCCACTTGATACCGCGGGCTGTTTCTTCGCGCACACTGGACATGAATCAGTCTTTTTCGATGTTTTGTTTCAGAAAATCGAAGGCGCGCTGCTGTTCGCTGTGGCGGATGGCGTTGACGCGCTCCCAGTCGATGGGTATGCGCATGCATTTGTCTACCTGTCCGGCGGTCGGGTTGGTGAGCAGCCTCTCCTGCAGCCCGAAGGTGCCCAGCAGGGAATCGAAGCGGGCGGAGCCGCGGGCCTCATTTCCCAGGCAGATAAAGGGTTTGTTGAAGATGATGGCGAACACGCAGCCGTGGAACGAATCGGTGAGCACGCACTCGCAATCGCGCATGCAGCGCAGCCACTGCGGCACCGAGAGCGGGATACGGTCCATGGCCCGGGGGGCATCGCCATGGGCTGTGAGCTGCTGGGGGTAGAGACCTGCGTGTTCTGCTACGGCCTGGGTGAGTTGTTTCTTTTCTTCCGTTTCGTCCAGCAGGTAGACGGCCATGCAGGGCTGGGGTAGCCGGAGAGTCCACCAGCGGTGGATGAGGCGGGAATAATCCGTCGGCTCCAGCAGCAGGGTGGGGTCCGGCATCTGCACGGCATTCACCCCGAAAACCTCGCGGCAGATGCGGATGCCGCTGTGTTCGCGAACAGAAACGGCCTTGAAATCCTTTATCAGCCTGGCGCATTCTGCCGTTTCTTCCGGGGTGCCTTCCCATTCATCGGTGCCAAAGGAGGCGGCATAGGCAATGCTGCGCTGCCGCTGCTCTGGTTCAGCGAAGTTCAGAAAGAAAAATGGAGTGCTTACATAATCACGGGTGTATTCACAGCGCCAGACCTGGTCACTTCCTATAATGAACGCATCTTTTTTCGGGATGGTCATCATATTCATGTTGTGGGTATCCAATTTCCACAATTTCATGAATAGAGAGAGAAAAATACGGTGAGGAAACGGGTGTTGATGAGCATAAGGAAACCGTTGTTGCTTGGAGAATAAGTTTTTGATGAATGGCTTCCAGTATTTCCAAGCAGAGCGAAATCCCCGAACTTTTGGGGCTTCGGGGTAATTCAATGGCTTGTAATGTGCAACTTTGTTAGAGATGCTAATATTGCAGAGGACTGATTGCAGTGCGTATGCCTGCAGGATGCCACCAATGTTAGCCATCAGAGGGTGAGTGATTGTTCTGTACATGCCATATAACTGTGCCGTTCCTGCATGCTAGCATGTTTTACCTCGAAAATCTAGTCTTTTACATTGACATGACAGGAGAAATGTAGTAGTCATGAGTTATGTCGGCTGTTTTGGTGAGCGTAGTAGTTCCGGTATACAATACAGGAGAGTATCTTGCCCGGTGTTTGAATAGCCTCCAGAATCAGACCTACAGGAATCTGGAAATTATCTGTGTGAATGATGGCTCTACGGATGGTTCAGCTGCCATACTGGATGAATATGCCGCGCGAGATGCACGCATCAAAGTGATTCACCAAGAGAATGCCGGTGTATCAGTCGCGAGGAACAGGGGACTGGGGATTGCTAGAGGGGATATAATTGGCTTTTGTGATGCAGATGATGTTTATGTGGACACGGCGCTAGCTCAAGTGGTGTCCATGTTTGCCGTAGATGAATATAGCATGGTTGTAACAGGGTGGTCGTTTGTTGATGACAGAGGTAAGCGAACACCGATGCATGTAAATATTTCAGAAGTATGTGCCGCTAAAGAATTACAGGAACGCATGATGTTTCAAGATTGCATCATGGGGTCTGTGTGTAATAAATTTTTTCCTTCGCATAAGATTAAGGGGATTGAGTTTGATACGGGCCTGACACATTGTGAGGATATGCATTTTGTTTCGCAGGCGTTACGCCGCATGCCCAGGGAGAAAGTGTTGATTACACCAATAGTGACCTACGAATATCATTGCAACCCTGTAAGCGCAACAAAGAATAAGAAACGGTTACTTGATGCACGGGGGAGGTTATGTTATCTGTCTGCTCTGGATGCTATCTTAGCGCTCTATCCGAAAGATGGAAGGATGTGGTTGTTGATTCGGTCAGGGCAGTTCAGGCTGATTGAAGAGAATATAGATCATTTCCTGGGGGAAAAACATGTGGTGCGGGTTCTGGCGTGGGGGGCTATGCGTTATTTAAGTGCATACATAATGTGCCGTAAGCGATATTCGTTGCGCGAGCGATGCAGGAGAGCCTTGCGTATGATTGGGTTGTTGTGGTATGCTATGTAGAAAGCGAAAACTAAAAAGGGAGATGATACCGAAAATTATTCATTATTGTTGGTTTGGCGGAAAGCCGTTGCCTCGCTCGGCTCGGAAATGTCTGGCCTCATGGCGGAAGAATTGTCCTGATTATGAGATCCGGGAATGGAACGAGCAGAATTATGATATAACAAAATGTGCCTACATGCGCGAGGCCGCATCCGTGGGCAAGTGGGCGTTTGTGTCCGATTATGCCCGCATTGATATTCTGAACCAGCATGGCGGCGTGTACCTTGATACGGATGTGGAGCTGCTTAAACCGCTGGATGAGTTTTTGCAGTATCCGCTGTTCTGTGGCTGGGACACTGTGTATCTGGATGACGGCCCTCCGAAAAGGGTATATGGAAGCAGAGAAGAAGAGAACATGTATTGTTTAACGGCATTCGGACTGGGTGTAGGAGCAATAGCAGGACACCCGGTTCTCAAGGATTTGCTGGATATGTACGCAGAGCTGCATTTCCTTCTGCCTGATGGTACGCAGAATCAGGTAGCTTGTCCTGTATACCAGACTCGTGCCTTGCAAAAATACGGGCTGGTTGCTCTTGAACCAACATTGCAGATAAACGATACATTCGCTGCTTTTCCTCCGGAGTTTTTTTCACCTAAATCATTTTTAACAGGTATTATAAAAATAACAGCGAATACTGTCAGCATCCACCATTTCAACATGTCATGGATGAGCAGTGAAGAAAAATTGCTATATAGATTTTGCGCGATAATGTCCCGCTTTATATCGTATGGGAAAGCATACGATTGGGGAAATTATCAAATTGCGCGCTACAAGTACTGGAAGCAACGTTTGAAGACGATATTTGGCCTGTAAAAAAGGTAAGGAACTCTTATCCTTTCACCCCATAAGCGGAACATCACACTTTACCTGCGGCTTAGAACTTAGCGAAGAGGGAGAGATAGGCAGACAATGCGTTTCAGTGATATCCATTGTTCTTCTTTTTCAGAATGAGTGGAAATTGGTCGGACCTCGGGAATTTGCCCCGATTCAAGTCTCAGGAGATATCAGACGGACGTATGCGTCAGTCGATTTCATTTGGCTCCAGATGAGTTTCATGTTTGGATACAGGTGAAAGCTACTGTTATTTTCCCTGTTGAAAAAGAGGTGTGTGCGCAGCGGTACCCGTATCCTGCACGTTGAGTTATTGGTGATCGCTAGCAGGGTAAGGTGACGAGTTCCTTTCCCCCGATGGCGGCTGCCGTGCGGGAAAACGCACCACCATAGATATGAGGGCCGGTGATGCTGTAGACCTGCGCAGCTTTCGACATGATAAAAAGGTCGATAAAGGCTTTGTCGGTGATGGAATCGGTGCCGTCGTGGCGGCTTATGTGACCTACGGTGCCGGGTAGTACCTTGATGTAGTCAGGGTGGGGGGCTTGCAGGAATTTGTTGCTGTCTGAGAAGAGAAGGGCGTGTTTGCAGGCGGATTCTTGGTAGATGCGGTCGATGGTGGTATGCACGTTTGCAAGCATCTGCTCCTGCTGCTCCGGGGTCCCGGTCACATCGGCCTCTGTGCGGTCGGGTTCCACGGGTTCAAAGAAGTTCAGAAAACGCAGGTGGAATGCGATGAATTTGCCTTCCTGCAGACCTGCTGCCATCATGGCGTTGTCTATCAGCTGCTGCAGATACGGCGTGGGGCGGAATAATTTATTGAATACGCTGCCGTAGGTGTATTTATGCTTAATTTCTTCCGGCAGGTGGGGGATGAGGTTAAAGAGGCCGTACCCGTGGTATTCCTTGTTTTTCCGGTTGAGCGCAGGCCAGTGGTTGGTAAACCAGAGAAAGGCTACGCGGTTAAGCCCCCGGCTGATTTCGGCCGGAGTGATACGCCAGTCTACTTCATTGGGTTCCAGGTACGTTTCAAGATTGAAACCCTTATCATGATACAGATGGAAGCTTCGGCCATTTTCCTGCGCTAGAATATAACCGGAAACAAAGCCCCGGAGCCGGTCTGCCAGACCGCAGAACTCGGTGTGTCTGGTCATGTAGATGATGACCCTGTTCAGATTTCGCTTTTTGAATTCCAGCAGCTTGTATTCGTTGCATATGGTGCTCCACTGGATGAATGAATACCATTCATCAGTGCCGAATAACCACATGCGGAAACGCTCCTCCATCTTGCCATGCACATGCTTGATGCGGCGTTTTATTCCCCTGAGTATACGAATGACCATATCTGTTGCTGACAAGGTAGCTCACGAGACAAAATCAGTACAGCTTAAAATGCGTCAGGTTGGTGAAATATATCTTGAAAGTCCGCGAGTTTGTTTTAATATTCTGGTATGTGCAGGGTGTCCATCATCATACCGATATACAAGGTGGAGGCGTATCTCGCAGAGTGCCTGGAATCTGTCCGCCGGCAGACTATGTCGGATTTTGAAGTAATCATGGTGGATGATGGTTCACCGGATGGTTGCGCGGCCATCTGCCGGGAGTTTGAAGCAAAGGATGCCCGATTCTTGCTGATTCAGCAGGAAAATAGCGGGGTGACTGCCGCCCGACGGGCTGGCGTGGAGCGCGCTGTGGGTGAGTTTATTGCGTTTGTGGATGGCGATGATACCCTGCCGCCGGATGCACTCGAAATTTTGCTTAGTCACATGAGTGATGATGTGGATATCGTGGTAGGTCAGCCGACACAGTTGCCATTGATTTTTGCTCGTAAAAAGGTTGGTATACACGAGTACCGGCGCATTTTGATATACGGAAAGATATATCTGGCTATGTGGGCTAAATTGTTTCGCAGAAGCCTGTTCGATGAAAATGTGTTTGCTATGCCGCGTGAAATTCGTTCTGGAGAAGATTGGATTGCAAACTTGCGCCTGTCATTCCGGACGGAAAAGGATGTGTGTTTAATTCCGGATGGTGTATATGGTTACGATATGCACGAAACGGGAGTCTCGGCGACGATTAAGCGGACTGTGGAACATGAGAAACTGGTGTATGAAGGATTATGTGCGTCTGTCCCCGAGGATAAGCTTGCGACTTATTTACCTATGGTGGCAGCAGCTTATGCTCCTATTTGGGTTAAGTACACGGATCGCATGGTATGTCTGAGTCCGGTTGCTGAGGAGTTCAGACAGCTCATATGGAATCATATCTCAGTCTTGAAAAACAGCCTGCGGTGCAAGGTCCGCCTGTTTGCTGAATGTACGAACCCAGCCTTACGCAGAGTATTGATTCTGCTCAGCAAGCTGAATGGGCAATTACACGGATTTGTATTCAGACTCAGGAGCCGTAAGTAGTGTTTGATAGGCTTTTTTTGAGGAGTTAATAATATGCGAGGGGCTAAGAGTCACAATTGAGTTGATTCATTAAGCAAGCCCAATAGGCATACGCCTGCTGGTTCTGTTTGCGTCGCCCTGTAAGGCGCATCCAGAGCCGATGTAGTGGAGCTCGTTTGCGGGCGTACTCAGCCTCAATCAGCTTGGCAAGGATTCGCTTTTGTGCCAGAGTTTCAAATTCGAGCCGCTTGGTAAAGATTTCGTTGGCGAATGGTGTTTCTTGTGCGTACTTGTCAAACTCCGCCCTGTATGGGCAGGTGAGGGACATCCACGGGCGGGTATCAGACCCACCTGTAAAATGAAGCACTTTGGGTAGTTCTGCATGCTGAATACCGTACATTCTGTCAATATCTATTACTGCGTTCCAACTGTCGTCCAGTACATGGTAATTGCAGCAGGTAAGGAGATTCAGAATGTCCTGGTCAGGATATTTGACAATAGCTGCTTTTTCTGCGGTGAGTTCAAATAATCTTGTCACCCATCCATGTTGGCGGAAATAATCGCAATCCATTACAAGTAGTCCAGCATTGAAATAGAGATGCGTATCCGGAAGTTCGAGTATTTGTTTGATGCTTTTATCTTTCTGTGCTCGAACGAAGTGATTCAAATCGGGGTGTTCATCGCGATAAGGGACAGCAGCCAAGGGTTTCCCCTGTATATCAGTGTCGAATAACTTACCCACGTCTGCAGTAATAATCATATCGCTGTCGATGTAGAGTACTTTCTGTAATTCCGGTTTGAGTTCGGGAATCAGGTAACGGAAATAGGTATTGAGTGAGAAATGCATCAGGTTCGGAAAACTGGCGAATCTTTCAATGTCAACATGAATGAACTCAATATCCTGCAGATGGGGGTATCGTTGAGCCGTTTCCTGAATTTGCTGCCGTGTGTTCGGGAGAATACCGCCATCCAGTATGAACAAGGAGCATGCGCGAGAGGTGTTTTCCAGAATTGATACGATGGTTGTGCACATGTATGGCGCATATTTCTCATCGGAAATCAAAAAAATGGGAATCATGTCTGTGCTGTATTGGTGGGTGGATTTTTGCATGCTGTACTCGTTGATGGGTAATAGTATGCTATCCTTTTTTTTGAATTACGTCAAGATGAAATGGGGGAAGGTCAAAGTGCAAGATTCATGCTCTGATTTTCAGAGATTGGAGCAGATGCCAGCCATCTCGTAGTGCGGTAGGTGTGGCGAGACGGAGAATAGCCAGATACAGGCTCAGGGAAAGCCCCAGCCCGGCGGTGAGTTGCGGCAGAGGGATGAGCTCGCTCAGCAGAAGAGCTGGTAGCCAGCAGCAGGCGGCAGCCAGGGCGAAGCCGGGGAGCCAGTCGCGCAGCTGCAGGAGCAGGGGTATGCCCAGATAGCGGCGGGTGGCCCAGGTGTTGATGCCGAGGCAGAGCGCGGAAGTGGCCAGTGCGCCCCAGCAGATGGCCTGCACGCTGATGAAGAACATGCCGATGAGGATGCCGAGGCCGATACATTTCTTGATGAGTTCGAGCCGCAGGAAAAGTTTTTCCGGGCCGCCGGCTTTGAGGAGGTTCAGGTTGATGATCTGCAGGTGCCAGGTGGCGTAGGAGATGCTCAGTATCTGCAGGTAGGGCACGCATTCCTCCCAGCCGGGGCCATAGCACAGGCGCACGATGGGGGTGGCAAAGGCTGCGGTGAAACAGCACAGCCACGCAATAGGCAGGGTGAAGAGGCGCATGTAACGCCGGTAGACGCCCACCAGCTTCTGGGGGCTGTGGCGCAGGCTGCTGAGGATGGGGAAGGTGACCTGGTCAATCATGTAGCAGAGCACCGTGGGGCACATGGCTGACAGCTGGGCACCATTCTTGTACCCGGCCAGGGCGGCAGGGCTGAATACCTTGCCGATGAAGAATACGCGGGCGTGGATGTAGGCAGAATCGAGCAGACCGGTGGCGGCAAGCCGGCAGCTTGTGGGGGCAAGTTGGCGCAGAGTACTGCGGCTGCAATGGAAACGCGGTTTCCACGGGCAGAGGAACCAGAAAAGTCCTGCGGTGAATACGGCTGAAACAACTCCCTGAGCCATGTAGGCCCACACGCCCCATCCCTGCCACGCCAGCAGCAGGCAGAGCGGCATGGCCACCAGCGCGGAGCCCAGGCAGATGAGTGCGGGCACCTTGAACTGCCGCCGCGCCATATAGTGCGCCATGTGCACGTTCACCGCGCTGTTCAGCAGAACAATGAGTGCCGAGATCCGCACCAGGTTGCAGAGCTGCGGAGTGGCGAAAAAGGCAGCCAGCCAGGGGGCAGAGAGAAAGAAAAGCAGGGCAATGATGAACCCCATTCCCAGGTTGAACCAGAAAAGCGTATCTGCTTCCTCCGCTGTATAATTCTGCTTGCGGACGAGAACGCTGCCGAATCCGCCGGCGGCCAGGGTGCCTGCCAGGGTGAAGAAGATGGCGGTGAGCCCCATCACGCCCATTTCCTCCTTGCTCAGCAGGCGGGCCAGCACCATGCTGTAGACCAGCGTGACCGGCTGCAGCGTGCATTTCTGCAGCAGCATCCAGCGCATGCCATCGGCGGTTTCTCGCGTTACTCTGGACACAAGAATACGTTATTTCTTCACCTGCAGATAAATAATCTGGCGCTGGTAGCGTGGGTCGGTGGAATTGGTGGTGAGCACCAGGCGGTTCAGCGTGGCTTTGGTGGTGCTGCGCGGGGTGCAGGTCACGGTGTATTCGCGTCCCTTCTTCACCACTTTCGGGGTGTAGTCAAAGGCATCACCGCTCAGAGCTGCATCGGTGATATGGGTGATGGGACTGCCCTTCGGCAGGGTGATGCGCAGCACCTGCGGGGCGGGGGCAGAACCGCGTTTCCAGACCAGGCTGCGGGCGGAAAGAATGATAGCCTGCGGCACACGGAACTGCATGCGCAGCGTCACTTCCTCGCCATTTGCAGTTTCGGCAGAAATGGTTTTCTCCACATCTCGGTCGAAGGTGTGGGTGTCCACCACGGCCGTGAGTCTGGTACCCTTTACCTGCACCTTGGTGCAGTCGCAGTGCGGCTCGGCGTCGTCAATTTCTTCTCCGGTGGTTTCAAAGACCACAGTTGCGCTCTTCTGGCCGAACTTCAGCGGCACCACCTGCGTGGTGTTTTTGAACCCCGCCATGGCTGGCAGGGTAAGAATCAGGGAGAGGAGGATTTTGTTCATGCTTTTTTTTCCTCCTCATTCTTCACAAAGAAGCTGGAGATGATGAAGAGCGCCGCAGCAATGCACACGCAGGAATCGGCTACGTTGAAGGAAGGCCAGTGGTAGCCATAGGGGAACATTTCTGTCTTAATCCAGGGGAAGGAGAAATCGAGGAAGTCCACCACGTAGCCGCTCATCAGGTTGGTGAAGAACCCCTTGCTTTCCGCCCCGGGAATAAAGAAGCCCTGCAGCAGGCGGTCAGTCATGTTGCCGATGATGCCGGTGGTGATGAGTGCCCAGGCCACGCGCAGCGGGCGGGTGCTGAAGAAGCCGTTGCGGAACAGCCGGTAGAACCACACCAGCGCCACCACCTGCACGCAGAGGAACACAAAGGGAGCCCACACGGTGCCGTGGCCGGTGCCGAAGGCCACGCCGGTGTTGTGCACGCGCACCAGACAGAAGTTCATGAAGTCGCTGCCCTGAATCACGGGGATGATTCTGGTGCTGAAGGAATGCGCCCAGTCATAGGGGAAGTTCAGCACCACGGCCCACTTGGTGAGCTGGTCCAGAATGTAGAGCGCGATGATGAGGACGATAAGCCAGGGGGAAATACGGCGGGACATGGTATTTGCTTGGGATGACGACAGGCGCGCTCCGTGCGAGGAGTGCGCCTGTCCGTTGGTTGTTGAATCGTTTGTTATCAGGCCATGACGGCGGCGCAGCGTTCGCAGAGCCCCTCCTCGGTTGCGGCGGGCTCGTAGCGGCGGCAGCGGGGGCACATGGCGTGCGGAGTCATGGCGGCGGTGGCGGCCAGCTCTGCACCGGTGCTTACCTCCAGGTCGGCCACAATGAAGAATTCCTTGGCGAACTGCTTATCCTGCAGCAGGGCGAGCACGGCGGCATCCTCCGTGGCGGGCACGGTGAGGGATACGGCGGCTTCGTTGTTCTTCTTGAAGGCCTTGGCCTTGATCTGGGCTTCGATGGCTACCTGAATCACGCTCTTGATCTGCTGCAGACGGTCGAAGGTGGCGGTGAGGCCGGCATCGAATGCAGGGTCGGCGGTGGGGAAGTCCTGCTCGTGCACGGAACCGGCATTGCCGGCGTGTTCCCAGGCCTCGTCGCAGGTGTAGGCCAGCACGGGGGCCAGCAGCTTCACCAGCACATCGAACACGCGGGCAATGGCAAACTGCTTGCTGATGCGGTGCGGGGAGTCCGCGGCATCGCAGTACAGGCTGTCCTTGGTCATGTCGATGTAGAGAGCCGAGAGGTCATTCGTGCAGAACTGGTTGATAGCCATGAACACCTTGCGGAACTCGTAGGCATCGTAGGCGGCGCGCACCTCGCGGATGAGGGTGTTGGTGCGCTCGAGAATCCAGGCATCGGTGGCATCCAGCTTCTCCGGCTTCTCGCCGGTATAGCCCTTCAGGTTAGCCAGCAGAATGCGCAGGGTGTTGCGCAGGCGGCGGTAGGGGTCGGGAATCTGCTTGAACAGATCCTCACCGAAGGGAACTTCGTTCTGCCAGTCCACGCTGCTCACCCACAGGCGCACGATGTCTGCGCCGTACTTCTCATAGAAGTACTTGGCATTGGTGGGCTTGGTGTAGGTGCCCTGGGCGCTCTTGGAGAGCTTGGAACGGTCCTGGTTCACCACGAAGGCGTGGGTGAGCACCTTCTTGTAGGGGGCAGTGCCGCGCCAGGCGCAGGAGAGCATGAGGGAGCTCTGGAACCAGCCGCGGTGCTGGTCGGTGGCCTCCAGGTACACATCGCAGGGGGCGCAGAGTTCAGGGTGGCGCTCGAGCACGGCCACGTGGGAGCAGCCGGAGTCAATCCACACGTCCAGCGTGTCCTTGCCCTTCTTCAGGTTGGCGGGCAGACCCAGCTTCTCGCACAGCTGCTCGCTGGTGAGCTCGAACCAGATGTTGGTGCCGTGCTCTGCCACCAGGTCGGCCACCTTGTTCACGATGTCGGCGCAGAGCACCGGCTGGTCATTTTCGTCGAAGAACACAGGCAGCGGCACACCCCAGGTGCGCTGGCGGGAGATACACCAGTCCGGGCGGGCTTCCACGGTGCTGTAAATGCGGTTGCGGCCCCAGGCAGGCAGCCACTCGGTCTTGTCAATCTGCTCCAGAGCCATGCCACGGAGCTTCTCCATGCTGATGAAGAACTGCTTCACAGCGCGGAAGATGATGGGGGTCTTGGAGCGCCAGCAGTGCGGGTACTGGTGGGTGAACTCCTCGCGACCCAGCAGGCGGTTGCCTTCCACTAGCAGGGTGATGATGTCCTCGTTGCTCTGGAACACGTGCTTGCCCACCAGGTGGGGCAGGCCGCATTCGGCGGTGTAGTTGCCGTCGTCGTCCACCGGGGAGAGCACGGGCAACCCGTAGGCCATGCCGGCGATGTAGTCGTCTGCACCGTGGCCGGGGGCAATGTGCACAGCGCCGGTACCGGCGTCGGTGGTCACATAAGCGGCATTGATGATGAGGGAATCGCGGTTCAGGAAGGGGTGGCGTGCGTTGCGCTTCTCCAGCTCGCTGCCCTTGAAGGTGGCCAGTTCTTCCACGAGTGTCCAGCCGGTCTTGGCGGAAACTGTCTCGATAAGCTCGCGCACCACGATGAACTTGCGCTCAGCGCCGTCCTTGGCATAGCGGCCTACCACATAGGTGAAATCCGGGTTCAGGGCGATGGCCAGATTGCTGGGCAGGGTCCAGGGCGTGGTGGTCCAGATGACCATTTCCGTGCCCTCGATGCCGCACACGGGGCCGTCCATTTCAAAGGCCACGTAGATGGCGGTGGAGGTGTCTTCCATGTATTCCACCTCGGCTTCGGCCAGGGCGGTGTGGTGGGCATAGCTCCACTGCACAGGCTTCATGGACTGGTACACGGCGCCGCTTTCCACCAGCTTGGCAAACACGCGGAGGATATCAGCCTCGTACTTGGGTTCCATGGTGATGTACGGGTTGAACCAGTCACCGAATACGCCGAGACGGCGGAAGGAAACGCGCTGCAGGTCAATGTAACCCAGAGCAAACTCGGTGCAGCGGCGGCGGATTTCGGCGGGTTCCAGACCCTGGAATTCCTTGACGACCTTGGCCTCGATGGGCAGGCCGTGGCAGTCCCAGCCGGGGATGAAGGGGGCATAGTAGCCGGCCATGGTCTTGCTCTTCACGATGAGATCCTTGAGCACCTTGTTCAGGGCAGTGCCCATGTGTACGTCGCCATTGGCGAAGGGAGGACCGTCGTGCAGCACGAAACGGGGGGCATTCTGCGCCTTACGGCGCGTTATAATTCGCTCATAAAGCTTCTCATTCTCCCATTTTTCCAGACGTGCCGGCTCCTTGGTCGTGAGATCGCCACGCATGGGGAACGTGGTGTCCGGCAGGAAGATGGTGTCTTTGTAGCTTTTAGCGTTTGTGGTCATACGCGCGCCATTCTACGCCCTTTCCCGCCAAAAGTCAACACGTAAAAGAAAGAAGCGGCCGAAGTGTGAAACTACGGCCGCTTCCAGGGGTGAAAATGCTCTTATTCGTCCTCTTCATCGAGGAACTCGTCTTCATCTTCTTCCTCGTCCTCGTCAGTATCCTCTTCTTCTTCATCCTCTTCTTCATCCTCTTCTTCATCGAGGAAATCATCATCGTCCTCCTCCTCGTCTTCGTCATCGAGTCGGGTGGGGCGTTTGGGGGAAGCCGGTTTCTGAGGCTTTTTGCCGGCTGTCTTGGCGGGCTTGGTTGACTTCTTCGCTTCGGAGCGGCTCGCCGTGTGGGAAGCAGTTTTGTTCTTATGTCTGCCAGCCAGCTCCCGGCGCTGAGCCAGTTTTACCAGTTCTTCATAACTTTCCATGATGGCTGTCGCTTCCCATTCATCTGGTTTGAAACCAGAGCTTTTGAGCGTTTTACGGCTCTTCAGCGGCAGGTTGTACATGATGATGGAATTGTTGATGCGACTGAAATAGGCTAAGACGTTTCCGTGAGCATCAAGTGCGCAGAACCGCTCGTTGATGTGGTTGCCCTGATTGTAGCTGAAGAGCGCTCTGCGGGCTGTATGTGAGTCTGTGTTGACAATGGGGCATTTCAGACTGCATTCCCTGGCCAGGGCAGGGATATCGACCAGATGGCTGTTATTTCCGCTTCTTTTGTACCGGGCATAGCGAGTAGCGGTCTCCTTGTCGTAGTGGAGGTGCATGATGAGTTCGGCACCTTTTCCCTGAATGGCGTTGTGTGCAGGTGCCAGGAACTCGGTGTTCTTATTGAACTGGTACCTGCTGAAGGTCGAGGTGCCGGCAGGCAGGTCAATCTGGTAGACGTAGTAGACCCACGCATCTGCATCGAACTTAGCTGTGTTGAGCAGGTAATTCTGCTGCCCGCGCATGGCTTCAATCTGTGTGGGCAGCTGTCGGGGCGGCCGTTCTCGTTTGAATATGGACGCATTCGCTGTCAGAGGCAGCAGAAGGCAGCTTGCGAGCAGAAAGATGAAACTGGTGATGCGGTGCATGTCGCGTAACGGGGATATCGTATTCTATGCTCTTCAGTATATGTTTTTTTGAGGCAGGGGTCAAGCGAGAATTCGTTTTCTGACATACGAAACCACATGTGGCCCAAAGATTGCAGAAGACGCTGATAAATGAATGCCGTTTCATCAGAAGTTCCTCCCGATTATAACAAATGAGCGATAAAGTCGGAAGTTGGCGAGCCAACGGCGAGCGGAAATTTGAGCCCGTCAGGGCGTCAGAACATTAGCCCAAGGTGGAGCGACGTAGTCGCGGAACCTTGGGTTACAACAAAAAAATATCAGAGCCCCGAGCAATGCGAGCGGGCGGCAGAATCCGTTGCTTCACAATATGCCGTGGCCTCCCTGCCACCCTCTCACTTCGTTCGGGGTTCCGGGTATATTTAACACCAAACCCAGCGTTCCGCCGCGTTGCGGCTCCACGCTGGGCTATGATT
>JAZONE010000106.1:0-5078 GCA_045654325.1 Akkermansia sp.
GAATACTTTCGTCTGCTTATTATTGGGCTCATAGTCTGCGGCAAGAGCAAAAATTTCTCGTATGCGCAGGTACATGCGACGCTCACTGGCGCGGATATCGCGTATCTGCTCCAGCAGGTCATCAAAGTAATCCGGTAGTGCTGTTGCTCCTTTAATGGGGGGATTCTTCAGTCGTTCCTTGTCCAATACAAACCCTTTACGCATCAGTTCGCTCAGCTGCTGCGTGGCCCAGATGCGGAATTGGGTGCCGCGTATACTATTGACTCGATAGCCTACAGAGATAATGGCATCCAGATTATAATAAGTTACAGAATAATTCTTGCCATCAGCCGCAGTTGTCAACCATTGGTTGACAACTGATTCTTCTTGCAGCTCTCCTTGTTCAAAAATGCGCTTCAAATGTTTTGCTACATTCTGTTTAGAAGTTTGGAAAAGTTCAGCCATCATCAGCTGCGACATCCAGATGGTTTCGCACTCTACACGAATCTCCATCTTCACCTTACCATCTTTGGAGGTGTAGAAAAGGAGCTCTCCTTGCGGAAAATCTGCGGGTGTCAGTTTATCAGCCATATATGCGAAAAGACCAAGGACTCATTGTAGCAAATGTCATATTCAGCCACAAACAAAAACCTCCGACACTTACGTATCGGAGGTTTTAATAGCAGGGAGGTGATTTGAACACCCGACCAAAGGCTTATGAGTCCTCTGCTCTACCACTGAGCTACCCTGCCATTGGCACCACCGGAGTGGTTGGTGAGGGGAGTATACACGTGGTTTTGAGCTTTGGCAAGCCTAAAATTAAATTTTTGTGAATTTATTTTTTCGGAGCGCTGTTTGCGCGCTGGGTGCGCAGGGTTTTCACGCGCTTCAGGGCGGCTTCGGGGTCGGCCAGCAGAGCGTTCAGGCGCTTGGTGGCCTCGGGGCCGGCCTGCGGGTCGAGCTTGATGCCTTCGCGCATCACCTCAGCAGCGGCCTTGATATCCTCCACGGTTTCAGCGCTCATGAAGAGAATCTGGAACTTCACCTGCAGCATGCCGGTCTTGTTTTCGGGCTCGGCGGTGGCCAGGGCGGCATCCACAGCGGCAAGTGCTTCAGCAGGGGTGGTGGCATTGTAGAGAGTCTCCTGCAGGGCAAGGCGCTGGTCCTGCACGCGCTGCATGCGGGCCATGCCGGTGGTGTCCTGCGGGTCGAGCGCGATGATACGCTGGCGGAGGGCGGCGGCGTTTTCCTGCAGGTTTTCGGGAATGCTCTTGTAGGCCTGGGTCAGGGTGGCGAGATGTTCGGCACCCTGCTGGGAATCAGCCTTCTTGAGCAGGGCAGCCACGCTCAGCGCGGCATCCAGCGGCTTGGCAGCGGCGGTGGTATTGGCCACAGCGCCGTTGAAACCACCCACTACATCGCCCTTCGGGGTAAGCACCAGCACGGTGGGGAAACCGGTCACGCCGTACTGGTCGCAGAGCTGCTGGTTGCGCTGCAGCTGGGCGCGGTCGAACTTCGGGTTCTGGGGCAGGTCTACCTCCAGCAGCACGAACTTATCCTTGGCATAGGCCTCGAACGCGGGGGTATCGAGCACCTGTTTGCGCAGGCGGATGCACCAGCCGCACCAGTCAGAACCGGTGAAATCGACCAGCACGGCCTTGTTTTCCGCGGCAGCCTTGGCCTTGGCGGCTTCAAAATCGGTCATCCACTCAGCGGCCCAGGCGGGTGCCAGAGCTGCCAGCAGCATGGCGGCGCAAAGAGTCTTCTTGAACATGCCGCCATTGTAGCACTTAAGTCCTGCTGCAGCAAGTGTATTTTCTGACTGTTATCATATGCCGCCACGTTTGCGCATTGACTTATCGGGTGTTTTCTGGTCTAATGGGCGCGTGCCCGCGGAGAGTTCCAGTTTTGTGTTTTTCGGCAGCGATGAAGGTGCTGCCGCTTCAGCTGCTGCAGCGGCTTATGCCCGCCTGGAGGCCGGTGGCGACGGCTGGGGCAACGAAATCATCGATGGCTCTGCCGCTACGGTGGACGAGGCGCTGGATATCATAGGCCGCGCCATCTCCGGCCTGCAGATGATGAACATGTTCGGCGGGCGCAAGGTCATCTGGCTGAAGGGGGCGAATTTCATGGGCGACACTCCGCAGGGCGCCCGCAGCGAGGCAGTGCAGGGCGCGCTGGATGAGCTGGTGAGCACCCTCAGCAATCTGCCGGAGGAGACCTTCTTTGTGCTCTCTGCCAGCGAGATGGACAAGCGCCGCTCCTTCTTCAAGAAGCTGGGCAGCGCTGCTGAGGTGAAGGAATTTTCCAAGATAGATATCACCAAACCCGGCTGGGAAGGCGAGCTTTCCGCGCTCACGCTGCGCATGGCCAAGCCTCTGGGGCTCAGTTTCGACAACGCCGCGCTCGACCTCTTCATTCACCGTGTGAACGAGAGCACCCGCCAGATTGCGAACGAACTGGCGAAGCTGGATGTGTACCTGGGCCCGGAACGCCGCCTGGTGGAGGCGCAGGATGTGGAGCTCATGGTGGCGGTCTCGCGCAACGGGGTGGTGTTCGAAATCTCCCGCGCTATCGAGAACGGCAACTCGCGCCTGGCTGTGCACCTGGTGAACGAACAGCTGGAGCACGGCGAGCAGGGCGTGTCCATCATGCGTGCGGCCATTGTGCCCACGGTGCGCCAGCGTTTCTGCGCCCGCCTGCTCATTGATACCTACCAGCCGGATACAGGCAACTACCGCGCGTTCGATGCCGCGCTGAACCGCCTGCCTGCCGAGGGCAGGAAACTGCTGCCGCTCAAGAAGGACGGCACACCGAACACCTACGGCCTGTTCAACGCCGCCCGCACAGTGGGCAAGCTGAGCCTTCGCAAGGCCCGCCGCGATCTGCAGGCCTGCGCCGCGGCAGATAAGGCGCTGGTTTCCAGCGGGCTGGATGCCCGCGATATACTTCACAAACTCATCATCACCCTCACCACCGCATGAGTTCCCGCATTCCCACAGAGTTCGATGTGCTTGTCATCGGCGGTGGTCACGCCGGTATTGAAGCCGCGCTGGCGGCCACCCGACTGGGCGGCACCGTGGCCTTGCTTACTCATGACCTCGATACCGTGGGGCAGATGAGCTGCAACCCCGCCATCGGTGGTCTGGCGAAGGGGCATATGGTGCGCGAGATTGATGCCCTGGGCGGTGCCATGGGGCTCAATACCGATGCCACCGCCATTCAGTTCCGCATGCTGAACGCCTCCAAGGGGCCCAGCGTACGCGCCCCCCGCGCTCAGTGCGACAAGAGCGCCTACCGCGCCCGCATGAAGTGGGTGCTCGAGACCACGCCCGGCCTGCAGCTCTTCCAGGGAGATGTGGGAGAAATCGTGGTGGAGCAGGGGCGCGTGGCCGGTGTCACCACCACCTGGGGGCAGCGCTTCGCGGCAAAATCCGTCGTGCTCTGCAGCGGCACCTTCATGCGCGGCCTGCTGCACGTGGGTATGCAGAACCTGCCCGGCGGCCGCCTGGGCGGCGCACCCAGCGGCATTTCCGCCAGCCTGGAGAAGCTGGGTTTCCCCCTGCAGCGTTTCAAGACCGGCACCTCACCCCGCATTCTGGGCAGCAGCATTGATTTTGCCGCCCTGGCCATGCAGCCCGGCGATACACCGCCGCCGCTCTTCAGTTTCAGCTCCAGCCGCCTGCTGAGCCGCGAGACTGAGCCGCACTGCACCCTGAACCACTTTGCCGATGCCGATTTCGAGCTTCACCAGCTCCCTTGCGGCATCACCTACACCCACCAGGGCACGCACGATATCATCCGCGCGAATCTGGAGCACAGCCCCCTCTTCGGCGGGGTTATCGAAGGCACCGGCCCGCGCTACTGCCCCAGCATCGAGGATAAAGTGGTGCGCTTTGCCGATAAGGACCGGCACCAGATATTCATTGAGCCTGAGGGACGTAGCACCGATGAGTACTACCTCAACGGCCTTTCCAGCAGCCTTCCCTTTGCCGTGCAGCAGGATATCGTGCACAGCATCCCCGGGCTGGAGCACGCCCGCCTCATCCGCCCCGGCTATGCGGTGGAATACGACTTTGTGCCCCCCACCGAGCTGCACCCCACTCTGGAGACCAAGCGCATCCGCGGTCTCTACTTTGCCGGGCAGATCAACGGCACCAGCGGCTACGAGGAAGCCGCCGGCCAGGGGCTGCTGGCAGGTGCCAATGCCATGCTTGCCCTCCGCGGGGATGAGCCCCTCATTCTCCGCCGCGACCAGGCCTATCTCGGCGTCATGGTCGATGACCTGGTGACGCGCGGCACCGATGAACCCTACCGCATGTTCACCAGCCGGGCAGAGTTGCGCCTGCTGCTCCGCCAGGATAACGCCGACCTGCGCCTCACCCCGCTGGCCGCACGTCTCGGACTTGTCAGTGCAGAGCAGGGGGCTGCTGCCGAGGCCCGCCGGAACGCCATCGATTCCGGTATTGCCCGCGCCGCTGAGCAGCGGGTGGACGGCATCTCCCTCGAGCGCTGGCTCCGCCGCCCGGACAACGACTGGCACAACCTCCCCGAACCCCTCCGCTCCCAGTACCCGGACGAACTCTGGGAACCCATTGCCACCGAAATCGCCTACGCCGGCCACATCGACCGCATGCGCACTGCCGCCGCCCGCCTGCAGCGCCAGGAGGATAAGAAAATACCCGCGCATATTGACTACGAGGCAATTCCGGCCATGAAAACCGAGGCGCGCCAGCGTCTTGCCCGCGTGCGTCCCGGCACCCTGGGGCAGGCTGCCCGCATTCCCGGTATCACCCCGGCAGATATCGCACTCCTCCTGGTCTGGCTGCAGAAGCATTAATTCACCTGTAGCCGGCCTGGCCCGAAAGGGCGGGGATACCGTTCCCCGTGCGCGCCTCAGATTCGTATTACGCGTTGGCATAATTAAGCAGTAGCGAAAAATCCGGTATTTTCGACTCCTAACAGATCCGGAATTACCATGCCGCCCGATAAATTGGAACTTGGCGAGCCAACGGCGAGCGGAACTTTGAGCCCGTAGGGCGGCATATCCATAGCGAGGGGTAGAGCCCGACACGCGTAGCGTTGGCGGGCGGAACCCC
>JAZONE010000107.1:0-19338 GCA_045654325.1 Akkermansia sp.
ACGAGGTGGGAGGTACGAAGTGAAAGTTCCGCGAGCCTTGCGGCTCGCCATTTGTTATCAATAGAAAACACCTGCAGGCGCAGCCTGCCTGACTTTATACTTCGCACTTCCCACCTCGTACCTCGTACTTCTGCATATTCCCATTTATTGGGGCCGTCATTTAAACTTTGGGACACGTGTGAGTGCTCCGGTTTGCGCTGAAATCTATGCGCAGGCGTCAGCGGAAACGATATCCAATCCTACGGATTGGACGATATCTGCCCCTTGCGGGGCAGACGATATCACTACGTGACGATATCCTCACTGCGTTCGGACTTATAAATCATCCACCAGGGAAGTGCTCTTGGCGTAGGCGGTGGAGCGGGCTTCGAAGAAGTCGGTCTTGATGAGGTTTGCGTTGCTGAACTGGCTGACCCAGGCGCAGGCGGGCGGCTCGGTTTCGTGCCCTTCGTAGACTGGGGCAAAACCTAAATCCTGGCAGCGGCGGTTGGCGAGGTAGCGGATGTAGTCGCGCACCATGCCGGTGGTGAGGCCGGGGATGTCATCGCCGATGACGTAGCAGCCCCAGGCGATTTCCTGCTCGGCGCCTTCGCGAATCATGGCTCGGTACTCGTCCACCTTTTCGGGGGTGAAGAGCTGGGGCTCCTCGCGCTGAAGCTCGCGGATGATGTTGCGGAAGAGCCAGAGGTGGGTGCTTTCATCGCGGTTGATGTAGCGGATTTCCTGCGCGCTGCCGGGCATCTTGTGGTTGCGCCCCAGGTTGTAGAAGAACATGAAGCCGCTGTAGAAATACACACCTTCCAGAATGAAATTGGCCACCAGGGTGCGGGCAAAGTTCTCCGGCGTGCGGTTCTGCTGGAACTCGTTGTAGAGGTTGCCGATGAAGGTGTTGCGGCGCAGCAGGTGCTCGTCATTCCGCCACTGGTAGAGCACCTCCTGTCGCTGCTGGGGCTCGCAGATGGTATCGAGCATGTAGCTGTAGCTCTGGCTGTGCACCGCTTCCTGGAAGGCCTGGATGCAGAGGCAGAGGTTCACCTCGTTGGCGGTGATGTATTCGCCTACGGAGGGGAGGTTGGCGGTCTGGATGCTGTCCAGGAACACGAGGAAGGACAGAATCTTGTCGAAGGCGCGGCGCTCGGCGGGGCTGAGGCGCGGGTAGTCCTTCACATCGGCCGCGAGGTTGATTTCCTCGGGAATCCAGAAGTTGTTCATCGCCTGGCGGTACCACCCGCTGACCCAGGCGTATTTCATGTTATTGAAATCGTTCAGGTTGGTGGTGTTGCCGTTGATGATGCGGCGGGCGGCGGTATCGGTGTCGCCCTGCGGGTTAAAGAGCGGTCTGCGGGTTAACTGGCACATAATTCACATTCTTCTACTTCTAAGCTGCGGGAGCGGATGTAATAGATGGTCTTCACCCCGCTCTCCCAGGCGAGGATGTAGAGGTTGAGTATCTGGCGGAGGGTGTATTCATGGGTGATGTAGAGGTTCATGCTCTGCGCCTGGTCAATGTGGCGCTGGCGCACGCCCGCTGCCCGCACTGACCACGACTGGTCGATGTGGTGGGCGTTCTTGTAGAGCCAGAGGGTGCGCAGGGTTAAATCCGGCGCCACGCGGGGCATGAGTCCGCTCTTCTTTTCCTCCAGGAAGAAGAGTTTCATGACGGGGTCGATACCGGCGGTAGTGCCGGCGATGATGCTGGTGCTGCTGGTGGGAGCCACGGCGAGCAGCCAGGCATTGCGCAGGCCGTGGGTGGCCACGCGGCGGCGCAGTTCCTGCCAGTGCAGCGCGGTGTAGCCGCGGCGGTCGAAATAGGCGCCGGTCTGCCACTCGCTGCCTTCGAAGGCTGCGTAGGAGCCTTTTTCGCGGGCGGTGTCGCAGCTGGCAGAGATGGCGGCGTGGTTAATCTGCTCAAAGAGCTTGTCCGCGAAGTCGAGGTGCTCCTGCGTTTCCCAGTGCAGCCCCTGCCTGGCGAGCATGTGGTGGTAGCCGCTCACGCCCAGCCCGATGGGGCGCATGGAGCGGTTGGTGAGCTCCGCATAGGGCAGGGGATAGAAGTTCAGGTCAATCACGTTGTCCAGTGCGCGCACGGCACTGCGGGTGATTTCTGCTACTTCCTGCGGATTGGTCACATCGATGCGTCCCAGCGAAAGGCTTGCCAGATTGCACACCACGAAATCGCCGGGCTTTGTGGTGGTGACTACCACGGTTTCGCCGTCTACGGTCTTCACTTCCTGGGTGAGGGATTCGATGGCGCTCATATTCTGCGCGATTTCGGTGCAGAGGTTGCTGCAGTAGATGATGCCGCGGTGCTTGTTCGGGTTGGCGCGGTTCACGAGGTCGCGGTTGAAGGCAAAGGGCGTGCCGGTTTCCACGGCGCTCTTGAGGATGAGACGGATGATATCCTTGATGGGTACCACGCGCTTGTGGATGCGGGAATCGGCCACGCAGCTGTGGTAGCGCTCCTCCCATTCGTCGCCGTAGCTGTCTTCCAGCGCATAGCCTTTCACGCTCTGCACCTCGTGCGGGCACATGAGGTACCAGTCGCCCTCGATGTTGTCGCGCGCCTGCTGCCAGAAGTAGTCGGGGTAGCACACTGCGGGGAACACGTCGTGCGCCTTGAGGCGGTCGTCGCCGTTGTTAGTGCGCAGGGCAAGGAATTCGGGCAGGTCGCGGTGCCAGGCATCCAGATACACCGCCACAGCACCCTGGCGCACACCCAGCTGGTCCACCGCCACGGCGGTGTCGTTGGCCAGGCGAATCCAGCGGATGACACCGCCCGCCGCCCCGGGGAACCCGCGGATGGCGCTGCCGCTGGCGCGCACCTTGCCGAAGTAGAGTCCCATGCCGCCGCCGTATTTGCTGACCTGGGCGAAGTTGTCGATGCTGCGGTAGATGCCGTCCAGACTGTCGGGCACGGTATCAATGAAGCAGGAGGAAAGCTGGTGGAAGGGTTTGCGGGCATTGGCCAGGGTGGGGGTGGCCATGGTGACCTTCAGCGTGCTGAGCATGTCGTAGAAGCGCTGCACCCACTGCAGGCGGTTCTGCTCCTCTTTCATGGCCAGATGCAGGGCAATGCCCAGGAACATTTCCTGCGGGCTTTCCAGCACGGCTCCGGCATGCGTGCGGATGAGGTAGCGCCCGTGCAGCAGCTCCAACCCGGAGTAGTTGAAGAGTTTGTCGCGCTCCGGGCGCAGCATCTGCTCGCAGCTCTCGATTTCCGCCTTACTGTAGTGGGTCAGAATGTAGGCGCCGTACACTCCTTCCTTGGTCAGGTGGGTGATTTTGTCGTGCAGGTTGGTGATGCCTGCCTCGGCTTCGTGCTGGCGCAGCCGGGCGCGGAAACGAAGCAGCCAGAAGCGCGCCGCCAGCATTTCCCAGGCGGGGGCATCGCGGGTGGTCAGTTCGGCGGCAGCCTTGATGAGAGCCCCCAGAGCGGCTTCGTTGCTCTGGCCGGTCTTGCAGAAGCTGCGGAAACGGGCCGTGAGCTGGGGCAGGGCGTATTCTTCCTCGGGGTATTCTTTCTGCAACTCCTTGAGGGTAGATTCCAGCTCCTCGCGCTCTGCGAAATGCGCCAGCAGCTGCTCGCGGGCGGCGCGGGCGCGGCTGCGTTCGTTGCGGTAGAGTATGAAACTCTTGGCCGCTTCGTAATGCCCCGCTACCATCAGGCTGGCTTCCACCAGGTCCTGGATGCTTTCCACCGCTACCAGTTCCTCGTTCTGGGCCAGCAGCTGTTTTTCGATGCCGGCTGCCAGGGCGGACGCTTCCTCTGCTGCATCGCTGCGCCCCACGCTTTCAAACGCGAGCCGGATGACTCGCTCTATCTTCTCCCGCTCGTATTCTGCGGTCCCTCCGTTCCTTTTCCGTATCTTCATGGCTCCACTACATCTTGTATGCGTGTGGCCAGTTTACCCGCCTATCTTGAAAAGTCAAGCAAAATAGTAGGATTCAATGGAATTATTTTTATCTCGATTTGTAAAGGATTGTAAATGTGATGAGTCAACAGAATATTAACGCTCGTCCGGCTCTGGTTCCGGAAGCGTTTTATCCGGCGTGTCGGCCGGTTCGTCCTGTTTACCGGAAATAAGCCCCATCTGTTCCATGATGTAGTTCATGGCCATGGTCAGCAGGGTCAGGTCATCCAGCCAGCCCAGCACGGGGAAGGCATCCGGCACAAAATCGATGGGGGTGACGACGTACAGCAGCACCACGGCAATGATGGTTTTCTGCACCATGGTGATTTTGTCGGAGGTGAAGAAACCGAAGAACTGCTTTACTTTGGCAGCCAGTTCCTGGTTGCCTGTGCGCGATATCCAGCGGTTCACTTCCTGCTTGAAGTTTTTCTGTTTCTCGGGGGAGGAAACCAGTTCCGTGGCGCGAGTCATCATTTTGCTGATGCTGTCGCGCGAAAGGGTGCTGAAAAGACGCCGCACGAAGGCGGTGCGCTTATCGCTGCCGATGGTGGTGAACCATTCTCCCAGCTTGCTGCTGACCTGTGGATTCGGTTGATTATTCGCCTTATTCATGAGGAGTCGGGGACTTGATATCACTCAGCATGGCACAAATGCAGTGAGCTGCCAAGTGAAAAGCGCGCCGATGTCTGAGAAATCAATGCCCCTTGTCACGGGGTACACTGCAGGTGAGAAGAAAATTAACTTTCCTTAAAAAAGAGGCTTGCAATGGGGCGGTGTATCTGTTAGGTTATACCTGTTGACGCTCCCTGACTACCCTATACCGAGCTCACGTAAGTGGCAGAACTGTCGTTTGGTGTTTCGGTGTCGCCGGTCGGGGCGGGTCAGCAAGTAACCCTCAACCCTACCCTATAGAATCCTATGATACCTGAAATCGAGAACCAGAATACCGTTGTTTCCGCCCTTCGTCGTAACCTGCATCTGGCGCTGCGCCGTCGCACCTGGAGATTCAAGCGCAATGCGCATCTGGAGGAGCTGCTGCCCCAGAAGCCGGTACGCCGCCACCACACGCTGTGGACTGCGATAGTGCCTGCTGTGCTGGCGCTTATCATGTGCCGGGTGTAATTCCGGCTTGCGTCTGCGGGCTCTATCCGCTACAATGAGCGCGCATGGCAGAGTTCCGTGAGATAGCAGATGTGCAGGAGGCGCTCAGAACCTATTTCGGGTTTGATGAATTGCGCCCCGGACAGGATGAAGTGGTGCAGGCTATATTGGCCGGGCGCGACGCCATGGGAATTATGCCGACTGGTGGCGGTAAATCCCTCTGCTACCAGTTGCCGGCGCTCTGCCGCCCCGGGCTCACTGTGGTGGTTTCTCCGCTCATTGCGCTGATGAAAGACCAGGTGGATGCGCTGCAGGCGCGGGGTATACCCGCCGCGGCAGTCAATTCATCGCTGGGGGCAGAGGAGTACCGCCAGGTGATGCAGGCGCTTCGCTATGGTGAGTTGAAGATTCTGTACGTGGCGCCGGAACGATTTGCGCAGGAGGGTTTCATGACTCTGCTGCGAGGCATGCAGATTGCTCTGCTGGCGGTAGACGAGGCGCACTGCCTGAGCCAGTGGGGGCATGATTTCCGCCCGGATTACCTGCGCCTGGGGCGCGTGCGCGAGGCATTGGGGTATCCGCAGACTGTGGCTCTCACCGCCACTGCCACGGAGCACGTGCGGGAGGATATTCTGAAAACGCTGCAGCTGCGAGACCCCGCAGTGGTTATCAGTGGTTTCGGACGCGATAATCTTGATTTCAGCATCACGCACTGCGACAGCCGGCGCGTGAAGTTTGAGCGCATTCACAAGATGGTTGCGCGCTGGAAGAAAGGTATCATCTACTGCTCCACTCGCAAGAATGTGATGGTTGTGTTCGAGGAGCTGGCTTCTGCGCATGTCAATGCGGTGGCTTATCATGCCGGCATGTCAGATGAGGAGCGTGAGTTCTCCCAGGATGCTTTCGTTTCCGGCAGGGCAGATGTGGTGGTGGCTACGAATGCCTTTGGTATGGGGATTGACCGCTCCGATGTGCGATTTGTGGTGCATTTTGAGATTCCCGGCAGCGTGGAGGCTTATTACCAGGAAGCCGGTCGAGCCGGGCGCGATGGCGAGCCTGCGGCCTGCGAGCTGCTGTTCAATCACGCGGATCTGAAGACTCAGGAGTTCTTTTTCGAGGGGAGTAATCCACCGCTGCCGGTGATTCGCTCGCTCTACAATATGCTGCGTTTTGAGTGCGACCCGACCACGCACGAATTGCATATTACCATAGATGCCATGGCTGAGCGCCTGGGCAGGGATGTGAACCCGATGGCCGTGGGAACCGCCCTTACCTGCCTGATTCATGCAGGGGCGATTCAGCGTTTTGATGTGCCGGGGCAGTTGACGAAAGGAACGCGCGTGTTGAAGCCTGAGGTGAACTTCGAGTGTCTTGAGATTGACCGCTCCCGTCTGGAGGAAAAAGCCCGCCGCGATCACCTCAAGATTGAGGCCATGACGAAGTTTGCGTATTCCGTGGGTTGCCGTCAGCAGTGGATTTTGCATTATTTCGGCGAAACGGGCTCTGAGCCTTGCGGGCATTGCGATATGTGCTCCGCCTCGGATGACGGCGAGCGCGAGACGGTGACGGGCGATGACCTGCTGACGGTGCGAAAGGCTCTGGCCGGTGTGGCTCGTGCTTCCAGGCGCGGGGCAGGGGGCGAGTGGGTGGCTATCTATGGCCGCGGCAAGATTATGGATATGCTGCGTGGCGCTCAGAATGCGGCTATGAATCAGCATCTCATGGGAATGTCTACCTATGGTATCCTCAAATCTCTGTCCAGCGCGAAAATAAAGGCGCTTTTCCGCTCCATGCATGAAGCCGGCCTGCTGCAGACCACTGGCGGAGATATGCCGCTGATTACTCTCTCTCGCCAGGGTGAAGACGTGATGCAGAGCCGTAGTGTGCCGCAGATGAGTCTGCGCGGTTGGAGCGGCGTGACGACCATGTTCAAGAACAAAGTGGCCAGACAGGATAAAACCCGCCAGCTGCTGGAGGGCATGGGAATCGGCAGGCTGGATAAAGAGCTTTACGAGCATCTGGCCACCTTGCGCCGCGATCTTGCTGCGGAGTTTAATCTGCCCGCTTACCGTATTATGCACAACGAAACGCTGAAGGCTTTTGCTACGCTGAAACCTACTACGGTCGAGGCGGCCTCGCGTATTAAAGGAATCGGTTCCCGTATGCGTGAAAGCCGGTATTTACGTGCTTTCCTGGAGCTGATTCAGGATTATGAAGAACGTTGATTAAACAGGCCTGAAGAGAATTGAAGGCTTGTTGTTTTTACGGGTGTCTAAATAATCTGTTAGTTTTGCAAGATGTTGCTACTTAGGGAGCTGTGAGATTCTTTATTGCTCTTGGATTTGTGTATAGACACCTGTTTCAGGACTGCGAAAATGTGTTCCGAGTGGCCAGGTTTCGTGATGATTTAGGTGTAATGCTACCAAGAAAAAGCTCCGCGTCTCAAAGGGGAGACACGGAGCCGGAAAGGTGCTGAAAACGGGATTAGTCAGCCTGGGGATTGAGAATTTCATCCATGGCTTCGGAACGGGAGCAGCTGAGGGCATCGCGTCCGGTATAATCCTTGAGAGTAGGATCGGCGCCATGTTTCATGAGTATGCGCGCGATGGTCCGGTTATTGTCGATGACGGCATGCATAATCGGAGAAACGCCGTTGTCATCACACATATTCGGGTCAGCTTTCAGGTCAAGCAGTACGCTTACGCATTTACCCTTATCGTTTAATACAGCAGAAATGAGAGGTGTATTGCCATCGATGCAGCGGTCGAAATCGAAGCCGCCTGGTTGTTGAGAAAGCATGCGTAGCAGTTCGTGTCTGCCGTTTTCAGATGCGTGCAAAGCGGCACTGAAAATCACATTTCCCGCTTCAGCCGCCTCGGGCTGGGCAAGCAGACCGCGTACCGCCATTTTCTTGCCAAGAATGGCAGCCAGTTCCAGAAGTGAGCGTCCTTCACTGTCCACCAGGGTGTAGGGATTGACATGACCGACCTGCCACTTGGCATTCAGTTCATTATAGGCAGCAATTTCGTCGTGATAGTCTTTTTCCTGACGCAAAGTTACCCAGCTGCAGCTGCAGAAGATGAGGTATACCATGCTCCAGATGATTGACATCATCGCTTTGCGGCGTGAGAATGCCTGTGCAAAGCTGAGAAGACCATTTACGATAAAGCCTGATACACAAAGAGTAAGGAGCCATACTTCTACCTGAGATGGCGTTTCGATACCCACGCTGACCTTCCAGGAAAGGAGCGCGATGATAATCAGTAAGAGAAGAGGGTTGACGTAATCTTTCATCTTTTTGTAATCTAGCAGATAAAAGCTTGATTGTCCAGCAATACTTTATGCAGGTGTTTTGTCCTTGGGAGTGTCCTCAGCAGCAGGCTCATCAGCCTTTTTTTCTTCGACAGGCTTATCTGATTCATTTGCAGGTTGTTCTGCAGATTTTTCATCGGATTCAGGCTGCTCTGGCGACGATTTTTCAACTTCTGCCGGGGGAGTATCAGCTGTATCGTTCTCAGCAGGGGTATCTGCGGTGGTAGTCTCCTCCTTGTTTTCTGCAGGCTGCTGCTCGGAAGCGACGGGTTCTTCTGTTCTGGGGGCTTCGACCTTGGGTTCAACTGTAGTCTCCACCGCAGGTGTAGCCGGCTTCAGGGTTTTGGCGGGGGCGGGAGCTGCAGTCTTGAGAACGGGTTTAGCCTTGGTTGCCGCAGCGGGGGCTTTCGGTGCAGGCTGCGTTGCAGATTCTGCACCTGCTGCTTTCCCTGCTTCTTCGGAGTTCTTGTTTTCGATTGGTTCTGAAGTGCTTGCGTTATCCTCTTCGGATGATTTCTCAACAGCCTTGCTGCGGCGGGAGGAGATGTAGGTCTCGAAGAAGGCCATGAGCAGGGCGTAAATAAGGAAGAATGCCCCGGGTACAGCGGCCAGAATCCAGGGAGAGCCCTGAATCATGTACAAGGCCTCAGGCAGCGCGGGATCTGCACTTCTGCCCCACAGGTGCGTGGCGTAGGTAAAAACCTCGGTTATGCCATACCAGAGACCAAAGCTGAGGAGCGAGGTAATGGCTACGCGTCCGCAGGCCGAGGCGCAGAACCAGCCGGTCACGAAAATGAGCAAGGTTATAGCAATGGGTACTTCATAGCTGGCGACGCTGCTGCAGATGCTGTTAATCTCGCTGTTATGGTAAAGGGCATTTGGCAGGGCAACAGCGGGCCCGCAGAAGGTGTAGAGACCGACGCCGAGCAGAAAGATGATAGCTGCGCAGAAGGCCATGTTCCAGATGGCATCCAGCAGGCGGGTGAAGGAGCAGATAGTGAGAACAACCACCAGTGCCAGAGAAATAGTCAGAGCGTTGAGCCCGCAAAGCTGGTCAACCAGCGCGGCGGGGTCAAGACTGCTGTAGAACTGCTCGAGAGAGATGGTGGGAGAAACTTGCAGATAGCACGCGATGGCAAGCAGCACGAGAATGCTGCAGACCAGGCGAAAGAGAATTGCTAATGCTTTCATGTCTTGTTTATTTTAGGCAATCCCCCCCACCGCGTCAAGGCAAAATGCTTTTGCATACCTGATTATTTCGTTAGCTTCCGCAAAACGGAACGCCGCCGGAGTTTTTACCCCGGCGGCGGAAAAAATATGGAAGCCCGTGTTTATTCCGGCAGTCGCTCATTTGCGACCATTTGTTCCAGTGTCTGGCGGTCGCGGATGATGCACCAGGATGCTCCGTCTACCAGCACCTCGGCTGCCAGCGGACGTGAATTGTACGTGGAGGCCATGCTGAAGCCATAAGCGCCGGCGCTCATTTCGGCCAGCACCTCGCCCGGCTTCACATCGGCAATGCGGCGGTTCTGCGCCTGGAAGTCACCGGACTCGCAGATGGGACCCACGATGTCTGCCACAATATCATCGCCGCTGTGTTCCTGCACCGGCCAGATTTCGTGGTAGCCCTCGTACAGGGCAGGGCGGATGATGTCGTTCATGCCGGCATCAATCATCTTGAAGGTCTTGGCCTCGCCCTTCTTCTCATACACGCAGGTGGTGAGCATGGCTGCGGCATTGCCTACCAGACGACGACCGGGCTCCATCAGAATCCGGATGTTCAGGGATTGCAGCAGCGGGATGAGCGCATCGGCATAGCTCTGGATGGTAATCTGCTCCGGGTGGGCAGCCCACCATTCAGGCTTGCCGGAAGCGAGGCAGCCGTCGTAGATGATGCCGATACCGCCGCCGATGGACCAGAACTCGATGCCGTACAGCTCGATGAACTTCTCTACGATGGGCTTCACCTTGACTACCGCATCAACAAAGGGCTGCACCTCGGTAAGCTGTGAGCCGATGTGCATCTGCAGACCCTTGATGTGCAGGTTCGGCATTTCGGAGGCAATGGTGGCATACAGGCTTTCGATGCGCGTGATATCTACACCGAATTTGTTTTCACTTGTGCCGGTGGTGATGTATTTGTGCGTGTGCGCGTCCACGTGCGGGTTTACGCGCACGGCCACGGGGGCTTTCACTCCCATTTCGCCCGCAATGCGGTTGATTTCCCGGAGCTCGTTTTCGCTTTCGCAGTTAAAGCAATATACTTTCTGCTCCAGCGCGAAGCGGATTTCCGGCTCTGTCTTGGCCACACCGGCGTAGGTGCAGAGGGTGGGGTCGCCGCCGGCATTGATGACGCGCCAGAGCTCGCCGCCGGAAACGATATCGAACCCTGCACCCTGCTGAGCCATGAGATTCAGGATTGCCTTATTCGAGCAGGCTTTCACAGCGTAGGCTACATGGGCATTGATGGATGAAAAGGCGCTGCGGAACTCGGCCAGGTCATCTGCGATGGTCTTCTTGCTGTAGACAAAGACCGGGGTGCCGACAGCTGCGGCGATATCTGCCAGATTTACCCCTTCGCAATGAAGGGAGCCATTCTTATAGGCGAATGCGTGCATGTGATTAGTCTGCTGAGTTGTTTTGGTTAAGTTTCTGAACGTGAGCCGGCAGCTCATCGGAGATGATGGTGGCGGCCCAGGAAAGGTCTCGGGAGTTCTCCAGCGCCAGCTTGATGAGCACCATGATGGGTACCGCCAGCAGCATGCCGCAGGGACCCCACACCCAGCCCCAGAAGAGCACGGCCAGAATCACCACAGACGTGGCGATGCCGAACTGCTTGCCCAGGAAAATGGGTTCGATACCGTTGCCGATGGCGAAGTTAATGCCGACGTAACAGGCCGTGATGACGGCTGCATCACCCCAGCCACCCATGAGCAGAGCCATGATGATAGGTGGAACGGCTGCTACGATGGAGCCGATGGTGGGGATGTAGTTGAGCACGAAAGCTACCACGCCCCAGAGGAAGGCAAAGGGAACTTCCATGAAGGAGCATGCCCACCCGGCCAGCAGACCAGTGGTGCCGCTGGCAATGGTTTTGATGAGCAGGTAACGCTGGATGCCGCGCAGTGCCACGGTGAAATCCTCCTTGCCCTTGGTGCTGTTGGGCAGCTTGTGTACATTGCGCTTGAAGAGCTTTGCCTCGCCCAGCATGAATGTCATGAGCACCAGTACCAGTGTGCAGGTGGTCACAAAGGAGATGGCCTGCCCGGAGATGGCCTGCACCATGCCTACAAGCTGCTGCGTGTCAAACAGGTCCTGAGGAGAGGAGAAAATGGCGCGTGCCTGTTCCTCCATGCCGAAATTGCCGAGCCAGCCCATCAGTTCGTTATATTTTACCACCATGCGGGCTGTAAAATCACCCTGCAGTGTGGCTTTCATGTCTGCAGCCAGATACTTGATGACGCTGGCCACGCCGAAAAGGATGCCGCCATCCGCCGCCACCGTGGCGGTTACCGCCAGCCAGTGCGGAAAACGCAGGTACTTGCTCAGCAGCTTGGTGATGGAATAACTGATGATGGCCAGGAAAACTGCCATCATGATGGGCAGTAGCACGCTTCGGGCTGCCTGCAGACCCATGATCACGACGACAAAGGCTGCAGCGGTCAGCAGAAAACGGGCGCCTTCCCCGAAATAGGGAGGGCGTTCACGTTGAGTGGTGGAGGGGTCAGTCATATAGCTTGCTCATTTTATACGCCCGCGCGCGACGGCGCAAGCGGAAACGAGGTCATGCTGAAAAATTATGCATCCGGCGCGGTGGGCGGCCAGTCGTGGCGGGGGTAGCGGCCTGCCAGGTCTTTTTTCATCTGGGGGTAACCATTGCGCCAGAACGAGGCCAGGTCACTGGTTATCTGGTAAGGCCGCTGGTTGGGCGCCAGAATTTCCACCAGACATTTCACCCGCCCCTCTGCTATGACCGGCGTCTGCGGCACACCGAAGAGCAGCTGGCATTTCAGCCCGAATACCGGGGTGCCGTCCTCGCGGTACAGAAGTTTCACTTCTCGCCCGTTGGGGAGCCTGATGGCTTTCGGCGCATATTTATTCAGGCATTCTTTCTGCCAGGGAGAGAGCCATTCTCCCAGAATCGGCAGTACCGGGCGGTTCTGTATATCCTTGTAGCAGACAGCTCCTTCGCAAAGCATGGTGATGGCTACTAGGCGGTCTTCTTCGCCGAAATCAGGCATTTCCAGCTCGGGCATGGCATGGCGCAGGCAGGTGAGCCGGTTTATCCACTGCAGCACGTGGCCATCCCATCCTTCCAGCCGCAGATTGCCCCTTACCACTTGTTCGGCCAGCAGCGGGGCAGCTTCTTCAGGAGAGGCATCACCTGCTTCCTTCTCGCTGAGTACCAGGTCGCGGTAGAGCAGCCGGCTGTGCCGCAGCACCCGCTTGCGGGCAGGGTCGTATACGGCTACCTCATCTTCCTGCGTGGGTAAATCTTCCGGATTCAGTCTGGTGCAGCGGCTCAGTTTCGTTTCCACACTCTTGCCGCCTACTTCGGTCATTTCTGCCGCCAGAAAAATATCTGCGTGCTGAGCAACGCCGGGGGTGGAAATGCTGCCGCCGCGGCGCTGGCAGAGGCGGGCCGTGCCGGTAGCGGTGCTGTTGCGGGCGGCAACCTGGCCGGGGAAACTCCCCAGCAGCCCGCAGATGATGCCCTTGCGGTGGGATTCAAAATCCGGTTCATCCTGCCGGCTGCGGAGCATCTGGCGGAATGCTTGTGCAATTTCGCGGGCGGCGCGTGCCATGATGCCCAGTTTGCTGCATTCCTGTGGGTTGTAATTCAGCTGCGCTGCGGTCTGCACGGCGCGCCACTCGGCCTGGAAATCGGTGTAATCCGTTTCTTTTCTCAGCGAATCAGCCAGTCCGGTATTCAGTGCTATGTTTTCCCCCTGCAGCAGGGCTGCAATGGCGGCCATTTCTGTGCTGCACCCGTGTTCTTCCCCCGCCACCAGCAGGCGTGCGAGCACCGGGGGCAGGGGGAATTGAAGCATGCGCCGCCCTGTGGGGGTGATGCCCTGCGGCGTGGCGGCTCCCAGTTCTTCCAGCAGTTGCCAGGCGCGTTGGGTTTCGGCCTCAGTCGGGGCATCCGGCCAGGGGAAGCGGCGTATGTCGTTCAGTCCCCGGCATCCCCAGACCAGCAGGTTCAGAAAAGCCTGCGAAATATCGGCCCGGTGTACTTCCGGTGCGGGGAAGGGGGCGCGGCGGCGGTGTTCAGCCTCGCTCCAGAGACGAATGCACCGCCCGGGTCCCAGTCGGCCGGCTCGGCCAGTGCGCTGCTCTGCCTGTGCTTGCGATACCGGCACCACATGCAGGGTGGAAATACCTCGCAGCGGATCCCAGCGCGCCTCTCGGGCTGTGCCGCTATCCACCACAGAGCGAACCCCTTCGATGGTGAGCGAAGTTTCCGCTATATTCGTAGAGACAATGACGCGCGGGCGGCTGCCGGGTTCCACGGCGCGAGCCTGGGCCTCCGGCGAAAGCTGGCCGTGCAGCGCAAACACATCGCGGCCGCTCATCCAGCCCACCTGTTCCAGAATTTCCACCGTGCGGCGGATTTCGTAGACGCCCGGCAGAAATACCAGCACATCGCCACAGTCCGGCTGCTCCACCAGCTGGCGCACGGCGGTGGCGCATTGTTCCCACACGGGCGGCGGCTGCACGTAGCCGAACTTGTTCCGGACCGGCACCGGCGGCATGTAACTCACCTCCACCGGGAAGAGTCGTCCCTCTGCCCTCAGCACGGTAGCCTGGGGCAGGTAGCCCTGCAGCTTGTCCAGCTCCAGCGTGGCAGACATGACGAATACCCCGATATCCCGCCGGGCTCCGCGCTGCAGCTCCAGCACCCGCGCCAGACACAAGTCCCCGCTCAGACGCCGCTCATGCACTTCATCGAAAATGACCGCGGAGACTCCGTTCAGCTCCGGATCTTCTGTCAGGCGTCGTTCCAGAATGCCATCTGTCACAAAAAGAATACGCGTGGCCGCGCTTCGTTGAGAATCAAATCGCACGGTGTAACCCACTTCCTGCCCCAGCCTGCAGGGAAACTGCCGCGCCACATACCCGGCCAGCAGGCGCGCAGCCAGTCGCCTCGGCTGCACCACAATGATGGTACCCCGCTCACCCCAGCCCGCCTCCAGCAGCATACCCGGCACCCGGGTCGATTTGCCGCTGCCCGTCGGCGCGCTCAGCAATACGCAGAACCCCGGCTCCTTCACAGCTTCCACTATTTCTTCCCGTATCTGGTCTATGGGTAACATCGCCGCGCATTCTATCTTATATACCTCTATTAAGTCAAGCTCTGACCTGCAGATGCCGGGGTATGCCCCTTCCATGTGCTCCTGTCGTTTCCCTGTCTCCATGCGCAAATTGTGGTAATGCGCTAATTAGGGGCTTGCGGATGCCGGCAGAATGTGCTATAAGGGTAGAGTAACTTATGCCCAGAATCGCGCTTATCAGTGATATTCACGCAAACCTGCACGCGCTCTACGCCGTGATGGCGGACTACCAGTGTGAGCAGTGCGATAGTGTAGTGTGTATTGGCGACGTTGTGGGCTACAACGCTTATCCTCAGGAATGCGTGAATGAGATACGCGCCATCGGTTGCCCGGTGGTAAAGGGAAACCACGATGAGGAGGTGGTTAATCTTGAAAATACCCGCATGAATCCGCTGGCTCGGCAGGCCATGGAGTGGACCCGTTCCCGCCTTGATGAGGAAAGTCTGACCTGGTTGCGTCGACTGCCTCTGCAAAGGATTGAGCGTTCGCAGTTTGCCTTTGTGCATTCGTGTCTGGACCAGCCGCAGGCCTGGAACTACATCATGAACGCGAATGACGCGACCACAAGTTTTCAGCGCCAGTTTCTGCCGCTTTGCTTTCATGGGCACACACACCAGCCCAAGGTGTTCACGTGGGATGGCCGCCACTCGGTGGAACGCACCGAGTATTGGCAGCAGCTTCGCGACGCGGGGCAGGTAGTGGTGCCCCTGGAGATGGGGGTGAAATACTTCATCAATGTAGGTTCCGTAGGCCAGCCGCGCGATGGCGATCCCCGCGCCTGCTATGCCATTTATGATTCAGATGCCCGCACGGTGACTCTCCGCCGGGTGGAGTACGATGTGGCCGGTGCACAGCAGGCTGTGCTCGCGGTGGGGCTGCCTGAGTATCTGGCAGACCGTCTTGGTACCGGACAGTAATTTAATTTCAAAAACATAACTTACACCTTAACATATGTCTGTTCTCCGTAATTCTCTTCCTGCTGTTGTTTTCTTTCTGTTGGGGTCTCTGCTGGCCTGGTACCTGGTGCCGGTAGAGCTGGAGCAGATGCGTTGGGAGGTGCCCGGTATGCCCTCGAGCTACCCCATCGAGCAGCTCTGTCGTCCTATCTTTCTGGGGCTGCTTTGCTATCTTCCTTTCATCGGAGCTGTTTTCTATGCCTTCATGGGCACCATGGATCGCTACATGACGCGCAACTTTGTTTCGTACTTCTTCATGTGTACGATGATTATGCTGCTCATTTACATCCTGGCAGACTTCACCGACAACATGGAGCGTTTCCGGACCCGCTTTGATGACCCGGTGCTGCAGGCTCTGCGATTCTATGGAACCCAGCTGCCCATGTTCCTCTACCAGATTCTGCCCTATACCTTGCTCATGGGTACTCTCTGGTGCCTGAGCAAGCTTTGCGGTGGTTCAGAAATCACCGGCATGCTGCAGTCCGGTCGCTCGTTGCTTCGCGTCTGCATGCCTGTGTTCATCATGGGGACGCTCGTTGCTCTCGGATACGGTATCTGTGGTTTTCACTGGGCCCCTAATGGTTCCTTGTATCGCGAAATGGTGCTTAAGAAACGCAAAAATGCCGATGGTACGACCCAGTCCATTGTCTACCGGAGTGATGCCACATCCCGCATTTGGCGAATCGAACACCCGGCAATGATTACGGACCTGGGACAGCCCATGGTGGGTATCAACATCGACCAGTTTGATACAGAAGTACGTGGTAAACTTATTAAACAATACATAGCAGAAAGCGCAGTCTGGAATAAGGAGGAATCCACCTGGACATTCAGCAACATCTACATTCGTGAAATGGCTGCTCCCGGCACACGCCCCAAAGATGATACCTTCGTCGAAACCATGACTCTGGCATTTGATGAAAAGCCATACCAGATTGTCAGCCCGGGGCATGGCGGGCGTGTTGATGCCATGGGAACTTCCACGCTGTATGAGTACATAGTATCCGGCGCAGGTTCCCGTGAAGATCGCCGCAAGAAGCGTACCGAGTGGCATGTGCGTATAGCCCGCGTATTCTCGTGCATGGTGCTGGTTATGCTGGCCATCCCCAGCTCGGTTACATTCCAGCGCCGGGGTACGATGAAAGGTATAGGTATTGCTGTGCTGCTGGCTGCTCTGCTGCTCTTCTTCTACCGAGTGTTCCCGGCGCTGGGTGAGGCCGGTGTCATTCAGGCGTGGATCAGCGCATGGCTGCCGAACTTCCTCTATATCTGTATAGCCATCTATCTGTTCCGCAAGAACCTGGCCCACCGCTCCTTCCGCGAATGGTGGAAAGCCAAGCTCAACGGAGAGCCCTGATTCCCCACCCATGCACCTGCCCAAAGGAATCATTTTCGATTTTGATGGAGTGCTCGTCGATACCGAGTGGGCCATCTACCAGTCGTGGGTGCATCTCTATGCCCGCGAGGGGCAGGAAATCTCCATTGCAACCTACGCCCCTTGTCTGGGAGCGGGCTATTCGCACTGGGACCCTGCCGCGCATCTCGAAAAACTCACCGGTAAGAGCTATGACTGGGCTGTTGAGACTCCCGCCCGCCAGGCCATGCTAGAAGCCGATCTGGAGCGCAGCGGCTTGATGGAGGGTGCTGCCGAACTGCTTTCCTGGTGCCGGGAGCAGGGAATCGGGCTCGCCGTGGCTTCCTCGTCCTCCCGCCGCTGGGTGCAGGGCTGGCTGGAGCGCCTCGGTATCTATGGGCTTTTTGATGGTGTGTTCACCCGCACCGATGGCTACGCCGTCAAACCCGACCCGGCCCTTTTTCTCGCCGCGCAGCAGTGCCTCGGCCTGCAGAAAGAGGAGTGTCTCATTATTGAAGACTCGGAAAACGGCACCATCGCCGCGCAGAATGCCGGCATCCCGTGCGTGGCCATCCCCAATCGCATGACCGAACTCAGCGATTTTTCCCGCGCTGCCTACCGCTGTGCCTCGTTGCGCCACCTCCTGCTGACTCTTCAGGAGAATTGCTAATGGCTCCGTTATCAGTGCTTTGCAGTACGATGTGTAAAAAAATAATAAAAAATAGCATTTTTGGCTTGCAATCTGCTCGAATCTGGTGTAAACTTCTCCCGCACCCCGTCCAAGACGGGCTTGCAGAATGGCTCGGTAGCTCAGTTGGTAGAGCAGCGGATTGAAAATCCGCGTGTCGGCGGTTCGATCCCGTCCCGAGCCATTTTTTTTGTGCCCAGGTGGCACGAAATTTTGCTCTTCACCATCGGGGCGTAGCTCAGCCTGGTAGAGCGCCAGCTTTGGGAGCTGGATGTCGCAGGTTCGAATCCTGTCGCCCCGATCAGATTTTACCATAAATAACGCACTGTAGAAGATGTAACTCCTTCACAGTGCGATTTTTTCGGGGTCAATAGCAAAAAGTGTCTGATGGTGCGCCCCAGCTTCTTGAATATCTCAGGAGCCTCATGAAGCATCATCGGGTGAAGCTTGCCATGAGGTCAGGTCTGTGGTAATATGGCTCGTACACGATATTCTGCGAGATTATGAATAAGCCGTACGAATCTGTTCTGTCGCTTACGCCGGAGTCCGTTGCTGGCATGGCGCCGGTCGAGCTGCGCAAACTTGCCGCCAAGGAGATACACGCATTGCTGGCGAAGTACCATGAGGAGGGGCGAGCACGCAGCTGGTTTTCAGCTATGTTGCTTGGTGTGGTGTTGCCCCACTTTTTCGGTTCGGCTCGCGATGCCGGGTGCGGGTGTCTGAATATCGCAGTGCCGTTTCTGGGGCTGGGGCATCTGGTGAGCCGTTCCTATATCATGTGGGTGCTGCAGCTGGCGCTTTGCATGGGAGTGCCTTTCATGCTGTGGCCGGGGCATGACCAGTTCTGGTACGCCATTGGGGTGTCCTATGCCCTGGGAATTCTATTGAATCTTCTCTCGTTTTTTGTGTTGAAGAAAATTGCCTTCGTGCTGCACTGGCTGCACTTGGCGCGCAAGGTGCGCCGCGGGCTTGCCGGCCTGTATGCCGGCGCCCGGGAGCTGGTGCGACCATTCTTTGCAAAGGAGGCGGAGTATACTGCATTCTGCGACGAACTGGATACTCGTGAAGTCTGGTATAACCATTTGCTGCAATCCATTTGTCCCGGAAAAATTGATGAACGCAGACCATGAGGGGCTGCCGGGGGCGCGGGTTATGCGGCTGTGGTCCCTGCTGCTTGCAGAATTTGTGTCACACGGGCATCTCGTGTGACACATGCAATAAAACAGTGATATACAATACATTGTGACAGAGACAAAAGAACGAAATGGAATCTGCCAAGCAGAATTCTGGCTCGTCGCTATATGCGTGGGGACAGCAGCGTTTCTACAGAGTTTACCTCGTTGCTCAAAGTATGGGGTATTGTGAAGGTCTCTACAGAGAAGAAGGCTTCGTATCCTGCACGTACCGCCTGATGTTTTGTTGTCAGCAATCCCAGTCTTGGCATTAGTATGCCTTGACAGGGATTGCTGGGGTTTTGAAAATTATGGGAAAAGAGGTATTTTGGGGTCTGTTTCAGATTTGCTGACTCATTCTGCTAGTCAAATTGGAAGTTGGCGAGCCCATACAGGCGCACGTAGTGCGCGGAATTCTGAGCCCGTAGGGCGGCATAATCATAGCCCAGCGTGGAGCCGCAACGCGGCGGAACGCTGGGTTTGGTGTTAAATATACCCGGAACCCCGAA
>JAZONE010000108.1:0-4927 GCA_045654325.1 Akkermansia sp.
TTTGGCTTAGTGTTTTAGCCGCGCTTTCTGCCACCCGCTCACTTCGTTCGGGGTTCCGGGTATATTTAACACCAAACCCAGCGTTCCGCCGCATTGCGGCTCCACGCTGGGCTATGATTCTATCGCCCTTGCGGGCTCAAATTTCCGCTCGCCGTTGGCTCGCCAAATTCCAATCTTTATCGCGCCGCAAAATCTTTGGGACACATGTGCGAATCAACCCTCGGCATCGGCGGCGGATGCAGCTTTTCCGGCTGCAGCCTCAGCCTTGGCTTCAGCCTCTGCAATTTCGCGGCGAGCCATGGCCTCTGCCACGGGGTAACCGGGTTCAATGTCCTCCAGAATATAGACAGGGGTTCCCAGTTGCACCACCTCATCATATAGCAAGGTAGCTACCACATGCGGCAGGCGGATACAGCCGTGCGACAAGCGGCGGCCGGCACGCACTTTGCCGGTGTGCATACCCACACCGTCGGAAGTCAGGCGCATCCAGTTCGGCATGGCTGACCCTTCAAAGCGCCCGCCTTCAGGTATCGTCTGGGTGAACACATCAGCATTTTTATCGACACACTTACCATCTGCGTCATAGAACTTACCATAACGATTGGAAGCATGTTCCTTTTTCTTGAGTCGCACCTTGTAGCGACCGGTCGGCGTGGGGTGCGTATCCGCACCGGTGGAAACCGGCCAGTCAGCAGCTACCTTGCCGTCCACGTATAGGCGCCCGCGTTGCTGGGAAAGGCAGATGTAAATCGGGTCTTTTCCCGTGGCCCGGCTCAGCAGGTTCCGGTCAAGGTACACCTCCATCACCGTGGGATATTTCTTGCTGCCGGCCACAAATTGCTCATACGAACTCAGAGCAGGCGCCACCGCGGCCACCGGTGCAACCTGCACCTGATTCTGCTGCTGGCAAGCGGCCAGAGCCACCACCGCAGCGAGCGAAAGAGTATTCAGAAATACACGCATATCACTTAATCTCTACAGGGGTACCCACCGGTGTGTTATCGAAGAAAATCTTGGCCATACGCTTGGGCAGGCGAATGCAACCGTGGCTTTCCGGCGCAGAGGTCACCAGGCCCTCGTGCATCCAGATACCGCCCCAGGTGAGCTGCATACCATTAGTCATGGGCGCACCTTTGTAGATGCCACCAGGGGGAATGGGCTCACCCTTGGTATAATTGGCAACCAGGGTATTACCATCAGCATCGACAATGCTGCCGTAGGTTGAGGAAACGTGGTCTTCATCCTTTGTCAGAATCGGGAACACCCCCTTGGGGGTATCCTTACCTGCCTTGCCGGAGGAAATCGTGCTCCAGCCCACGCGGCGACCGGCTATGTAGTAATGAGCCTGCTGCAGCTCAGTATCAATCACGATGCGGCGGGGGCCATCCAGACCGGCCGGCACATCCCACTGCCCCACACTCACCGAGTCCGTCACCGTCATCTTGATCTGCGGACGAGCAAAAGCATACCCAGTGGTCACCTGAGCCAATTCGTACGGATTACTCAGACACGAAACCAAAGGTAAGGTAAGACAAGCGGCAGTGATAATCTGGCTGTATTTCATCGCGAAAAGCAGTGGGTGACTTCTGACCATCCTCATGTTCAAGAACGGGTCAAAGGCTTTTATGCACGTTCAGCGAGCTTTTGTCAAGCTCATTCCAGCTCAGGCGGCCTAATTTGTGTCTGCACGCCTTGCACCGCGGGGCAGTTCATGCTACCATACAGTGCATGAAACTGGTGCTGGCCCCCATGCAGGATGTAACTGATCTGGCATTCATGCGCACTCTGCAGCGCATCCGCTCCCTGCCGGATGCATTCATCACGGCCTACTTCCGCAGCACCCCCACCACCTGCGCCCTGGCAGAACACAACCTGCGCTGTATCGATGAGAATGAAACCGGGGTTCCCGTGCTGGCGCAACTGGCCGGCAGTGATGCCGCAGCTCTGCTGCGCGATGCCGCCATGCTGCTGGCCCGCCCGGGGGTGGCCGGCATCAATCTGAACGCCGGGTGCCCCTCGCCTCTGGTGAACCGCCACGGTGCCGGCGCCGGACTGCTGCGTGATTTACCTCGCTTCGCCGATATTCTGCAGCAGCTGCGCGCCGCGCTCCCCAGCGGGCGCTTCAGCGTCAAATGCCGGCTCGGCTGGCAGGACGCAGGCAGCGAATTCCCCCGCATTCTGGAACTTCTGGCCGCAGCCGCGCCGGATGAAGCGGGCATTCACGCCCGCACCCGCTGCCAGCTCTATGGCGGCACACCGGATTTCAGCTACGTGCAGCAGGCCGTAACCCAGCTCCCCTGCCCGGTGCTGGCCAATGGTGACATCAACACCGCCGAGCAGGCCCTGCAGTGCCTGGAAAGCACCGGAGCCGCCGGGCTCATGCTGGGGCGCGGAGCCGTGCGCAATCCCTATCTCTTCCGTCAGCTGCGCGGTGACCCGGCTCCCACCCGCGAGGAAATGCATGAATACTACCGCATCCTCATCGAAGAAACAGGCCGGGTGCTCCTTCACACCCGCACCGAGAAAGGGCACTGCAACCGCATGAAGAAATACCTGGCCTTCTGCTACCCCGATTTCACACCCGACCAGGAATACCACCTGCGCCGCTGCACCTCGGTCGCCGATATGGAGCGCATCCTGACCCGGAAAGACTGAGCAGCGCAGCGGATTTTACCTACGGCGCGGCAGCCTTCCGTCAGCAGAGGCGGATGAGAAGCTGGGAGAGGATGGTCATGAGAATGAGGGCCACCGGATAAGCTGTGGAATAGGCAATGACGGGGTCCTGGCTATCCGTCTTGGCGGTAATGGCACCGAGCGCGGGGGTGGAAGTCTGCGAACCGCAGCAGCAGCCCAGCGTTTCTGCCAGCTCCATCTTGAGCACCTTGCGGGCAAAGAAATAACCGACAAAAAGCGGCAGCAGGGTGATGACCGCCCCGACCAGGAACATGGTGACACCATTCTGCATGAGCGTTTCCACCAGCTTCTCACCACCCTTCACACCGGCTCCAGCCAGGAACAGCATGAGCCCCAGATCCATGACCAGCATGCGCGTGGGGCGCGGCATATAGCCGGTGATGGGGCCCACCTTGCCGAAGTGACCCATGATAAGGGCAACCACCAGCGGGCCGCCCGCCATACCCAGGGAGAACCCATCTCCTGAACCCAGGCTGATGTTGATTTTACCCAGCAGGATACCCAGCAGCAGACCGCCGGTGAGCGAGAGCATATCGGCAGCGTTCATCGATGTACTGCGGTGCCCGCAGGCTTTCTTGAAAGCAGCAATGGCATCGGGTGAACCGACCACACGCAGCACATCATTGCGCATGAGCTCCGTGCCAAGAGTGGGCACAAACTCGTTCCCCAGGCGGGAAATCCGGGACACCGTAATTCCGAAGTTATGCAGGGTATCGAGCTGCTCCAGGGTCTTGTTGCTCATCTTCTCATCAAGAAGAATCACCTCTGCCATTTCATCTCGCAGGAGGCGCAACCGCTGGCCCGGGCTCTCCATATATCCCAGCACCGCGGCATCATGCCCCAGAGCATCACTGCTGCCCACCATCAGAATTTCATCATCACAGGTCAGGGTATCATTTTCCTTCAGGGGCTGCAACTCGCCCCCACGCATGATGCGGGTGATACGACTGCGAAGCCGGAAACGCTCCTGCACCTCCTCCGGGCGCAGCCCAGCCACCCCGCTATTCACCACTTTCACCAGGCGGGCCACTATGGCACCTTCCGCCGTGGCAGCACCACTCTGCCCGCCCAGGTCCTGCTTCAACAAGCGGGGAAGCAGCTGCACAAAAAGCACAATGCCGATAACACCGAAGGGATAGGCCACGCCGTAACCGATATTGATGACAGATTCGTTGATACCGGCCTCGTGAGCAGCCTCCAGGGCGGCAGCCAGCGCCGGTGTGCTGGTGCAAGCACCGGCAAACAACCCCGCCGCCACACTCATATCTATACCCAGCAGCTTGCAGCAGCCCCAGGCCGACACCCAGCCGCAGAGCACAATGATGACAGCCAGCAGCACCAGATTCCTGCCGCGGCTCCGCAACGATGCAAAAAAGCGATTACCCACGCCAAGGCCCACGCAATATACGAACAACGCCGTCCCCAGCTCCGACACACCCGCAGGAACGCTCAACTTATAATGCCCGGCTACCATGGCCACAAACAGCACCCCGGATGTCCCCAGAGCAATACCCTTCACACTCAGATTCCCCAGACAAAGCCCGAAAAACAAAATGGCAAACAAAACAAAGGTCGGATTCTGCAAAATCTCCTGCATATACGTTACGAACAGTTAACGGCGCATTTCATACACTTGCTGTAGCTTTTTGTCAAGTCTGCTGCGGGTGTACACAAAAAAAAAGGAGGCTGTTTCATATTTGCTGGTAGATATGTGCCCCAGAACCAGCTGACGTGATTAACGAACAAAGATTACGCTTTTGTATCATGAAGCAGTAGCTACAAAATCGGGATCGGGGATTTCTAATAAGTCCGGAAATCACCATGCAGCCCGATTGAAATTTGTTGAGGTGAGCGAAGCGAACGAAACTTTAAAGCCCGCATCAGCGGGCGACATATCAATAGCGAGGGGTGAAGAGGGGCGCGCGTAAGCGTGCCTCTCGCAACCCCTCGTTTGATAAATAAACAAATAAAACCCGTGAAACGGGTGACATAGGGCTTTGGCATTCAACCTTTCCACGGTTTCCCGTCTCCGGGCTCACGCCCTACGCCGTGGCAGGCTGCCACCCGTTTCACGGGTTCCGGATTATTTTTTTTGCATACGAGGGGTTCCGCCCGCCAACGCTACGCGTGTCGGGCTCTACCCCTCGCTATTGATATGCCGCCCTACGGGCTCAAATTCCCGCTCGCTGTTGGCTCGCCAAAGTCCAATTTGTTGAGAGCCGCTGACTTATTA
>JAZONE010000109.1:0-5326 GCA_045654325.1 Akkermansia sp.
CGGCTTCCCGTCTCCGGGCTCACGCCCTACGCCGTGGCAGGCTGTCACCCGTTTCACGGGTTCCGGATTATTTTTTGCATACGAGGGGTTCCGCCCGCCAACGCTACGCGTGTCGGGCTCTACCCCTCGCTATTGATATGCCGCCCTCCGGGCTCAAAGTTCCGCTCGCCTGCGGCTCGCCAAAGTCCAATTTGTCCGTCACCACCAATGCGGATAACACATCAATCTTTAATTGCCTCATCAATAAAGGAATAAATTAGTTAAAGCCCCTCCTTTGTTAAGAACTATGACAAAGGAGGGGTTAACTTTGTTAAACTTTTCATATGGAAAAAGATTTGAAAATACTTTGTCTCGTTATTTTCCCGAACTGAGAAGCAGCAGATGTAATATATTTTGTTATCGATTTTTACAATCTTGGTTACGTCAGGAAATTTGCCAATTTCATCATAACAAATTGTTAAGACCTTTACATCCTGTTTATCTACAACAAATGCCTCATCCAAACTAGAGCCATTACCTCCCTGTTCCTTTGTCCCGTCAGGATTAAAATAATGTGAAAGTCTTTTTGAATAACGCCGTATGTAAAATGAAGTATCCGGATCCTTGACAATATCCCGGAGTTCCTCACCTTCCCTGATAAGATTCTGGGAAATTTCGCACCCTTCTGAAGCAACCGCTGTTTGATTCAATAGAAGGCTGACATTAATAATAATATAACATATCAGCATAAATGTGCTGAACGGTATACGCAATGCTCCGATTATAAGTCTATTTGTATTATGTTCAGTGTAGTGATTCATAACGATTCCAAATAAAGATATGCTCCTTATCCAACCAAGGTATAGCACATTTTTGAAAACCATGCAACCTTTATTTGTCGATTATTGCATGCTATTGCTCGCCTGTCTTATTATGCTTTCATTACAAATGATATCTCACTTATCTGAAATGTATAGCATTTGGAATAAATTGCATAGTTCTTCATTATCTGTGCCTACAATCATTCCATATGAATTAAAATAATAATGTTCATCTGTTTTTTTTAAACAATATGCATGTGCAATCTTCTTCCGTGTCGAGTTTCTGCGGTGTCCGACTCCCCTATGACCGAAACCACCCTGGGCGCAGAGTCTCTTGGCGATGGCGTATACAGCGTGACCACCACCACGCGCTATAATGCCGCAGATCAGCCTCTCACCAGAGTGCAGAAACAGCTCATCTCGCAGCTTTCTCCCACGTTGGAGAGTAAATCGGTGTTTATCAGCGAACGCGGCTTGACTTCCACCACCTGGTCGGAGTCGTAGTGATGCAGCTCATTTCCGAACCTTCACCCGCGCAGGGGAATCATAAGGTGCCCATTGGGGGATTTACCTTTTCCATCTCCACAGCTGGACGGCGTAGGCGAGGAGTCCTGAGCCGGGGATGAGGAAGAGCAGGCCGGGCATCATGATATGCTCCAGCTTGAGGAGGCCTGTTTCATTGAGCACGATGATGGCCGCACCGGTGAGGAGGAACGCAGCGCCGCCGCCGAGCAGCAGGGCGGCCTGCCAGAGCGGCAGTCGCAGAATATCTGCCCTGCGGGTCAGGTTCCACCAGATGGCGCGGAGGGTGCCCAGCAGCATGAGCAGCAGCACCCAGAGCGCCAGGTAGACGATGGGAATTATGGGAGCCTCTTCGCTTCTGAAATTAAGCTCGGTTTCGCGATTGCGTTCCTCCCATACCCAGGGGGTGGTTTCGTAGGTACCGGGCTGGGATAAATCGAGGCAGCCGTTTAACTGGCGGCCGATGATGTAGAGCGGGGGCTCCGGCTGCGAGGGGATGCGGTAGGAGACGGTGCCCAGGTGGATGCCGTCTGCGGTGTAAATCTGCAGGGAATCGCTGATGGTGATGCCCTCCGGCGGGGTGCCGGGGGTGATGTGGTCGGGGGTGGCGGCGGCGGTTTCGCTGATGTAGCGCTCCAGAATGGCCTCTTCCGGGTGCTTGATGCGGTAGGCTCCGATGTGGCCGTCCACCGTGGTCAGGGTGTCATCTGCGGTGAACAGTTGCTTGATTACCGGCAGGTCGGATTTAAGCTGAGCCATGCCCTCCGGGTTCATGCGGAATGAGCGGCGGGCGCAGGGGGCGGCGATGTTCAGCCCGAGGATGGGGTCCTGAACCGAGGTGGCGGGCACGGTCATCTTACCCTGAATCTTGATTAACCGGCCTTCGTTGTCGGGGTTGACCGTGGCAGAGTCGCAGGCAATGATGGGTTCTCCGCATATGTAATCGGTCACGGCAGTGTTGACATAGACGATACCCAGAAGGTCTTGCAGCGCGAGCAGGGCCAGCGGCAGGGTGACAATCAGCTGCAGCAGCCCCCAGCACCAGCGGAGCGCTTTCTCCGGGATGAAACGGGAGAGAACGCGGTTGCAGACGGATTCGATGGCATTCCAGATTCGGGATGGATGCTGCAAAGGACGGGGCTGGTCAGTCATATTCTATCTGTTATGATACGCCGGGGCAGGGCGGTGTTCAATCATAAAAAAAGGACATGCCGCATTTTTCTGCTTCACATGCGGGGAAAAGGGCGTATAATGCTCCCGTTCACATAAATTTTTTATCATGAAAATCTGGTTCGATGGCAAGCTGGTTGACCGGGACGAGGCTAAGGTCTCCGTCTTTGATCATGGTGTTCTCTATGGTGATGGCTGCTTTGAGGGTATCCGTTTCTACTCCGGCAAGGTGTTCCGCCTGGAGGAACACATCGTGCGCCTGTTCAACTCCATGCGCTACCTCATGATTGAGCTGCCGTGGAGCTTCGAGGAAGTGTGCGAGGCTACGAAGGAAACCGTGGCTGCCAGCGGCATGGAGGACGGCTACATCCGCCTGGTGGTGACCCGCGGCGTGGGCGACCTGGGGCTGAATCCCCGCAACTGCCCCAAGGCCAGCATGTTCATCATCGTGCAGAATATCGCCCTGTACCCCAAGGAGATGTACGAGAAGGGTCTGAGCATGATTACCTCTTCCTTCCGCCGCCCGAACCCGGATATTCTCTGCCCGCAGGTGAAGAGCCTGAACTATCTGAACGGCATTTCCGCCAAGATGGAGGCTGTGGCAGCCGGTGCCGGCGAGGCGCTTATGCTCAACCAGCGCGGCAATGTGGCAGAATGCACGGGCGATAATATCTTCATCGTGGTGAACGGTGAGGTGCAGACCCCCCCGCTGACCGAGGGTGGCCTGGGCGGTATCACCCGCCACGCGGTGATGGATATCTGCGCTGAGCTCGGTATTCCCTGTGTGGAGAAGGTCATGAACCGTTTCGATATTCTCTGCGCAGATGAGTGTTTCCTCACCGGCTCTGCCGCAGAGGTGATTGCCGCCACCTCTCTGGATGGCCGCACCATCGGCACCGGTGTGGCCGGCCCCGTGACCAAGCGCATTCTGGCCCGCTTCCAGACCCTGGTGCGCGAGTAAGACTCCGTTTATCTTCAACCGGGGCGGCGGGTGCAGAACTTGCCGCCCCTTTTTTTCTCTGCTATGGAAACGCTTTACAAAGGAAAGTTCCTGAACATGGTGCGCGAGGGGCGCTGGGAGTACTGCGAGCGCGTGAACAACACGGGCGCGGTCATGGTGTTTGCCTGCACCCCGGAAAACAAGGTGCTGCTGGTGGAGGAGTTCCGCCCGCCCATAGGGCAGCGCTGCCTCTGCTTCCCCGCCGGACTCAGCGGAGATGAGGGCCCGGAGAGCGATGCCTCCGCCGCGCGCCGAGAGCTGCTGGAGGAAACCGGCTACGAGGCGGATACGGTGGAGTTCCTTTTCCATGGCCCTTCCTCCCCCGGCCTCACGTCGGAGAGCCTGTCCTTCTTTCTGGCCACCGGGCTGCGCCGCGTGGCTGCCGGCGGCGGGGTGGAGAGTGAGGATATCACCGTGCGCGAAGCTCCGCTGGAGGATATAGATGCCTGGCTGGCTGAGCAGGTGGAGCAGGGGATAGCCCTTGACCCGCGTATCTACACCGGGCTCTATTTCCTGAAACAGGCCCGATGAGGGCTTGCTCCGGCGGCATTGCTATTACCGCGCAGGGCTCGGGTAGGGATTCTGAGCCCAGGGTGGCAGGGGGGCAGGCGCCGGCTCAGGTGCAGGTTCCTCCTGTTCGGTGTCCTCGTCTGCGGAAGTGGTTTCCGGAACCGGACCGTCATAGGTGATGATAATGCCTTGGGGGGCAACTTTGTAGTCAATACCTGCTTGCCCCTTGACTACATCCAGAAGTTCTTTGACGGAAACGTCTTCCAGGTTTATAGACATCGAGAGGAAGGAAACGTAACGGTGTTTCGGAGAATCGGACGGGCCTGCTTCGATGATGTAATTGATACCGTGGAACCCTTGCTTCCTGGTTTCTGCACGGAGAAACTCCAGCAAATCTTCGAGCGGGCCATCTTCAAAAATTAAACGCTGGATTCGAATTTGCTGGATTGCTTCTGCAACCTTGGAGATTTTATCCACGGTCGGGTCCTGGGCGGTTTCCTTTTTCTTTTTGCTCTTCTTCTTCTTTTTCTGGAGCGTTATACCGTAATGCTCCTGCAGTTTCTGAGCCGCCACTGCGTGCCCGGCTTTGGCTGCTTTTTCCAGCCACTCGCGTCCCTGGCTTTTGCTGACGGGTAAATGCCCTTTGCCGCGGCGGTAATAGTCGCCCACATCATGCATGGCCTGTACGTGTCCCAGCTCGGCGGCGCGCAGCAGGTACTCGAAGCCCAGTTTGCGTTTGCTGCCACACTCCCAGAAGCCGAGGAAGAGGTTTCTCCCCACGGTGTAGCAGGCGTTTTTGTCGCCACGGGCGGCGCGATTAATCAGTTCTCTTTTTTCAGAGTTGGACTCACCCATAACCTGCATGGGTGAGAATGAAACCAGAAGGAGAAGGATGATAAGCCAGCGGAACATAGGCAAGATGAACGGCAACGTATTAAGCCTACCATAAGCTATTTCAAATAGCAATACCGTAGCGCGAAAAAAATTCTATTGCCGGGTCAGTTTCAGATTTGCTGACTCATTCTGCTAGTCAAATGGGAAGTTGGCGAGCCAACGGCGAGCGGAACTTTGAGCCCGGAGGGCGGTATATCAATAGCGAGGGGTAGAGCCCGACACGCGTAGCGTTGGCGGGCGGAACCCCTCGTATGCAAAAAATAATCCGGAACCCGTGAAACGGGTGACAGAAGCCGTGGAAAGGTTGAATGCCAAAGCCCTATGTCACCCATTTCACGGGTTTTATTTGTTTATTTATCAAACGAGGGGTTGCGAGGGGCACGCTTACGCGCGCCCCTCTTCACCCCTCGCTATTGATATGTCGCCCGCT
>JAZONE010000110.1:0-28259 GCA_045654325.1 Akkermansia sp.
TTCCTTCCCTCTCTTTATCCTCTCCGGCGCCCCGCCTGGCAGGTTGTTAAAGCCAGCGAACCGCGTTACCGCAGCCCTCGGCGCCTCGGAAAGTCATACTTGGAAAATTGCCTCGCCCGGCTGTAGTGAGCGGTGAACCGCTTTCTCTTTCGGGCTACCCCGTAGCGGGGTGCGGGGCAAAGCTTACCAGAACCACGGCGAAACGTCAAGCATATTTTTGAGATTTTTTGCGCATTATTTTTCACCCCCTGCCCTAAGTGCTATGTTTTCGTGCGGGTTAGAACGAAAAATATATTTTCACATTATCGTGAGAAGATGCACAAACAGCCACCAACCCCCATGAATGATCCAGAATTCGCTTAAGGAAACTTCAAATTTGCTACAGAACGGCCATGAGTTTACCACTTGCCGCACGGTGGACTCACCATCCAGATATAGGATTCCGGTTCAAAATCGAGCCAGGGCATTTCCTTACCATTGAGGTAAGGGGCCATAAATTGCTGCAGCTCAGCTTTCTCCGGTCGTGAAAAATTGGTACGGAAAAGGTATCGGGGCTTCTCGCCCGGCACTTCCCACATGAGCGCAAAACCGAAATCGCCGTCCTGATTCGCCAGAGCAACCTGCATGAAATACGATTCACCCTCGCGCAAGTCGACAAGAGCACCTCTGCACATCTGCCCACCCTGACTTTCCAGCACTGTTTTACCATCGAAACGCACAGCCAGGTAATCATCACCCATGCCGACAAAACGTATCCGCTCCGTAAGCGGAGCTTTCACCCAACCTTGATACAGAGCCAGCCAATGACCGGGCAGCAGGCATTCCTCCACACCAAGCGCCTTCGGAGCATAATCACCGCTCACAGATGGCTGGTAAAAATAGGGTGCTCCCACCAGGGACGGCACCTTGAAATAGCGATTGAGCACGCCCCTATCCCAGTCTTTCAAGAAACGCGACCATACAGAACTGAGAGTCCCGGGGGAAATCCCCGAGGGGGTTCCCACTTTAAGACGCTTCAAATCATAAATGATACCCGTCAGCTCCGAGGCGAACCCCAGCGACGATGTTTCACTCCAGGAAGATTCCGCAAACACACGCGTACCTTCATCCGGAGAGCCAATGTCCAGCTCTTCAGCCTTCGCAACTGCGGCCAGCAACCAGCAGCAGACAAGCCATGCGCGCCAATTATGCACCCTTTTCATCTCATTATATTTCTGGAAGACACAGGAATCAGGGAACAGCCACCCAGATGGGGCAGTCGGCTTCATACTCCGGCCATTCCAGGTTACCGCTCCGCTTGTGCTTGCCGATGAGCTTCTGCAGCTCCTCAGGCTTCGGCTCTGAGAAGTTGGTGCGGAAGAGGTAGAACTTCCTGCCACCCTGCACCTTGCCGTTCTTCACCACGGGGGCGTCGGTCAGGCTTTCCCACATGAGCACGTATCCGAAGGCACCGCCTTCTTCCGTCACGGCGATTTCAATGGGATACACCGCACCTTCCTTCACGCTGATGGGGTCACCGGCGGTAAGACCACCGATTTCCTTGTTCCAGGTGGGGATGCCGGGGTATTCGATGAACTCGTAGTTACGGTGGGCTCGGTCCTCGCCGCTCCTGATGCGTGCCTTATACCCGGCGTGGTCACCACCGGAAATATGCACCTTGCTCAGGTCATTCTTCTGATAGGCAGAGGGCATACGGTAACCACCCTCGAGCACAGTCTTGCCACCGAAGCGCACGCCGATGAAGTCGTCACCCGTGCCGACGAAGCGAATCTTGCCGGTAATCGGGGACTTCACCTTGCCGCGGTACACCACCAGCCAGGCGGCAGGCTTCACCTTCTGCTGGCACTGAAAAGCCTCGGGGGCCAGCGAGGCCATGGCCATAGGCACGAAGAAGTTGGAGGCGTACAGCCGCGTGGGCGACTTATAGTAGCGGGCCAGCGAGCTCTGGCTCCAGGTCTTCAGATAACCGCCCACAGCGGCATAGAGTTCGTTCTTGTTTACGCTGCCGCCGGAGGCCACCTTGGTGGGAGCGCCACTCCTGGACTGCTTCAGGTCATAGAGTGTGCCGGTCAGAGCAGAACCACCGCCCTGGGTGGAACCTAAACCATCGCCACCTTCCCCGATAGCATCCCCTAGACCGACTTCGATCCCAAGATTCATATCGACAGAAATACCTTCATCATCACCGGCATCCAACTCAATATCGAGCTGAGCCATCACCACGGGAGCAGAACTGATGGAAAAAATCATCACAGGAGCCACCGCTTCAGAAGAAGCTGCGGGTCTGGAACTGAACTGCCGAGTGGTCGGCTGTGGATGAGCCAGATTCTCTGCCGGGGGCACATAGGCCAGAAATTCTGCAGGCGGGTCATTCGAAAACACGATTACCGTGAAGGTAAGTGTAAGGGCAAAGGTCAGGGACAGACCTAAAGCGGAGCCGAAGGAAGAAAGCATGCCGCGCACCTTGTTGCGCTTGTACTCCCGACCGGCCTTTTCACTCATCTGAACGTGTAATGCCATAAGTAATAAAATCAGGTTGTTCGCTGAGTTTTTTCTAGCATATACCCGGGCAGAAAGCGAGCAGAAAAACGCCTCCTTCTGTTACAAGTATGTTACAAAGTATAAATGTGATACGACAGAAATCATCCTTCTACTGACAACAGCTGAATCAGCATCCGGATGTTCCGGAAAGCCAATAAAAAAAGCTCCCGGAGGCGAACCGCCGGGAGCTTTTGAAAGATATTCCGAAAGTCAGGAATCAGGGAACAGCCACCCAGATGGGGCAGTCGGCCTCGTATTCCGGCCATTCCATGTTGTCGCTGCGCTTGTGCTTACCGATAAGCTTCTGCAGTTCCTCGCGATTCGGCTCGGAGAAGTTAGTGCGGAAGAGGTAGAACTTCTTGCCACCCTGCACCTTGCCGTTCTTCACCACGGGGTTGTCGGACAGGTTTTCCCACATGAGCACATAACCGAATGCACCACCTTCTTCCGTCACGGCGATTTCGATGGGATACACCGAACCTTCCTTCACGTTGATGGGATCACCGGCGGTAAGACCACCGATTTCCTTGTTCCAGGTGGGGATGCCGGGATATTCGATGAACTCGTAGTTGCGGTGTGCACGGTCTTCGCCGCTCTTGATGCGAGCCTTGTGCTTAGCCAGATCGCCACCGGAAATATGCACCTTGCTCAGGTCATTCTTCTGATAGGCGGTGGGCATACGGTAACCACCCTCGAGCACAGTCTTGCCACCGAAGCGCACGCCGATGAAGTCGTCACCCGTGCCGACGAAGCGAATCTTGCCGGTGATCGGGGACTTCACCTTGCCGCGGTACACCACCAGCCAGGCAGCGGGCTTCACCTTCTGCTGGCACTGGAAAGCCTCGGGAGCCAGGGAAGCCTTGGCCATAGGCACGAAGAAGTTGGAAGCGTACAGCTGAGTGGGGGACTTGTAGAAGCGGGCCAGAGCGCTCTGGCTCCAGGTCTTCAGGTAGGAACCCACCGTGGAGTAGAGTTCGTTCTTGTTCACATTGCCGCCGGGAGCCACCTTGGTGGGAGCACCACCCTTGGACTGCTTGAGGTCGTAGAGCGTGCCGGTCAGGGCAGAACCACCACCCTGGGAGGAACCGAGACCGCTGCCGCCTTCACCTATGTCATCACCCAGACCGGTATCAAGACCCAGGCCCATGTCGATGGAAAGACCCTCGTCGGAGCTGTCATCCATCTCGATATCGAGCTGAGCCATAGCCACGGGAGCTGCGCCGGTGGAAACAATCACAGCAGGAGCCACTGTCTCAGAAGGAGCAGCAGCCTTGGAGCTGAGCTGGGGCGTGGTGGGCACCGGACGGGGAGGCAGGTCCTCTGCCGGCGGCACATAGGCCAGGAATTCTGCGGGCGGGTCGGTCGCAAACACGATTACCGTGAAGGTAAGCGTGAGGGCAAAGGCCAGGGACAGACCGAAAGCGGCGCCGAAGGAAGAGAGCATGCCGCGCACTTTATTGCGCTTGTACTCCTGCTCGGCCTCTTCACTCATCTGGATGTGTAATGCCATAAGTAGAAAATCGGGTTAATCGCTGAATTATTTCTAGCACATACCCGGGCAGAAAGCGAGCACAAATTTGCCGCCGATTGTTACAAGTATGTTACAAACGCCCGTTACTCCGCCTCTGCAGCAGCGGCATCATCGTTGGCGTGCAGGTTTTCCTGGTACAGTTCCGGGGTGTATGCCACGGCAGCGTAGTCCACACCGGGGTAGAGGTAGACAATCACATTCCCCCCCATGGCGGCGGCGCGGCGGCGCACCTCCTGCAGGCAGTATTCATTCCCCAGATCATCGACCGAATCCTTATCGAGCAGAAAGCGCCCGACAATCCGCGTACCGGGCGTATCGGGCAACATGGGGCGGAACTCCACTTCATACGGCTCCACGTGGTGGAGCGGCGCCCCGGTCAGCGCGGTCTCCGCCGGGCACCAGCGGCACTGCTGGCATGACGGCAGCGACAACAGGCAAGCCGCAATCAGGGTATAAGGAACCAGCCTCAGCATGAAATCAATACTCCTGGGCAGGCACAAACTTGCAGCAGAACACATCCACCCCACCGGCATGCAGGTGAATATCAATGCACCCCGGGCGGTGATGCACGGTGTAGGCATCGTGATTCTCCGGCGGGCGGGGAGAGAAACGGCCAATGCGGTCGGAGGCGAGCACGGCATTGCGCAACACAGAGATGAGATGCTGGTTACTCATCTCCAGCATGCGTTCATAATCCGTGGTCGGCAGGGTCAGCAAAGGTACATTCTTCGAGCTCACGCGCGCACTATACACGGCAGCGGCACTTTCGTCAAGGGTATTTTACGCCTGCTCAGACGCAGACTTCTTCTCCGTGGTGCGGCGCAGGCGGAGCTGACCGCAGGCGGCGTTGATATCATGCCCCTTCTCGTAGCGCATAGTCACCGGAATCTTCTCCGCCATCAGCGCGCGGCAGAAAGCCTTGCAATCCGCCTCCGACGGGCGCACCCAGGGCAGTCCCTCCACCGTATTGTAGGGAATGAGGTTCACCTTAGCGTTCAGGTCCCGGGCAATACGGGCCAGCTTGCGGGCCTCGGGCATCATGGCATTCACATCCTGAATCAGGATGTACTCCAGCGTAATCATGTGCTTGCCGGTGCGGTTCCACTCGCGCAGCGCCGGCAGCAGCTCCGCCAGCGGCCACTTGCGGTTCACCGGCATCACCTGCGAGCGCACTTCATCGCTCGCGCCGTGCAGCGATACCGCCAGACGCAGCGGGCGCCCGAACTCCGCCAGGCGGCGAAGCCCCGGCACATTGCCCGAGGTGGAAATAGTGATATGGCGTGCGCCGATATTCAACCCGTGCGGGTCAAGAATGATGGTAAGCGCCGTGAGCAGGTTATCCATGTTGGCCAGGGGTTCGCCCATGCCCATGAACACCAGATTATCCACTCGCTCACCGGCTATCTCCTCCGCAGCCAGAATCTGCCCCAGAATTTCAGAAGCGGTCAGGTTGCGGGTAAAGCCCAGCAGACCGCTCGCGCAGAACCGGCAGCCGAACGCGCAGCCCACCTGCGACGACACGCAGAGCGTGAGCCGCGAGCTGTGTGCCCCGCCCTGCCCCACGGCCGCAGGAATGATGACGGATTCCACCAGGTGCCCGTCCTGCATGCGGGAAAGGAACTTGCGCGTCGTACCGGTAGTACTCGCGTTCACCTCCACCACCTCCAGCGGGCGCAGGCAGAAGCGCGCCGCCAGCTCACCGCGCAGCGCGGGGGAGAGGTTGCTCATCTGGTCGAAGGACGTGGCGCGGTGCTTCCACACCCACTCCTGCAGCTGCTTCGCGCGGAAGGGCTTCTGCCCCATGCCGGCCAGCAGCTCCACCAGAGCCTCATATGTGTATCCGAGCAGACACTCCATGGCGCAGAATCGCTTTACAGCAGCGTGTTCACGTACTTATCCGCGTCAAAGGGGATGAGATCATCCTTCCCTTCACCGATGCCCAGGAACACCGGGGACACGCCCAGCTCATCCTGAATCGCCACGGCCACACCGCCCTTGCCCGAGCCGTCCATCTTGGTCACCACCACTGCATTCAGCGGGGTAGCCTTGTGGAACTCGCGGGCCTGCATGAGCGCGTTGCCGCCGGTGGTGGCATCCACCACCAGGTAACAGGCCTGCGGAGCGGCGGGATCCTGTTTGGCTATGGAGCGGCGGATCTTGGAAAGCTCCTCCATGAGGTTGTGGCGGGTGTGCAGACGCCCGGCGGTATCGCAGATGAGGTACTGAGCCCCCTCGCTGATGGCGCGGGAGTGCGCCTCATAGCACACTGAGGCGGGGTCCTGATTCGGGCGCCCCTTGTACAGCGGCACCTGCAGGCGGTCAGCCCAGCTTTCGAGCTGCTCCACCGCCGCCGCGCGGAAGGTATCAGCCGCGGCCAGCAGCACCTTATGCCCCTGCTTCTGCAGACGGTAGGCCAGCTTGGCGCTGGTCGTGGTCTTGCCGGCACCATTCACACCCACCATCATGATAACCACAGGCATACCGGCCTGCGGCTCAGGCAGGCTGGGCAGCTGGGCGGGGAATGCCGCGCGCAGCTGAGCCTTGATGTAATCGGCAATGTCGCAGGCATCCTGCGAATCCTGCTCCTGCAGCTCCTCGATGAGGGGCAGCACGCGCTTCGCGCCGATATCAGAGGAAACGAGGTCGGCCTCCAGCTCATCCCAATCAATTTCGGGTTCGCCGAGGAACTTGTCTACCAGACGTGTAAAGAAGTGGGCCATGGGAAAGTATTATTTTCTGGCGGCAGCCGCAATCACGCCGTGAATGAACTGAGCGCTCTTGCTGCCGGAATATTCGTTGGCCAGAGCCGTGGCCTCAGAAACCACGATGGGCACATCCAGCCCATTTTCCTCCAGCTCATAAAGGGCAATGTAGAGAATCGCCTTATCCACCATATCCAGGCGCTCCACCGAGTAGTTCTCGAGCATGCCCTCCAGGCGTGGTTCCACCAGGGGAATGCGGGCAATCACGCGGGTAGCCAGGTCTTCCACCGCGGGGCGGAGCTCCTGCATATCCTGCGCCAGACGCACCATGTTCACATACTCGGGGGTGCCGGCAAGCTCCAGCGGGTTACCCAGGGTGGTGCATACCTGCAGCATGCGGGCGCGGCGGTTGATGGCGGCAGCCAGCGGATCAAGCTGCTGGCGGTATGCCGGGAAATCAGCAAAGCGCGGCAGCAGGTCGCGGCCCATGGCCTCCACTATGGCCGCCAGGCGCAGCACATCGCCCGTGCAGAGCGCCAGCTGGTCCGTGGTGTCGCGGCACTTGTCTGCCTGGCAGTACTGCAGCGCCTTCAGCGCTGCATCGAAACGGGCGGACTGCTCCGCATAGCGGGCAATCTCCTCGCGCAGAGTGGCAGCCGTCAGGTCGGCATGCATGCGGTTTTCCACCTGCTGCAGGCGTTCTGCCAGCAGGCGTGCAGAATCAACCGAGGCGCGGCAGGCGTGCTGCACTGCCTTGGCCTGAGCCGTGCGCAGGTGGTCGCGATCCTTTTCCTGAGCCATCTGCCAGAAAAGCGCCTTATCCACCGGCTGGGAACCATTCGAAAGGAAGGTGTAAATATAACAGAGCGCACTCTGGCGCACCTTGCTGCGGGAAATATTCATACAGAGAAACAACGGTTAAAACAGAGACAAATCAGATAAGCGAACCATTGCGGCTCACCATAGCACGGCGGAAAACCAGGCGGGCTTTCTCGCGCTCCTCCTGGAGCAGGTCCAGCATGGAAATCGCGGCTCGCGCAGCCTCACGACCGCGGTTCAGCGCGCTGGCCACGCAGCGGGCAAATGCCTGCTCCTCATTCCCCAGAAGCAGCACCTCGTGCACCACCGGAATCATCGTTTCGCAGGCCATGCTCAGCAGCTGGTTCGTGATTGCCGTGCCGATAAGGTCGGCATGTGCCGTGCTGCCGCGCAGAATCACGCCGAAGGCCACCACCACGTCCGGCTTTTCACCGCCATCCGGCTGCACCAGCGCTCGTTTCACCATGACCGGAACCTCAAATGCCCCCGGCACGCGCACCACTTCCACCGCCACCCCCGGCGCATTCTCCGCCAGCTCATCCAGGCAGTTCTGCAGGAGAGCATCGGTATATTTCTCATTGTAGCGTGCGGCCACAATGACAATGCGGCCACTTTTCGCGTGGGACTGGACTTTCTGAGGAAGTTCTGTGGACATAACGGTGAAATATACATGAAAGCGGCGTCTGTGTCCGCTGAGGGCACGCTACCACAACCCGGTGAAACGGTCAAGCGCAAAGTTGCAATAAAATTACGCGTCATGCACACGCGTGTACTTGGAGCGTACTTGACACCGCTTAATCCCGCGCGTATGATACCGCCTTATCTGATTAATTTTCCCTGAAAAAATAACATATAGAAGAAGCAATGAACAAGATAGTCTATCACTTCGGCGGCGGAACCGCCGATGGCAACGGCAGCATGAAGCCCCTGCTGGGTGGCAAGGGCGCTAACCTGGCAGAAATGGCACGCATCGGTCTGCCCGTGCCCCCCGGGTTCACCATCACCACAGAGGTCTGCACCTATTACTACGACAACGGCCGCACCTACCCCGCCGAGCTCGATTCCTGCGTGAAGGAAGGCATTGTCCGCATGGAGGCTCTGGTGGGCCGCAAGTTCGGCGACACCGTGGAAATGCCCCTGCTCGTCTCCGTGCGCTCCGGTGCCCGCGAATCCATGCCCGGCATGATGGATACCATCCTGAACCTCGGTCTGAATGACGAAACCGTGGCCGCCATGGCTCAGGCCACCGGCAACCCCCGCTTTGCCTGGGACTGCTACCGCCGCTTTGTGCAGATGTACGGCGACGTGGTGATGGGCGTGCAGAAAGCCGAGAACGAGGACATGGAACCCTTCGAAAGCGTCATCCACGCGCTGAAGGAAGAGCGCTACGGCCAGGATATTTCCGACTCCGAGCTCACCGCCGAGGACAACCAGGAACTCGTGAGCCGCTTCAAGACCCTGGTGCTCAAGCGCACCGGCGAGATGTTCCCCACCAGCCCGTGGGACCAGCTGCAGGGCGCCATCGGTGCTGTGTTCGGCTCCTGGAACAACGAGCGCGCCATCACCTACCGCCAGAAATACGGCATTCCCAGCGAGTGGGGCACCGCCGTGAACGTGCAGTGCATGGTATTCGGCAACACCAGCGATGAATCCGGCTCCGGCGTGGCTTTCACCCGCAACCCCGCCGCCGGTACCAATGAATTCTACGGCGAGTTCCTCATGAACGCCCAGGGCGAGGACGTGGTGGCCGGGGTGCGCACCCCCGACCCCGTAGCCCGCCTGGCAGAGGTCATGCCCACCGCCTATCAGGAGCTCTGCGCCATCCGCAAGACGCTGGAAAACCACTTCCGCGACATGCAGGACTTCGAATTCACCATCCAGGACCGCAAGGTCTACATGCTCCAGACCCGCAACGGCAAGCGCACCGGCATCGCCGCTTTCCGCATCGCCTGCGATATGGAGAAGGAAGGCCTCATCGACTGGCAGACCGCCGTGAGCCGCATCCCCGCAGACCAGGTGGACCAGGTGCTCGCCCCCATTTTCGATGATGCCTCCATCCGCAAGGCACGCCCCATTGCCAAGGGTCTCAACGCCGGCCCCGGCGCCGCCTCCGGCCGTATCTACCTGAACGCCGCCCGCTGCGTGGAAGCCGCCCAGCGCGGCGAGAAGGTGCTGCTCGTGCGTCTCGAAACCAGCCCTGAGGACCTGCGCGGCATGATTGCGGCAGAAGGCATCCTCACCGCCCGCGGTGGTCTCTCCAGCCACGCCGCCCTCGTCGCCCGCCAGATGGGCAAGGTATGCGTCTGCGGCGTCAGCGAAATGACCATCGACTACAACAACCGCACCATCTGCATCGACGGCAAGACCTACAAGGAAGGCGAATACCTCTCGCTGGACGGCACCGCCGGTCTCGTCTACGCAGGCGAGCTGCCCACCGCCCCCTCCGAAATCATCCAGGTGCTCATCCGCAAGACCATGCAGCCCGAGCAGAGCCAGACCTACCGCGATTTCCAGCGCGTCATGGACTGGTGCGCCAAGGCCACGAAGCTGGGCGTGCGCACCAATGCCGACTCCCCGGACCAGGCCGCCGCTGCCCTCGCCTTCGGCGCCCAGGGTATCGGTCTCTGCCGCACGGAGCACATGTTCTTCTCCGGCAACCGCATCGACTTCATGCGCCGCATGATTCTCTCCGACCGCATCGATGACCGCAAGAAGGCCGTGGCCCAGCTCCTGCCCTTCCAGAAGAGCGACTTCAAGGGCATCTTCTCCGCCCTGAAGGGTCTGCCCGCCACCATCCGTCTGCTGGACCCGCCCCTGCATGAATTCCTGCCCCACACCAAGGAGCAGCAGCTCACCCTGGCCCAGAAGTTCAACATGCCCGTGGAAATCATCATGCGCCGCGTGCAGGAACTGCATGAGTTCAACCCCATGCTCGGCCACCGCGGCTGCCGCCTCGGCATCGACTACCCCGAAATCACCGAAATGCAGACCCGCGCCATCATCGAGGCCGCCATCGAGGTGCAGGAGGAAGAGGGCATCGAGGTGAAGCCGGAGATTATGGTCCCCCTCGTGGCCTTCAAGCGTGAGCTCGACCTGCAGAAGGAAATCATCGACCGCGTGGCCGCCGAAGTCTTCGCCGAGAAGGGCCGCAGCATCTCCTACAAGGTAGGCACCATGATTGAGATTCCCCGCGCCTGCGTCACCGCCGATGAGATTGCCGAAACCGCCGAGTTCTTCTCCTTCGGTACGAACGACCTCACCCAGACCGGCCTCGGCATGAGCCGCGACGACTCCGGCTCTTTCCTGCCGAACTACCGCGACCTCGCAATCGTGAAGACCAACGTCTTCGCCAGCATCGACCAGGACGGTATCGGCAAGCTCATGCAGATGGCCGAAAAGCTCGGCCGCACCACCCGCCCCGGCATGAAGATGGGCATCTGCGGCGAACACGGCGGCGACCCCGCCTCCGTCAAGTTCTGCCACAAGATCGGCCTCACCTACGTCTCCTGCTCGCCCTACCGCGTGCCCACCGCCCGCATCGCCGCCGCCCAGGCCGCCCTTGCAGAGGCGAAGTAACCTCCATTCCCCCTCCGGTGCCGGGCTCCCCGGTGCCGGAGGGAATCTCCTTGTCAAGCCGGAGCTTCGCAGGAAGCGCAGGCTGAACGGGCGCCCGCCCCCCCGCCGTCCGTTTCCATTCAGGGGCCTCCCCCGTTTTCCGCCTCGTCACGCCATAGCTCACAGAGCGCCGGCGGAACCACTCCGCAGGAGTGTTTTCACCCTGTCCCGCCCCGTCCGCGCGGCCGATTGGCCGCGCGGGAACTTCACCAATTAATCATTAATCACTAATCATTAATCACTGTTTAGAGGCGCGCGGCCTGATAATCGATGGGAGCTTTATACATGCTACATCCAAAATTAAACAAGCCCGCAGGACGAATACGGGAAAACCGTCCTCCCCAGTTTACACCCAGCGAGCTCAGCGCTATATACTACGATCAGGAGAAAGAAAAAAAGCATTGACTCCCCGAGCTGCAGGAGTATAATAACGGAGTTATTTCTTTTTTCATATTTTAACACATTGCGACCGCTCTCGATTAGGCCCGGGGGCGGTCGCACTTTTGTGGTGCCTGGTGGTGTTTCGAATCAGGCGAAGGGGGGGGGCGGTCAGGAAGGGCAGTGTGTACCGGCTGGGTATTTTAACGTCTTGTCTGTGTTTAGCAGAAAAAGAAATCAATATTATGCTCTCAACCTAAATCCTATCAAAAAAAAGCATTGACTCTCCGAATATCAAGTGTAGAATAGCGGCGTTTTTTTTTGTTTCAGTGTCAAATAGCGACCGCTCTCGATTGGTCTCGGGGGCGGTCGCGCTTTTTGTGGGGGCTAGTGGTGTTTTGAATCAGGCGGGCGCCCGGCTTCGTCAGAAAGGAAAGCTTTCTGTCTACGCCGAGGTTCGCGCTTCCGAAACTTCAGCGCCCAAGGCATTGACATGTTGCAAGAAAATCATTGCGCTCGGTGTGGAGGCACTGCAGCAGCGGGAGAAGACGGTAACATTTAAAGAAACAGGGAGAGCGGAGCGTGGCAAATGATTCTTCCACCACATCCGCATAAAACAAGCGCGCGGCCTGCTGGCCGCGCGGGAACTTCACCAATTAATCATTAATCACTAATCATTAATCATTGTTTAGAGCGCTTGCTCTAAAATCTTTCGGATTTCGCCTGTGGTCAGGTCGGGTTTGTAGCCTCCGCGCAGCAGGAACGTGCCCTCGGCGATGCCATCGAGCATATCGGGCGTGGCGCCCAGCTCGCGCAGCGAAAGCACCAGACCGATTTCCTGCATCCAGGCCTTCATGGCATCCAGACCAGCCAGAGCCACTTCCTCGTCCGACTTCCCGGCGGGGTCGATTCCCCACACCACGCGGGCGAAACGCACAAACTTCGGCAGGCCATAGGGCAGAATATAGCGGAAATACGGCAGCGTGACCGCCGCCAGAGTCATGCCATGCGTCGCATCCGTGTAGGAGCTCACCGAATGCCCCATCATGTGCACCATCCAATCGGTCGTCTTGCCCTTCGCAATGAGCGTATTCAGCGCCCAGGTCGCCGTCCACATGATATTGCTGCGCGCCTCGTAATCCTGCGGATTCGCGGCGGCAATGCGGCTGCTGTGCACCAGCGAGCGCATGAGCCCCTCCGCAATGTAATCGCTCGTATTGTCATCCGTGCCGGAAAGGTACTGCTCCAGGATATGCGACATCACATCGAAGCAGCCCGCCACCATCTGGTAGCGCGGCAGCGTGAGCGTGAGCACCGGATCCAGAATCGAGAAACGAGGGAACACCGCATCGCCAAACACGCGGCCAATCTTGCGCTTCACCGCGTGATTCGTGATAACCGAGCCGCCATTCATCTCGCTGCCCGTGCCCGCCATCGTCAGCACACAGCCCACGGGAATGATGGCATTATCCACCGGCTCCATGCGCACATAATATTTCTCCCACGGGTCCTCCTCGCAATACGCCGCCACGGAAACACCCTTGGCATAGTCGCACACCGAGCCGCCGCCCACCGCCAGGATGAGGTCCACCTTGTTCTCGCGTGCCAGCCGCGCGCCCTCGCGCAGCTTCTCCACCGTCGGGTTCGGCATCACCCCCGGATCCTCCACCACCGTCTTTCCCGCCGCCCGCAGAATCTCCATCACCTTATCGTAAAGCCCGCTCTTCTTGATAGAAGCCTGGCCATACGAAAACATCACCACCGGCCCGAAGCCCGCCAGCTCCCCAGCCAGCTTCCCCAAAGCCTCCTCACCAAAATGCAACCGCGTCGGATTCGAATATGTAAATGTACCTTTCATGATGCTGCTTATTCTATACCCAAGGTCCTCTCTCGACAAGCAAATTTAGGAGAGGACAAAACGAAAAAACTGCGAATGAAATAAGTGAATCTTAATTCGAATATAACGAACACACGATTTCCAATGGTTTGCTGCTAAGTTGTAACTTGTACGTCTATCAATGTTTATAATTTTTATTCCAGTTTTGCTCTAACTTAAAAGGGGGCTTGTCTAGGGAGTTCTGCCTGCTTGTCTAGGGGGTTCCGCATGCTTGTCTAGGGAGTTCAGGGGTGGTCGGGACTAAAGTCCCGGGCTCCGATAGGGGGGGGGGGCGATGGTGCAGAGCAGATGCAGCGCAAAGAATATGCAGACTATCCCGCAGGTCATGCCATAATTCTGCACGATAAACTCCCAAATATCAAGGATGATTTTCTCCGGTATTGTCATGGGTTAGGGGGCTTTTTGCGAGGGGGTATTTCTTGTTTCTGTTTTCTATGCTTTTGCGTACGGATTCCGGAAGTTTGTTGTATGATTGCTGTGATTTTTGGGGAATAGTGATGGCATGATGTGTGATTTCGTTGATGATGCTGAACATATATTCTGCATTCTCTCGTTGTTCGTCCGGGTTGAGTGTAAGTTCGCTTTCATGCGCTGCTTCGTTGCCGTAATGACGCGTTACATCCATAAATTGTTGGATATGTTCCGGTAGATGCAATTTTATTGTTGCTGCTGCTATCATGTTAAAGATTGTATCCTTGAAGCCAAGGTGTTCAAGTAATTGTTGCAGGCAAAGGCGCAAAAGTACCGCAGCTGAGCGAGGGGAGTGTTCAAATATGAGGGCGGCTTCTGTGTATGTTTCCTTGCAGGTGGGTGGTAAATCCGGGCTTGCTGGAGGGAGATTTGCCGGTGACTCTTGAGGGATTATTCTGTAAAAATTATAGTTGCCGGATGCTGTATCTTTTTCGTAATAATCATACGATATCATACTACACATGGAGCATGTATGCCTGACAATGGGAGGCTCAATTGTGTAGCCTGCTCCATTTTTATAATAGAGTTGTTGGGTGTAATGCTGATTGTTTGATTGACACTTTGGACAAAAAATAATATGAGCATGGAGGCCGTCTTGGAGGTATGGAGTCATGGTGTTTCGTTCTGCAGGGTTTTGTAGGGGGTATAGGGGGAATCAGGCGTAGGGTTCCTGTTCTTTTCCGTAGGTGGGCAGCGGTGCGGTGACCAGCGCCTGGCCAATGAGTTCTTGCAGTTCGGCGCGTTCTTGCTCTGTGAGGCGTTCTGCTCCCTTGGCGGCGAGTTCTGAGAGTACGTTGTGACAGATGGCGCGAAGGGTTTTCTGCTGCTCTTCTTCGCTCAGGGTGTCGAAGCCGGGTACCCAGCTGCGCACGGTGCCTTCCGGCAGGCCTACGGTGTAGATGAAGGTCTGCTGCTTGCGCTTGTTGAGTACATATTCGATGTGCTTGGAGAGTTGTTCGGTGAGCTTAGTGGCGCCAGATAGAATCTGACGCATGGATGAGTAGCTGATGCTTAGAGCGGTGGCGAGTTCTTGCTGTGTCATGCCGCGCTCTGCGAGAATGTTCTTGATTTCTTCGATAGTCATGCAGGTATTATGTTCTAATTTTGCGCGATGTCAAGGTCGATGTTCACATATAGAACATAAAGAAATGCAAAAAGTTCAAATTTTGTCTTGTTGTGTACAGATTTAGAACGCAAATGCGCTCGGCGAGTACGAATATAGAACATGACAATAAATCTGACTATTACGCCGTTTGAGTATGCGCTGGCCTGTCTGGGTGCTGCAGCGCTGGGAGTAGAGACATCATCCCCCCCCCTTTACACCGCATGGGTTATCCCAATCTTTCCATTCATATATCACCATACTCGGACTCACTTTCTATACTATCTTCCTCCAAATATACACTGTATAATAACCGCCATACAAACCACCAGGAATAAACCGAATATGGGCTATGGCAATCATGCTCAGACAGCAGTCCATGAGCTACTTCATTTCTGATATTCCCTCCCAGCGGGTGACAAAATAGAGCATCCAACCAAAACACAATAGTTTCATCGAATACATTGGATATTTCAGGAAGCGAAAGTAACGAACCCAATCCTATTTCGCATTCTATACCGTTTTCATCAATATGTATCGTGTTTGCCCCCACCCGCTTTAGAAGCATTCTCACCATATGTTCGACCTGAGGGGCTAGTATATGTACAGCAGTAGTAAAATCATAATCAAAACCTGCTTTTATACCTCGAACAAAAAGCGAATGACTACCATATGGCACAATACGAGCTCTTTCAACGATTCTCCTGATACTCTTTTCCTCAATAGAATGTTCCCAAATCAACGCAGATAAGGCAGGCAATATTATGGACTGAACCGCCAGTCCCACCTCAAACTTAAGATAGAAGACAGACATCAATTTCACATGCTCGTCATGCTGGTCTATCTCATTGAAATTTCGTATTCCCTGAGATTTAGCAACTATTCGGTTATCACTACTGTAAAACACACTAGTAATAGCACTTTGTATAGGATATTGCCTTATCCTCTCAATTGTACTTGCATATATTTTTTCAACTCTAGTTGGTGTAGTAACTGCTACAAATGCCCGCATTGCATCATCATATGGCTTACCCTCTATAAAACGACGAGCCTTAGAAACCAAGTCTGTCACTTCCACATCAGAACCAATAGAGGTCATAATTTCATGTCGGTGACTTCGGCTCTCGTTTAGCTTTGAGGTTAGGCGCATCATCATTTCGCCAACAGCCTTTTCCTTTCTCCTTGCGTGCGGGATTGTTTGAAGAATTTCCATCCCTTTCGCGAAATAATCCGGTGCCACCATGCTATTTGATTGCAATGCCAAAGTTTCGCACATATTAGCGGCTAGAATTAACGCACTATCAGAAGCATCATCATTATTCCCTTTATGAAATAAACCTGCAGACTCCTCATAACATGTCATCGCATCTTGAAAACAACCGACTTCCGACTTCGCGTGAGCTTCTTCCATAAGTCGATCCGCCAATTCTTTCGCGCATCTTCTCGTCATATCAGCGCTATGCATAATACGAACCAGCTGCACCAAATCTCCAGATTCCGCAAACTTCCTCTCTAATGCGTTACTCAAAAAGAATTCATACACCTTGTTATACAAATCACGCCGCCCCCGCCTTAACTGAACAGCGATACACGCAGCTCGAGTCCAGCATGTAAAAATCATATGAGTATTCTTGTGAACTCCTTTAGGAACTCGAATATATTCTTCAACAGATTTTTCGGCATATTGTATATTTTTCTTTCCCGTCACTGGCTTTGACCACAAATAATCATACACCCGCGCTCTTAGAAACGTATTAGGAAGGGTATGAACTATTGAGCTCAAAAAATCATAATCCGCTTGAGTAAGAGTTAAATTGTCTACAAAGCAAATACTGGCTAACCTCTTCGATGCGGAAAAGGGTACCCCGAAACGCTCAGGCTCCATCTTTAACTCGCATATATCCGCCAGCAGCAAAAATATCTTTGACTGCTTTATTTTTCCCTCACGGGCAGCATCATTCGATGCATCATATAATCTAAAAGCCAAAACACCATAGTTTTGAAATTGCAGATTTTCGATAATTAGAGAAATCTCTTCTGCAACATAATCGTTCGGCGAAACCTTCACATTTCCCCAATCAACATCATGCCTCATATAAATTAAAAATATTGATTTTACATACCAACTGCTATACCATCTCCACGCCAACAGCTCGCAACGATTCGGCGAGCTCGTTGTAGAAGCTCGGCGGGCGGGTAGCATCATCATCGCTTCCTTTGGGCACGAAGATAATCATGCCTTCTCGTGCTCGGGTTAAGAGAACGCGGTAGGCATTTTTGAGGTAGCGGCGTTTCTGTTCATCATTCACACGCTGCCACTTATCGCCTTTGAAGGCATTATAAGACCACTGATTACCCACAAGGCGCAAGTCGGCATCCCATGCCACGATGGTATAATCCAGTTCTAGGCCTTGCACCTCGAACTCCGTAGCGACATCTTCACATGCATAGCTCGAACGGACATCATCCGCATCGTTCAAGAACCAATTCTCAACTTGCTTGTCGCTCTTTACAAATATCCCCTCCGGCTTCAAACGCAAAGCACCACTGCTCGCCAACACACCGTACCGGCGAGTCCCTTTGCAGCGCGAACGCACCCAGGATTTCGCTGCATTCATATCACGCGTTACAGCAATGGGGTATTTTTCCTTAATGCTATCGTATAGAGCCTTCGCCGTTACCATATCTCGGTCGAGAAAAGCCTTCACAAATCCGGCCACGGCGGGAGTTCGATAGGAACGCATCGAGACTGAGAGATGCAGTTCCGAAAGCTCACGCACACGCAGCCCCTGAACCATTTCATTCCAGTCTCGCCCATAGCGATACTCATCGTCATGTAATTGCGGTGCCACATACACATCCCAATCAGCGAATGAACGGCGAAGCGAATCGAACCACTCGGGTAAGCCAGCTTCTCCTCGATTGATTTCCTGACCACCGCCAATTAAACAAACAATCACAGCCCAATCATGGTGGCGATCCATGGTGCTAATCAAGAATTCAGGCTCGCTATAATCGAAATCAGCTACACCCTTCTTCCTTTTCATAAAGTCATGAATGCAATCCTTCGTCCACGCTCTCTGCGCCTCATCGAAAATGGCCACGCGCTCAGCGGGCGGCTTGGCACTTACGAGGCAATCATCTCGGTAGGCATGAATAATCTGGATAAATGCACCGGTTTCGCGTAGAGCTTGTGTTTTAGTAAACTTCTCGTCCTTCTCCTTTGCTCTCGATACCTTATCTCTAGCCAACGCGTGTTGCAAAACCGTTACCAATGGCTGATTGCCAGAAAGAAATACGGCGTGCTCGCCCTCTTCCGCATTTGAATAATTGATTGCCAAGTTCAGCCCCACTAACGTCTTACCGGCACCAGGAACACCTGTGACAAAGCATATAGACTTGCGGCCGTTCTTTTTGCTGTCCTCGATAATCCTTTCGATAGCAACAGTTGTCACCCCCAAGTTAGTTGACTCTGCATCATTGCGAGAAATTTCCTCAACATTGTGGCCATGGTACAAAGCCTGCGCCGCCTCCACAATGGAAGGTGTCGGCTTATACACGGAGTTCACCCATGCCAGATAATCGAGTTCGGGCTCTTCATACCGTGCCGCCACAGCATCAATTGCCGCTCGTATATTCTCCGCGTTGCACTTAATCGGCTCAATGATTCTCTCATGCTCAACAATGCATAACTCCTGCGTCTCAGCCTCATCAGAAACCATGATACAAGCCAATAGCTTATCATGGCTCTCCATATGAAAGCTCCTCAAGTCTAAAGCATAATCATATACCTGATTATACGTCGACCTTTTGTATTCATCATCTCCGCATTTGAACTCGAGCAGATAAACGATATTTCGGAATAAGATAACAACATCCACCCGCTTCCCCATACGAGGAACGGAGTACTCGAAAAGTATGCGCCCTTCTTCTACGCCTGCAAGCTGCCTTTTTAATATCTCAATCTCGGTTTTCCAAGTATTGCGTTGGTTGATATTCTGGTCGTAATGATAATCTCGGTCTACAATTTGTCCGAGAATCGCATCCGTAGGCATCCGCAAAAATGAGTCTATCGGAGAATCGAAAAAGGCGCGAGTAATCATAAGCTACCGCAAAATCTATTACTTAGAGGAGTCCATCCACTTAGCGAAGGAAACAAAATCCATCCCAAGCTGATTCACAATCATGCACAGAGTAACCACCGAAATATTGCGAACTCCTCGCTCCACCGAAGAGATAAATCCTCTATCGACCTGGCACGACTCACTCAGCGCTTGCTGAGAAAGGCCTTTTTCCATTCGTAATGCCTTGATTGCACTACCAATCCTTTTCAAGACATCGTCATCCAACATCATTTGTTCATTATATAGAAGTGGGAAATTTGGCTCCAGAAAATTTCGCCAACTGTAGACTATAATAAACAATTAAACCTTGCATATCCGTCCGCCCCAGGCTAAACTCTCGGCATGCCCCAACACTCCCTTTCTTTTCAGAACAATATTTGGTTTGATGATCCGTTTGGTCTTATCCGCTTTGAGTACGATGTGGAGCAGATTTTCAATCGGACGGTGAGCGATGCCTTGTTTGCAATGGCAAAGAGCACGCCTTTTCTTTCCTCGGCAGAGGTGCGGCTGTTCTTCCGCATCGACTCAGCGGGCTGCGCCTTCAGCACCGAAGCGAGAAAGTGCTTTTCATTCCTGTGCGCCTTGGATATCGCATCGCCGTATTTCGCCACGATGTCAGCCACGGCTGACGATTTGGTGAACAAGGGGGTGGCGCGCGAGCTGGCATGGCAGCTCAGCGTGAAAAATTGCCACAACGAACAAGCCAAACTCCCCCTGCCGAACTACTATGAACAACTCCCACAAGGGTATTGGGAACACATCCTTGATGCAGCGATGAACGCTCTCATGGATTACCTGCTCCAGCCGCAATCCGAGCTGTCCGACACCTGCACCCCCGCCCATGCGGAGCAAATCGACGCGCTTATCACCAAGCTGGCCAAGATAACCCTGCATACCCAGCCCCACGCAGTTGTGTACCGCAGCACCCTCTTCACCGCCGCCGATACAGACGGCCGGAGCGACAACACCGATGACTGGGCACAAGCCGCCGAACTCGAGCTGCAGGCCGAAGAGCCCTACGCCACCTTCCTCCACCGCGACACCGCCGCCGACCTCCGCAACATCCTAGCCGCAGCAGGGCTGAACCCAGCCCAAGCGAGGCCATACGAAGACAGCAACGGGAAAGCGGTGATTGTTACAACACAATATCCATATATTGCCCCTATTTATCGGTGATAATTCATCGACTAAATATCAGGCCACATTGGAGCCATAGCAATTCTCTCCAATTCCTGATCTAATAACGTAGGGGATTCTTGGTACAGCTTTTGTAAAAGAGTGCCGTCTTCCAAATCACACTCTTCAATTAAGCCCAAAAATGTACTTTCGCTATGAATGCAAAGAAAATAACGGGCAGACGGGTAAGAATGGACCTTCACAATATTCAATTGCACCCTATACGGCTTGTTATTTTCCTCTACTTTTAGTTGGGCATACTTTGAAGTAAATGTAGGAGGTATATCATGGACAGACTGTGTATACTCCCATTCTATTGTCTCTTTACGAGATATCAAAGTCCGAACAAAGTCGTCCTTAGTCATAATTATGCTATATTAAGAATAATGTAAGAAATTGCCATTGCTTGTATCAAACAAACAAATAAAGTAGAAAGATGCCACATAGGGAGAAATCTTTCAACTATACGATACAGGCAACGATGAATAAAACAATCTTTCTGGAACGGATATGTCGCATAGAAAAATGAAGATAAAGGCAACAATGCGGATGCAACAGCGTTAAATAAAGACGATAAGGCCAGAATAGCAATAGGCCAATTTAGCTGAGATCTTTGTAATTCATCTGAGAAACCATAAATAGCACAGCCTGTCAGCAAGAGTATCGACGTGTGAGATAGTGCATTATTCCATGATTTCTCGAGATTTTCCGCACTTTCATAGAACTTTTGCCAATCAGCGGATGTAAATACAGGTTGAGGCTTTCTATGTTCATCCTTCCTAGGCAATCCCAACAATATAACTATCAGAATTATCAAGCCCCAAATTACACTATATAATTGATTGTGAAAAGAAAGACTTGTAAACCATTCCCACACGCGTGGAGACATACATAATGCCACGCCAGACCCCAAGCCCAATGTGTAAAATATTAATTTATACATATCCTGTCTGATTTCTAGTTAACCCTCTGGAAATAATCGACCAGCAATATTGCGTAGAACTTCACCATTTGTGAATATCGAAGCGAACAAAAACGAACTGACTCAACAAGAAAAACAAAGTATTCTTTCAAAATAGCATACAATACTCCCGCTAGCACTTACTTCTCCTTGTTCTGGTTCTGGAGGGATTGGAGGGCGTTGAGGTAGCCGGCGGTGACGATACCGGCGGGGAGGGCGATGAGGGCTATGCCGAGGAGGGAGGAGAACATGGTGACACAGCGGCCTATGGTGGAGACGGGGTAGATATCGCCATAGCCCACGGTGGTAAGGGAGACGGTGGCCCAGTAGAGGGCATCGAAAAAGGTGGGGAAGGTCTGGGGCTCGACGTTGAAGATGATGAGCGAGGATACCAGGATATACCCCACGGCCAGGTAGCCCACAGCCAGCAGGGAATCGCGGGATTCCTTCAGGGTGCGCACCACCAGCACCATGTTCTGCGAGTGGTGCACCATCTTGAACACAGCCAGCATGCGCAGAATACGCAGGCCACGCGTGATACGCAGCAGGCGGAAGCCATCGTGGATGAAGGCCAGAGCCGGAAGAATCGACAGCATATCCACGATACCGGGCAGTGAGAACGGGTAGCGGATAAAGGGCCAGATGCCGCGTTGACCGAATCGGATATCCGCCGTGAGCCAGTTCAGCAGGTAGTCGACTATGAACACGGACACGACAACCACATCGGTGATGGCGAAGATTTCGTAGTCCTCCTTGAAGGCCAGCGGCAGCATGCTGATGACGACCAGAATGAGCATGAACTGATTGTACAGGCGGGAGGCCAGCGAGTTCACCTCTTTCAATTCTACGATGTCGAATATCTTCTGCCGTATCATACTATCTGTTGCGGTATCTCACTCCTTATATCATCCCAGCAGGCGAAGTGTCAACCACTTTCTCCTGAGCATCTAGGGAATAAGACAAAAAGCCCCGGTATACACCGGGGCTTTGCTAAGAAATGAAACTCGGCTATCAGAGATACAACTTGGCGTACTCAACCAGATCATTGGAGTACTTGTAGATATCTACCACATTCTCGAGTATGATATTCTTCTCGTTACGTTCCTTATCAAGCAGCGTAAGCGTCTTCTTCGAGTTCTTGAAATAGAATCTGCACAGTGGCTTGCGCACATTGTGATCGAGAAGGACATTGCAATAGCTGCGGGTATCTTTCAGGAAAATACGCTTGGGATCCACCAACTGAGACAGGATTGCGCGTACAATATGGTAAGCCTCGAGCTCATCCTCTGTTGTTACAATACCGTCATCCTCCGGCTCCGGAGCTTCCTCCTGTACAGGAGCAGGCGCAGCCACAGGAACTACTGTCTCTACCACCTCAGGAGACACACCATCCAAGGCACTTTGTAAACGCTCGCTGATGCGGTTATTCAGCCATTCACGGAAAGCCTGGCTCACCAGCGTGGTAAACTGGGCGCGGCGGTCGGGAGTGAGCATACCTCCATATACCTGTTTGGCAAAAAGGCGCACAAACTCTTCCGACGGAGACTCCAGCTCTTTGCTGAACAGATGGCAAATCTGTTTCTTGTACTTCAGCTCCGAAGCATTGCTCAGGATATTCTCCAAATCAAACATGGACTTGGAGAACTTCTTCACCTCTGCCACTTTGCGAGCATCGATATCCTCCAACGAGAACTCGAAGAAAGGACGGTCGTCCATTTTATTGGGAGCCTCAATGTCCGTATAGAACTTATATTCGACACCGTTGGTCAGAATGGCGAACCGGGCATCTGTGCAGGCAAAATAACGGTACAGCTGTGAGGCATGATTGATATTCAGAACAGCATTGATAGCCTTGCACTCTATAAGGATGGCGGGTGCACCATCCTTCATTATCACATAGTCCACCTTCTCGCCTTTCTTCGTGCCTACGTCAGAGGTATACTCAGGCACGACCTCGAAGGGATCGAAAACGTTGTACCCCAGGGACTGAAGGAAAGGCATCACAAGTGCATTCTTCGTGGCTTCCTCCGTCTGTATAGTTTCACGCAAGCGGGGAAGACGCGCAGCCAATTGAGAAAGAGAGTCTATAATATCCATATTCCTAAGGCGTATTCTACCCTATCTCCCACTATTTGCAAGAAAAAAGCAACTTCCTTGGCTGTTCCAGCCAGAGACACACCCTCAAAAAGCGGACAAACCAGGGACGAACAACTACCTTCCCTGCAAATTACTCCAGTCTATAAACAGACCACTGTCTACAGTTAACTTGATAGCATCAATTATCCAATTAATTGCTTTATCTATGTGATTCCTCTGCTCTTCGGTTAATATTTCAGTATCCTCTAACATACGATGCAATCGAACATTCATGGCATCGATATCTGCATAAATAAGTTTCTTATCGGCGGTCTTGTTTACAAATTGCAATGTAGTCAAGAACCCCTGCAATTCCTTGTGCATATACTCTGGCATACCAGACATTGCAAGGATGCATTGCAGAAACAACAGCCTCGAATTTGTATTCGATATTCGTTGCTGTATCTCGTCCTGTTTCTTTTTCAGCTCTACCGAATAAGAATGAATCTGAGGTTTCCAACTCGTAACAGATTGGCACAATTGCATATATTTTTCTTTCGTTGTATTAAACGGATAGTTCATGGTAGCACAATACCACAAACATAAATAAATATCTCTGACTGTTAGGTAGTCTCAATAAAAGTTATTCCCGGAACCTCGGCAGCAGCGTTGTTTCACTTTCGGGCGCGAAGTTAAAATAAGCAGAGGCGCTATTTTAAGTTTGCGGTGGGGGAGAGATGGGGACAGAAAAAAACCGGATGCCCTTTCGGGGACCCGGCTTTTTCTCTCTAATCAACTCTGAAACTACATGAAAAAGACATTTAACAACCCCTTTTTATATTGCGCAGTGGGGCGTCTTATGGAGGTGTAGACACACCCCGGCGGTAAAATGTTCAAACAAATTGTAAAAAAATTAATTTTTTATATACAAAGGGCAAATTAAAAGCCAGCGGCGCACGATGAATTGGAATTTGGCGGCATGAAATGCCGCCATGTCCCCGTGCGTCAGCATGGGGATTTCTTACATCGGCAACGCCGATGTATTTCATGCGGCTTCGCCGCATTTCATACCGCAGGAACTGCGGTGTTTCGTGCACCGAAGGTGCAATTCATTGAGCCCCGCAAAGCGGGGCGACTGCTTCGCAGACCGAGGAATAAAAATAAACAATAATATAGAATATTAAGCTTAGGTGCTTATTGCGATTCTCTGCCTATATAATTCAACGCTCCAATCAGCAGTCGGTCGCTACGCTCCCTCAATGAAATACTCGCTGTGCGAGTATGAAATCCGCCGTGCCGGCGGAAGAAACCACTGCTTTGCAGTGGATGAATTCCTTTGCTGCGCAAAGGACGAAATACCTGCGCTTCTCGCAGGTACAAATTTGAAGGGCTATTGCCCTTCAAATTTCAATTTATCGGGCTGCATGGTAATCGCTCCTGTCTGCTTATTCTTCCTCAAAGCGGAGCGTCTTTTCCCAGCCGTCGCGGGGAATCTGGGTATTCGGGAAGATGGCGCGGGCTACGTCGCGGTAGGCTTTGGGGTTGGGCAAACTGGGGCTGAAGTGGGTGAGCCAGAGTTCCTTCACGCCGCCGGCATCGGCGGCGAGGCGGGCGGCCTCGCTGAAGAGCATGTGGCGATTTTCCTTGGCCTTGGGCAGCATTTCGTCCTCGCCGTACATGCCTTCGCAGATGAAGAGGTCGGAATCTGCCGCGGCGGCGGCGATGGCGGGCACGGGGCGGGTATCGGTGCAGTAGGTGAGCTTGAGCCCGCGGCGGGCGGGGCCGAGCACCATATCCGGGGTGAAGATGCGGCCTTCGTGCTCGATGGTTTCGCCCTTTTTCTGAAGACGGCCCCAGAATTCCATGGGGATGCCCTGCTCTTTTGCGCGGCGGGCATCGAACTTGCCGGCGCGCGGCAGGGTGAAGCTGTAGCCGTAGCAGGGCACGCCGTGCTGCACCTGGAAGGCGTGGATATCGCAATCGAGGAAATACATGGTTTCCGCGGGCGTTTCGAGCTCGCTCACGCGGATATCGAAGGGGAGGTTCGGGGCGATGGTGCGCAGGGCGTTCACCGCGCGCTCGGTTCCCACCGGGCCGATGATGGATAACGCCTCCTCGCGGCCCATGTTGCCCATGGTGAGCAGCAGGCCGGGCAGGCCGGAGATGTGGTCGGCATGCAGGTGGGTGATGAGTATCTTATCCACCGGTTTCAGGCTCACGCCAGCGCGCTGGGCGGCAATCTGGGTGCCCTCGCCGCAGTCGATGAGCACGCTGTGTCCCTGGTAGCGCACCATGAGCGAGGTGAGCCACCGGTTCACCAGCGGCAGGGTGCCGCCGGTTCCGAGTAGACAGATATCAAGCACGCAGGGAGTTTCGCACAACAACACCTGATTTGTCAAGGCAACACCGCGACACAACAGAAGAAACACACGTGTAGCGGATTTACGATTTGGGGACCTCTAAAAAGTCCGGAAGGATTTGAATTACGAATTACGAAGTATTGTAGCTAGGCACGCGGAGCGCGCATTGATACTGCCGCGCCAAAGGCGCGGGGCTAGCCTCGGCGTAGCAAGCACGGCACCAGCCGTACGCGAAGACGGGAATTTGCACCTGTGCGAAGCGCAGGTATTTCGTCCTTTGCGCAGCAAAGGAATTCATCCACTGCAAAGCAGTGGTTTCTTCCGCCGATACGGCGGATTTCATACTCACGCAGCGAGTATTTCATTGAGGGAGCGTAGCGACCGACTGCTGATTGGAGCGTTGAATCACATAGACAGAGAACCGCAATAAGCACTTAAGCTTAATATTCTATATTATTGTTTATTTTTTATTCCCCGGTCTACGAAGCAGTCGCCCCGCTTTGCGGGGCTCAATGAATTGCACCTTCGGTGCACGAAATACCGCAGGAACTGCGATATGAAATGCGGCAAAGCCGCATGAAATACATCGGCGTTGCCGATGTAAGAAATCACAGACCGCCGAGGGCATATGGCAGATTAGCGATGACCTGTGTGGCGCGGATGGCGGGGGGATACCCGGCTGCGGCCCAGGCCTGCTCCGCCGCCAGCCCGCACACGCGGGCACCCAGCGCTGCCGCGAGGAAGGCAGGCAAGCCCTGCGCCGCGAGCGCGCCGATGGTGCCGGCCAGCACATCACCCTGCCCGCCGTTGGCCATGAAGGGGCCGCCGGTGGCGTTGTAAAGGACCTGCGAGCGGTCGGCTATGATGCTGCGGGCTCCTTTCAGCAGCAGGGTGCAGTCGTGCTGCGCGAGATACCGCGCCACTACCTCGCGGCGGGGGGCGGCCGGGCGCGGGTCGAGCCGGCGCATCTCGCCCGGGTGCGGGGTGAGCACCCAGTTCGGCTGCGGGGTCCAGCCACAGGCGGCGGCGGTGTTCAGGGCATCGGCATCCAGCACGACGGTGCCGGGGAACTCCTCTGCCAGGCGGCGGAGGGATTCTGCCGCCACCGGTTGCACCTCGCCCAGCCCGGGGCCGATGACCAGCGCCTGCGCATCAGGTTCATGAATATCGGCATAAGAGCCCACGGGGCGCACCATCACCTCTGCGGCCACGCGTGCGGCCAGCACCGGGTACACCGGCGGCAGACAGTAGAGCACCACCAGCCCGGCACCGGCGGCCACAGCGGCCTCGGCACACATCTGCGCCGCACCGGCCATGCCCACCGAACCGGCTACGATGGCTACCCTCCCTGCCCGGTTCTTGAAACAGGAATACGCCCGCCGCGGCAGCGCCGGGGTGAACTCCGCCGCGCCGGCCACCTGCGCGGCATCTGCCGCGGGCAGTTCGCCTACCTCCGGCAGGGGGATGCAGAGCAGCCGCCCCACGGCATCCTCCGCGCCATCTGCCAGCATGCCGGGTTTCACGCAGCCGATGGCCGCCGTCACATCCGCCAGCACCACATCGGCACCGCGGGTGCCGGTGGCGGCATCCAGCCCGGTGGGGATATCGATGGCCAGGGTCAGGCTGCGGGGGCTGGCGGCACGCAGCGCGTTGAGCTCGCGCACCAGGGCGGCATAGGCCGGGCGAAGTTCGCCCACCGCGCCGCTGCCCAGCAGGCCATCGATGATGAGGGTGTGCTCCAGCGGCTGCGGGGTGGTCTGCTGCTCGCGGCCGCAGAGCTGCGCCTGCGAGTCTGCCGAAAGCGCCCCCGCGCAGCGCAGCACCACCGGGCAGCCCCAGCGCGCCGCCAGGCCTATGGCATCGCCCGCGTTATTCCCGCTGCCGGCATACACCACCACCTGCGAGGGCGCAAAGCCCCGTAGCAGCGGCAGCCGTCCGCAGGCCTGCCACAGCCGCTCCACCACAGTGTTCATGAGCTCCAGCGAGCTCACCCGCCCCGTGGCAAAAAGCCGCTGCTCCGCCTCGCGTATACTCTGGGCTGTGCATATGTTCATAGCGCCATTCTACGCCAGCGGGAACACAGAGTCAAGCCGGCAGATACCCGGATAAAAGGCGGAGGATTGCGCGGAAGGCAGAATCCTGAATCCGGGGTTGCCATGACCCCATGCGTCAGCATGGGGATTTCTTACATCGGCAACGCCGATGTATTTCATGCGGCTTCGCCGCATTTCATACCGCAGGAACTGCGGTATTTCGTGCACCGAAGGTGCAATTCATTGAGCTCCGCAAAGCGGGGCGACTGCTTCGCAGACCGAGGAATAAAAATAAACAATAATATAGAATATTAAGCTTAAGTGCTTATTGCGATTCTCTACCTATGTGATTCAACGCTCCAATCAGCAGTCGGTCGCTACGCTCCCTCAATGAAATACTCGCTGTGCGAGTATGAAATCCGCCGTACCGGCGGAAGAAACCACTGCTTTGCAGTGGATGAATTCCTTTGCTG
>JAZONE010000111.1:0-6564 GCA_045654325.1 Akkermansia sp.
AGTATAAAGTCAGGCAGGCTGCGCCTGCAGGTGTTTTCTATTGATAACAAATGGCGAGCCGCAAGGCTCGCGGAACTTTCACTTCGTACCTCCCACCTCGTACTTCGTACTTTTGTCGGAACGACAAATATCAATTTATCGAGATACGCTGACTTTTTAGAAGTTCCCAATGGGCATTTTCGTTCGCAAATGATAACAAAACAAGCACGAAATCTTCGTTTTTACTGTTCAAGGGGGAGGAATCATGCTAGAATACGCTCAGCCATGAGTGCAGGTGACGGCAGAGAGGGCAAGATCCGCGTAGCCCTGGCCAAAGGTCAGTTAGGCGGAAAGCTGGCAGGCAAAAGCCTGCCCCGCCAGATTGTTTCCATTGCCCTCTGGCCGCTGCTGGAACAGGTGATGAGCTTCATCTGCGCCTCCACGGCTCTGGTGCTGGCCACCCACATGGGCGACCACGGCGAAAAAACTGCGCAGATTGCCTCGGGCATCGGCGTGACCTCGTATGTGATGTGGCTGGGCTTTGTGATGCAAGGAGCGGTGGGCATGGGTGCCACCGCCATTGTGAGCCGCATGACCGGTGCGAAAAAATACGCCGATGCCAACTACGCCGCCAACCAGGCGGGAGTGCTGGGGCTCTTTGCCGGCATTCTTTCGGCACTGCTCATGTACGCCACGGCTGATTTTCTGGTAACGCAGGTGCTGGATTTAAGTGACTATGCACGGGAAGTAGCGCTGAGCTACATGTACACCGGCTGCTGGGTGGCTATTTTCTCTGGTGTGGTCTTTGCGGTGAACGCAGCGCTGCGCGGAGCGGGCGATACGCGCACGCCGTTCATCATCATGCTGGTGGTGGATGGATTGAATGTCCTTTTCAGCCTGTTCCTGGTGAAAGTGTGCGGTATGTTTGTAGAGGGCCTGGCGCTGGGCATGATTGGCGGCATGGCGGTGGCAGCCGCAGTGCTGCTGGGCATTCTGCTGAAGCGCACGCTGGAACTGCGCCGCCAGCAAGGCAACCAGCCGCTGGATACCTACTGCGCAGCCCAGGGAAACAACTACACCCCGCCGCTGCACCTGGACCGCACCTCGCTGCTGCCTGACTTGGGGATGATGTACCGCATTCTCTGCATCGGTGTGCCGCAGGCCATTGAGGTGGGCGGTATCTGGCTCATCCAGATTTACGTGCTGCGCATCATTTCCTCGCTGGGCGATGCCGCTGTCGGCGCGCACAACATCGCCATCCGCATCGAATCACTCAGTTTCCTGCCCGGCTTCGCCATCGGCATGGCGGGGGCCACGCTGGTGGGGCAGTATCTGGGAGCCCGAAGCGTGCGACTGGCACTGGAAACAGCCCGCAAATGTGTGCTCTACAGCGTGCTCTTCATGGGCTGCATGGGCGTGGTCTTTGCCTTGTGGCCGGATATTTTTGTGGATATCTTTGCGGCGGGCTCGCCGGAGCTGAGCGAAGCCACCCGCCCGGTAGTGCAGGCGTTCCTGATTATCGAACCCTTCTACGCCGCCATGCTCATCTGCAAGATGTGCCTACGCGGAGCGGGCGACACACGGCGCGTGATGTGGGTCTCCTATGGCGGCATGGGCTTCTTCCGCGTACTCTGCCTCATGGTGTGGCACTACCTGTGGCCGGATACGATTTCGCTGGTAGGCATCTGGATGCTCATCGCCGCCGACATGCTGGTGGAATACCTGATTCTGCGCAAGATGCTCTTCGGCCTGCGCTGGGCTCGCAAGAAAGTGTGATGCTATGAAACAAGACTGGCTCATTCAATCCCCGGGCAACCGGGACCTCATCCTCTTCATGCTGGGATGGGGAGCCACGCCTAATGCTGTGTACCAACTGCCGTTCCCCGAGGGCTACGATGTGCTCTGCTGCTACGACCACCGCAGTCTCACCCCGCTGAATGCCGCCGATTTTGCCGGGTACGAGCGTATTTACCTCTTCGCCTGGTCCTTCGGTGTATGGGTAGCCGAGCAGAACTGCCAGGCACTGCCGCTGCACAAGGCGATTGCCATCAACGGCACCCCCTACCCCGCCAGTCCGCAATACGGCCTGCGACTCAAGGTACTGCTGCGCACCATACGGTCTGTGGCAGCCCTGGGTGGTAACCCGTTCAAGGACGAAAGCAGCCCGGAGCGCTACGCCCCTGCCGGTCCCTATGCCGAGCCGACGTCCCGACAGCAGCTGGAAGAGCTCGAGTTCCTTGCCGATGCCTGCCAGTCACTCCCCGAACAGCCCCACCTCAACTGGACCCGCGCCTACATTGCCACCAAAGACGAAATTTTCCCGCCCGACCGTATGCGAGCCTACTGGGGCGAGAAGGGAACCGATTTCGAGAGTTACCATTTCCCGTTTTACAATGAATCCATCGTAATGGGCGAATTGTAAATACGCACCAGAACGCCCCGGCTACTGCATCTGCAACCGGGGCGTGGGTTAAATAAACTGGAGAACAACTCTTACTGAGCAGTGCTGTACTGCTGCAGGATGCTCTGAATCGCCTTACCGGTCTGGGTCTTCGGCTGGTAGGGCTGAGTTGTCGTGGCAGGTGCAGCCGTGGGAGTAGCCGGCAGGCTCTGCACGGTGGTGCCGTTGGAGGTAGCGCCATTGAGCAGGCTCTGCAGCTTGCTCACGAGGGAAGAACCCACGGATTCCTTGAGACAGTCGCGGTAAAGCTTGCTGGTCTTCCAGTAGTCGAACGTGAAGCGGGCGCTTTCGGGGAGGCAGTTCTCGCTCTTGAGCACGCGGTAGCGGCTGTAGCCGCGGGTGAAGTAGTCGTACTGAGCATCAGAGCCGTAGTACTTCATATCCGTCAGTTCCGTGTGGTCAATGGCGGTGGACAGTGTCGGGGTAAGCAGCTCCGAACGGGTCACGGTCTTCACACAGGAGCTCAGCCCCAGCGCCAGCAGCATGATTACGGGTATCAGTTTTTTCATAAAGATTTAAGCTAAATATGTGTACAGCACAAAAGCCCAGTGAGCCACCACTGCAGCCACGAGACCGCCGATGGTGTGGGCCCAGATGGCCTTGGAGGTAAGGTGGCGGTAGCCCAGGGTATCGAGCATGGCGGTGTGGGTGCTCAGATAGCCGCTCCAGCACATGCCGATAGCGGTGAACACCGCGATGGCGTTGCCATCAATCCAGCCGGCCTGAATGAAGTTGGGAACCAGCCCGAGAGCTGCACCCACAGCACCAAGCGCCGTGATGGGGAATGCGATGAGATGCGGATCCTGGAAACCGAAAAGCCACTCAAATACAACGCCGCACTTGGCACCAATCCAGGGCAGCAGCTCCACACCCTCGTAGGCAGCGCCGGTGAACTCACCGCTGGCTGCCGGACCGAAGGTAAGCAGCATGACCAGTGTCGAGATAATCAACACACCGGGAATAATGGCAATACCCACATCCACACCGGTGCGGCCGCCGTCGAGCAGCGAATCCAGAATACGCTGGAAGAGGGGCTTGGTGTATTCCTCCACCTTTGCCTCGGCCAGCTCGCCGGGCTCGCAGGCGTCCTCAATGGCAAACTCAGGCATCTTCTTGAGAATGAAGCGCTGCATAAGGCGGGTGGACACGATGCAACCGCACACCGCACCGAACAGGCCGATGAAGGGAGCCACATAGAACCCCTGCCCCACCATGAACACAATCACCAGCAGGCCCATGCCGAATGCCGTGCCGAAGTTGGTGAGTGAAATGAACTGGTACTTCTTGAAATAGGAGCTGAAGCGCTTATCCTGAGCCAGTGCAATGATGGCCGGATTATCAGACAGGAAGGTAAGCACAGCACCCAGCGAAGCCACACCGGGCAGGTTGAAAAGCGGCTTCATGAGCGGGCGCAGCAGCTTCTCCAGCAGGCTCACCACACCGAACTCCACAAACAGGCGACCGATGGCACCGGTAATCACGCAGATGGCCATGAGGTAGAACACCGTGTTGAGCAGCAGGTCATGCGCCGTCTTCATAATGGTGTTGAGCATCTGCGGAGTCCCCATCTGGGATGCAATATAGGCAAAAATGCCGAACACCACCACAAGGCAGATAATTCCCTGCGGTATGAAACTGTTAATTTTTCTGAGTAGATTCTTCATAACGATATAAGCCCCGGTTTTTTGCGCCGGGGCTTATATCATAACTGACAGTTCTGTGCAAGCGCAATCTGCGCTTACAATTCGTAATAGGTGTACCCGCTCAGACCGGTGCGGTAGGCCTCCAGCGCATCGCGGCGCTGGCGCGGGGAGATGAGCCCCTGCTCCACACCGCGCTCTGCCAGCGCGCGGAACTTGGCAACCAGGTCCTTGGCATCGTATTTCACGTACGAGAGCACGTCAGCCACACTGTCGCCCTCTTCCTCATGCGTGAACACCGGGCGGCCGTTCTCCAGATGCACGCTCACCACGTTGGTATCACCCAGCAGGTTGTGCAGGTCGCCCAGCGTTTCCTGATAAGCACCCACCATGAAGATGGCCACGTAGTAATTCTCCTTGGGATCCACCTCGTGCAGCGGCAAAGACTTGGCCACGTCCTCGCGGTCGATGAAGTGGTCCACCTTGCCATCGCAGTCGCAGGTGATATCCACCAGCACGGCCTTCTGCGTGGGGCGCTCATCCAGACGCTGAATGGGCATCACGGGGAAAAGCTGGTCAATAGCCCAGGAATCCGGCAGGCTCTGGAATACAGAGAAGTTCGAATAGTAGTAGTCCACCATGTTGTCGGACACCTCTTTCAAATCCTCGGGAATCTCGCTCATCTCGCCGATGCGGCGGGAAATAAGCCCCATGATGTGCCAGTAGATAGCCTCGCCCACACCGCGCTCGCGCAGCGTGGCATTTCCGTGGTGGAACATGGCGCGCAGCTGGTCACGGTAGTAGATGGCATCATTGTAGCACTCCTGGATATTCTTGCGGGTAAGCATGCGGTGCGTCTCATCCAGCGCCAGAAGAATATCATTCGCATTCTCCGGAAGAGCCGGCGGCTGCGCCTCGCTGCCGGGCGCGCTGGTCACATCCAGCACATTGAACACCAGCACTGCGTGGTAAGCCGAAACCGCACGGCCGGACTCCGTGACCAGCGTCGGGTGCTCCACCCCGTGCTTGGAGCAGAGCTCACCCACCACTTCCACGATGTCTCGGGCATACTCCTCGATGGAATAGTTACAGGAGGAATGGAAATTCGTCTTCGAGCCATCGTAGTCCACAGCCAGACCGCCACCCATATCCAGCGTGCCCATGGGGGCGCCCTCCTTCACCAGGTCAATGTAGATGCGGCAGGCCTCGGTCAAGCCGCCACGAATCACCGTCACGTTGGAAATCTGGCTGCCCTGGTGGTAGTGCAGTGCTTTCAGGCAGTGAAGCTTGCCCGCTGCCTTGAGCGTATCGACCACATCAATGACCTGAGCCGCATTCAACCCGAACACCGATTTATCACCGGCAGATTCGCTCCAGTGGCCGGAACCTTTGGAAGCCAGGCGCACACGCACCCCCAGAATCGGCTCCACTCCCAGCACCTCAGCGCGGCGCAGAATGGCAGGCAGCTCATTCGGCATCTCCAGAATCAGGCAGATTTTCATACCCATGCGCATGCCCATGAGCGCCAGGTCGATGAACTCGTCATCCTTGTACCCGTTGCACATCAGGAAGGATTCCGCATCGCGCATGTAGGCCATGGCGGCAATGAGCTCCGGCTTGGAACCGGCCTCCAGCCCATAGTGATATTTCTGGCCATGTGCCACTACCTCTTCCACCACCATGCGCTGCTGGTTCACCTTGATGGGATACACACCGCGGTACTTTCCCGTGTACCCCGCAGCCTTGATTGCCTTGGAAAAACTCTTGTTCAACTCATCGATTCGCGCATGCAGCAAATCGCGGAAACGCAGCAGCACCGGCACGTTCGTCCCTCGCTCCTCCAGCCCTTTCAAGATATCAGGCAGACTCACTTCCTTCGTGCTGCCGTCGGTATCCACCAGGTGCACATTCACTTCACCCGCGCGCGACACGCTGAAGTAATCATTACTCCAGTTATCGACCCCGTACAGTTCGGCAGAATCGGCGGCTGTCCAGTTTCGGACCTTACGTTTGATAGGTGTTTTGCGGGCGGGCATAGCGCTGGTTTTGCTGATTGTTTGCGCGCGTTATATACTACACACCCCCGAATGTCAATCCGGAAGTGTGCTGCAGGCACACATTAAACACTCAAATTCTGCCAGTTTTGTCACCTATTTTCAAAAAAATGCAATAAAATGCGAAATTTGCATTGCCAAGAACCAAAAAATCGTGTAGACTGTCGCACCCACCCGAGCCGGGAGGCTCACTGAACATTTACACAATACAAGAAGGAGACAAGATGAACATTCTCGACACTATCGGAAAAGAGCAGATGAAGGACGACGTGACGCCCTTCAACGTTGGCGACACCGTGAAGGTGCACTGCCGCGTGATTGAAGGTGGCAAGGAACGCGTGCAGATCTTCCAGGGCATCGTGATTGCCAAGCGTGGCGCCGGCATCAACGAGGCTTTCACCGTTCGTAAGATTGCCTACGGCGAAGGCGT
>JAZONE010000112.1:0-5756 GCA_045654325.1 Akkermansia sp.
AACGACTCCCATGAAAGCTGAATTCATACCGAACTATCCGCTGGCGCAGTTGAAACCTGCGGATTACAACCCTCGCCATCTGGACGAGGAGAAGTTTGTGCTTCTGCAGGAGAGCCTGCGGAAGTTCGGTGTGATTAAGCCAGTTATCATCAATGGTGAGAACGGCATCCTGACCGCTGGTCACCAGCGCACCCGCGCTATGAAAGCTATCGGGCTGACGCATTGCCCGTCTATCCGCTTGCAGGGCATCACCCGCACCGATGAAATCCGATTCAACCTTTTCCACAACAGCATCGAGACCAATAAGACCCCGGTCACGCTGAATCTGGACGATTGCGAACTTGAACCCGAGACGTACTGCTATCTGGAGCACGAGCGCATCCAGTTCAAGCGCAATGCCAATGCTCTTATCATTAACGGCATGAGCGGGCTAATCATGCGTTATGGCGGCTGGGGTTCTGTGGTGTGTGACGAAGAGGGGCGCGTCCTGCTCAATTCCGACTACGCCGTAGCATGCAAGCAGCTGCGCGTTCCTTGTCTGGTCTACATGATTCCCCGGGAGCAGGAAGAAGAGATGATGCGCTACCTTTCCATCGACTACGGCCAGTATTACTACGATGCCCTGGGCGTGAAGTCCTACAATCAACTGCATTGCCAGATGCACCGCTTGCAGGGGAAGAAGTCTCGTCTCATTACGTCCTCGCTCTACGAGAACTATGTGCTGCCGACTTTGCAGAAGAATGAGCGCACGGTGGACTTCGGTGCCGGGCGTTGTGCCTATGCCAATATGCTCATGAAGCAAGGCTACAAGATGCTTGCCTATGAGCCCCACTTTCAGCAGAAAGGCACGCTCAATATCCGCGAAGTGGTGCGTATGATTAAGGTACTCTGCGAAGACATCCGCAAGCATGGTCTCATGGACGTGGTGGTACTCGATAGCGTCCTCAATTCCGTGGTAAACAGCCAGTTTGAACATGCTGTGCTGACCACCTGTAACGCGCTGCTCAAGCAGGATGGTCGAATCTACATCGGCACGCGCTCGCTGCCATTCACGGAGCGGCTCAAGACGTTCAAGACCTACAACAGCCATGGGCGTGATATTCAGTTTCTCGATAAAGAGAACTTCGGGGCAACCTACCGCAGCGGAGTCTGGACGATGCAGCACTTCCATACCCATGACAGCCTCCGCAACCTCTTGCTGGAATATTTTGAGAACGTGGAAATCAAGGGACGAGAAAGCGAGGTTCAGCTATACGCCATCGCCAGCCATCCCCGGAAGCTGCCGCGAACCAAGGTGGAAGAAGCCATTAACGTGGAGTTCAATATGGAATACCCCGGAAACTACCATCACAACATGCACGGTGAACTGGTGGCAGAAATTATGCAAAACATTGAGCGAGAACGCAGTTTCTTGTAAATTGAAGCCGATTTTATTTGCAAAATTTGCAAGAACGTGCTATACTGAACAACAAAATAGACGCCATGATTACGATTCGCACACTAAAGGTCAGCGCACCCTTTTCCTATCTCTGGTTGAAACACGTTACCGGGGTGAATCTGGCAGTCCATTGTGCTCATTGCTTGCTGGGAGAATATGACCCGCGTATCAAAGCCAACCTGACCGAAGTCTCGAACATCACGTTGCCGGATGCTCCCTACCATTACCTCTGCGGAGTCAGCCGCCCCTACGTGTGGATCCGCAACTTCCATCTAGCTTTCCGGGAAAAGGAGGGAAGCCTTTTAACCGTCCAGCGTAACGGTATCTACATCGAGATTGAGAACGCCGAGGAGGTAAAGTTCAGCATGGCTGATGCCGACCCGAACGACCCGCACTACCGGAGCAAGAATTACCGCACCTGCCGTAACTGGCAGTTTGCGTATAAGATTTCCAAGCTTTTTTAAGTTCTATCTTGCACAAATATACAAGACTTGCTGAGTATGCGTCATATCTAATTCCCGTTTTATACGTTCCACTTCAATTAATGCTTCACCCTCTTCTTGCGTTAACAGACCTCGTATATATAAGTCTTTTTTTCCTGCATCTAATTGTCTTTTTAATGATTCTAATTGGGTTCTGTTAATCACAGGATTGCTTCCTTCGATATTGAATTGAAGACCTTTACCTGATTCAAAACTGTCTTTTGTGACAGATGTATGAAGGACATATAAATCAACCCCATTTATGGTTACTTTACAATAACCAATGGCACCGTAAACCGGAATCGTTCCGTTTATCTGTTGACCATTCTTTGTTATGCTGTAGGCACTAGTAATTGAAATGTTTTCCATGGAGCTAATTGTATCATGACCCGATGTCGTTGCAAGCTCTTTTTGACATGCCCCCTCTGGCATGTTCAAGTACATTCTTAATCGACTGACGGAACGCTCCACATGGCTGGGCGTTATTGCCCTTGCAACTGCATGCGGAGCCACTATTGAAGCGGCTATTGCCGAGCAGATCATCGCCGCTGGCATGGCGGTGGCTGGTCTGATTGGCGTAGTCACCAAGGATAAAACTGAAACCAAGAAGGAGAACTCCGACAATGGCTGATACTCTGGCACAGGTACAGAAAGACGTGCGCTTCTGGCAGCGTCTGCTGACCTTTGCCGGGTACAAGCCCGGTAAGGTGGACGGAGTGAATGGTCGCAAGACCAAAGCCGCCGCCCAGGAGTGGCAGAATGATGCCGAACGCATCAAGGCTGAAATCGGCAGCTTCGATGAGCGCTCCGAGCGTAATATCGCCACGCTTACGCCCGAGACTCAGCGAGCCGCCCGCATCTGGCTCAAGGCAGCCAAGGCTGTAGCCGATGCTGAGGGTTACGATGTTCGCATCATCTGCGGTACCCGCACCTACGCCGAGCAGGATGCTCTGTACAGCAAGCGCCCTCGCGTGACCAAAGCACGCGGTGGCCAGAGCATGCACAACTTCGGCATTGCCTGGGATATCGGTATCTTCCGGGGCAAAGAATACCTTGGCGACCATGCCCTTTACGCCAAAGTAGGCAAGCTCTACAATCAGGTGCCGGGCATCACCTGGGGTGGTACATGGAAGTCCTTTGTGGATGAACCGCACTACCAGCTCGAAAAGTACAGCAGCAGCACCGCTGCCCGCAACGCTTTTGAGGTATGAGTGCTAAAGGACTGTTTACTCGCGGCTTCACCGAGGGGGAAGTGAAGCAGATACAGGCGACTGCCAAGAAGATGCTTCTGGAGGGTAAAACCCTCATGAGCTGGAACGATGGCAGTACGTCTGTGAGTAAACAGTTCGCCATGCCTGTGGCAGATGTGCTGGATGAATGTGCCTATGCTCTCCGCTATTTCGAGAAACAGGCTCAGGCTTCCGGCACATCTGACCGTCCTGCTTCCCTCAGCCATGTTGCATGGCGTTTACCCCTGTAACCCACATTTGCTTGTATGAACTTCCTGCAACGACTCGCCGCCCGCATCTTTTTCGGTTCGCATTCTGTCTTTGAATCAGCCAACCGTTCGCCCCGGCGTGCGGAAGTCCCCGGAAGTGGCCCGCGAGACACTTCTCTCGACCTGACTCCCGGAGTCCGCTCCGAGCTGGTACGCCGAAGCCGATATCTCGTCAAAAACTCCGGCTTCTTGCAGGAGATTGTGGGCAGCATGGCCATGTACTCTATCGGAGACGGAATCATGCCTCAGCCTGCAAGCAAGGATGCCGCATGGAACAGGCAAGCCCTCGACTACTTCAACCGCTGGGCGAGACATGCCGAAATCACCGGGCGATTCAATCTTGTTACCTGCCAATACCTTGCCTGTATGGCTCTGGAAGTAGATGGCGAGATGTTTATCCTGAAAACCGAGGAGGACGGAGTGCCGAAGATTCAGCTTATCGAGACGCACCGTATCGGCAGCACCGAGGAAGACACCACCGAAAGCACCATCATTGATGGCATCCGAGTAAATGCCCTCGGCAAACCGCTTTCCTACCGCCTGCTGCTGGATAATGGCAACTACCGCGACCTCGCCGCTCGGGATGTCCTGCACCTCTTCACCCCCATGTCTATCTCCCAGATGCGGGGATATCCGACTATTCAGCACAGTATCAACCACATGCTGGATGTTGCCGAGTTGCTGGCCCTCGAAAAGCATGCCGTTAAGGATAACGCCGACATCTCGCGCGTTCTCAAAACCAGCCGGGCGGATGTGGATGACCGGGATTTCCAACTCAATGCCCCGGTTCAGCCCCAAGGAAGCGACCCCGGATTCCTCCAGACCATCCTCGGTGGTAAGCTGGTGAAGATTCAGCCGGACGAAGCTATCGAGAGCTTCCAGAGCAACCGCCCCAGCCCTACCTTTCAGGGCTTCCTCGATTTCCTGCACCGGGATAGTGCGCTAGGCTTATTGCCGTATGAGTTCGCCAGCGATTCGTCCAAAATCGGAGGTGCCGGAGTAAGACTTACCGTGGCGAAAGCCGACCGCAGATTCAGTCGCAGACAATCCGTGCTTATAGACCGTATGCTTCGCCCGATTTGGCATTTCGTCATCGGGCATGCCATCACGGCGGGCAAACTGCCACCCGCAGAAGACTGGACTGAGGTCGATTTCGTCACTCCCCGCCGAGTCACGGTGGATGCCGGGCGCGAAGCCCAGCAGAACCGCGAGGACGTCAAGGCGGGGCTGAAAACCTTAACAGACCATTTTGCTGAACTGGGCTGCGACATCCACCATGAACTAGAAACCCGCGCCCGCGAGATGGCTCTCGTGAAAGAGATAGCTGCCAAGTACGGTGTAAGCCCGCAAGACCTGTATCAATCCTTTACCCAGACCACACCATGATAACCGCCCCCATGCAGCCCTGGCTGATAACGCTGGAAGCCTACCGAGAACTCTGCACCGTGAACTTTCAATCCCCGGCGCAGAGTATTACTGTTGAAGAAAAGGCTCAACCCTACGAAGTCCGGGATGGACTGGCCACCGTTCGCATTCATGGAACCATGTTGCGTCAGGTATCGCCTCGCCAGAAAGCTGTTTCTGCCATCTGTGGAGTACGCTTGTGCAGCATGGAGGAAACCTCCGCTGCGTTGCTACAAGCCGCAGCAGATCCGGCGGTACACACCATCCTGCTTGATATCGACTCCCCCGGTGGTACAGTCAACGGAACGCCCGAACTAGCGCAGGTGGTACGAACAGTTGCCAAGGACAAGCATGTCTACGCCTTTACCGCCGGGCAATGTTGTTCCGCTGCTTACTGGGTCGCCAGTCAGGCTGATGTCATCTACGCAGCACCGTCTGCCACGGTGGGCTCAATCGGTGTCATTCTGCCGGTGGTAGACAGCTCCGCTCTTTATGACCGCTGTGGCTTGAAGATGGAAGTATTCTCCGCAGGCAAGTACAAGAGTACAGGGATGGATGGTACCAGCCTGACGGAAGAACAACGCGACCGCCTCACACAGCAGGTCAATGCCACTTGGGCGAGATTCAAACAAGCCGTAACCCGCCGCCGCTCCATCAGCGATGCCGACATGGAGGGACAGAGTTTCTACGGTACAGATGCCCGAGACAAGAAGCTCGTAGATGCCTGTGCCGGGTCGCTTGCGGCGGTACAGGCAAAGCTCATTGCGCGACACAACTTTTGACAACCCCACATCAGATATGGAAACACTCGATGAACAACTCGATGCAGCCAACGCGCGTCTGACCGAGCAGAGCGAGAAACTCGCAGCGTTGGAAACAGAAATCGCCACCTTACAGGCAACCAACGAAGAGCTGTCGGACAACCTGACGCACA
>JAZONE010000113.1:0-62480 GCA_045654325.1 Akkermansia sp.
AGACGGTTCCATCCTCTCTCAGAGCATCACCAATGGCTTTGGCCAGACCACCATGCAGGCGCAGCCGCACACCCTCGGCGGATTCATCTACACCCGCAGCGAGTACAATGCCAAGGGGCAGCTGGTGAAGAGTTATCAGGATACCGGCTGGAATACGGAGAAAACCGCCTCCACCCTGTACGAGTACGACTCCTTCGGCAACATCGTGAAGCAGACGCTCGCCCTCACCGATTCCCCCACCAAGGATAATTCCCCGGTGAGCGAGATGTCCCACAGCGTGGAGCAGCTGGTCGATGGCGTATACAGCGTCACCTCCCAGACCCGCTACAATGCTGAGGGTGAGCCCATCGCGACCACGAATAAGCAGCTGATTTCCTACTTCTCGCCCGCGCTGGTGAGCAAGAGCATCAGCATCGATGCCCGTGGGCATGAATCGGTCAGCTGGACGCTGCACACCGCTCCGGCGAAGCAAACGAGCTACAGCGCTATCCCCACTTCCAACATCGTGGCGGAAAGCGTCAGCATGGACGGCATCGTTCTCTCCCAGCGCGACCACGCAGGGATTGAGTCCGGGCTGGTGGTTCAGACGATGGAGAAGCAAGTGGGTGATGCAACGATACACTTGGCTTTCTATCGCCACTATATGACTAATAGCACAGAGACGAAGCACCGCGATGGTCGTGGCAATGTCACCACCACACTCGCCGACATCGCCGGGCGTCCTACAAGCGTGACCGATGCCTCCGGTGCTGTCACCTCCACGTTCTACGACTCTGTGCACGATGCCCCCACCATGGTGATGGACGACCTGGACAATACCTCCTGCTACAAGTACGACGCACTCGGTCGCAAGGTGGCGGAGTGGGGTACTGCCCTGCAGCCCGCCTGCTTCGGCTACGATGAGCTGGGCAATATGACTTCCCTGCGCACCTTCCGCGCCGCATCGGAAGAGATTACCACCGACCCGAGCCAGCGCACTGATTACGATGAAACCTCCTGGGCATTCGACGCAGCCACCGGTCTGGAGCTCAGCAAGACCTACGCGGATGGTTCATCCGTGCAGAAAACCTACGACGCCTACAACCGCCTCGCTACCGAGACGGATGCCCGCGGTAATGTGAAGACGCATAGCTACGAGCACGCCCGCGGCTTGCAGTTGGGTACCTCGTATTCCGATAATAGCATCCCCCGAAGCTTCATCTACAACCACCTCGGGCAGATGGTACAGCTCGTGGATGATGCAGGAACGCGCACCTTTGGCTACGATGCCTACGGCGAGCGTGTGAGCGACAGCCTCGTGGTGGATGGCGATACGCACCTCATCACCGAGCAGCGCGATGCATTCGGTCGCTCGACGGGGTATGTTTACAGCAAGAACGGCGCTACGCAGCAGACCGTTGCCACCGGCTACGGCACGGATGGCCGCCTCAATAGCGCCTCCTTCCTGCATGGCGGCGCGGCCAAGGTGTTCGGCTATGAGTACCTGCCGGGCTCCCACCTGCTCTACAAGCTCACCAAGCCCAATGGTATGTCGCTCACGCAGGCTTATGAGTCCACACGCGACCTGCTTACCGGTATGGCTTACCATCGCGGCAGCACCCTCGTGGCGCAGCGCACCTACACCTACGACACGCTCGGTCGCCCGCTCACCCGCAGCACCGCCCGCAACGGCCAGACGGTGAACGACAGCTTCGGCTATAACACCCGCAGCGAACTTACCACCGCCACGGTGAACGGCGGCTCCTATGCCTACGATTACGACAACATCGGCAACCGCGCCGCCGCTGTCGAGGACAGCTCCGGCGTGGCAAGCCGCACCGAATACGCGACCAATGAACTCAACCAGTACACAGCCCTCACGGTGGATGGAGATATCGACTTCCAGCCGGAGTACGATGCGGACGGCAACCAATGCCGAGTGAAGACCAGCACCGGCATCTGGGCCATCACCTACGATGCCGAGAATCGCCCCACGGATTTCACGAAGATTGACTCCACAGGCAGCACTACCGTTCATTGCGAGTACGACTACATGGGTCGCCGCACGACGAAGATGGTCACCGTAGGCAACAATGTCACGCTTCAGCAGCGTTACATCTACCGCGGCTATCTGCAAATCGCCTGCATCGACCTCACCCGCAGCCACCACCCTGCCCTCTGGTATATCACCTGGGACCCGACTCAGCCCGTGGCCACCCGCCCGCTGGCCATCCAGAAGGACGGCACCTGGTACACCTACGGCTGGGATCTCACCAAGAACATCTGCGAAGTCTACCGCAACAATGGTACCCTTGGCACCAGCTATACCTATACCCCCTACGGCTTGCCAAGCCAAAGCACCAGCGGTGCGGCGGCTGGTGGTGTCGAGCAACCCATACAGTGGAGCAGTGAGTACAACGATACAGAACTCGGTCTCATTTACTACAACTACCGCCACTATAACCCGATGGATGGTCGATGGACTGGGCGAGATTCCTTAGATGAACCTGATAACTTACAATATGTATATGTCGAGAATTCTCCTGTATATTATTATGATGTATTAGGTCAGAAGATTTCGTTATGCTTTTCGTACGATAAAGGAAAGGTAGTCGGAATTGATACAGGCAAAGGGGATGACGCAGAAATACGATTTGCGACCGGTGAGCATAAAGTTTTTTCAGGTAGAGGCGAAGATAAAAATAATCCAGATTCTCAACATATTGCCAATTATGGCCCTGTACCGATTGGTGAATACTGGATAGATAAGCGTGAGTCTCATCGACTAATCAATAACAGCGGTGAATGGCGATGGTATCCTCTATGGCATATATCTGGTGGGCTCAAGTCTACGTCAATCACTATGTTAACACCAGATAGAGGAATGGTAACAAGAGGTGATTTCTACATACACGCTGGTAGCGTGTCAGAAGGCTGTGTAACATTTTTGTCAGATGTATGTAAGGGGGACCCTATGTATCCGACTAGCAAAGAATACTCAAATCTTATGAATTTTATTGAGAAGAGTTCAACAAAAATTGATGAGCGATATTTGTATGTGCGAGCGACACAATCAGAGTGTGACGGAGTTATGGAAGCAGAGAGAAATCGAATAATGCTCCAAAAGAGGAAAAGAGCGGTTGAATCTCAGAATACGAAGAGAAAAATCAAAAAACATCGTAGATAACTAAGTAAAACCATAATGGGAGGTTCTGCGCATTTGCTCTCAGAACCTCCCACTATTTTATTCCGTAGTAGGTTGTTTAGGATGAAAACCGATGTGAAAGGGAGGCTGGTGTGGCATCTGGTGTCGAGATGCAGCAGTTACTTCTTTCCCTCTTTTACATTCAAAGACCGTCGAATGTGGGCGTTGACGTATGTGAGTATGTTGGATGCTTTTTGACTGCCCTGTTCAGAGAGAGTAGTCAACTGTTCACAACACATTTCCTGCACTAATCTATGCCGGGTATTCAGCAAACTTATAAACGCAGCCCGTTCCAAATAAACTTCTGTGGCAAGACTATCACATTCGTAAAGTTCATCGGGCAGCGGTATCTGAGGCCAACGCGGCGCATCGAAAAAGATAACCAGCATGAACAAAAGGTCTGCATCCGTTATTTGTTTCAGCTTTTCATGGAACAGCTCATACCTGGTGTCATCGTCATTCTCTGCGTAATCTCTGATGGCCAATTCATATTCTCGGATGATTGCAAAAAAATCATATAAAAATGGCGACTCCGGTGCATACATGGGACGAACACTTAGCTGGCTCGTACTCCGGCTCTTTTCTTCCTCTGCATAGGATTGCTCTGCTGCTGAGGCCATGGTCAATAGCGAAATGATTAATAAAGTCAACTTATTCATTGTTATCGGGAGTGGTGATGTTTACTACTTATTTTCACCCGCTTCATCAGGTAGAAAGTGATGCACATTTAAAGGGCGATGAATGTGAGCATTGATGTAGGTGAGTACGTTGGAGGCTTTTTGATTGCCCTGTTTAGCAAGTGCTTCCAGCCGTCCACAACACGTTTCTTGCACGAATTTGTTTCGACCATTCATTAACTCCTCAAACGAAACCTGTTCCAAATAGGCTTCTACGGCTAGGTCATCACATTCGTAAAGAACTTTGGGACTCGGCAATCCCGGCCAACGCCAGGTATCGAAAAAGATAACCAGCATGAACAAGAGGTCAGCATCCGTTATTTGTTTCAGTTCCTCATGGAACTGCTCATACCTGGTGAGGTCGTCTTTTTCCTCCCGGTCCCTGATGGCCCGTTCATATTCATGGATGATTGTTTTAAATTCACACATTAGAGGAGATGCCGGCGCATACATGGGACGAACAGCCGCTTGTCTCATAATCCTATCCTTTTCTTCCTCTGTATAGGATTTGTCTGCTGCTAAGGCCATGGGCATTAGCGAAATGATTAATAAAGTCAACTTATTCATTGTTATCGGGAGTGGTGATGTTTACTACTTATTCTCACTCTCTTCATCAGGTAGAAAGTGCACATTTAAAGGGCGATGAATCTGTGCTTTGATGTAGGTAAGCATGTTGGATGCTTTTTGATTGCCTTGTTCAGCGAGTTCTTCCAGACGCCCACAACACGTTTCTTGCACGAATTTATTTCGACCATTCAACAATCGTATATATGAAACCTGCTCTAAGTAGACTTCAGTACCGAGAGTATCAGATTCGTAAAGGACTTGGGGACATGGCATTGCCGGCCAACGCCAAACATCGAAAAAGATAACCAGCGTGAACAAGAGATCTGTATCCGTCATTTGTTTCAGTTTCTCATGGAACGACTCATACCTGGTGTCGTCGTCTTTCTCGGCGGAATCCCGGACTGCCAGTTCATATTCTCGGATGATTGAAAAAAAATCATACACAAATGGTGACGCAGGTGCATACATGGGACGAAGAGCTGCTAGTCTCAAAATCCTATCCTTTTCTTCCTCGGTATAGGATTTGTCTGCTGCTGTGGCCATGGGCAATAGCGAAATGATAAATAAAGTCAACTTTTTCATTGTTATCGGAATAGTATATTTCTAATACGCAGGCGGATAAATGTTACTGATACGTGCCGATAATCTTCAGGAACGCAAACATAATCATATGTATCATAGGAGAACTTAGTTGTCAACCAATAATCGATGTACAAAGGGCTCACATGTAATGGATTCAATGGATTGCGAGCAATAATCGTGGCCGCGTGCAGAAGCAGCTCATTTCGCAGCTTTCGCCCACGCTGGAGAGCAAATCCGTTTTTATGAGCTCTACGGCCAGCCGGCTACATCCGCGACATCACGCCACTGCCATTTCCTGAGCACGAGTGAATATTCACGACCGGACCGTTCCGGGGTGCGGGTTAAAGGAATTGCCGCAGCCATGCCACTTCGCGCTCAAACTCAGCCAGGGAATCGGGATTGCGGCGGTTCGTTTCAATCGTGACCATGGCACCGGGAGCCAGCACCGAAGGGATAAAGCGCCGCATGTCAAGACACCCGGAGCCAAGGGGTGAGTGGTCATCGATAAGCAATGACTCGTTCATCATATCTGCCAGATGATACATGGCCGGCTGCATGGCCTGAAACGCCTGCAGCGTTTCATCCTGAGATTTGTGCAGATAATTCGCTGCGCAGAGGGCATGAGGAATATCCAGACAGAATCCGCAGCCGGTCTCTGCCACAACGTGCCGAATTTCCCCGGGAGATGCACCGCGGCATTCCAGAATCTGCCCATTGTTCCTGGTAATGCAGGGTTTATTCTCAATCAAGGCGCGGGCTTCATGAAATGCAGCCAGTTGCCTGGCAGTCTCCTGAATGTCACCGAAAGTCCCGCCATGGAAAATGATGTAACGGGCGTTCAGAGCATCGGCAAAGCGCCGCATTTCATCATAAATCTGCTTGTTCCGGAGTAGGCAGTCTGCTTTGGCCAGATTGAAGCCGTGCTTGAAGTGCGCGGCATGAATCACAAAGGGGATGTTGAGCTGCTGCCATTCTGCAAGAGTATGGATAGTGCCGGGTACCGCGTACAGCTCGATATAATCGAACACGCCTCGCTGATACAGCCGAGCAGCTTCGCGGGGAAGCGCGCCTGTATTGACCGACCACACTTTGAGACCAATCTGGAACGACCTGCCCATACCCCGCAAGCATACTCATTTTCTGAAGGATGCGCAAGTCTAATTCCGGCATGGCAGCATTCCGGCTTGCACGGCGGGGGCATTGGTGCTATTCTTTCCGCGTTATGTGGACAGGACGTTTTTCTCAGCCTACGGCAGATCTGGTACTGGAATACGGTGAATCCGTTTCTTACGATTGGAAGCTCTATGAGCATGATATTGCAGGTTCGACGGCGCATGCACGCGCCCAGCTGAAAGCCGGCATGCTCACGCAGGAGGAGTTCGATGCCATCGCCAACGGCCTGCAGGAGATTCTGGCTGATATCAAGGCCGGTAACTTCCAGTGGAGCATGAAGCTGGAAGATGTGCACATGAATATCGAAAGCGAGCTGACCCGTCGCATAGGCGCTCCCGGTGCCAAGCTGCACACCGCCCGCTCCCGCAATGACCAGGTGGCTACGGATACCCGCCTGTACTGCCGCTCGCAGATTGACACCACGCTGGAGCTGCTGAAGGATATGCAGCGCGCCCTGGTGCAGAAAGCCGCCCAGTACGCAGAGGTCCGCATTCCCGGCTACACGCACCTGCAGCGCGCCCAGCCGGTAACCATAGGCCACCACCTGCTGGCCTATGTGGAAATGCTGGAGCGCGATGCCGCCCGCCTTACCGATTGCCGCCGCCGCGTGAATGTGAGCCCGCTGGGCAGCGGCGCCATTGCCGGCAGCACCATCAACCTGGACCGCGAGGGAATAGCCGCCGAGCTCGGGTTCGACAGCGTGAGCGAGAACTCCATGGATGCCATCGCCGACCGCGACTATATCATGGAAACGCTCTTCGACCTCTCCATCATCGGCACGCATCTTTCCCGCCTCAGCGAGGACCTGGTGCTGTGGAGCAGCGCCGAGTTCGGCTACTGCACCCTGAGCGATGCCCACACCACCGGCTCCAGCCTCATGCCGCAGAAGAAGAACCCCGACGTCTGTGAGCTCACCCGCGGCAAGAGCGGCCGACTGTACGGCAACCTGGTCAGCGTGATGGTGGCGGTGAAGGGCCTGCCCCTCACCTACAACCGCGACCTGCAGGAAGATAAGGAGCCCCTTTTCGATTCCTTTGAGACCGTGAGCCTCGCGCTGCGTGTGAACGCCGAGATGGTAGCCGCCATGCGCATCAACCCCGACCGCTGCGCCGCCGCCGTGAGCGACCCCCTGCTCCTCGCCACCGACCTGGCCGATTATCTGGTGCGCCGCGGAGTGCCCTTCCGCAAGGCTCACGAGCTGGTGGGCAAGGCCGTGGCTGTCTCCGTGGGCACCGGCACCCCGCTCAATGAACTGAGTCTGGATGAGTTCAAGGAAATCTCCCCTGAATACGGCGAGGACGTGCATGAGGTGTTCAATCTGGACCGCGCTTTCTCCCTGCGCACCAATCCGGGTGCCCCCAGCGCGGCCAATACCACCCGCCGCATTGCGTACTGGCAGGCTCGACTGTCCTGAATCACGGTATGATTTTTTTCAAAGCAGCGTGCCGGATTCCGGTACGTTGCTTTATTTATTGTAAAGATTATTTCAGGTAATACGGTATTAAGTCTTGCAAACAGTCGTAAAAATGTGCACTATAGCTGCACCCTACTCCTTTATATCAGATGGCAACGAAAATCACGAAAATCGGCATTATTCAGATCGCTTCCCTCCCCGGGGATTTTCCCAATAACCTGCGCGCTGTTGTAAACGGCTACCGTGAATGCCTGGAACATGGTGCACAGCTTGTCGTGGCGCCGGCATCGGCTGTCTGTGGACTGGAGCCTCATTCTCTTGCCAGACGCGACTCATTCCTTGCCCAGACCCAGGATTGCCTGGAAAAAATATCGAAGGAGCTGGGTGAAGTTCCCATGCTGCTGGCGGCATACTCACGCAATTTCGAGGACGAAGATTTGTACGCCGGAGTGGTGTGCGAAGGCGACGACAACTACGAACCCTGGCTGGAGCAGGACATGGTCGTGGGACTTACGCCCTACCTGCTTGATTGCGATGGAGTAACGGAACTGGAAGCCAACAGCACCATTGATATTAATGAACAGCTGGTATACGTTGACCTGGCTGATGGTGAAATACTGCCGGACGATGAATGCGACCTGATAGTGCGCCTGCCCCATGCGCCGTGGCACACCTCACAAGCAAAGGAAGACGCCGAAATGCGAAGCTGGGAGGCCTCCATGTCTGCCACTCCGGTCATCTGCTGCCGTCCAGTGGGCACAGCCGATGGCAACATTTACGGCGGCGGCTCCACCGTTCATTCTGCAGCCGGAAACCTCATCCTGCGCTTACCTTTCTTTGAAGCAGCAGCCGAAGTGGTAAACCTGAAGCGACCGAAGCCGGTGCTAGCATTGCCGGAGCCCGCAGAAATCCTGTGCTCTGCCATAGAACGTGGTATTCGCGACACGGTGAAAAACAACTGCTACAGCGGCGTCTGTGTACCGCTGGATGCACCGCACTCAGCCCTGCTGGGCGTCATCTGCGTAGAGGCACTGGGAGCATCAAATGTTGCAGGTATCTCATTCAAGGGAAACAAGGAACTGGCCGACAAACTCGGCATCACCTGCTATGAGCCCGCGACTGGAAACCTGCTCGATAGTGCTGCAAGCCTTTTCGACGATGACCAGTCTGCTGCGCTGACTGAGCGGATAGAAACGGCCATAGCTATGAGTTATGCCGAATCACGTGCTCTGCTGTTGTGCTCCACTCTTACGCGCCGCGAAATCATGCTGGGAGATTTTGCCTGCTACGGTCGCTCCGGTGGCCATCTGGTTCCCCTGGGAAATCTCTACGATGTGGATCTTTTCCTTATGAGCGAGCGTCTGGCAGAAAAATACTCTGACATTTTCGGCGCGCTGAGTGCCCCGCCTGCGGGAAACACGGACCGTATCATCCATGAGCTGGTGGACCGCAATAAAGCAGCCGGAGAATTGCTGCACCCGGAGAAAAACTACATGTTCAAGGAAAATGACGTGCGACTCACGCAGCGCCGCATTGTGGCCTCGGCCATGAAAAGAACCCAGCTGCCCATCATCCTGCAGGCCGGGTCGCAGGACCAGCAGCACCACTTCCCGACAGTGCACAGGTTGAATGATTGAGGAATTCACAGCTCTGGAGGTACTCAGCAGGAACATCGAGCATCTGCTCCGGCATTCTGACTGGTATCTCTGGAAAAAAGTTGCTCCGGCAGACCTCGAGCGGATAGCCGGGTTGCTGGCAGCCTATGTTCTGGGAGATGCAGATGACTGTGAGTTCTCCTACATGTCCGATGATGGTGTGTTTCAGGACTCTCTTTCCAACCTGATTGACAGAGTCGGGCTGGAGATACGCTGCACGGCCATGTCGCAGCGCGTGAGTCAGGGACAGAAGGTGGCTGCCGCTCTCCTCTTTTTCCGGAATTGCTACGACAGCAGCGATTTCATGGAACTCACGTATCTTGAGCAGCTGAGAGGCGAATATGCAGCTGCAGATTTCCTTGGAGCCATGCTTCCCCTCATGCTGGTACTGGAAAAGAAATACAATTCATTCATCAAATCATACCAAATGCCAGGCGACGAGTAATATGTACTATATACAGCTCATTTCCTCTCTTCTGCTGCTCTATGTATCATTTGGTGTCATCACTGCATGGTACAGGGGAATGGTGAGTAAGCAGCGGTTCACTTCCGTGCCATTCTTCGGCGGTGTTACCGGCATGATAGGCCTGTATATCAACCCCATATACGACCTGGGATACTGGGTGATACTACCGCTGTTCATCGATTATTTCTCCATCCCGTTCCTGGTTTCCAGCATCATCCGCCGGATTACGGATAGAAAAAATTAGGGCCCGTTCCGCTACAAGTTATTGAAGTCGCATGAGGGTATGCAGCGTCTACACATTACATACCCCATGAAAAATAAAAACCTGACCCGCTACACCTACGAGAATACCGACTTTCAGGGCTGGCGCGTAAGCATACAGCGCTGTGGTCGCATCATTACCCGCTATTTTTCCGACTTGCAGTACGGTTCGGAAGAAGAATCAAAAGCAGCTGCAATCGAATACCGCGATACGGTGTTCAGCAATATGCAGGCACACCGCAACAACCTGTCCGAGTACATGGACCACGAGCTGGAACATGTGCAGGAACTGCTACGCGAGAAAAACGCCGGATTATTTAATCCGCATCGTGGTCAATCTGCTCGAGCCTCTCTTTCTTGACCCGCTCCACGGATTCATCAGCAATAACCTGCGGAGAAAGCAATTGCCGCAGCTCATCATTGCCAAAGAAATCAGTTGCCCTGAGACGGTTGAACTGTATCGCTATGCGCACCAGAGCGTCAACAAGAGGCTGCTTGACGCCGGGGGTGTTATCGATATACGTCCAGAGTTCAGTTGCGTCTACGGCAAATAAATCCTCCTGAGCGAGAAGGCTCTCTCGAATCGCCCCGAGAGCTGCGGGTACATCCTCCGGAGTCTTGATTCCTTCAAGCGCCGTCATTTCCTGCTCCAATGCCTGGAGCAGGCGGTCTGAAGCTTCAGCCACAGCATTGGGCTCGGCAGCATAAAGTGCGGTACTTGCGACTAAAAGAGTGGCCAGATTCTTCAACATGCGGATATTTTAGGACTTTCCCTGCATATTTGTCAAGCAAAGAGCATCACCAAGCCTTGATTTTTGCTTTTCTTCGTGACAAAAGAAAAGATTTGCGCTAGTATAGTTGGCGTAAAAACAACTGTTTTTCCAAGCTATGTCTCAGTCTATTCTTATCGTGATACCCGCCCGCTATGCATCCACTCGCCTGCCCGGCAAGCCGCTGGTGAAGATAGCCGGGGTGGAAATGATTAAGCGCGTGGCGGATATCGCCGCTTCCATCTGCCGCAACAATGATAACTGCCACTATGTGGTTGCCACTGATGACCAGCGCATCGTGGAGTACTGCAATGGTGTAGACGTGCCCGTGGTAATGACGGCCGAAACCTGCCGCAGCGGCACAGAGCGCTGCTGGGATGCCGTAAGCCAGCAGGCTGAGGCTCCGGATTTTATTGTAAATCTTCAGGGAGACAACCCGCTGTGCCCGCCCTGGGTCATCCAGCAGCTGATTGATGAATGGAAGGCCTGCCCGGCCGATGTGTTCACCCCCTGCATCCATCTGGATTGGGCAGAATATGACCGACTGGTGGAATCCAAGAAGACCACCCCCTACAGCGGTACGACTGTACTCGTTGACAAGAATGGTTACGCTCTCGCCTTCTCCAAAAGCACTATTCCCGCCATCCGCAAGCCGGAAAAAGCCCGCGAAACCATGCCCAAGAGTCCGGTCCGCCGTCATGTGGGCCTTTATGCCTACACCTATGGCGCTCTCAAGAACTATTTCGAGCTTCCTGAAGGCGACTACGAGAAAGGATGCGTGGAGGGGCTGGAGCAAATGCGCTTCCTTTACAACGGCCTGCGCGTAAAGATGGTAGAAGTGAACTACCGCGGACGCAAAACCACCAGCGGCGTTGACTCTCCTGAGGACGTGGCGCGCGTAGAAGCCATTCTGGCTGAATATGGTGAATATGAGCTGTAATTCCGCCACCTGCATGAGCGAAATTCCGCAGCATATCGCCATCATTATGGATGGCAATGGTCGCTGGGCCAAGCAGAAAGGCATTCTCCGCGCCAAAGGGCACGAGGAAGGAGGACGCTCGGTTCAGCGCGTAATTGATTTATGTCTGGAAAAAGGCGTTAAATGGCTCACCCTCTATGCGTTCTCAACAGAAAACTGGGGGCGTTCCCAACTGGAGGTAAATGCTCTGATGCATCTGCTGGATAAATACCTGGTGGAACGCACGCCCGAAATGATGGAAAAGAACGTGCGGCTGCATGCCATAGGCGAGCTTCACATGCTCCCTGACAACTGCAGCCAGCGACTGCAAAGCAGTATAGAGGCCACTAAGGACAACACGGCACTGAACGTCGTACTGGCGCTTTCGTACGGTTCCCGACAGGAAATCACGCATGCAGCCCGCAAGCTTGCAGAGCAGGTACAAGCCGGGCTTCTGCAGCCACAGGACATCACACCGGAGATGCTTGCCGGGCAGCTTTACACTGCTGGCATGCCTGATCCGGACCTGCTCATCCGCACCAGCGGTGAAATGCGCATATCTAATTACCTGCTGTGGCAGATCAGTTACTCGGAAATCTTTGTTACTGATGTGCTCTGGCCGGATTTCGGGCGCCAGGAATTCGAAGAGGCTCTTGCGGAATATGCCCGCCGCGAACGCCGCTATGGCAAGCGTTAATTTTCCCGGATTCCGCGTTATGAAGAACCACCCCGCCTGCCCCTCGTCAAGCGGGGTGGTTCATTTCTGCGCAGTACGATGTTAAAAAAATGATAGAGAGGTTGAACAATTCACGTACAATAAGTGTCAGCAAGTATAACCATGAGTAAATTCATCACCCTCAGCTCGGTCATGGCCCTGGTCATGAGCACGCCTCTCTTGCAGGCCCAGGTTCCCACGCTTCGCGCCATACCTTCCGGTATCGTACCGGCACAGTCCCAAGGCAACTGCGACCTGATGGCCTCAAACACTGTACGTGCCTCATTTGTCGGCATTCGTACACTGGCCGTGCAGCGCGTGGATCAGCCCGAACCTTCTCACGTGCAGGTCGGCGTTTTCCAGGTCATCGACAATCTTGCGTATCGTCGCCTCAACCGCTTCGGCGATAATCAACTTACTCCGGGGATGCAATTCACCATAGCCATGAATAAACAGTTACCCGGCCAGCCCGCAGAGAATGTGGACACTATTGCCGCTCTGCAGCCGGGAGAAGAAGTGGTGATGCGCGTAGACCACCTTTACCTGATTACCGGGCAGGAAGGTGAATCCATCCGCGTGTGCGCACGCCTCGGACGTCGCAATCCCGGCGTACCGGCTTCCGGCAATCCCGTGGCCGCAACTGCTCCCCAGACACCGGCGCCTCTGCCTATTCCGGACACTCGCAGAAATGGCTATGGCCCTGCCCATGTGCAGATGAGCAGCAGCAGCTTCTCCTTCTCCTCCGCTTCCAACGGTCATGTACAGACGGTACAGACCAGCCGAGTATACGACCCGAATACCGGCGAAATCAAGACCCGCATGTTAATCAACGGTGTGGAGGTTGACCCGGTGACCCGGCAGCCGCTGAGCCAGGCTCCGGTTGCTCAGCCCGGGCCGCAGATTACCCCTGCTCCGACTCCTGTCAGCGAGCAGCAGGCGCAGCAGGAAGCCGCTGAAGATGAGAATGACGACACCATCATCGAGCATAACAACAATCCCGTTGTTGAGCCCGGTGACGAACCCGTACTCACCCCGGAAATTACGCCGCCGGCCGAACCTGCCCCCGTCACCCCGGCAGAGCACCTGGACTCAGCAGACAATTTCTGATTACTGATCGCCCATATTTTCCCTATTACGCGCCAACGGCTGCATACCGTTGGCGCGGTTTTGCATTGCCGTGAATCACGGTCTGTAGTATACTGAGCCAACATGTCAGATTTACCCGGTATACCGTATTTTGCAGAAAGTGTTGCAGCTGGTTTTCCATCTCCCGCAATGGGTGAATTAAACGGGACTCTGGATTTGAACCAGCTGTGCATACGCCACCCGGCGGCAACCTATTTTGTCAGAGCCCGCGGCGACAGCATGTCCGGTGCCGGTATAGATGATGGGGATATACTGGTAGTTGATAGAAGCACAGAAGTCACAAACGGTGCTATTATTATAGCCGCCATCAATGGTGAATTTACGGTAAAGCGGCTCGATAAGCAGAATTCACGGGTACGGCTTCTGCCGGAAAACAACGCCTATTCCCCCATCGAAATCACACCGGGATGCGGGGCCGAGTTTTTCGGCGTTGTTACCTATATCATCAAGAAAGCGCATTAAAAATGCCCCGTTGCCATATATGGACAACGGGGCAGATTATTTCCTGCTGAAAAATATTATTCCTCGCCCAGATCGTCAGTGGCGTCGAATTCCTCCGATTCTGTATCAAAATCGGCTTCTTCGTACTTCTTGAACTTCTTGACGCGCTGATTGGCAGGAAGCGGTGCCAGCACCATGGTTACCGTGTTGCCGGCCAATTTGGCAGGCTGGTCAACCTGACCCATGGTCTTCATATCTTCCACAACCTTGGCCATAACTTCCAGACCCAGTTCGCGGTGTGCATTCTCACGGTTGCGGAAACGCAGCTGGAAGCGCACCTTGTGACCATGATCGAGGAACTGCTCCGTACGAGCCATCTTGACGTTGTAGTCATTGACGTCTGTGCCGACGCGCAGCTTGACTTCCTTCATCTTAGTCACTTTGGACTTGTTGTTCTTCTGCAGCTTTGCCTGCATGTACTTGAACTTGCCGTAGTCAATAAGACGGCAAACAGGCGGGTCTGCATTCGGGGCTACCTCTACGAGGTCAAGTCCGATTTCCTTAGCCTTGGCGAGAGCATCGCGGGTGGCCATGACGCCGAGCTGGTCGCCCTTGGCGGTGACGACTCGGACCTTGGGAGCGCGGATTCGGTCATTAACGCGAATCTGCGGTGTCTTGTTGCCGCCCTTATCACGCTGATTGCGATTATTGGCGGAGTTATTGGGTTTCTGGGGGGCTGCCACTTGTGTGTGTTCTTGGTTAGTCCTGGTGTTCTGAGCAGCGGGATGGCACACGGTCCATCCCGCTGGCTCAGAGAAAGGTTTATTGTTCTTTTACTTCGGGTTGAAGCGCCGGGCGAATGAGGCGCTGACTGATTTCCTGTTCGAGCGATTCGATAAAGGCGTCCACGTCCATGGTACCGACCACATCAAGCTCACGATGGCGCACGGATACCTTGCCTTCCTCCGCCTCACGCTGACCGACCACCAGCATGTAGGGCACGCGGTCAAGGCGGGCATTGCGAATCTTGGCACCAATCTTATCAGGTGCGTCATCGAGTTTGACTCGGATGAACTTGTTCGCAAGCTTAGCGCGCAGCTGCTCGGCAAACTCTGCCACCTTCTCAGAAATGGGAAGCACGCGTACCTGCTCCGGCGCCAGCCAAGTGGGGAACTTACCGGCAAAGTGCTCGATGAGCAGACCGGTGAAACGCTCCATGGAACCGAAGGGAGCACGGTGAATCATCACCGGACGATGAGGCTTATTATCCGCACCGGTGTAGGTCAGGTCAAAGCGCTCGGGCAGGTTGTAGTCTACCTGCACTGTGCCCAGCTGCCAGTCACGGCCAATCACGTCGCGCACGATGAAGTCAATCTTGGGACCATAGAATGCAGCTTCGTTCTCAGCTTCGATATAGTCGAAGCCTTCTTCGGTAAGCACCTCACGCAGAGCCTGCTCAGAGAGCTTCCAGTTTTCAATGGAGCCCACGTACTTCGGATCGGAGTAGTCCTTGTCTCGCAGGGACAGTCGCACGCGGTAATCATTCATCTGCAAGGTGCCGAGAATATGCTTCACGATGCCGATGCACTGCTGCACCTCAGCCTTAATCTGGTCAGGGCGGCAGAAGATATGGGCATCGTCCTGAGTGAAACCACGAACTCGGGTCATACCGCCCAGCTCACCGCTCTGCTCCCAGCGATACACAGTGCCGAACTCAGCAAGACGCACGGGGAGGTCACGATACGAATGCGGGTCATTCGCGTAAATGCGGATGTGGTGCGGGCAGTTCATGGGCTTCAGCATGAAGCCGCTGATGGTCCGGGTATCCAATGCATTGAAGAGGTCAGCGCAGGAGGCATTCTCATCGCGCAGACGCTTGAAGTCATCCGGATCCGGGATGGGCGGGAACTGGCTTTCCTTGTAGTGCTCCCAGTGACCGGAAGTCATATAAAGGTCAAGCTTACCGATATTGGGAGTGAAGACCTGAGAGTAGCCGATGCGGTCAAGCTCCTCAGTAATGAAGTCCTGCAGCTCGCGGCGGATGATGGCGCCTTTCGGCTTCCACAGCACAAGCCCCTGACCCACCATTTCATCAATGGTGAACAGCCCCATTTCACGGCCAAGGCGGCGATGATCGCGCTTCTTGGCCTCTTCGAGACGAGCCAGGTGCTCGTCGAGCTGGGTGCGATTCGGGAAGCAGGTGCCGTAAATACGCTGCAGGCGGGGGCCGTTGGCATCGCCCATGTAGTAGGCCGAAGCCACGCTCATTATCTTGAATGCCTTGCAGTTGCCGGTGCGGCCTACGTGAGGACCGGCGCAGAGGTCGGTGAACTCACCGTTGCGGAAAATGGAAATTTCCTCGCCTTCCGGAATGCGGTTGAGCAAATCAACTTTGAACTTGGAAGCAACTTCGCGGGGACCGCCTGCACCGAGTTCGCCGCTCTGAGCCATAGCCATGGCCTCATCGCGGGTCACGGTAGTTCGCTCAAATGTCTGATTCTCCTTGACAATCTTCTTCATCTCAGCCTCAATCTGCTCGAATTCGGCAGTAGAGATGTTGTGGTCAAGTTCGATGTCGTAATAGAAGCCATTTTCAATGGCGGGACCGGCGGCCAGCTGGGCCTGCGGCCAGATTCGGCAAATGGCAGCGGCCAGCACGTGTGCGCACGAGTGGCGCAGACGCTCAAGGTCGCTTGCCTGATTGCGTTCTTCCAGGGTCTTGCGTTCTTTCGGTTCAGACATATCTAGCTAAGTGAGCCACTAATATCGCCCTTTTGTGGCGATTTTTCAAGCATAATCAATGGCAACGACAGAAAAAAATTACGTTTTACTATTGTTTCCGGCGTTTTTTGAAGCCGGGTAAACCAATCCGGCGACCCCTGCGCCGGGTCCGGATGGAGTTCAAATGCACTTTAAGACGCCGGAAGGGATACGACAGCAGGTGTACGACACCGGGCAGGTTATTGTAGGAATACGGCTCACGTTTACAGGAGTACAAATCTCCGCCACCGGCAGCTCCACCTATATCGGATGAGCAGGCACCCTGCTCCACCAACACCGGATAAAAGGCCAGAATCCGCACCCCCGGCTCAGCGGAAAGATAATCGCGATACATGGAATCCACCGCTCTATACCGCGTAAGCCATTCCCACACATTATCCTCGCAGGGCAGCAACGCAAGAACCGTATCATACATTGATTCAGGCAGCAGATAAGCGTGAGTAGCCAGCACTCCTTCGACCTGCCAGAGATTGACTTCATCCCCCTTGGCGACTATCCGGCCATATGGCTCAGGTCTGTTATAACCGAGGTAAAGCATGTACTTACCCCCGAGATTTTGCAAGAGGTCTTGAAGAAAGTCCAATTCCTTCTTTCCTGATGTTACATGGGCATCATCTTCAAGGATAAGAACATTGCGCCAGCCTTCTGCTTTTGCCTGCTCAATAGCCTTACGATGCGAGAGCGCACAACCGGCTGTACCGCCCCAGAATCTGGCACGTTCCCCCGTGCTTTCTGTGAACCATGGACGCTGACCGTAGGTCGGAAGCGCCCTGCCCAGCACTGCACTGAGCCGGCTTACCTTCTCCCACGGTAGCTTTAACGCATTAACCTCACGGAATGTCTCCATGCGTTCCGTACTGGTATCAAGATTGACGACCAGTATACCATCAATCAACTCCCACACAGGATGATGTGTCAGATTCTCGGACATATCTATCAATCTATTCTGCCATAATCATCGTTAAAGCGCTCAATATCATCCTCCGACAGGTAATTACCTATCTGCACCTCGATAAGAGCCACCGGAGCAGTTCCTCTGTTGCTGAGACGATGCATGCTGCCGCAGGGAATCATGATTGACTCACCTACGTTAAGATGAATGATATTGTTATCGCACTGAACCGTAGCAACACCTTCTGTTACAATCCACCGTTCGGTACGATGCTGGTGACGCTGCAGAGAAAGCCTTTCGCCGGGATACACAAGCAACTTCTTGACCACAACGTGGGACTGCAAATCAAGAACCTGCCACTCTCCCCACGGCCGCGTGCCTTTCTCACCAACGTGATATGTTATTCTGGATTCCTTCATTTACCGATGGAATTGCGAATACTTGTAGTGGAGCGCTCGGGGAGATTTCCATGAGGAATGCGGGAACTGGTGACGTACTTGATTCCCTTGGATTCCACAAACTCCTTCTTAGCATCGCTGGTGCCGTCAGAATTCACAAAGAAGATATCAGGCTTCACTTCATCCAGCAATGGAGCGAAATCCAGAATCTTACCGGTGTCGGGGCCTATATAGACTTTCTTGACAAAACGAATTGCTTCGAGCATGTACTTACGTTCATCCTCTGAATACATCGTCTTGCGATTCTTCAAAGCCATTACCGTGGCATCAGAACCGATGGAAACGTATACGTCGCCATAGCTCGCAGCCTCTTCTAGAAAAGCAATATGCCCGCTATGCAGGACATCAAAACATCCAGATACAAAAACCTTTGCCATATAAGAGAAAATATAAGAAATTATTTAATTACACCTCGCTTGCGTAAACGCTCGAGGAAACGGGGTTCCCACTCCACCTGTTCGTCCTTACCGAATGTACGGCAATAGGGTTCAATGGGATACATATCCTCGCATGCATCTACCGCAGCATCACGATCCGCCTGATTTTCATAAAGATACAAGGCATAGCCACCGTGACCACCGCCGCAGTACTTATGCGCCAGCTGGCGGCCGATATCAGGCAGGGGCTGCATGCCTTCCTCCAGCTGCAGCTGGTAGCTCATCTGCACACCGACTGCAAGCACTGAAACATCCTGCTGCTGAACACCAAGGCGGGCAATGCGCGCGGCTTTGGCAATTCGTTCAAAAGAACGCTCATAACCGGCAAAACCGGGCGTATAGTGCTTGACGCGGGTATCATACACGGCCATACATCCTTTCAGGAATGCACCGGTATTCTTAAAATCAAGCACGGGTTTCGGACCGGATTTCCATACACAGGCACCCGTCTCGGCAATGACAGCCGGGTCCTGCCAGCCGACACCCAGACCAAGCTCGGATGCGACCGGATCCCAGCCATTCAGCACGCTCCATCCACCGCTGCCACCAAGGCCTGCACCTTGCCGGTACAGCCATTCTTTCAGAGAAACCGTAGGAGAAATAGCGCAGTTGACGATATATTCGCCAGGAATAGCGTTTTCGGGCACATCGAGCCAGCCACCGGCAAAGTCAACACGCAGCGGAGAATGAGCAGGAGCCTTAACTCGCGATAAGACCTGAGTACTCGTTGTCTGTTCGCCCTTGGGTACCGATTTTTCCAGCACAACAAACTCTACGCCCTGCTCCTCGCAGAACTTTCTCTTTATATCGAGGTACTGATCATCGGTTGTCACTGCTAAGACCTGAGGCTGCACTGCAGCAAAAGCAGATTTGAAAGACAGGGCTGCATCTTCATCGGTGGAAAGCACAACCTCATCCACCATCGACAAGGCGGAAATCACAGCCATCTTATCCGCGTCCTCCAGTACTGACTTCTTGTCATATATCTTCCACAACAAGTCTGCCGGAGGGTACGAGACCACCAGATAATCACCTAATGCACGCGCATCTTCAAAAAAACGGATATGGCCGGCGTGAAGCACATTAAACGCACCTGAGACGAATACTTTCTTCATATAAGCGTAAAAAGACAATCAAAAAACAGAATTACGACCAGTCGATGCGGCATCAGGCACGACTTTCTGCAACATGCGCTGCAGCATAGGAAGCAGCACAGGGGTGGCCAGCTGCAAAGCAAGCTGCCACAGCGGTCCAGAGGATGAAGACTTGGCGGCTGCTCTTTTTTCTGCGGCAATGCGACGGCGGCGAAAACCGGCTAACGTACCGGTCACTGTAGCAGCAGCGCCAAGAACTGCTCCTATCTTGAAGATGGTGGAAGGAGAAATGGGTAATGCACGCACGCAGCTGCCAGCATGCTGTTGAGTGGCCACAACAGCATCCAACACCGCAACGCGGCTCGCAGCAACCCGCATCAGGGCTTGCTGTTTTCCTTGCAGAGTAATTTGAGACATTGCCAATCGTTCTTGAGTTCCTCAGCCGTCGCCGGCGCCAGAGGTTTGCCCCCCATACGACGTGCTGCGGCAAGCAGCATCAGTGCTGCCAGAAGATTTATAAAAAACACTATCGCAAGCGATAAAGCCGGATGCAACCAGATACTCAGCAACACAGCCAACGCTGCACATAATACGAAATACGCGCCCAGCAGCAGCACGCAGGCCACTATAATCATGGCCAGGCGCTGCAGCTGATGCGCGGTATATTCTTTCAGCTCCTCGGAAAGCAACGAGCCGAGCGCGCGGGTATGCTCTACAGCACGCTGCGCCACTGAACGAACCTGACGCACTACCGCGCCGGCTTCTTCACGCAGCACAGATTTCTGCTCTTTTTCCTTGAATAGCTGAAACATAGTTCAGTCCGGAGAATTAACGGCGGGAACCGCCAAGAAGAAGGCCGATAAGAACGCCGACACCCAGTGCACCAAGAATGCTGCCGGTAGGATTACTCTTCACATACTCCTCGCCGGCCTTATGATACTCCTTGGCAGCTGAGCAAGTCTTGTCCCAGCCTTCATTCATCTGGACACGGGCTTTATCCCAGCCTTCATTGACCTGCACGCGAGCCTTATCCCAGCTCTCATTGACCTGCACGCGAGCCTTATCCCAGCTCTCATTAATCTGTGCACGTGCCTGAGTGGCGTACTCGCGCACGTTATCCATCTGCTCAGTAGCAGCTTTACGAATCTTTTCATACTGCTCGCATGCGTACTGACGAGCGGCATTCAGACGATCACAGGTATCGGCTGAAGGCGCGGGAGCGGGCGCAGCGACAGAAGCGGTCTGAGTATCCTTGATTTCTTCGTTTTCCATGGCTTTAAAATCGTTGTAATTTATCCTATTGCGGAGCCAGTGCCGGAAAGGCTCTCTCCTGATAAGTCATTATAAGCATATTCAAGGCAGAAAATCAAGCTATCTTAATCAAAATGTCGAATTTTCCTCGACATACCACAACATCGCGCGCGTGCGTGCATTATTTTGTCTTATGAGACATTATTGCCTTGCCAACGACCGCAGTGCCGTGTATAATGCCACGGCTTAAATTAACACATGAAAGCAATTCTGGCATTAGAAGACGGAACCATATTCGAGGGCACCTCTATCGGCGCTACCGGAACGGTTACAGGTGAAGCCTGCTTCAACACGGCAGTAATGGGATACCAGGAAATTATAACCGACCCCACATACTGCGGACAGATTCTCGCCATGACCTACTCGCTTATCGGCAATTACGGTATTGTTGATGAGGATAACGAGAGTCCTGCACCAAAGGCAGCCGCTCTTGTGATTGGAGAACTTTCCCGACTGCACTCCAGCTGGCGAGCCAACACCTCGGTAGGAGAATGGCTGAAACAGCACAACACCCCGGGCATTGAAGGAATCGACACCCGCCGCCTGGCCAACCATCTTCGCACTCATGGCAGCATGCGCGCCTGTGTTACTACAGAACTGAATGCAGACGATGCAGTGCTCCGCGCAAAAGAAGGAGCCATGCTCGATGGCGCTGCTCTCGCAATGGAGGTCAGCACACCTTCCTCCTATGTCTGGCAGGGTGAATCCCGCCCGTGGAAATTGCCGAACAAGACCGCAGGCGACATGAGCAACTACGGAGAACTTGCTCCGGTAAGCTGCAAGGTAGTGGCTCTGGATCTCGGCATCAAGACCAGCTCGCTCCGCGCTCTTCGTCAGGATGGCTGCGATGTGACCGTGGTTCCCGCCGGTACTTCAGCTGAAGAAATTCTTGCCATGAACCCGGATGGTCTCTTCCTTTCCAGCGGTCCCGGCGACCCCGCTGCACTGACCGGCGTCATTGAAACTGTCAAGGCTCTTATCGGCAAGCTGCCCATCTTCGGTCTGGGGCTGGGTAATCAGGTTCTCGCTCTCGCACTGGGCGGCGCAACAAAGCGCCTTAAGTTCGGGCATCGCGGTTCCAACCAGCCAGCAAAGGACCTTTCCTCCGGTACGGTCGAAATTACGGCCCCTAACCACAGCTTTGTCATTGATGCAGCCTCCCTGCCCGCCTGTGTCAAGGTGACCCACATCAACCTTAATGATGACAGCGTGGCCGGTATCATCTGCAGCGAAAAGATGGCCGCGGGTCTCGAATACACCCCCGAAGCCAGAAACGGCAAGATTTTCGGCAGTTTCATGGAAATGATAAACGCTGCCAAATAACTTACTTACGACATGAACACACTAGTAATTGGCTCCCAGTGGGGAGATGAAGGTAAAGGCAAAGTAATCGATTTCCTTACGGAAACCGCAGACCTTGTCGTGCGCAGCCAGGGTGGCAGCAATGCGGGGCACACCGTTATTGCCAATGGACAGAAGTATGTGCTCCACCTTGTTCCTTCCGGCATCCTCTGGGACAACAAGGTGAACATCATCGGCAACGGTGTCGTGATTAACCCCACTTCCCTGGTTGAGGAAATTAACTATCTTCTCGACAAGGGCGTGACCATCACCCCGGAAAAGCTTCTTATTTCTGACCGCGCGCACGTTGTACTGCCCATCCACAAGGAGATTGACGCTGCTCAGGAAGAAGCTCTGGGTGACCAGAAGATTGGTACCACCAAGCAGGGTATCGGCCCGACCTACGCCGACAAGGCACGCCGCATCGGCATCCGCATGATTGACCTGGCCGATGCTGACCGCCTGCAGTCCGTGCTGGAAGCCCGCATCAAGACGGCCAACGATGAACTGGCTCGCCTCGGCTGGCCCAAGGCTGATCCCAAGGTGACCTTGGATGCGGTGATGGCAGCTGCCGATGTGCTGCGCCCCCACATCACCAACACTATTCCAGTGGTGAACAAGGCTATCAAGGAAGGCAAGACTGTGCTCTTTGAAGGGGCTCAGGGCGCCATGCTTGATATCGACTTCGGTACCTATCCCTTCGTGACCAGCTCCAATACCAGTGCGGGTGGTTGCTGCACAGGTTCCGGTGTGGCTCCCACCAAGATTGACAAGATTATCGGTGTTTGCAAGGCCTACACCACCCGCGTGGGCGCTGGTCCCTTCGTGACAGAGGACGATGAGATTGCCGATTACCTGCATGGGCTCGGTCGCGAGTTCGGTGCTACCACCGGCCGTCCCCGCCGCTGCGGCTGGACGGATGGTGTGGTTCTTCGATTCTCCGCTATGTTCAACGGTTTCGATGAGATGGCCATGACGAACCTCGACGGCCTCGACGAGCGTGATACCATCAAAATCTGCACGGCATACAAGATGGGTGACCAGATTCTGGAATACCCCCCTGCCCGCATTGAAGACTGGGAGCTCTGCGAACCTATCTATGAGACCGTTCCCGGTTGGAAGCAGGATATTTCCAAGTGCACCACCTGGGAGGAACTGCCGGAAAACTGCAAGGCTTACGTAAAGCGCTTCGGTGAAGTAGTAGGCTGCCCTGTGGGGTCCGTGGGCGTTGGTCCCGACCGCGAGCAGACCATTCCGGTGCCGTACTGATAAGCGACCTGCTCAGAAAATATGATTTCACCGCCTTGTCTCGTTCATTGGGACAAGGCGGTTTTCTTATAAACTCACACCTCTGTGATGGAACGGTATTTACGCCGGTTCTGTTTGTACGCGGAAAAGACGCCGGCGCCACCGCCTATGAACAACAATCCCCACAGGCCGAGGAACGCGCCGAGTCCGAACATCTGCTGCGGCCATAACGCCATGGCCTCCTCCGGAGCGTCTGGAAAATACAAGATAACTACCTGACGCCCGGGAATGTGTGCTTCCGGGTATCCGCCGCAATCGACTCTCTGACGATACACGCGACCGTCTGCGAGCTTGTATTCGTAAAGAGGAATATAATTTCCATCTGCATGTTTCTCGGCAGCTACCTCGACACCTGCGGTACGTTCCGCGTGCAGGAAATAGTCCACGGGCTTTTCCAGCAGGAAGGTGCTGCCATAGAATACCCCTGCTCCGAGAAGCATCATCACCACGCCGATATTTCTTAAGAATGTATCGGGCTTGCTCAAACAGTTTCGTGGATCAGCCCAGCTCAGGTAACGGGAATGCTCTGCATCGTTTCGTAGAGGAAAGGATGCTGACACCGATTCCAAAGCCGAGGCAACGGACTGAACAGCAGGGACACGCAGAAAGCCAAGTGTCGGGCGCCGTCCCAACGCATCCGGCGAAACATTCTCGTATGCCAGAACCACATCTCCACTGCCGTCACGATTTTCAACAATTTCCACCACCATATTGGAGGCGAGTGGATATTGGCTGACCCGACGGCCAAAAAACGGGAAGGCCGGCTTTATCACCAGGGCCCGCTGATTAGTGACCGCGTAAAATGAAGTGCTCTGGTTGAGACAGCGGCAAAAAAGTCCCAGTGTCACAATTGCCGCAATTGTGACAACAAACGGACACAACGACCAGGCCACGGGGTCAACATCGGGGCCTCCCAGAATCAGGAGACAGAACACCCCCGCCAGTGCCCAGTTGGCAAGGGGTATGAGAATGAGTGAGAGCAAGGTCTGTTTTCCAGGCAGCAATTTGGGACGAACGTACCAGAGCAAGCGCTCACCCGCCTCAAGATGGCTCTCAAGGGCGCTTTGCTCTGCGCGGCTGAGAGGTCGCACGCTCATTCTCCTCACACACGGGGCGCGTTCTGCCCGCCGATAAGAAGCACCATTTCCCCCTTCGGTGGTTTAGCCTTGAACTCTTCGAGCAGGGTGGCTGCACTACCGCGATGATAGGTCTCAAAAACCTTGGTGAGCTCGCGCGCCACACAGATGGGAGTTTCAGGGTCGATATCCACGATAGCCTGCACCGTCTTCACAATGCGGAAAGGAGATTCGTAGAAAATGCTGGTATGACTTGCCTGCACTGCGGCCTGCAGCACTGCAGACTTCCGACCCGATTTCACAGGCAGGAATCCACCGAAAAAGAACGCATCGCTCGGCAAGCCGGATCCCACCAGAGCAGTCACTACTGCAGAAGGCCCCGGCAGAACAGTGAATACCACCCCACGGGACTTCAGTTCCTGGATAAGGCGGTATCCCGGATCACTCACGCCAGGCATGCCGGCATCTGTCACAACCGCGAAACTTTCACCGGCTAGTGCTCTGGAAGCGATTTCCGGGGCTCGTTGAGTTTCATTGTGCTCGTGCAGGCTGAGCAATGGTTTCCGGATTCCGTAATGACTCAGCAACATGCCCGTGTTGCGAGTATCCTCGCAACAGACACAATCAACCGCTTCAAGCACCGAAAGTGCACGACGCGTGATATCCTCGCGATTCCCGATGGGAAGGCCAACAAAACTGACCGGGTATTCTATCATCAACTCGTAATGTCGAGCATAATTTTTTCAGCAGCACGGTTGGTAGCATAAAATAATGCAGAATCCATCGCTGAGATTGTGCTGCCAGACTGGTTGAAATAGGCTCCATCTGCAGTTTCCACACCAGACGTAATAACTTTACCGGTCTTCCGGTCCAGCACGGTGTATTCAACTTCGACGATTACACCAATCTGAGAACTTATATACGAGTCCAGAGTGTCGGCGGTCAGAGATGTACGTTCTATACTCTTAACCGCGCCCTTTACAACAAAATCTGCTTCATTGCGAGGCGCCAGACGATACGTACCATCTGTTTGCAGTGTATTCGTCATGTTTGTGGTCATATATACTCCAACAGAAGGCTGCAGAGTATTATTCTCAAACATTTCGACGCAGAATGTGTGCATGTCATTCATGTAGGCAGGCTTAAGTCCGCCCAGATGGTAACCGCACGAGCTGAAAAACAAGCCGCCTAACGCACAGAAAAGTAGAAATCGAGCTTTCATAACCTGACCCTTACCGTTAATTTTTCAGCTTTGCCGCAGCTTCGGCATCTTGCGCACGCTTCAGCAATTTCTCAGCCTCAGCTGCAGCTTCGGGGTTGATAGCTTTCTGTCGCATGACATCCTGGAAGCAGAAAATTGCAGATGTATATTCATGAGAACGCTCCAGATAATAACGACCAACCTCCAGCTGCTGGTTTACCATGAGACGGTCTATATTTGCCGCTTCAGAAAGAGCCTTGCGAGCCTCGCTGTGTTTCGGGAATCGAAGATTGAACTCCTCATAGGCCTCGCGAGCATTGCTGAGGTTTACGAGATTGTTATCACCACGAGTATGACTTTGAGCCCAGAGCTTTGCCACCATGAGCTGAGCTTCGGGGGCATAGCTGCTATCCGGGTATTTCTCTACAAGACGTGCATATTCCATGCGAGCTTCATCAGGTCGATCCTGCTCAAGAAGGTACTTAGCAAGAATAGAGCTGGCGGTGGCAGCCATATCATTGTACGGTGCTTTATTCACAATTTCACGAAGCCAGCTCACGACAACGCTGCTCTCCATACCTGTTTCCCACGCACCCCAGAACACCGGCACCTGCATGCGACCGGATGCCGCGTCGGTAGCCATGGCAAGCTGGCGATTCAACGCTTCTGCATACAACTCACTCTGCGGATAACGGTCAATCAACTTTGCGTATTCCTTGAAAGCATCGCGATAATCGCCCGTAGCCTCGTAGCTCTGAGCCAGCAGGTATCGAGCCTCTGGCGCATTGGCAGCAAAGGAATGGAACTCTACAATCTCCTTTAAGGAGGAACGGGATTTTGCTTCTTTGCCCTGCTGTTTGTAGTTCTTAGCTTCAATCATGAGAGCTTCAGCCTCAGGGTCGACTTCCTTGACCTGTCCGATGGGGGGCGTAGTATCGAACGATTCACACATCGACAACATCAACGCCGATGCAGCACAAAGTCGTAAAAATTGTATTTTTCTCATGACCCTGTCAGCATACCATGTTGTGCCCAGTTGTGCAAGTTCAAATACGCGCCAAACGTGTCTTATTCCTCAATCTGTTTGTCAACAGTACGGCATTTTCGGAGCTCATAGTACTACATGAAAAGCCTGCTTTGGTTACTGCTGATGCTTCCGTGTACTTTTGCCGGAAATAAAATAAATACCACACCCCAGAACGATGTTGATTTCAGCCGCTTTGTCGGCAGATGGTACGAACAAGCCAGATTTGAGAACTGGTTTGAAGAGGGGATGGATAATGTGTATACTGATTATATTCCTCTTCAAAACGGCAGCTTCGTCGTAATTAACCAAGGGACAAGCAGTCAGGGATTTGCAGAACAGGCACGAGGGAGAGCCTTCGTTGCAGGTCCCGGGGAACTTGCTGTTTCATTCGTCTGGCCGTACTGGTGGTTCAGAGCACCTTATAAAGTGCTCTACGTTGATTCCAGATACCAATCTGCGCTGGTATCTGGAGAAGGCTCCGAGTATCTCTGGTTACTGACTCGCCAGCAAATGCCAGCTGCTGAAATGATTCAGAAGCTCATCAGAGAGGCGAAACAAAGGAATTTTGACACATCCAAATTGCGATACACGCAGCATCAGAACCGGAAATCTACTTCGCCGGACAAGAAGAATCCGGGGTTGTAGTGGTGTCCCTCTACACGATCTGCATCTGAATTGTATTCACACAAATCAGCTGCAGTTATCACGGTGCTGCCGAGAGAAAGCGTAGCAAGTCGCTTTGCCTGTCCCGGCTTTGAAAAATCATATTCAGCCGTTACGCCAAGCACCATTGAGCGCACTCGAAGCATCCGGGTACCGACTTCGGAATCTACCGCCCAGGAACCACCGGCGCCATCTGCAAAAAGCCCCACGGCCAATCCCTCGCCCATATTGCGCATCACGGAAAATCTCAAACCATTCAGGTGCATCGACCAATCGGGGGTCATCTGCCAGTCGAAGGAGAATACCGGCATCAGGCCATATACAGTTGCATCCGGCGAATGACCAATGCCAATGGAGTATGAGAAGGTTTCACTGTGTTTGATGCTATATGTCAAGAGCAGATTGACATGGAATGCATGTGCCGTGTGGATAAAATCTGAAGCCACGGAAGGAGATACGACCGCTACAATGGTATCGCCGTTAGAACGTGGCACAATTGCCGCTATCGGTAGAGAAATATTATATAATTCATTGCGACGCAAATCAAAGGCGCCGTCTGCATCCATAAACGTCACTTCTGCATTTATCGATGCATTAAACATCCAGTCAGTGCCGCCGGATTTGCGAGGGTCAGCGAGGGGGACACACAAACCATACTGCTGCCAGCCGAGCGTCGAATTACCATTTCGAGCCCCCATATTGGATACATACTCAAAGGAAAAGAAACTGGGAAACAACCCACTCTCCGGCAATTGATGACGCCAGTCACTGTACACCGAAGTGGCCAATGTCGTGGCATCATCCAGCCACGAACCGAGTATATCCTCCGCAAGAGTCGCAGGAGCAAGAGCCAACAACAGGAACAACGTCTTTTTCATTGCATGCATATTCTATCAATTTCCCGAACGATTGTCAAGTCGCATATTTGAATAATGCAAATTATCAATCTATGTCATTCATAGAATAATCCTTGCAAGCATTTCACCAGTGTAATAATCTATAGCGCACTGCTATGCGTTATGTTATACTGATAGTTTTGATTGTAAATAGCTTTATGCTTCACGCAGGGGAGCCGAAGCTGAAAGTACGCACACGCAGCGGGAGCAGCCATTTCATCGAGCATCCATGGTGGAAAAGCATGCAGAAATCCATCACGAGTATGCAGCATTACGGAGCCGGTGGATACAGCACCACAGACCAGGCCAAACAAGCTCTGGTAGATTCATTTCAATGGAATCCAGCCAAGCGCAGGCCAGAATTCTCGCCCAAGGTAGCACGCCCGTCTTTTTGTTCATCTGCCGTGTGGATTGCAACTCTGTCCGCATTGATTGACTGGGAAATAACAAACAAACGCAGAGTAATATCCCCGGAAGCCTGGCATGCACTCATGCCGAAACTGGTACGAGACGGAGAAGGCCCCTGGGGCTATGCCAACGCGAACGGACCGGGTTTTGCCCTGCTGGTGCACCGGCTGGGAGCAGGCGTAAACTTTACGGATTGGAAACTGGCCAGACCCTCAGACGTACTGAAAATCTGGTGGAACGAACACATAGGTGGTCAGGAACGAGGGCACCTCGTGATTCTGGTCAAGGACGAGGGCGACACAGCCTGTGTGTGGTCATCGCACATCGCACGCGACGGACAGCCGGCCGGTTACGGAATTCGGCGGATACCGAAAAGTGCCATGAAGCGAGTCTTGTTCACCCGTATCACCCGCCCTGCCGCATTCAGCCGGGCACACAGACTGCCGGATGACGGCTGGCTCACAGAGTTAATGACCAAAAACACCACCTGGGCGGAATGCGTACGCCGCTGTGGAATTCATCGTTAATCCACCACCGGCTCACATTCGCCCACGCGCACGTAGTCCATTCCCCCGGCCAGCGCTGCCTGAATACCGGGTTCGGCATCCTCGAACACCACACACTCCAGAGGATTCACGCCCATATGCTGCGCGCAGAGCAAGAAAATATCCGGTCTGGGCTTACCAAAACCAGGCGGCACATCAGCCGGTGTCACCATGATATCGAATAAATCTGCTATACCAGCAGACTGAAGCGTCTCAGTAGCACCACTGGGCATACTCCCGGTGCCGATGGCGTAGGGAATCCCCTGCTCTTTGAGCTTTCGTACCAGATTAACAGTCTCAGGAATGACTGGCAGTTTTTCATTCAGCAGCAGCCAGGCATAACGATTACGCTTTTCTTCTGCCACAATCTCCGGGGGCATGCATAAGCCATATGTCTGATTCAGGTCTGCTACAATATCGGGCGCAGCCATGCCACCATGAGCCACAAACTCAGGCCAGAGGAATACCTCGTGTGGCGCTCCGTGTTTTTTCAGAGCCCATCGCCAGGCACGATAATGCGTAGGCATGCTGTCAACCAGCGTGCCATCCAGATCAAAGATATAACCGGCGTATGTCTTATCCGGCAAAGTTACACGCGCTTTCATTCTCCGAGAAGGTCAAATTTCTCCACAAATCGTTGCAAATCGCCATCCTTGCCGAAAAGCACCAGCACGTCACCCTCCTGGAACGTCAACGAGGCATCAGGCGAATCAATAACCGGCTGCTCCGGCTCGGAAAGAACGTCATCAGAGCTGGGGTTCTCCTTCAGCTTGCCGCGACGCACCGTAAGCAGGTTCAAGTGGTATTCAGAGCGCAGCCCGACCTCCATCAACTTCCGGCCTACCCACTCCGCCGGGAGATGCACATCTGCCAGCGAATGGGTTGCATCCATACGGCGCAGGCGCATCAGGCCCTCATTGGTGAAACGTGCAGCGAGCTGTCGGGCTGCAACATCCTCCACGCGAATCAAATCGCTGACCCCGATAAGCTTGAGCAACTTGCCATGCAGCTCATTGACACTGCGTGTGAGGAGGTTGGTAACCCCGAGCTCCTTGAGCTGAGCCGTAATCAGCAGATTGCGTTCGAACTGCTCGCCCACGGCTACTATCACGTAGGTATCCTCACCCACCAACTCCAGCTGCCGAAGCACGCGGATATCGGTGGCGTCACCCACCAGAGCATAGGTTACGCGGTCTTTCAATTCGGTGACAATGGATTCACGCTCATCCAGAATTGTCACCTCGAATCCGAGTTCAGACAGGTGCAAGGCAAGAGCGCGGCCAAACTGACCAATACCGATAATGACGAATTTCATAATACAGGAATCAGGTGAGAGGTAAACGGGTCTCAGGGAGGCGGATAGGCGATGGTTCTTTCTGGCGGATAAAAATCAGCATAAAGGTAAACATACCTACGCGACCGAACAACATATTGACGGTGATGATTATCTTGGAGAAATCAGAAATGTGCGGCAGAGCCCCCAGTTCGAACCCGGTCGTGGTGAAGGCACTTACCTCCATGAACAAAAGCTTGACCAGCCCGTTTGGCTGCTGCGCCACACCTGGTTCCAGCAGGAGCAGCAGCATGGTGGTCAGCACTATCCAGAAAATGGAAATCATCACCGTAGCCATGGCGCGTTCAACCGTATTGCGGGCAATGCGGCGGTTGTGCAGTTCCAGATCCTGCTTTCCTTGCAGCACGCGGTACACCTCAAGCACACACAGTGCAAAAACCGGTGCGTACACACCACCGCCTGTGCCTGCCGGATTACCGCCCACAAACATCAGCAACGCCAGAAACAACTGATACACAGGACCATAATCGCCAATGTCTGTAAGAGCAAAACCCGCAGAACGGCCGGTTGCATTCCAGAGTGACTCCCAGAAATTGAACGAACCTCGCGCTAAATGCTCGGACGGTTCAAATGCTGCCAGCAGCGTAAGCCCGACCGTACCGACGAGCATCACAATCATCATCACTCTGAGCACCAGCCAGGAATTGGTACTCCAACGCTTGATTTGCGGCTTTCCACTCAGCCGGGCCTTGAGCCGGGTAAGGCCTTCCAGGTATACACCAAAACCTACCGTTCCTATCAGCACCAGCAGAATCATCACGGCCTGTACCGTCATACAGTCAGCCACCCCAGCCTGCTCCATACCAGCTGGGAAAATCGTGATACCGGCGTTGCAGAAAGCTGATACGGCGTGAAAAATCGCATATCCCCACAGATTTTCCTGCGGGAAACCGGGCATGCCGTGCCAGAGATGATAAAGGCATACGGCACCGATGGCCTCAGCTGTCAGCGTGACGAAAAAGACCGCCCTGAGTAGTGAGGGCACGATATTCACACCCTGCTGGTCCATATAGCCCGACACAGACATCGCATCTCGTACCGCCATGCGTTTACCTACCATCATGAGCACGAAATATGAGAAAGTCATCACCCCGATGGCGCCAACCTGAATATCGAACAGAAGTACAAGCTTACCTAATGGAGTAAAGGTACTTGCAATATCTACACTGGTCAGGCCGGTGATAGAAGTGGCAGAGGCGCAGCAGAACAAGGCATCAACTGCAGAAACCGGCTTATATGCAGCGCCGGGAGTAAGAAGAAGAAGAGTGCTTACCAGTACCAGAACCACCATGTAGGTAAAGAAGCGGACTGCGGGCGACCAGCGGCTGCCCCCTTTCACCGGGCTGTTACGCCGCGAGCGCCACACTGCGCCAATGGTGCCGATGGAGAACCCACCCAGCAGCAAACTGCACAGCAGACTGGCAACAAAAGCCCAGCGGTCGAAGATTTCCCAAACGCCTCCGTAAAATATAGTGGAAGCAACGATTCCCACAAACAACTGCAACCAGAGAAAACGCCCGGGCAAGCCGAAACGCACCCACTCCATCAGCAGGTGCAACAGCACCACCAGAGTATTGAACCAGACCAGGCCGCAGAGAATAAGATGGGTGCCATCGATAAAGGCATCTCGCTCCGCCGGAGTATTGGCCACACCTTCAAAACAAGCCTCCCACAGCACAACAAAGATAACCAGAATGCCGGAAATAAGCTCCGGCAATTCCAGTACTTTATGGCGGTGTTCTTTCTGTATCTGCGGCTTCAACGCGACCGATTGTAGCACTAATCCTGCGTTTTGGCAAGCTCAACCCACGGAAGCCGGGTGGCCATAGCAGCGCAGTGCAGCTGCGTAGGCAACTGCAGCGCATCCAGAGTGGCGCGCATAGCAGATGCCGCGAGAGCCGGAGTATTGCACTCCGGGCTGATATGGGCCAGCACTAGCTGCTGCAGATCCGGGTGGGCTATACTGCGCACGAAATCACATGCCTGGCCATTGGATAAATGTCCCCAGCGGCCGGAAATGCGATTAATCAGCTCCGGGGAGCGTCCGCTGTTTTCAAGCATGTCCGGGTCATAGTTTGATTCCAGGTACAAGCCCTGCACTCCGGCCAGCATTTCGGGCATACCCCGCATGATGATTCCCGTATCTGTCACATATCCGAGTCGCACCCCATCACACTCAAACACATAGCCCAGCGGGTCGGCGGCATCGTGACTGACGCAGAAAGGTGTAACAGTCAAAGCCCCTACCTGCACGGCTTGTCCGGGCTCAAGATAATTGAGCAAGGCGCCGGGAGCCATACCTCTCAGGTCTCGTGCAAGGTAACGGCTGCAATATAGTTTCAAGGTATCTTTTTTAGCCAGAACTCCGAGCCCACACACATGGTCCTGATGCTCATGAGTATAAAAGATACCGGACAGAGAGCCCACGCTCAGCCCGCACTCAGCAAGCCCCTTGCGTATACGCAACGCAGAAATGCCCGTATCGACCAGCACATGGGTGCCACCGCCGGAAACGACGGTGGCATTACCACGACTGCTGCTTGCCAGCACAGAGAAACGAATCATGAGCGAGGGCTCGCAAGTTTAAGCTGCACATCCTCGGGCGTAAGTGCATTGGCCGGCTTACCATACAATTTACCGGTCTGAGCCTCCAGGAAACGGGTGATATTCAGCACCGTGTCATCGCTGGCAGCACCTGCGCCATTCTGCACATCGATCATAATCCGCACAGCCTCCTTCAGACTGTTTACGGTACCGGTGTGGAAATAAGGTGCGGTAAGCGCCACGTTGCGCAGATTCGGCACGCGGAACATATCCTTGTGCTCTTCCTTCTTCGTGAAATCACGCAGACCATAGGCGCCTTCCTTGTAATCCACAGGTGCGGCAGCCGCACGCAAATCTCCATGAGTGTTGATGTATTCGAAACTGATACCACCAAGCGTCGGGCCACTGTGGCAGGTAGCGCAGCCCAGGTCAACAAAGGATTTCAGGCCGGCTTTCTGGCTGTCCGTGAGAGCTTTCTCATCGCCCTTCAGGTAGCGGTCAAAGGCAGAATCCGGAGTCACCAGTGTCTGCTCATAGGCTGCAATGGCGGTTGTAATCGTGTCTGCCGTGATACCATTATCACCGAACACATAGGCAAAAAGAGCCACCATCTGCGGGTCAGCTCCCAGCTTATCGGCAATCACGTTCCAATCCTCTACACAGGAGAAGCCCATTTCCACCGGGTTCAGGGGCGGGCCGCCGGCCTGTTCCTTCAAATCAGCAGCACGACCATCCCAGAACTGGCGGATATTGCCGGCTGCGTTAAACGTGGTGGGCGCATTCACGCCGCCAAGCTGGGGGTACCCATCCGGACCGGGCACACCTTCGGACTTAGCCAGATTATCCGTGCCACCACGGGTCAGATCATGACAACTGGCGCATGAAACCTGGTTGTTCGTCGAAAGGCGGCCATCATGATACAACAGATACCCCAGATAAATGCGGGCAAGCTCCAACTCATTATCAGTAGAGGGGGCTGGACTGATAGGTGCAAACATACGTGCTGCAGCTCCGCTCTCCTTATACTTGTTGCGCAGAATCGCCACATCCGTCGGTGTCAGGCGACTCCCCAGATGCACCGCGCTGTACGAAGCCGGAGGCATGCGACGCGTACGCAACACATAGTCCATCTTCAGGTAATCTACATTACCAGAACGCAGCGTATTATCAGGCTTAAGCGTGAAAGCTCTCTTGGCACCCTCTACGTGATCCGCCATGAGACCGCATGAGAAGAAATTAAGGATTCGGCTGTAAGAGGCATCATTGGCATGACAGGCTGCGCATTTAAGCTCCAGAATCTTGCCTGCCACCTCATCGGCCTGAGCAGGAGTCAGCGACTGAACTTCAGTTGACTTACCCATTGAATCTATCACGGCCTGCGAAATATAGCCTCCCACGGTTGCCACAGCACCGGTTGCGGCCAGAAGCAATACGTATTTCCAATTAGAGTTTTTCTTATTCATCGTCTTCAGAGAAAGGTTTCAGCATTGCCATTCTAACATAGTATGCGCCACAAGCAAGTAGAAAACGCGGCTTGCGGCTTGTTAATTTCTTTTCCTGTGGTATAATATACTCATGCGCTGGCTGTCTCTATTCACCTTACCCATATTTTTACTCACGCAGTGCGCTCCGACCACTCCACCTGCGCCAAATCCACCGGCCCCGCTCATGCCGGCAGAATTATGCTATCTGGATACCATTGCTCCCGGTATCCGTGTTGACTTAAAATATTGCGGAACGGATAACTTCGTCGGGCGGCCGATAAACGGCTACACCACCGGGCGCCGGGCCATCCTGCGAAAAGATGCAGCACTCGCCCTGGCTGAAGCGCAGAAAGCACTCGAAGCTCAGGGGCTTGGCCTGCTCGTGTGGGATGCCTATCGACCTCATCGCGCCCTGCAGGACTTCTACAACTGGTCCATGACCGATGACGACAGTACTCGCGCAGAGTTCTACCCCAATATCACTAAGCGGGGAATCTACGAAAACCGATACATCGGCCTTAAATCCGAACACAGCTGGGGCATTGCTGTGGATATCACACTGGTGAATCTCAAAACCGGCAAAGAACTGGACATGGGAGGCCGCCATGACCTGCTCGATTCCAGTTCTGCTACCATATACAACGGGCTGACCCCACAGCAGCAGAAAAACCGCCTTCTCCTGCGTGACACCATGGCAGCTGTCGGCATGCGCAACTACAGCAAAGAGTGGTGGCACTACTTTATTGCCAGTCCAGGCGTATGCCATCGTTACGATTTTCCGCTGAATGACTTCCTTACCACAAACTGATAAATTAAACAGGCGTTTCCCTCAACATGACTATTGTTGACACAAGCTTTTCTTGACTTAATTTGAACAAACGATACAATCATACCATCCAATCCTCACATATTATGAAATTCCCCATTCTTTCTACAGCCCTCGTGACGCTGTGCGCTCTGACAGCCACAGCTCAGGCCGAACTCAAGATTGCTTCCGTGAACATCCAGGAACTCTACACCAAGTTCTACAAGCGTTTTGATACGGAAAACTCCCTCCAGAAGCAGCTTGCTGAAATCAAGGCCGACATCAAGGTGCGCGAGGACAAGCTTCGTGGACTCCAGAAAGAAATCGAACAGATCAAGGGCAAGTATGACTCCAGCCTCTCCGATTCTGCCGTGGCCAAGCTTCGCAAGCAGTTCGATGAAAAGGTAAATGAACTCAAGGCCGCTGACCAGGAAATGAAGGATTTCGTGCAGCGCCGTGAGGTGGCTTTCCGCGAACTGCGTAACACCGAGATGCGTGTCCTCATGGAGGAAGTTCAGACCGCTATCAACACCGTGGCTGATCAGAGCGGCAGCGACCTCGTTCTCGATTCCGGCGCTATCTCTCCCCAGCCCGCCATCGGCGTTGGTACCCGCGTATTCCCCTACATGAAGAAGGACATTGACCTCACCCCCGAGGTGCTCAAGGTTCTGAACGCCGGCGCCCCCGAGGGCTTTGACCCCGATGCTGAGCTGAAGCGTCTCTATGGCACCCCGGCCGCAGCACCGGCTCCTGCCGCAAACTAATCCTCAACCTAAACCACACGAGCTGACATGAACCTCACTCTCTCCGAAGTTCTCGAGCTCACCGGTGGCAAGCTTATTAATGAATCGGCTCCGGAGATTTCTATCTCCGGGGTCGCTACATTAGATAGCGCCACTTCCGGTGAAATTGCCTTCCTCGGCAACGAGAAGTATTTCAACGATTTCCTGGCCACCAAGGCCGGCGCAGTGCTGGTTCCCCCGGCACTTCCCCAGTACCCGGAAGGCGTAGCTTTCATCGAAGTAGAAAACCCGTCCCTGGCATTCAATGCCCTTGTGGCACATTTCATGAAAGCCAGCACAGATTTCGAGCCCGGCATTCACCCCACCGCCTATGTTGACCCCAGCGCCAAACTGGACCCGACCAAGGTACGTGTAGGCCCCTGTGCCGTTGTGGAAGCAGACGCAGAAATTGGCGATGGTTCCGACATCGGTCCCGGCTGCGTTATCTGCAAAGCCGTCAAGATGGGTCAGAACTGCAAGCTCTACCCCAAGGTAGTCATCCGCGAGCGCTGTATTCTTGGAAATCAGGTAACCATCCAGCCCGGCGCCGTTATCGGCGGCGATGGATTCGGCTTCCTTCTGAACAAGGAAACCGGCTGGTACGACACCATCGACCAGGTTGGTATTGTTGTCATCGGCGATCGCGTCGATATCGGTGCCAACACCACCATCGACCGCGCTCGCTTCGGCCGCACCGTCATTGGCGATGGCACCAAACTTGACAACCAGATTCAGATTGGCCACAACGTCACCCTCGGTAAACACTGCGTCATGTGCGCCCAGAGCGGTATTGCCGGCAGTACCCACGTGGGCGACTATGTGACTATCGCTGCCCAGTGCGGTATTACCGGTCACATCAAGATTGAAGACAAAGTAGTCGTAGCTGCCCGCTCCGGCGTCATGAACAACCTCGAGACCGGCAAGACCTACTGGGGCGCCCCCGCCGTGCCCTACGGTGAAGCAGCCCGCCAGTTCGCTGCCATGCGCAAGCTGCCCGAGGCCTTCAAGGAGCTGCGCGCTCTCAAAGCCAAGGCTGAGAAAATCCAGGAGCTCATTAACCAGGCTCTCGCCGAACAGGCATAACTCCTGCATCCGATACTATAGAAACCTCACACCGGGCTCGCCGCAAGGCAGAGCCCGGATTTTTTTATGCAAAAAAACTGCGCGACAACCGCTGGTTAGTCGCGCAGAATAACGTTTCCGAGATGCAGGGTGCAATCAATGCCGTGCCCGCGGGTGACGATGGCGGGGGATGGAATGTGCCCGATTGGCAGGATGCGGCCCGTGGGGATGCTTTTTGACGTGATGCTTGTGGTGATGTCTCTTAGGATGATGCCTGTGGTGGTGATGACAGGGCGGAGGCGGGCATACGTGCACGTGAGGGTAAGGATTAACACAACGAGGGGGAGGCGGCGGGCAGACTACCGGTGCGCCGAGGTTAACATTGACAGAAACACCTGCCTCTGCACGTGAGGCAACAGCCAGCAGGCAGGCCAGCATGGCAAAAAACAGGGCTCTTATAGATGTTCTTTTCATAGTATTTGGCGAAGTTCTGTGAGGATTCACCCTATAAGCGCACAAAAGGCTGTATTTTATGTAAAGGAATATGAAATTCTATGGCGGTGTAAAAGAAATCTGCGCCGGGTACTAACTCCGACGCAGATTATCGACAATCTGTACGGCTCACGCGCGCTTGCGCAGGCGGGTGGTAAGCATCTGGAGCTCGGGCACCCGGAAAAGAACGCACGCTGTGATATAAACTCCACCGCAGACAATGCCACCAAGAGCAAGCGCACCAAAGCGGGCAAAGAAGCTCCAGGCTGTAAAGCCGGAGAGGAAGTAGTGCCCCCCTGCCCAGCATGCTCCGGCAAGCACGGCACCGGCAGCCAGAATACGCAGCACCCCGGGCAGAAGCAGGCGGCAGGACATACTACCCAGCAAATGGCGGATGTAAAGGAAATAGAAGCAGAAATTCAGCGTGGTGACGATGGAGGTAGTCAGCGCCAGATACATGGCAGGCAGGCCGAAGACATGTACGAAGGTGTAGTTGCACCCCACCGAGATGCAGAAAGCAACCAGCGCAAGCCCGGCAGGAGCCCAGGGTTTCTCCAGCGCCAGGAAAACAGGCTGCAATACCTTCATGCCGGCATAGGCAAGGAGTCCGAGTGAATAAGCAGCCAGCACATCGCCGGTAAAGGATGCGGCATGCGCATCGAAACGTCCACGCTGGTAGAAGACACTCACAATCTCTTCTCCCCAGATGCTGAGGAAAATGGCGGAGGGAACAGCAAAGAGCGCCATGAAGCGCAGCGCTTTGGCCAGGTGATCGGGGATAGCACTGTCCTTGCCGGACTCATGCGTGAGGGTCATACGCGATACAGTTGGAAGCACAACCATGCCCACGGCCACACCGAACAGTGCCACAGGCAGCTGCCAGAGGTGGAAGGCACTGCTGAGAGCAGTAACGGAGCCGGGCTTGAGATAGAGCGCAAAGGCCGTATTGATGAAGACATTGGTCTGGGTGATACCGGCAGCAATAACGCCAGGCAACATGAGATACCAGACGCGACGGGCTGCATCATCCGTAAAGCTGAACCATGTGCCATTCCAGCGCAGGCCGATATCCCAACGGAGACGGAAGCCGAGGCTGCGCATCTTCGGCAGTTGCACCAGCACCTGAGCCGCACCACCACAGACCACGGCAGCGGCAAAGCCATAGAGAGCATACGGTCCGAAGCTCGGGTCAATGAACCACCCGATGGCAACACCTGCCACTACAGTAGTCAGGTTAAATGCAGCACTTGCAAGGTTCGGGAGGCCGAAGATACCAAAAACATTCAAAGCTCCCATACAGAGCGCAGAAAGCGAGGCAAGCAGAATGAATGGCCACATGATGCGGCATAAATCCGCAGCCAGCCCCATGAAACTGCGGGGCTCGACCCGTGTAGCAGCCTTCGGCACACCCTCGCCCGCTGTGGTGAGCAGAATAGTCTGGCCGTGCTCCATCTTCTCCAGAATCGAAACTCTCAGGCAGGAATCAGGTGTCAGCCCACGAAGATTATCCTGCGAGGTGAAGACAGCTTCTTTCAAGCCATCGGCATTGGTCCGAAAACCGCGGAATGCGGCATCCGCACAGAGCATGGACGGCGCATCCCAAGGTGTTTCCAGAACCACTCGAGCTCGCTCCGGGTAGAGACTCTGCATGAAAGTACCGGCCAGCAGAATACCCAGCGACACGATAACAAGCATGAGCGAGATGAGCTGGGAGCTCACGCGGGAGGCCAGAGCCCAGGCTGCCTGGGAGCCATCCTGCTTCTCAACCTTACTCATGACGCTGGTGAAGCTTTGCGACAAAGCTCCTTCCGCAAACATGTCGCGAAGCATGTTGGGCACTCGAAAAGCAGTCAGGAAGGCATCAAGTGCACCCGTAGCACCGAAAAGCGAGGTGTAGACAATTTCGCGCAATAGCCCGGTGAATCGGCAACAGAAGATGGCCGCCGTGGCAATGAGGCTTTTTTTCTGCATGGAAGCCATAGCGAATCAAAGGAGAGAATGGTGAAGCGGGATGTGTATCAGCGTACCTTTTCGGGCAAATCCTCGCGAATCTTGCGGGCAAATGCCTTGGCGGTGGTCTTATCGCCCAGCAGCAGGCAGGTGCGGGAGAGTTCACGCATGGTCGTGCGGTATAACCCCTGCTCCGCCTTTTCCAGTCGGGCTTTTCCTTCTTCGTCCATCTGGTCAATGCTGCTCTGGATGGTGCGCAAGGTGCGGAAGCAGTTGATATCCTGCTCAGCCTTGCGCTGCGCCAGTGCCAGATTAAGGCGGGCACGCAGGGTCTTGCCATTGGTGAGGTCAGGGTTCACTTCCTCAACCATACGCGTGCACTCCTGCACCCACTTGAGCGCATTATTATACTCCTGCTTAGCGGTATAATAGGCCGCCAGCTCGTGAGCTATGCGGGAGCGGAAATCCGAATCTTTCTTCACCAGCGCAGGGTTCTGCAGCATCATTTCCCAGCTGCGGGTCAGCAGCTGAATCTTCTCCTCACCATCGGTATGAGTGGCAAGATACGTGAGCACACGCATGATTTCTGCTGGGTCCTTCTCATGGTCAATGAGATATCGGTAGTCACGAACAGCGTCCTGCACATTGCCTCGGGCCTCGTTGGCGCGAGAGCGAATGCGGGCAATACGGGTCTGAAGCTCAGAAGTCATCTCACCATACCCCTCAGCAAAGGCGGCCGCAAGCGAAAGAGCCTGAGCGCAGCCATCGTGGTTGCCCAGACGGTGGCGAAGCTCGCCGAGCAGCATGTAGCACTGCGGCAGCTTGTGTTCCTTGTCCGGGTATGCCAGCATGGCATCGCGGCATCGAAGCAGCTTTTCCTCAATTTCCTTGAGTGCTGATTGAGAGAGATTCGGGGTATCGCGCAGCGTTGTGGTCACCTCCTCAAGCATGAGCTGAGAAGTAGCCGGGCACAAGGGCCACTTAGCCTGCTCCAGAATGTTGCGGGTCATCTGCAGCACTGGGTCCTTTACCGCGCACACACTGGCTCGCAGCATCTGGAGCGATGCCGCCTCTGCTGCCAGTTTCGGATCTGTCAGGCGTACCAATACGCCTGGAGAATCGAGCTGGGCAATGGATTTCACCGCCTCATCGTTATTCTGCATGCGGATGCAGGTCTCCGCAGAGCGGCGGATACTGCGGAGCAAAAGCTCAGTATGCTCCGGAGAGTTCACCAACTTGGCCTGCAGCTCGCGGTCCAGTCGCAGCTGCAGCTCAAAATCGCCATGCTCTGCCGCGGCAATTGCCAGTCTGTCCAGACCCTCCACGGGAGCAAGAGATTCCACCTCGGGCAGAATACGCACTGCTTCCTGCCACTGGCCTTTATCCACCAGACGGCTCATAAGAAACCAGCGGAACTGGCGCTGTGTATCGGCGTTCTCAATCCACCCCAGGCGGGCACGGGAGTTTTCAGCCAGCTCCAGCAGGCGGGCCTTATCCCCGGATAAATCAGCCAGCAGGCGTGAGAGATTGGCATTGGCCTCCTCATTGCTGGGCACAACAATGGTCTGCCCCTTGAAGAAAAGAATGATATCCTGTCCTTTGGCGAAGATTCCCCACAGTGCAAGAGCAGCTACAGTGAGCCCCACCGCGGCCAGTGGCAGGGTATGATTACTCTTCTTGCGGGGTGGACGATAACGGCGATTCATATAATCAGGAAAAATCAGTTAAGGATAATGACGTCACGGAGCAGCCGGTTCACTCTGCTGCTCGGTGGGTTGTGTAGGAATAAGAGATTTAGCGCGGCGCATCTGCTGGCGTACCTCATGCACACGGGCAGTTTCGCCCTCGACCATAGGAAGCAACTGCTCCCAGGCCGCATAAGCCTCAGCCCAGCGTTGCAGCTCAGTAAGAGCATAGGCCTGGCCGAACAATGCAAGGCGACGATTGGCCTGCCCCTCAGGGCTCTCGCCGGACAGATTCGCCACGGCCAGCGTATACGCCGATTCAGCTTCTGCCACTTTGCCCTGCTGGTCATAAATCTGCGCGAGCAACAGGTTGATGCGGCCAATTCCATCTTTATCGCCGGAGGCATGGGTCTGCCGCAACTTCAGACAGCTCTGCAGTAAAGGAAGCGCCTGCTCTACACGACCGAGCTCCAGGTGGCAGCGACCTGCCCCCTCCTGAGACTGGTAAAGCAGAGCTTCATTACCGGTAGCGGTAAGTGCAGAGGTAAAATCGAGCAAGGCAGTCTGGTAGTTCTGCACCTGGTAATGCATCCACCCGCGCTGGTCATAGAGGCTCGGCCAGAATGAATTATTCTCGGGAATACGGCCTTCTGCCACGCCATGCGCGCGGTGCAGCAGCGCGAGGGCGGTTACATTGTGCCCGCGATGACTTTCAATAATGGCCAGTTCGCGAAGTGCCAGTAAACGGGCAGCAATATCTGCCGGGCTCGTATTGGTGGCGTTCACCGCAATTTTCAGCAGAGGTTCCGCTGCGACCGCATCTCCCAGTTCAAGAAGAGCAGTACCATAGCAGGCAGCCAGCACAGGGTCGGTAACAGAAGCGGTATCAACTCCGTCAAGCGCTTTTCGGAAACAATTTCCGGCTCCCGCGGCATCACCAAGGCCGCGCGCCAGCACCCCCTGGTGCACAAGAATCACGCTGCACAAGGGTTGCGCCGCCTGACCGATGGATTGAAGTTCACTATATAACTCGCCGAGAGCCGCATTGATCTGCTCAGCTGATTGGGGAGCAGCCATCACCATGGCAATGAGCTGACCAAGCGTGGTGAGACGCTCGTTCTCCAGCTTATTGGCCGTGAAAATACCATCTGCCTGTTTGTAGAACAGAGAGGCACTCTTGTACTGCTGCATACCGGCCAGCAAATCAGCCGCTTTCAGCGAGCGATAACCCCACTCAGCGGACTGGGGAACTCCTTTCATGAGAGGTTCCAGCACGGCCACCGCAGAATCGGCAAGACGGCGCTCAAGCAATGCGCAGGCCAGGCTCCACTCAGCCTCCTGGCGCACGCCGGCATCCTTCACCCAGCTGAATGCCGCATCTGTATTTGCCGCGGCCTGCAGCAGATGCGCATCACTGGCCGAAGCCAGACGCATGAAGTTGAGCACATTCTGCGAAGCAGCCTCATTCAGCGATTCCTGCACAAGACCGGATTCCGTGGCTTTCTGAAAGCCGGAATCCTCACCCTGGGCATAACCCACATAGTAGGTAAGCAGGAAAAAGCCGAGAGATGCAGCGCCAGCCAGGCCCACAGCACACCACTTCACCCAGGGGCGGAACTCCAGCTCCGCCTCTGAGTCTTCGGCTGTGGGTATCGAGGTTTTATCCTCTTCTTCCATCATTCCCTTGGTGGACAAATCAGGAGTTCACCTGGTCAAGATGGAAAGCGCTGTGAACCACGCGGGCTGCCTGTTCGATATCACCGGCTTCCACCGTGGTGGAAATACGGATTTCGGAGGTGGCAATCATGCCCGTGCAGATGCCGGCATCAGCCAGAGCCTGGAACATGGTAGCAGCCACACCGGTGTGCGAGCGCATGCCCACACCCACCACAGAGAGCTTGGCCAGACCGGCTTCAGTCTCCATGCGGGCGGTCTCACCCAGCTGGGGCAGCACCTTCTTGAGAGCAGCCTGGGCAGCACCCAGATCGCTCATGTTCATGGTGAAGGACTGGCGGGCCTGACCGTCGTGTGCGGTGTTGGCCACAATCATGTCCACGTTAATCTCAGCGTCAGAAAGAGCGGAAAGTATGATGGCGGTGTAAGCCACGGGAGCGGTGATGCCCGACACAGTGACGCGGGCCTGGTTACGTTCGATGGAGACGCCTCGCACGGCGAGGGATTCCATAGCGGAAGTTTCTTCTTGCACGATGGTACCGGGGTTGTTGTTCATGGAATTACGGACTTCGAACACGACGCCGAACTTCTTCGCGAATTCGACAGAACGTGCCTGCATGACCTTGGATCCGCTGGAGGCCATTTCCAGCATTTCTTCATAGGAGAGTACGGAAATCTTGCGGGCATCTTTCACCACACGCGGGTCGCAGGTGTAAACGCCGTCCACATCGGTGAAAATCTGACAGAGGTCAGCGTTCACAGCTGCTGCCATGGCGATGGCGGACAAATCGGAGCCGCCGCGCCCCAAGGTGTGGATGGTGCCATCCACCGTGACGCCCTGGAAACCGGCGCAGACCACGATGTAGTCATCCTCCAGCGCCTGAATCACGCGCTTGGGGTCAATAGAGTGAATACGGCCGCGGGTGTGGGAGCCATAGGTGCATACGCCAGCCTGCTGGCCGGTGAAGCTCATGGCCTTGTAGCCCATATCGGTGATAGCCATGCACAGCAGCGCAATGCTCTGCTGCTCGCCCGTGGCCAGCAGCATATCCAGCTCACGCTCAGGCGGGTTGTCCATCACCTCGTGCGCCAGACCAATGAGTTTATCTGTCACGCCGCTCATGGCCGAGATTACCGCCATGATTTTGTTGCCCTCTTTCTTGACCTCGATGAGTCTGCGGGCTACGTTGCGGATGCGGTCGATGGTGCCCACGGAGGAGCCACCGTATTTCTGTACGATAAGTGCCATAATCGGTCTGGTTTATGAGTTGAAGGTTTCGATGCGGAATACAGCCGGGTGCGGAGCAATGCAGCCTTCGGCCACGATTTCCTTGAGAGCAGTCTTGAGCGTGCCCCACGGGCAGGCATGCAGGGTAAACACCAGGTCGTTCTCCACATTTTCGGCTTCCTCGTCCTCGTGGGGCGTGGAATAGGTGGAGGCAATGCTGATGTTGTGACGCGCCAGCACAGTGGCAATGGCGGCAATGACGCCGGAGCGGCGGCTGGGCACCAGGAAACGCACGTAATAGGGCGTGACGGTGTCTTCCTGCGGCATGATTTCCAGCGTCTTCGTGTACGGGTGGAAACCGGTGTGGAACTCAGGGTGACGCAGGTCGCGCATGGCCATCACAATATCACCGATGACTGCGCTCGCAGTCGGGTTCTTGCCGGCCCCGCGTCCGTAGAAAATGGTTTCACCCACAATGTCGCCCTTCACCGCAATGGCGTTGAACACGCCGTTCACATTGGCCAGCAGGTGCTCGCGCGGCACAAAGCTCGGCTGCACGCGCAGCTCCAGCTTGTCGATATCCTCATGGTGCTTGATGACCACCAGCAGCTTGATGGTGTAGCCCATCTGGTGGGCAAAACGGAAATCGGTTGCCGTCACGCGCTCAATGCCGTACACCGAGATTTTCTCCGGCGAAATCGGGGTACCGTAGGCAAGCATGGCCAGAATGAGCGCCTTGTGTGCGGCGTCCCAGCCGTTGATATCAAGCGTGGGGTCGGCCTCCGCAAAGCCCTTGACCTGCGCGCGGGCCAGTGCGGTCTCGAAGGAAACGCCCTTGCGCTCCATGGAGGAAAGAATGTAGTTGCTCGTGCCGTTGATGATACCGGCAATACTCTCCACGTTGTTGCAGATGAGGGAATTCTGCAGGCTCTGAATAATCGGGATACCGCCACCGCAGGAGGCCTCGAAATACAGCGGCACCCCTTTGGAAGCGGACAGCTGGAAGAGCTCACTGCCGTATTCCGCCAGCAGTGCCTTGTTACCCGTCACCACCGGTTTACCTGCTTTCAACGCACTGGTCACCAATTCGTAAGCCTCAGTCGTACCTCCTATCAGTTCGATGATGATATCGATATCCGGGTCGTTCACCAGATCGCGCCAGTCGCTGGTCAGCATGCCGGGAGCCATTTCTACCTCACGGGCGCGGCTCATATCGCGCACCGCCACACGCTTGACGGCATAGCGCATCTGCGCACGAGCCTCAAGCAATTCATGATTCCGGCACAGCGTTTCGAACACACCCGTGCCCACGGTTCCAAGGCCTGCAAGACCAAGCTGAAGCGGTTTTCCTGTCATTTGCGGGCGTAATTCTACACAAAATCCTGCCACACCGCAAGTCTATATTATGCCCACAGCAGATTTTGTGCCATCAAGAGATTCACGGAGCATCGCTCCCCTCCCAGGTCATTGTTCCGCCTTACCGGGCTCATTTGCCTTCTGACGCTCTGCTTCAAGCATTTTCCAGGCTTCAAAGGCTACATCTAGCTCCGCCTCGAAAATATCCTTTCCTTCCGCATTGCGGGCATAGATATCCACCCCGTATTTCTGCAATATTCTGAGCGATTCCGCACCCTCGGTATACCGTCCGCTTGTTGCTCGAAATAACAGAGGTTTCCCCTCGGAATCCTTGCTATCGGGAGAAACGCCATGCTTGAGCAGGAGCTCCAGAGCGGCAGTATCACGAGCCGCGCAAAATATGAAGGGTTCGCCACTTACCTCATCACAGCCATGCGGATTTGCACCGGCTTCCAGCAACAAGCGCAGACATTCAGCGTCAATACTATAGTAGCCGGCATAATCAGTTTCACCAAAGCAAAGCTGCATCGGCGTTACACCGCTGTCATTCCGGGCATCCGCATGCGCACCCGCCTGAAGCAGGAGGCTGACCAGCTCCGCCTGCTGACTCGAAACCGCCCAGTGCAACAAGGTGTAGCCGTGCGGGCCACGGGCATTCACATCAGCTCCGGCGGCAATGAGTCGCTTCACCTCCGCTATATTGTGAAGCAGCACTGCATCTTCCAGCGCATTGCCCGTTGTTGCACCCGCACTGGCTATCTCGCTCGGGCAGATTCCCTGCTCTGCGGCGTAATGCATGGCGGTAAGCCCGCGATAATCACGAGCATTCAATTCTGGTTTGAATTCTGTCAGGAAACAATACAGCGTATCAACACTGTCTGTCCCCAGCATCAGCGGTGTTGCGCCGTTCTTGTTGCGGGCATTGATATTCGCCCCGGCTTTCACCAGATAGCGAACAACATTCTCACAATCCCAGCCCTGCAGGAAATAATGGAGAGCTGTATTTCCTGCAGCATCGGCTGCATTCGGATCAGACCCTGCCTCCAATAGCTGCATGACGGTATTGTCCGCCTGCCACAAATTCCCCTGCCAGGGTGTTCTGTCATGCCGGCGTACAATATTGAGACAGGCGCTGGTAATCACCGGGGAGCCCTCGTTATTGAGAGCATTCGGGTCTGCCCCGGCAGCCAGCAATACACGAGTCGTCGCACCGGCTGCACGATGCAAGGGGGTATTACCCTCCTTGTCGCGGGCGTGGATGCTGCCTCCGTGTTGCAGAGCCGCTTCCAGAATGAGGGTGCCGGTATTTCCACTATGGTAGCGGCAGAGCGAAAGTGCGGTGAAAACAAATGAATCACCGAATTTGCCCTGGATATTCGGATCTGCTCCGTCTTCCAGGGCTTTTTTCATTTGCAGAATGAGTTCTTCCTTTTCTTGGGGATTAGAGGAATGGCTGCACTTCGAGGCCAGCGCGTGCAGCTGCCCCGTAGCATGCGCACGCTCCGGCTCACCAGCTGCTATTGTAGCCAGTCTTGCGTAATTATAATCCCCGCACCAGGCATTTTCCCGGGCATAATCTGCTGCGGTCTGCCCCAGCGCATCACGCAATGCGGTATCCGCCCCGGCCTCCAGCAGCTGAATAAAGATATCATTCCCATACGCCTGGGCATGCACCATCAGCGGGGTCACCCCCTGGTGATTAGCAGCATTGATATCCGCCCCGGCTGCAATGAGTTCCGGCAATGTCAGACGAGTATTCTTCATCAATTCAGCGGAGTGCAGCAGCGTATTTCCCTGGCTGTCGCGCACATTGATATCGCATCCGGCCTCCAGCAGTAGATGAATGAAGCCGGGCGATACATTCCGCAAGGAGCAGAGGTCCAGAAAGCGATGCAGCGCTGGCAATCCCTCCTTATTGAGCTTGGCAAAATCGCCCCCGGCCTTATGCAGCATCGGCAGCAACACCGGGTGGAACACCGCTTTGTGCAGAGGCGTGTTTCCTTCGCCATCCTGCGCGTTCGGGTCAGCTCCGGCCTCCAGCAACAGTTCAACGAGTTCGATGTCGTTCAGACTGATTTCTTTCCTCCCGATGCTCTCGATGGCGATATGCAAGGGCGTGCGTCCACCATACGCCTTCAGATTCGGGTCAGCTCCGGCCTCCAGCAGCAGGCGCACATGCTCCACATTATCAAAGCGGGCTGCACTTTTAGCGGCAACGGTTAATGCAGTAACGGCATCTCGCTCCGAAAAAGAATGAATATGGTTCACATCAGCACCTGCCGCCAGGAGCCATTTCAGCCTGTCTCTATTGCTTTTTGCGGGACCCATCCTGACCAGAGTCTCGTTATATTTCTCCGGCGTTATGTTAAGCAAGGCCAGCTGCTGTGCAGGGGTGAGCTCCTGGACTGCAGGTTCGGCAAGAGCCGACACAGAAAGAGACATGAGAGAAAAGATGACGAAAGGTAGATGTTTCATATAACATGACTACGTGGCCAAAGGTCCGATTATTTCCCGCAGGCGGGGATTTACATGGATTACTGCAAAAAAAACACCGGCAATCGCATCTGCGGTTGCCGGCTTGAGAGCGGGTAGCGGGAATCGAACCCGCATGATCAGCTTGGAAGGCTGGAGCTTTACCATTAAGCTATACCCGCGCTTGATGTACTGAGTCTGCCACAAGACTCCGGTTTTGGCAAGCATGCTGACACAATAAAAGGGGAGATTTTCTGACATCGCCGCCCAGCAGCATATGTAATCGCAGGCAAAAACCCAGCTACGTGGGACTATTTTTTGCGAAACTGATTTTAGACTGGAAAAACAGAAATACAGAGCATATAATACCCAGCGTTATGGCAACACCTCCTTTTGTCTATCAGGAAATGTTCCCCATGGGGGAAGACACGACTAAGTATCGTCTGCTCACGAAGGATTATGTGAGCGTGAGTGAGTTTGAAGGCAAGCCTATCCTCAAGGTCGAGGCTGAGGGTCTGCGTCTGCTGGCAGAGACCGCCTGGCACGATGTGGCTTTCTACCTGCGCCCGGAGCACCTCAAGATGGTGCAGGACATTCTGCTCGACCCCACCTCTTCTGAAAATGATAAGAGCGTGGCGCTGACCATGCTGCGCAATGCTGAGGTGGCCGCCCAGGGCGTGCTGCCCCTCTGCCAGGACACCGGCACCGCCATCTGCCTCGGCAAGAAGGGTCAGCAGGTGTGGACCGGCTACAACGATGCCGAATACATCTCCCGCGGCGCCTACGATTGCTACACCAAAAACAACCTGCGCTACTCCCAGAACGTGGCGCTGGATATGTACAAGGAAATCAACACCCGCACCAACCTGCCCGCTCAGATTGACCTCTTTGCCACCGACCACGGCATGGAGTACGATTTCCTCTTCATCGCCAAGGGCGGTGGTTCTGCCAACAAGACCTACCTCTACCAGGAAACCAAGGCCCTGCTCAACCCCACCTCCCTCAAGAAGTTCATGGTGGAGAAGATGAGTACGCTTGGTACTGCTGCCTGCCCGCCCTACCACGTGGCCTTTGTGGTGGGTGGCACCAGCGCTGAAACCTGCCTCAAGACGGTGAAGCTCGCCTCCACCAAGTACTATGATTCCCTGCCCACCTCCGGCAACGAACACGGCCGCGCCTTCCGCGACGTGGAGCTGGAGAACGAGCTCAAGCTCGAGGCCGAGAAGCTGGGTCTGGGTGCCCAGTTCGGTGGCAAGGCCTTTGCTCTGGACGTGCGCGTGGTGCGCCTGCCCCGCCACGGTGCTTCCTGCCCGGTGGCTCTGGGTGTATCCTGCTCCGCCGACCGCAACGCCAAGGCTAAGATTACCCCCGAGGGTATCTTCATCGAAGAGCTGGAATACGACCCGGGCAAGTATATCCCCGCCGAGTACCGCGAGACCAAGAGCGAAGGCGTGCCGATTGACCTGGACCGCCCGATGCCCGAGGTGCTGGCCGAGCTCTCCAAGTACCCGGTGAAGACCCGTCTTTCCCTGACCGGCACCATCATCGTGGGCCGCGATATCGCCCACGCCAAGCTCAAGGAGCTCCTCGATGCCGGCAAGGATCTGCCCCAGTACATCAAGGACCACCCCATCTACTACGCAGGCCCGGCCAAGACCCCCGAGGGCTATCCCTCCGGTTCCTTCGGTCCCACCACCGCCGGCCGTATGGATTCCTACGTTGAGCTCTTCCAGAGCCACGGTGGCAGCATGATTATGATTGCCAAGGGTAACCGCGCCCAGTGCGTGACCGATTCCTGCAAGCAGTTCGGTGGTTTCTACCTGGGCTCCATCGGCGGCGTGGCTGCCGACCTGGCCAAGAACTGCATCACCTCCATCGAGTGCATCGAATACCCCGAGCTGGGCATGGAGGCAATCTGGAAGATTACGGTGAAGGACTTCCCCGCCTACATCCTGGTGGATGACAAGGGCAATGACTTCTTTGCCGATATCCGCGCCAACTGGGCCTGCCCCGCCTGCGCCCACTAAAACCAGGCAATAGCATTTCAACACCCCCGTTGCCCGCGCAGCGGGGGTGTTCTGCAGAAACATGAGCCACAGAAAGCAGGAAATACTCACCCGCGCCGCCTGCGCAGCGGCTGTCTTTGCACTTGCCTTCCCCGGGCCTGTGCTGCCGCTCACTGCCATCATGGTATGCGTGGCAGGAAGCATCATTTTCCTGTACCGCTACCGCTGCATGGCCTGGCAACCCGCCAGCCGCTGGTATCTGTTCGTCTCCCTGCTCGGGCTCTGGGTCAGCACCGCCGTCAACCTGACCGATTATTTCACCAGTGCGCCCATCAGCCTGGTGCTCCTTGCAACGTGCAGCCTGCTGAGCATGCTCGGAACCGGATTATCTCTGAAGCTCCGTCTGCAGAGGCTCGGGGCCTTCTTTTTCCCGGTAGGATTTCTGATGCTTATTCCCTACGCCCTGCGGGCATCTGAAACCGGCACCGTACTGACCCGGCTCGCCATCATCCTGCTCGCAGTCGAGGGCGTATGCAGCGTCATCGGTGCCGCCAGCCCCCGCACACGCCGCCACTCTGCCGGAACTCACATTCTGCTCATCCTGTTAATCTTCAGCACCGCAGCCCTGGCCTGCGCCATGGGCGGTGAAGTTGCTCCCGGCATCCGACTTATTTTCGGAATTTTCTTACCTTCTGCGCTTGCCTTTCTCATATGGGGTCGCCCCTTATCAGACTACTTTCAGCGCAGCTGCGGAGTCACCAGTCGCATATGGCTCTGCACCCTGAGTGCCCTGACCGCACTTGCCCCGCTGGGTATCATGTGCTACGCGTATAACCTGCACGTGTATTTTCATTGATATTCAACACAAGCTTCTAAAAGTCGGCGCATCTCGATTGGAATTTGTCGGGCTGAAAGCCCGAGGAATTTTGAGCCCTCGGAGAGGGCGACACAACAATAGCCCAGGGTGGAGCTGCGTCAGCAGCGGAACCCTGGGTAAAACGAAGAACAAATCAGAACCCCGGAGCGTAGCGGAGTGGGTGGCAGAAGCTTTGGCTTAGTGTTTTAGCCGCGCTTTCTGCCACCCTCTCACTTCGTTCGGGGTTCCGGGTATATTTTAACACCAAACCCAGCGTTCCGCCGCGTTGCGGCTCCACACTGGGCTAATGTTCTGCCGCCCTACGGGCTCAAAATTCCGCTACGCTGACGCTCCGCAAATTACTCTGCAAATTCAGCTTTATTGCGCTGGCGTATCATTGCTTCTCGCCCTGAGGTGCGAGAGCGAGAAACATCAGCGTCCAGCCAGAGAAAATCATTTCAACCGCTATCAGCGTGCCGATGAACCACACGGAAGACTCAGGCCAGCTCCATATAATCATGACGCCCAGAACGAGCGAAATGATGGCATTGAAGCAGCGCCAGAAGCGCCCCTGAGCATTCCACAAGGTAATCGCCACACCGCTGCGCAGGATACCCACGGTGAGAATGGCGCAACCGATGAGCAAAGTCCACCACTCCAGCGAAAGCAGCGGCATGAGCACCGTAAACACACCCACCACAAGATAAAGGCAGGCCGCCAGCAGATTCCACCATCGGTCTTCGCGGCGCGCGATACCTTGCACCAGGCGGATGAGGCCGGCAACAGCAAGAACAAATCCGCCTACCCACACAGCAGAAGCGCCAAGCAGGAAAGGAAAGCTCAGCAGGATGAAACCGAGCACCAGCTCCAGCACGGCCAGAATACCGGCAACCCAGGGACGGGACAAAATACTGCTGCGGCAACAGCTCTCCGATTCACGAGTGACAGCAGCCATGATTCTTATTGGCGTTAAAACGTTTTTCGACCGTGCACCAGCAGATCTGGTTCATGAACGCATCCACATAACCGGCGCGATTGTTGTGATAACGGAGATAATAAGCATGCTCCCACACATCGCAGACAAGCAAGGGCCGCATGCGGGGTAACAGCGCATCTTCGTGGCGTTGGGCGGCCAGCACGACGAGACGGTGACTCACAGCATCCCTGGCCAGCACAGCCCACCCGCTGCCGCGCACGCCGAGCGCAACACTACGGAACAAGCGTACAAAGCCTGAATAGGAACCGAAAGCCGTATTGATGGCATCTGCCAGTTCACCCCTCGGCCCCTCACAGGGCACAGGAGAAAGGTTTCCCCAATACAAGGTATGCAGCATATGCCCGGCCAGATTGAAGGCCAGATTGCCGGCTGCCGTGGCTGCCAGGGTTTCCGGCATATTCCCCTCAGCAATCTGGCGCACCATGTCAGCCGCGGCATTGGCACCGGCCACATACGCAGCGTGGTGGCGGGAATGGTGCAGCAACACGGTTTCAGCATCCAACAGGGGCTCCAGCGCCGTCACATCATACGGCAGAGGCGGCAGCACGTAGCGGCCATCCTCATATCCATCGCATAAGCAAATAGAGTTTTCCATACGGAGAAAGACTTGCTTTCTCCGCCGGTCATTGAATGATTGTTATAAATCAATCGAGATGATAGTGGTGTTATCCGCATGAGGGTCATTCAACGCCTGGCATGCAGCAATCAGCGCCGCGGGCAGATTGGCCTCACGGTCATTGAGGATATTGCGTCCCACACTTGTCAGCATCTCCGGTTCCAGAATATTTTCCGCACCATCACTGGCAAGCACAATGCGGTCTTCCGGGAGCAAGGGATACGGCATGCCGGGAGCATCCACCAGATCCAGCGGCTCCCCGGTGACCGCGCTGCGGAGCACATGGCCGCGCCGCAGTGCCTCCTGTGCCGTCATGCCGGCACCGATATAGGAACGGAACACATCACGGAATGAATGGTCCTGATTCAGGCGGATGAGCCGCCCATGCCGCCATAAGTACAGCGCGGTATCCCCCACGCTCACCCAACGGACCACACCGGCACCTACAAAGACAGCAAGAAGGGTCGTGCCCCCATACACACGGCGGGATTCAAAGGAAAGGCGCACCTCTTCATTGGCTTTTTCCAGAGCATCGCGCATACGCTGGGCCATGGGCAGCTTGTCCAGCTTCTCAAATGCGCGGAGATACGCTTCGCATGCCAGAGAAGACGCGAGCTCACCATCGTGGTGCCCGCCCATACCATCGCAGACAACCGCCAGAACGCCGTCACGGTAATGCTTCGCAACGTAAGCATCTTCCTGCTTACGCCGGGCTCCTATCCACTGTGCAGCACGGGCAATCATGTGTGTGCGGTATTATTAACATAGATTAAAGGTTCAGGCAAGCAAAAATGGATAAAATGCAGTTTGTCTATTGAATGCAGCAGTCTGCTGTGGTAGAATCATGAGGAACACATGGCCAGCCCCACCCTCCTCGAATCCATCTATGAATACATGTCAGCCCCTGGTTACGAACCCCAGGAAATGGTTGAAATCGCACGCGGCCTGGGCTTACCGCCGGAGCGCCGCAGCGAATTGAAAGCAGCTCTCGCAGAGGGGGTAAAACGCGGCCAGTTGCTCAAATTGCGCAAAAGCCTGTACATGCTGCGCAGGCTGCAGGGAGCTCCGCTGACGGGAAAGGTTTCCCAACGGGGGAGCCGGCTGTTCTTCGTTCCGGATGCTCAATCAGCCATCCAGCTGGCAGCTCTGCGTCCCGGCGAAGAAACGGGCTCACTGCTTATCAATCCCTACCGCAGCCACGGAGCCATGGATGGCGACAAGGTTTCCGTATCGGTAAAACTGCAGGCTCCCGCTCGCAACCACCGCAACCGCCACCGCCCGCATGCCTCGGAAACCCGGCTGGAGGTCCGTGTGCTCGATATTCTCTCGCGCGGCCACGACCGATGGGTGGGCGTGTACCGCTCCACCGGGCGCTATGGTCACATGGTAGGCGATGGTCGAGCCTGCCCGGAGTTTGTGCGGCTGCTCACGCCGCCACCTGCTGAGCTTCTGCCCGGCATGGTTGTCGTGGTAGAGCCTGTGGGCTACCCCATTGCGAACAGCGAAGCCACCGGGCGCATCATGCAGGTGCTGGGCTGGCCGGAGGATGAAGGAGTGCAGATTACCACCATCATGCACAAATACGGGCTGGCAGACACGTTCCCCACAGACGTGCTGGAGGAATCGGAACGCATTCCCGAAGCCCTCTCCCCTCGCGACCTGGAATACCGCGATGATTGGCGCCAGCGCTGCGTCATCACCATCGACCCCGCCACGGCTCGTGACTACGATGACGCCATCTCCGTCACCCGCCACGGCAGCAACTGGGAGCTAGCTGTACACATTGCGGATGTGAGTCACTACGTGCGCCCCGGCTCAGCACTGGATGAAGAAGCCCGTACGCGAGGCAACTCAACCTACCTGCCGGACCGGGTGCTGCCCATGCTGCCTCCCCGGCTTTGCGATGGCATCTGTTCTCTGAAGCAGGGAGAAGACCGGCTCACACGTCTCTGTCTCATGCAGATTAACCGCCAGGGAAAAGTCTTCAAAACCGAGTTCCGGGATGCCGTCATCTGCTCCAGGCGCAGGCTTACCTACCCACAGGTGCTTGACGTGCTTCAGGAAAAAAACGGCACCGGCGATGAAGAAATCGATGCCATGATTCACGAAGCCGGCAAGCTGGCCGCGCTGCTGCGGCGTAAACGCTTTGAAGCCGGCGCTCTGCGGCTGGACATGCCGGAAATGCGGATCATCACCGATGAGCACGGCGCTCCGGTGGACGTAGAGGTGGAAACCAGCGATGAGGCTCACCAGCTGGTAGAAGAATTCATGCTGGTCGCCAATGAAAGTGTGGCGCATGCACTGAATGCGCATTCACTGCCGGCGATTTACCGCGTACACGAAGCCCCCGACCCGGCCAAACTCAGCGAACTGGCTCAGGAGCTCAAGGCCTATGGCATCAAGGCCGGCACACTCGCCACGAGAGAGGAACTCAACGCCGTGATGGATAAGATAGAAGGTCACCCGGACGAAGAAATTCTCAAGGTGCACCTGCTCCGTGCCATGATGCGCGCCCGGTATTCGCCCGACGCTCTCGGGCACTACGGTCTGGCCAAGGGCGACTACTGCCACTTCACCAGCCCCATACGTCGCTATGCGGACCTGGTGGTGCACCGCGCATTTTCCCGTCTCAGCGGCACGCCGTCAGCTCCCTTGCCCAGCCCGGCGCTGCTCGCCGGTACCGCCGACCACATCTCCGAAACCGAGAGAAACTCCGCAGCTGCAGAGAACGAAGCGCAGCAGAGCATGATGGCGCGTTTCCTGGAGCTGCAGTGCGAAAGCGAGCACCCCCGCGTGTGGGATGCCGTGGTGCTGGCCTGCTGGCCACAGGGGCTTGCGGTGGAAGTGCCCCTGCTGCGCGTGAAGGGCTTTGTATCCGGTGCGGATTTGCCGGTGGACACCTCGTGGTATTTCGAACGCCATGCGGAACGCTGGACCAGCACAGATGCCCGCTGTCTTTACCCGGGAGCCAGGCTCCGGGTCACCCCCAAACGGGTGGACAGCGCCACCGGTTTCGCCGATTTCCGCCCGGTGACAGTATAAAATAACAGATTGCGGCATGACACCCAACAATTTTGAGTGAACGCGCAAGATTCTTGACTTTTCATCGTATTCATAGTAGACACGTAGTCGACAACAGTACATCATCCATTATGAAAAAGACGTACATCATGATTCTGGCAGGTCTCGCCATTGTGGGCGCATCGACCACCTATTGCTTCTCTCAGAGCAACCAGGAGCTGGCTCCCGAAGCCGCTGCCACTCCCGCCCCCGTTGCAGCCCCTGCAGCTCCTGAAGCCCCTGTCACCCCCACCAATATCGATGAGGATGACGCCCGTAAGGCTTTCTCTTACTTCATCGGCTACCGTTTCGGTCAGGAAGTTTCCGCCGGTGCCTCCACCCTCAGCATCGATGACTTCGATAAGGATGCCTTCTTCGACGCCCTTGAGGACAGCCTCGCCGGCAAGCAGCCCAGCATGGATCAGGCCGTCATCGAGGCCGGCATGAACGCTTTCGTCATGGCCATGCAGCAGCGCGAAATGGCCAAGGCCGAGGCTAACCTGGCCGCAGGCAAGGCTTACCAGGAAGAATATGCCAACGACGATGCCGTGACCAAGACCGCTTCCGGTCTGCTCTACCGTGTCATCACCGCCGGCGAGGGTGCAAAGTACAATCCTGAGACCGATGGTCCCGGCGCCCTGTGCAGCGTGACCTATGAGGGCAAGCTCATCGACGGCACCGTGTTCGACAAAAGCGAGCAGCCCATCGAAATGCCCATCGACCGCGTGGTTCCGGGCTTCTCCGAAGCTCTGCAGCTCATGCCCGTGGGCTCCACCTGGGAAGTCTGCATCCCCTCTGAGCTTGCTTACGGTCCGCAGGGTCCCGCCGCCATCGGCAATAACTCCACCCTCGTGTTCACCATCACGCTTCACGGCATCTCCAAGGCTCCGGAGCGGCCGATGAACCCCCAGTCCCTCCAGCAGCTGCCGCCCGAGATTCTGCAGCAGCTCCAGGCTCAGGGGCTCGAAATCCAGCCGGAGGACGCTCCTGCCACTGAGGAGCTTCCCGCAGAGCAGCTGCCCGCTCCCGCCGCTCAGGAGACCCCGGCTCCTGCAGCCGAAGCTCCTGCAGCCGAAGCTCCTGCAGAGGGTGCCATCGCCCCCGCTGACAGCTTCTGATTCTGCTGATTAAGCTATTGATTTCCAACCGGTGCGGATATGATATCCGCACCGGTTTTTCTGTAAACGCGATGAACACTTGACAGAGCATACCGCATTCAGTAAATTATACCCCGTATGCACCAGCTCACTGAATCCATCGGAAAGTATCTGCTCGCTGCCGTTTCTCCGCTTATCCGCCACCCGGAGAAAGCGCAGCTGCGTGTTGCATCATCGCCGGAGGGCGAGCTGGTGCGGTTCCGGCTGGTGCTCGAGCAGGCAGATGTGGCGCGCGTCATCGGCCGCAATGGAATGACTGCCTCCGCCATCCGCTCACTGGCGAAAGCTGCGGGCGAAAAAGCCGGCACCAAGGTAGTGGTGCATATCCTCTCGCAGGAGGAAGTAGCCGCAGATGCGGTGTAAGAGCCCATGCAGGAGCTTTTTGCAGATTTGCCTGAGCTGCCGCTTGCCGCACGCGTGCTGGTGGACGGCATGAATGATATGGTGCTCGATTACGCCATTCCCGACGGAATGGCGGGTGTAACCCGCGGCAGCCGGGTGGAGGTACCCCTGCGGGCACGCGGCACTACGGGCACCGTGCTGGCGCTGGTTCCCCCTGACCCGGAATGGGCTGGGCGGCTTCGTCCGCTGCGGCGACTCGTGAACAACGAACCGGTTGTCAGCCCGGTGCTGATGGACCTGGCCGAGTGGTCTGCACGCTACTATGCCGTGCCGGTGGAACAGATGATTCGCTGCATCGTGCCGGAACCGGTGCGTCAGGAACGCCACGAGGAGAAAACCCGCAAAGTCATCGTGCTGCAGAACTGGCCGGATGACGAGACCATGAACAAAATCAACCGCAGGGCACCGCGGCAGGCTTCCATTCTTCGCTACCTGCATGCCAGCGAGAACAAGCGCGAGGCTCTGGCTGATTTAGGCGGCACGGCGGCGCTGAATCCCTGTCGCGCGCTGGAGAAGGCAGGCTACGTCCGCATTGAAGAGGAACAAGTGCACCGCGACCCCGCCGGCAATGAAGAGTTCACCCCCACCCGTCCGCTTCATCTGAACGAGGAACAAGCCGCGGCGCTGAAAGAAATCAACGCTGCTTTCGATGCAGGCGAAACGCGCCCGCTGCTGCTGCAGGGAGTTACCGGCAGTGGCAAGACCGAGGTATACCTGCAGGCAGCCCAGCGGGTCATGGACCAGGGCAAGGGCGTGCTCATTCTCGTGCCGGAAATCTCGCTCACGCCGCAGACCATGGCACGCTTCAAAGGACGCTTTGCTGACACCCCGGGCAGCGTGGCTATTCTCCACAGCGCCATGAGCGATGGTGAGCGCTTTGACGAGTGGCACGCCATCCACCGCGGTCAGGCCCGCATTGCCATCGGTCCGCGGTCAGCCGTGTTTGCCCCGGTGCAGAATCTGGGGCTCATCATCGTGGACGAAGAACACGATTCATCCTACAAGCAGGAAAACAGCCCCCGCTACCACGGGCGCGACCTCGCGGTGCTCCGTGCCCGGCTGGAAGGTGCTACCATCGTGCTCGGCTCGGCCACCCCATCGCTTGAGTCTCTCTACAACGTGCAACAGGGAAAGTACCGCATGCTGCGAATGGACAAACGGGCAGACGGCCAGCGGCTTCCCCTCACCCGTGTGCTGGACATGCGGACCGAGGCCAAGGATAAGCGCAACCTCGGCATTCTTTCAGAGCGCCTGCGCATGGCCATCGATGAGCGCCTGAACAACGGCGAACAAGTCATCCTGCTGCTGAATCGGAGGGGCTTCGCGCGGGCATTGCAGTGCCCGGAATGCGGCTACACCGCCAACTGCGAGCTCTGCGCCCTGCCCATGACCTATCACGCCACGGAAAACCGCCTTGTGTGCCACATCTGCGGCTTCCGCCAGATGGTGCCGCCACGCTGCCCGGATTGCCACACCGCCAACATCTCGCTGGAAGGCTACGGCACACAGAAGGTCGAGGCGGTGCTGCGCCGCTGCTTCCCCCAGGCACGCCTGCAACGCGTGGATGCCGATGTAACCACCCGCAAGAATGCGCTGCGTGATATTCTGGCAGATTTCCGCGCCCACCGTACCGATATTCTGCTGGGCACCCAGATGATTTCGAAGGGGCTGGATTTCCCCGGTGTCACGCTGGTGGGCGTACTGAATGCCGACCTTGGGCTGAACATACCTGATCCCCGTGCGGCAGAACGCACCTTCCAGCTGCTTACTCAGGTAGCCGGGCGCGCCGGCCGCGGTGATCTGGATGGCGAAGTCATCATTCAGACCTATAATCCCCAGGCCGCCGCCATTCAGTTTGCCCGCCGACACGATACCGACGGCTTTGCCGAAACCGAGCTGGAACTGCGCCAGCACATGAACTTCCCGCCATTCTGCCACATGGCTGTCATCACCACCCGCAGCGAGCAGGAAGAAGTGGCGGCGCTGGCCATGGAAACACTGCACAAACGACTGCTGGCAGCCATGCCACCGCAGGTGCAGATAAGTGACCCCCTGCCCGCACCGCTCGCTAAAGCTTACGGGCAATTCCGCTACCAGTGTACCCTCAAGGCCCCGGGCTCTCGTATCCTGGCTGATGTGTGCAGCCGTGAAATATCCGCCATGAACTGCGGTGAAGGTGTCACCATCTCCCTGGATATCGATGCCTACTCCTTCATGTGAGTTTTGCATTGACACTGTATAAGCATTATAGTAGGATTTCAACCGATATGAAATTCAATCTTTTTCTCATTACCCTGCTCGCAGGCATGCTGACCTGGGCCCCGCTGTCGGCGCAGGCTGAAACGGATAGCGACAGCACTGAACAAGTCAGCAAGAAAGCCAAGAAGAGCAAGAAAGCTAAAAAGGGGAAAAAGAAGGCCGAAGAGCAGGACGAGCAACCGGCTGTAGAAAGCAAGGTGGGTGCCATTCTCAAGAAGAACACCTACTTCAACAACCCTGAACCGAATGTCAATGCAGATTACTTCATCTTCCTGCGTTCGGCATCCTGGTGCGGTCCCTGCAACCGCGAAATGCCCGAAGTGGTGGAGGCATACAAGCTGATGAAGGAGAGCGGCAAGGTGGAGCTCATTCTGGAGAGCTATGACCAGACACAGGATGCCGCCAAAAACTGGTTCGACAAGTTCGGCGCCAAGTTCCCCGCCGTCATGAGAGGCACCGCCCTGCCCGAAATGCCCCCTGCCACCGGTATTCCGCACGCCGTCATCATGAAGTCTGACGGCACCATCATCAAGGACGGTCATGGCTCCATCATCCGCTCGTGGAAGAGCCTGACTATCGGTGAATATGCCGTGCTCGGCGACGATGGCGAGCCCCGCGTGGGCAAAGCACTCAAGCCCCTGAAGTTCACCAATGGCAAACCCAGCGCCAAGGCTAAGATGTATTTCTACTACTATGCGCCTGATATTGCTGCGGTAAACAAGGATCACCTCACCAAGGTGGCCTCCGAGTACAAGGACATGAAGAAAGGCAAGATGGAGCTCATCTTCATCACTGCTTCCAAGACGCCTGCCGAAATCGCCAAGCTGATGCGCAGCTGCAAGGCCAAGTTCCCCGTGACCCAGGTGACGGATGAAGTGAAGGAGCTTCCCGGCATCGGCAAGCTGGGCACCGAACCGCAGGTATGGGTAGTGACACAGAGCGGCGCATCTGTCACCAGCGGCGCGCTTCATGTTGCCACAGACTGGCAGAAAATCCTGGATGCCAACAAATAATCTCCTTTCATCGTCATGGAACAGACCCTCATTGACTTAAAGACACGCCGCAGCTGCCGCAAATACACCTCTCAGCAGGTTGAGGCAGACAAACTCGCTGCCGTGCTCGAGGCGGCCACCTACGCCCCCACAGGCCACGGCCAGCAGAGCCCGCAGATGGTGGTGGTACAGGACCCGGCACTGCTCGCCAGACTTTCCGCTCTGAATGCGCAGATTATGGGCACCACGCGCGACCCCTTCTACGGCGCCCCCACGGCCATCTGCGTGTTCCAGGACACGACTTCCACCACCGGACATGAAGATGCCTGCCTTGTCATGGGCAACCTGATGCTGGCCGCCCATGCTGTGGGTCTTGGCTCCTGCTGGATTAACCGCGGCCGCCAGATGTTCGAGCTGCCGGAAGGTGCCGAAATCAAGGCCTCCTGGGGCTTAGCTGAAAATATGGCCGGTCTGGCGGTCTGCATCCTCGGTTACCCTGCCGAAGGCGGCATCCTCGAGCCCAAGCCCCGCAAGAAAGACTATATCATTTACGCATAACCTGCTCATTCATCATGAAAAACTCATTCATCGCACTCGCCATGGCGCTGCTGAGCTGCGCGCCGCTCGTGGCACAGGACACCCCCGCTGCTCCGGTTATGGCAACGGCACTGGCCGATTCCGGCATCACCTACCTGACCGGAACCCGCCCTGCGGCAGATGCCGCGTTCTATGTGTACCTGAGCTCTGCTTCCTGGTGCCCTCCCTGCCGCGCCATCATGCCCAAGGTCGTGGCTCAGTACCCCGAAATCAAGGCCGCTGGTGGCGAAGTTATCCTGCTGTGCTTCGATGGTACCCCGCAGGCCGGCCAGGCCTACCTGAAGAAGTACAACGCCGCCTTCCCGGCCATCATGTGCAACGCCAAGACGGTTCGCGCCATGGAAGCGAAGCTGCCTGGCTTCAAGGCACCGCGCGGCATCCCGAACGTCATTTTCGTGACCCCCGATGGCAAAGCCATTCACAACGGCCACGGTTCCACCGTGCTTGATTGGCGCAACATCACAAGCTCCGCGAAATAACATCCTGTTATTTTTCCTCCAGGCGTATTGAGCTGACTTTTTCAGTTCAATACGCTTTTTGTATTTCATTCCAAGGGGTGGCTTCTGCCAGACTCATCCTTTCTCTTTCCGATTTACCACTGCATGTGTCCCAAAGTTGAGCGGTAAATTATCATTTTGTGGCTGCGTGAAGCCATACTTTCCATCATCGAAGCACGGGACTTCAGTGCCGGCGATTTAAGGCATTAACGGGGGACGAGACTAAAGTCCCGTGCTCCGATATTTCTCCTTGACTTCCGGCAGCATGTCAGAGTAATATGCAAAGCACGCGTGAACAGTTACGCATGAAAGACTTAATCATTTGAGCACACATCTGACATGAGCACGGAAGATACAGAGAATCTGCTGACCCTGCCAGCCGGGCTTGAGCTGGGGGCATACCGCATTCAGCGACCGCTGGGACAGGGTGGGTTCGGCATCACTTATCTGGCACGGGAAAGCAGCACCGGAGCCCAGGTGGTCATCAAAGAAAACCTGCCCACCTTCTGTGCCATGAGAGACCGCACCGGTTTGTCCGTGGCTCCCACGAACCCGCATGATAAAGAGAAGGTATACAGCAAGCTGCTGACCCGTTTTGTGGAAGAAGCGCAGATGCTGGCCAAGCTGGATCACCCCAATATCGTGAAAGTGCTGAGCGCTTTTGAAGCACTGGGTACCGCCTACTACGTCATGCCCTGGGTGGGTG
>JAZONE010000114.1:0-34248 GCA_045654325.1 Akkermansia sp.
TTTGCGCAGCAAAGGAATTCATCCACTGCAAAGCAGTGGTTTCTTCCGCCGGTACGGCGGATTTCATACTCGCACAGCGAGTATTTCATTGAGGGAGCGTAGCGACCGACTGCTGATTGGAGCGTTGAATTACATAGGCAGAGAATCGCAATAAGCACCTAAGCTTAATATTCTATATTATTGTTTATTTTTATTCCTCGGTCTGCGAAGCAGTCGCCCCGCTTTGCGGCGCTCAATGAATTGCACCTTCGGTGCACGAAATATCGCAGTTCCTGCGGTATGGAATGCGGCGAAGCCGCATGAAATACATCGGCGTTGCCGATGTAAGAAATCCCCAATCCCGATTTTGTAGCTACTACTTCATGATACAAAAGCGTAATCTTTGTTCGTTAATCACGTTAGCTGGTTCTGGTGCGCATATCTACCAGCAAATCTGAAACAGCCCCAAAAATCGGCGATGGTGTTTTTTTTGGTTGCATTCCCCCCCTTGCGGGTGTAGTATAATGCGCGTGGAAGCAGAATTCTCCCACCCGTGGTTTTCTGTCTTCATCCACCAGTATTTTAAACCTATTTGTACACCATGAACACGACATACAGCACTATTGACGCAAACGAGGCTGTAGCCTCCGTAGCGTACCGTTGCTCTGAAGTGGCAGCCATCTACCCCATCACCCCGTCTTCGCCGATGGGTGAATCGGCCGAGGCCTGGACTGCCGTAGATCGCAAGAACCTCTGGGGCACGGTTCCCAGCATCGTAGAGATGGAATCTGAGGCAGGTGCCGCCGGTGCAGTACACGGCGCTCTGCAGACGGGCTCCATGGCCACGACCTTCACCGCCTCTCAGGGTCTGCTGCTGATGATTCCGAACATGTTCAAGATTGCCGGCGAGCTGACTCCCTGCGTCTTCCACATCGCCGCCCGTGCTCTGGCTGCTCAGGGTCTTTCCATCTTCGGTGACCACAGTGACGTGATGTCCGCCCGTTCCACCGGCTTTGCCATGCTCTGCGGTGCCAGCACGCAGGAAGCCCCGGATATGGCCGCCATTGCCCACGCCGCCACGCTGGAAAGCCGTGTACCCTTCATGAATTTCTTTGACGGCTTCCGTACCTCTCACGAGGTGGGCAAGATTGCCGACATTTCCGACGACACCCTGCGCGCCCTCATCGACCAGAAGCTGGTGGATGAGTTCCACGCCCGCGGCCTGAACCCGGACGCCCCGGTCATCCGCGGCACCGCCCAGAACCCGGACGTGTACTTCCAGGGCCGTGAAACGGTGAACAAGTACTACACCGCCGTGCCCGGCATTGTGAAGGCCACCATGAAGAAGTTCGGTGACCTCACCGGCCGCTACTATGACCTGGTGGAATACATCGGCTCCCCGGAGGCCACCCGCGTTATCATCATGATGGGTTCCGGCGCAGAGGCCGCTCTGGAGGCCGTGCAGGCCATGGGTGAGGACGTCGGCGTGCTGAAGGTGCGCCTGTACCGCCCCTTCCCCGCAGAGGATATGATTGCCGCTCTGCCCAAGACGGTGAAGAAGATTGCCGTACTCGACCGCACCAAGGAACCGGGCAGCCAGGGCGAACCCCTGCTGCAGGACGTGGTGCAGGCTCTGGCAGACGCTCTGGTGGCAGGCACGCTTCCCTACGCCATGCCGAAGGTGGTAGGCGGCCGCTACGGTCTGGGCTCCAAGGAGTTCACTCCCGCCATGGTCAAGGGCGTGTTTGATGAACTCAAGAAGGACGAGCCGATGACCGGCTTTGCCGTGGGTATTGAGGACGACGTGACCGGCAAGTCCATCGCCTATGACCCGAACTTCACGACTGAGGCCGACACCGTGACCCGCTGCATGTTCTACGGTCTGGGCTCTGACGGTACCGTGGGTGCCAACAAGGACGCCATCAAGATTATCGGCAAGCACACGGACCTGTATGTGCAGGGCTACTTCGTGTATGACTCCAAGAAGTCCGGCTCCTCCACGGTGTCTCACCTGCGCTTCGGCACCACGCCGATTCACAGCACCTACCTCATCACCAGCGCCAACTTCATTGCGCTGCACCAGCCGAGCCTGCTGAACCTCTTCGACTTCCTGAAGAACGCTGCCAACGGTGCCACCTTCCTCATCAACACGAACGTGCCCGCAGACAAGGTGTGGGACAGCCTGCCTGCCCGCATGCAGCAGCAGATTATTGACAAGAACATCAAGGTCTACTGCATTGACGCCTTCAAGGTGGCCAAGTCTACCGGCATGGGCGGCCGCATCAACATGATTATGCAGACCTGCTTCTTCCACCTGGCCGGCGTGATTCCCTCCGATGAAGCCATCGGCTACATCAAGGAAGCCATCAAGAAGACCTACGGTAAGAAGGGTGACGAAGTGGTGGCCAAGAACATTCAGGCTGTAGATGCCTCCCTGGCTAACCTGTACGAGGTGACCGTGGGCAGCGCCATCACCGGCCACGAGCTGCCCCCCGCCCTGGCTCCCGGTGCTCCCGCCTTTGTGCGCGACGTACTCGGCAAGATTGTCATCGGCGAGGGTGACAGCGTGAAGGTCTCTGAAATGCCTGTGGACGGCACCTTCCCGAGCGGCACCACGCAGTACGAGAAGCGCAACCTCGCCCTCGAAATCCCCGTGTGGACCCCGGAGAAGACCGAAACCAGCAAGGCCTGTATCCAGTGCGGCAAGTGCACCACCGTGTGCCCCCACGCTGCCCTGCGCGCCAAGATGGTTGACCCCGCCGAACTGGAAGGCGCCCCGGAGACCTTCAAGAGCGCCGATGCCAGCAAGATGCACAAGAACTGGCAGGGCAAGAAGTTCATCATCCAGGTATCCGCCGCAGACTGCACCGGCTGCACGCTCTGCACCCGCGTATGCCCCACGAACTCCCTGACCATGACCCCGGCCGCCGAGTCTCTGAAACCCGAGACCGAGAACTGGAACTTCTTCGAGAAGCTGTCTGATGCCGACCGTACCAAGCTGAACCCCGGCCAGGTGAAGGACCAGCAGTTCATGCGCCCGCTCTTCGAATTCAGCGGTGCCTGCGCCGGCTGCGGTGAGACCCCCTATGTGAAGGCCCTGACCCAGCTGCTGGGCAACCGCCTGGTAGTGGCCAACGCCACGGGTTGCTCCTCCATCTACGGAGGCAACCTGCCCACCACCCCCTGGACGCACGATGCCGATGGCCGCGGCCCCGCCTGGGCCAACAGCCTCTTCGAAGACAACGCCCAGTTCGGCCTTGGCTTCCGTGTCTCCCTCGACAAGAAGCAGGAATACGCCTTCGAGCTGCTCGAAGCTGCTGCCGGCAAGGTGGGTGCTGAGCTGGTGGAAGCCATCAAGAACAACCCGCAGAAGACTGAGGCAGAGGTAGTGAGCGCCCGCGAGACCGTGGCTGCCATCAAGGCTGCCTGCGGCGATGATCCCGAGCTGGCCGCCCTCAAGGCACAGGCCAACTACCTGGTGAGCAAGTCTGTGTGGATTCTCGGCGGCGACGGCTGGGCATACGACATCGGCTACGGTGGTCTGGACCACATCCTGGCTTCCGGCCGCAATGTGAAGGTGCTCGTGATGGACACCGAGGTGTACTCCAACACCGGTGGCCAGTGCTCCAAGGCTACCCCGCGCTCCGCTGTGGCCAAGTTCGCCACCCGCGGTAAGGACCAGGTGAAGAAGGACATCGGCTACATGGCCATGACCTACGGCAACATCTACGTGGCCTCCATCTCCATGGGCTCCAACGATGAGCACGCCCTCAAGACTCTGGCTGAAGCCGAGGCTTACGACGGTCCCGCCCTCGTGATTGCCTACAGCCACTGCATCAACCACGGCATCAACATGGCCCAGGGCCTTGACCGCCAGAAGGATGCTGTGGACTGCGGCCGCTGGCTGCTCTACAACTTCAACCCGGACAACATCAAGCAGGGCAAGAACCCGCTCAGCATCAAGAGCAAGGCTCCCAAGATGGCTGTGCGCGACGCCCTCATCGGTGTGGACGGCAAGGGCGGCGAAAACCGCTTCAAGATGCTGGCCAAGACCAACAAGGCCAACTTCGAGAAGCTCCTCGCCCTCGAAGAGCAGGACATCAAGCGCCGCTGGCGCCTCTACCAGGCTCTCGCCGCCATCGACTACAGCGCCGAGGCCGAAACTGCCCCCGAGGCATAAGCTCCGGCAGCTCCATTAACTTCAACGGCGTGCGGTTTCACCACCGCACGCCGTTCTTTATTGTCTCTTTCCCGAAAGCATGTTTGCGGGACTGACGCCCGCGCTACGCAACTCAAAAGCTTTCTATTTATTGACAAACAGGAGCAAAAGACGTACACTACAGGCGTGAAAGCGAAAAAGTTACTCAAAATTTCCGGAATCGCGGTGTTATCACTGGTGCTGCTAGTGGTTGCGCTGTGGTACTCCCTGCCGCTGCTGCCCGTGGCGCCGCAGGTCAGAATGGCCCGTGAACTCCTGGTGCAAATGACCCGGAATGAGGAGCAACTTGCCGCCCTGCCCGAAAAATCGGATACGGCCTACCACCACATGCAAGTGGTACGGCAGTCTTTTGTACCCCTCGGCATCAGACTGATGGGGCCTGACCCCGGCATTGGCGAAATCGCCCCGCTGCTTCCTGATATGGTCCGGCTGTGCCGGGCTATGGCCCGCACGGATGAATCATACTCCCACGTCACCAAACCGGAAAACGGATGGCGGGACACTGCACCGGCCGTAGAACCGGATACCCGGGAAACACTGATGCGGGACACGGAAAACTTTCTGCGCCAGGCCGCCGAGGCGGCCGATATGCAGACTCAGTACGCCGCCTGTGCCACACTGGCGCTGCGCTGGATTCCGGCCCACCCCCAGAATGAGGAGCAGGAAAAACAAATGGCCGGGCGCACCATGGCCATGCTGCCTGCTGCCCGCCCGCTTATCATACGCGCTCTGGATGCCCCGGTGGAGGACAATACCGTGGAGCCCATGATGCAGGCTCTGCCCGTGCTCTGTGCGCTCTACTGTGAGGTGCTGAAGAATGATACCCCGCGTTTGCAGAAACTGCTCGCAGAGCTCGTGCAACTCGACACCTCAACGCTGGACACCCTGCGCACAGTGAACGATGCGCCCTCGGCCCAGGCTGCTGCAGAGAAACTGTTGAAAATCGGCAAGAGCCACAGCTGTTTATTCACCCGCCTCGCCCCCCTTCTCCTGGAAGAACCGGAAATCCCGGAGCTGCAGAAGCTCAATGAAATCTCCCCTGAAATTGAAAAGCGGATTGAGGAGCTGCGCAAGCTGCCTGAGCCGTTCTACGGCTGCAAGGAACTGGAAAACCTCTACACCTGGGGCTGATTTCACCTTCAGTGCAAAATAATTAAATCGTCATTAAAGTATACTTTAATGTTATGCGTTATTTTCTTAAAGCACACTTTAATACACGTATAAATATTTGTTTCTCTATCACTTAAATCATCATTAAAGTATACTTTAATGTACTTTATTCCTTACCTGGTACTTTAGGCTTGCATATTTCGCTGAAATTCGTACACTGGGCGGCCCATGAGCAGCCCCGCCAGACAAGCCTTCATCGACACTATACCCGTATTGACAGGGTATCTGGCGCTGGGTTTTGGTTTCGGAATTCTGCTGCAGGCCAGCGGGTTCCCCGTGTGGCTGGCACCGGTGATGAGCATCACCATGTACGCCGGAGCCATGCAGTATGTGGCAGTGGGGCTGCTGAGCAGCGGGGCTTCGCTGCTGACCGTGGGGCTGACCACCTTTCTGGTGAATGCGCGGCATCTGTTCTACGGCATTTCCCTGCTGGATAAGTTCAAGAGCACCGGCAAGCGCACACCCTACCTGATATTTGCACTCACCGATGAGACCTACTCCCTGCTGTGCCGGGATAACCCGGAAATTCCGGCGGCGGAGAAGAAGACCTACTACTTCTGCATCTGCTTTTTCGACCACTGCTACTGGATTACCGGCTGCACACTGGGCGCGGTAACGGGTTCCCTGGTGTCATTCAACAGTCAGGGCATTGATTTTGTGCTCACGGCGCTCTTCATCACCATCTTCATCGAACAGTGGCAGAGCATGAAGAAGCATTTCCCGGCCCTTATGGGTGCGGCGGTGACGGCGCTATGCCTGATACTGTTCAGCAAGGAGCATTTCATGATTCCTGCCATGTGTGTGCTGCTGCTGATACTCTGCCTGCATAAAGAAGAGGAGGTAAGTCATGGTTAACACACACACCTTCTACGCCATTGCCGTCATGGCGATTATCACAGCCCTGCTGCGTTTCCTGCCCTTCCTCATCTTCAAGGGCAAGGCCTCCACCCCTCCTCTGGTCGAGAAACTGGGGCGGCTGCTGCCCAGCGCCGTCATTGCCATGCTGGTGATCTATTGCATGAAGGAGGTGCACTTCAGCGCTATCTCCGGCTATCTGCCCGCCATCATCGCCACCCTGCTGACGGGTGCCCTCCATGTGTGGAAGCGCAACACGCTGCTGAGCGTCATCAGCGGCACCGTGTGCTATATGCTTCTGGTTCAGTTTGTATTCTAAGCGAATACTATTGACAAACAGGAAGAGCACCAGTACAATACCGCCCTCGCCCGATGATTCAGATACCCGAACACGCGCTCACTGTGGTAGAGCGATTGGAACGCTACGGCTATGAGGCCTATGTGGTAGGCGGTTGCGTGCGCGATTCGCTGCTGGGGCGCAGCCCGAAGGACTGGGACGTGTGCACCAATGCCCTGCCGGAGGAAGTGCTGCGCGTCTTCAAGCGTTTTCATGTCATCAAGACCGGGCTGCAGCATGGCACAGTGACGGTGATGGTAAGCCACCAGCCGGTGGAGGTGACAACCTTCCGCATTGATGGCGACTACAGCGACAACCGCCACCCGGACAGTGTGAACTTCGTAAGCCGGGTAGAGGATGACCTGGCGCGGCGTGATTTCACCATCAACGCCATGGCATACAATCCCACACGTGGGCTGGTGGATGCCTTCGGCGGGCAGGAAGACCTGCAGGCACGCACCATACGCTGCGTCGGTGAACCGGATGCCCGTTTCAACGAAGACGGCCTCCGCATTCTGCGCGCGCTGCGTTTTGCCGCACGTTACGATTTCAGCATCGAAACCGAGACCGCCTTCTCCATGCACCGCAACCGCCACCTGCTGGAAAACGTGAGCGTGGAGCGCATTTTCACTGAGCTGAAAGGCATCCTCATCGGCGAAGGCGCGCTGAGCATGATGCAGGCTTTCCCGGATATCTTTACCATCATCATCCCCGAGCTGACGCCCGCAGTGGGATTCGACCAGTGCAACCCGCACCACTGCTACGATGTGTGGACTCACACAGCCCACGCGGTGCAGGCCGGTCCGGCGGAGGAAGTGCTGCGCCTGGCGCTGCTGCTGCACGATATCGCCAAGCCTGCCACCTTCACCCGCGGTGAGGACGGCAAGGGACATTTCTACAACCACGGCGAACTGGGCGCGGCCCAGGCCCGCGCCATTCTGCTGCGCCTCAAGAGCGATACAGCCACGCTGCAGGCGGTGGAGACCCTGGTGCGTGAGCACGACTCCATGCTGCCCACCACCGCACCCGGCATGCGCCGCCTTATCGGACGTCTGGGCGTGGAGCGACTGCAGCAGCTGATGGCCATCAAGCAAGCCGATATGTCCGCCCAGTCTACCCACGAGAGAGAGCAGAAAGTGGCCACCCTGCGTGCTGCCCGCCTGCTGCTGGAGGACGTGCTGGATGAACCACCCGCCTTCAGTGTGGCTGATTTAGCGCTGAATGGCCGCGATCTCATGACCATGGGCGTGAAACCCGGCCCGGCCATGGGAGACATCCTCAAGACCCTGCTCGCCGAAGTGCAGGATGAATTACTGGACAACACCCACGAGGCCCTCGAGGCCCGCGCCAAAGAACTTCTTTAACCCCAAAACCCAACAATCACTATTATGAGCTGCTGCTGCCAAAACTGCGACAACAAATCCCCCCGTTCCCGCTTCATCACCTTCCTCCTCAGCCTGCTGATTTTCGGCTGCATGGGCGGTGTACACCGCATCTATGCCGGCAAGGTCATCACCGGTGTCATTCAGTTCCTGACCTGCGGTGGTTTCATCATCTGGCAGGTGATTGATATGATCCGGATTGTATTCGGATGCTTTGATGATAAGGAGGGTAAGATTATCTAAGTCCGAGCCCGCAAGGGCGAGGATATCGTCTTGCCAAAGGCAAGATATCGTCCGGCTCTGCCGGATTTCGTCCCGGTTCCGCAGGAACCGGGATTTCGTTTTCCTGTGGATGTCTGCTTCAGACTCCGGAAAACTCCGGAAAAGTATGGAAAACAACTTGCCACTGAGCATTAATCATGTTACCATGTATACATTATGAAGCCCCACCCTCTTGCTGAACAGAGTTTAGATTTTGCAGTGGAAATTGTCCGACTCTGTGATAATATTGACCGCCATGCCGTGCTTAAGAATCAACTTATGCGCTCGGCAACCAGTATTGGTGCAAACATACACGAAGGCGTATATGCGGCAAGCGGAGCAGATTTTATTGCAAAATACCAGATTTCGCTCAAGGAATGCCATGAAACAGAATACTGGATGCAGATTCTTCTTCGGGCTGATATCGCACCAAAGGAAACTATTTTACCCCTCTTACATCGTTGTGGAAATATCAGGCGCATGCTGATTGCATCCCTGAATACAGCAAAGAAGTGATTATCTTCCCAATTATTGGTTCGTTTCCGCATGAAAGAATATTCAGGAAAACAAAATCCCGGTCCCTGCGGACCCGGGACGAAATCCGGCGGAGCCGGACGATATCCCCTGCGGGGACGATATCCTCGCCCTTACGGGCTCGGACCTATACACACATAGCCGTGCGCAGCCCGGCCACCTGCTCAGCCTTACCCAGCGCAGCGCCGAGGGCAAAACCGAACTCCAGCGCAGCACCGGGACCACGACCGGTCACCAGCAGACCATCTGTCACAGCAGGTTCTGCCAGCACCTCAGCGGCTGATTTCAAATCTCCCTCCACGCCGGGATAGCAGGTCACCTTGCGACCGGTGAGCACACCGGCAGCTTCGAGCGCTATAGGGGCGGCACAAATGGCAGCCACCAGCTTTTCAGCCTTGTGCATGGCACGCACCAGGCTGAGCACGCCGGGCGTATCCCGCAGCAGCCAGGAAGCAGGGCCGCCAGGCAGAATAATGCCGCTGTAGTCCTCGGCATTCACATCGACCATGAGCATTTCTGCCATCATCGACATGCCGTGAGCCCCCTCCACGCAGCGACTCTTCACACCGGCAGTCACCACCGGAATCTCCAGGCGGCGCAGAATATCTATGGGAGCGGTAAGCTCAATCTCCTCAAATCCGGGAGCCATCAGCACAAGTACGGGTTTCATGTTCGCATCATACCCGCTCCACCCCCACTTGTCAAGCGGCAAGCAATGGCAAATATCGGTTCACCCGAACACAAAACACAAGATATAGTACCGCTAGAAAAAAACTTATAGAAAATCTTGCGAATTTATGAAAATATGCTTGCCAGACGCACAGAGAGCAGGTAAAATGAGCTCAACAAAAGGAGGTATCAGATGAAATTCTCACTCGCAAAACAAGTTCTGCTTGATGGCATCAACAAGGTGGCCGGTGTGGTATCCAGCCGCCCGAGCATGCCGATTCTCTCCAATGTGCTGCTTGATGCCTCGGATGGTGAGCTGAAGCTTACCACCACCAGCATGGAGCTGACCATTCTGACCAAGGTGCCCTGCATCGTGGAGAAGCCGGGTGCCATTACCCTGCCGGCCAAGAAGCTGCAGAGCATCATCCGCGAACTGCGCGATGGCGAAGTGAGCATCGAAGTGAGCGGCACCGTGGCCACCATCCGCTGCAACCGCGCCCAGTTCAAGCTGAACGGTCTGCCCGCCAACGAGTTCCCCGGTCTGCCCGTATTCAAGGAAGCCCGCGAGTTCAAAGTGCAGCAGGCCGTGCTCAACAAGGGTTTTTCCTTTACCGAATTTGCCATTTCCAACGATGGCACCCGCTACGTGCTCAACGGCATCTACACCTGCTTCCAGGACGGCAAGCTGACCCTGGTGGCAACCGACGGCCGCCGTCTCGCTCTCTTCGAAAGCGAGCTGGAGTTCCCGGAATCCCAGGAAATCTGCATCGATATTCCCAGCCGCGCGGTGGCTGAAGCCCACCGTCTGCTGGGCGACAATGGCGACGTGATGGTGCGCATCACCAGCAACCAGGCCTCCTTCGACTTCGGTGACACCCTGCTCATCACCAAGCTCATCGACGGCAACTATCCGAACTACCGCCAGGTGATTCCCAGCCGCTACAACGAGCGTGTGGTCATTCCCGCCGCCGAGCTGCAGAGCGCCGTACGCCGCGTGTCCCTGCTCTCCTCCGAGAAGACCAACACCGTGAGCTTCCGCTTCACCCCCGGCGTCATGTCCGTGCAGTCCAGCGCCAACCTGGGTGAGGCTAATGAAGAAGTACCCATCGACTACGATGGCCGCGAGATTTCCATCTCCTTCAACGCCGACTACGTGCTCGCCCCGCTCAAGTCCGTGGGCGATCAGGACGTGTGCATCGACCTCATCGATACCGCCAGCCCCGGCGTCATGCGCGTGGCAGATGAGTTCCTCTACGTGCTCATGCCCATCCGCGTGTAATTACAAGTTTTTTTCAAGGTGATACAGCTGAGAGGTGGCCGACGAAAGTCCGTCACCTCTCTTTTTTACCCCCTCACTCCGTCCGGCTAAATACCGGCCAAAATGCAGCTAATTTGCAGCTAATTCCGGCTAAATTAGCTGCATTTTTATTGACAAGTACTCAGAAAGTGCTACTATGCATCTATGAAACCGCGCCTGAAAGCCCCTAAGATGCAAGATTATATAGCCAGACCAGGCATCAATCTGGTTCAGGTGATGCAACTTTCTGCGGCAGAAGCTAATCGCACAGACCGTTACCTGAGTTGGGACGAAATCCGCTACAGGCGCGCCCCAGCTCCGCTCAACGCGGAGGCATGGTGGGTCGGCATCAAGCTGCACCGATTACAGGGGCGGCAGCAAGTTCCCCTTCGTGACCGCAAGGGCGCGTCATTCAGCTACACAGTGACGCATATGATGCAGGCTATGCTGCACCAGATAGACTTGCAGGCAGGCGGCATACTCAACACAAACAACCGGCACACTCTGAACGAAACTGACCGCAACCGCTATCTGTTGACCTCGCTCATGGAAGAGGCCATCATGTCCAGTCTGCTGGAGGGGGCTGCCGTCACACGAGCCGAAGCCAAGGAATTATTACGCAGTAACCGCTCACCGGCCAATAATCATGAACGCATGGTCACCAATAACTACCGAACCATGCAACTGATTATGAATTGGAAAGCTGAACCTCTCACCCCGGCACGCATTCTTTCCCTGCACCGCTGCATGACCGAAGGCACACTGCCCGACAACCGTGCAGGAAACCTGCGCACAGACGCCGACCGGGTTCGCATAGAATCCAGCATATCCGGTGAAGTGGTACACATTCCCCCTCCTGCCGAACAACTTCCCGCAAGGCTGGAGGCTCTGTGTTCCTTTGCCAATAATGATGAAAAAGCATTCGTGCACCCTGTATTAAGAGCCATTATCCTGCATTTCTGGCTTGCCTATGACCATCCCTTTGTGGATGGGAACGGGCGTACGGCCCGCGCCCTGTTCTACTGGGCCATGCTCAAAGCCGGATACTGGTTATTTGAGTACATGTCTATTTCCCAGGAAATTTACAGGCACGCAAAATCCTACTACCAGGCATTCACCCACAGCGAGGAAGACGACAACGACCTCAACTACTTTATCGCTAACCAGCTGAAGACTATCAACCAGTCCATTACCAATCTGCTGGAATATCTCCGCAGGCGATGCGATGAACAGAAAGAGCTCGACAGCCGCCTGAAAAACAGGCTTGATTTCAACCACCGCCAGAAAGCGCTGCTGGCTCAAATGCTGAAAAATCCGGAAATGGCTACCAGTGTCACTGCCCATTGCCGCGAATTCCAGACGGTAAGACAAACCGCACGCACGGATTTGAATGCGTTGGTCAATGCAGGCATGCTTACTGTACACAAGGCTGGCAATGAGTTTATCTACTCTCCTGCTTCAAATCTACAAAAGCTAATTTGCAGCTAATTCCAGCTAAATTAGCTGCAAAAGCAAGGGAGCGCATCGATGAGATGCGCTCCCTGTGCATTGATATGAAGCAAATTTACTCACCCAGCATGCAGGCCAGGGTCTGAGCAATGCCCTCGAATGCGGCGGCTACGCGGTTGCTACCGGTATCCTCCAGCGCTACGGGGCGGCCCTGGTCGCCACCCTCGCGGGTGCGCATATCCAGCGGAATCTTGCCGAGCATAGGCACGCCGAGCTTCACCGCCTCGCGATCGCCGCCGTGCTGACCGAAAATGTAGTGCACGCTCTCATCCGTGGGGCAGATGAAGTAGCTCATATTCTCGATAATACCGAGGATGGGGGTTTCCGTGCGCTGGTAGAGACCAACAGCCTTACGGGCATCGATGAGAGCCATCTCCTGCGGCGTAGTGACCACCACCACGCCATCCATCTGCACCGTCTGCACGATGGTAAGCTGAATATCACCCGTACCGGGAGGCATATCGAGAATCAGGAAATCCAGGCCACCCCAGTCGGTCTCCTTGAGGAACTGCTGGGTGTAGCGGGTAGCCAGCGGGCCGCGCACCGCCACGGGTGAGGCCTCATCCATCATGAGCCCCATAGAAAGCAGCTTCACGCCATGTGCCTGCACCGGGATAAAACGCTCATCCTCGCCGGCATCCGGCAGTTCCTTGGTGCCGAACATGAGCGCCATGGAGGGGCCGTAAATATCCAGGTCAAGCAGACCGGTGCGGTAGCCCAGGCGAGCCAGAGCCACAGCCAGGTTGGCCGAAACCGTGCTCTTGCCCACACCGCCCTTGCCGGAGGAAATGCCGATGATGTGCTTCACACCCGGCAGGCTGGTCTTCCACTTGGCGGGGTCATCGTGCATGCTGGAAGGCTTCTCCACGTCCGGGTTGTGGTATTCGATATCCACATCAATACTCTTCACCCCGGGCATCTCTTTCACCTCGGTCATCACGCTCTGGTACACAAAGCGCGGCACGTCCTCGTTCTTGCTCTCAATGCGCAGCTCAATACGCACCGCACCTTCACCAGAAACCTCGATATTCTTCACCAGGCCGAAAGAGACGATATCGCGGCTGAACCCGGGGTATTTCACCGTGGTCAGCGCAGCGCGAATCAGCTCCGGCGTTATTTTTGCATCACTCATATCACTAACAGCCCGCAGGCCTTGCTACTATGCGCCTTCCACCCTGATTTGTCAAGGTGAAAGCCAGCCAGCAATCAATAGCGCCGGCGACGCGCAGCCAGCCCCGCCAGGGCCAGAAGACTCAGCGCAGCCGTAGCAGGCTCAGGAATGCGCTGCAGACCCCAGGTATCAGACTGCGTGATATCGAATATCTCAAAGCAATTCAGATACATAGTCTTCGGTCCACTGCTCGAATACCAGCCATGATCCGAAACCAGCTGATAATATTCACCCGTTACCGTAGTATCATTTCCCCCGGGAAGAGTCAGAGACACCGGCTCACCGCTCAGCGCAGCATAGAAAAGCCCGGCATCCGGGTAGCCGTTCTGATTATCATCTGAATCGGTCAGCCACAAGCCGATAATCCGGCCATTCTCATCAAACTCGGCACCCCAGAGTGTAATCGCGTGTCCGTGAATGTCCACCCCATCGTTTTTCACAAAAATGGAAGCTGTCACACCGGAACCAGCGAGAATGGCATTTCTGAGGGTCTGACTCGCAGCCCCGAGCTCACCGCCGCACGCCTCCACCTGGCTCATGAAATCCACCACTTTATAAGCAGAAGGAGAGCCGGCTCCGCCGCCCGCAAGCGATGCATCGTACCACTTGAACCCGCTGGTCTCATTCTCCAGGTAGCGATAAAAGCCTTCGAAATGCTCAGTCTTGTTTATCGTCCCGTTCGTGATGGATTGATGCCCCATATCATAACCGGCATATTTCCGGGATTCCGCATCATCCTGTGTCTGAGTATAATAGCCTGTGAGCCACCACTGCATAGCCCCGGCGGAGCTGCCACCCGCATCTGCTTTGACGCTGTTCTTGAAGGTAGTCCATATTTCCTCTCCGGTGGGAATCCCGGCCGGAATGGCGTACCTGCTCTGCCAGTAATTAATCATGTTGCTGGCGGATGCCGCCCAGCAAAGATTGTTGTCGCCGTCCTCCACATCGGGATTCACCTTATTATAATCCGTCCACCCGCTTTCCTGACTTACACCGGGCAGAAAAATAGTTTCAGCCTGAACACCGCCCAGACTCAACAGCAACAGAAAAAGGAACAATTTCTTCATACCGGCACACACGAGACTTGCCCGCCCCGGCAATAATGCCCACCACATTCAGAAAAATCAAGGTTAAAGGGAGATAGAAATATGTTTTTTCTTGCAGATGACACGAAGCATGCTAGAATGCAGATTATGTTCAAGAAAGCTTTGAAGATATGTGCATTGGCCGGAGCCCTGATACCCTGCTGGGGAGCCGGTGAAGTAAAGCCCCTGCCCGCCCCGGTGATGACCGGCGGCATGCCGCTCATGGAAGCGATTGCGAAGCGCCAGAGCGCCCGCGACTATGATACCACCCGCGCTATTGATGACCAGACACTGGCGGAAATCCTGTGGGTGGCCTGGGGCAAGAGCCCGCACGGCAAGCGCACCATTCCCACCTCGCGCAACCTGCAGAATATGCAGCTCTTTGTGCTCACGCCCACCGGCACCTGGGAGTACGACGGCATGGCACACGCCCTGCGCAAGGTGAACGATAAGAACCTCATCCCCCTCTGCGAGCGGCAGGATTTCGTAAAAACAGCACCGCTGCACCTGCTCTACACCTGCCTGAATGACCGCGGCGGCGAAAACCACGTGGGCTCTGCCTACCAGAATGTGTATCTCTACTGCACCTCCCGCGGGCTCTCCACCGTCATCCGCGCCATGATTGACAAGGAAGGCCTGAAGCGCGAAATCGGGCTGCCGGAAAACCACTCCGTCATCGTGCACCAGTGCATCGGCTGGCCGAAACCCACAAAATAACCACCTGTTCGACAGCCCGGAAACCGCGACTTTACTGCATTTTCTGACAACTAAAACTTGCCAATAGCGCACTAATGGTGTAGAGTACGGGGTAGCACAAGCCCGTTCTCGCACGCTCGCGCGCGAGGTGGTGTGTCTCCACACGCCCGACCTGTGCTGAGAACACAAACTGAACAGTTATGTCCCAGGTAACAAAAACAATAATCAAGTTGCTGGTCGTGCTGCTGCTGAGCGGCAGTATGTTATTCCTGCCCTTCGAAGATTGGGGCCTGCCGGTGAACCCGATTCAGACGCGCGTGATTGCGCTTTTCGTGTTTGCTGCGCTCATGTGGATTCTGGAGGTCATTCCGATCTGGACCACCTCGGTGCTGGTGATTACGCTGGCGCTGCTGGGTACCTCCAACACCTCGCTGAATTTCCTGAAAGTCGCCAAGTTCGACAAGCCGGCGGTGCAGGCCATCGTGGCCGATGCCTATGGCCCCGGCGCTGATGCCGCTGCGGTGAAGGCTGCTCAGGAAGCGGTGGTGACAGACCTGGCCAAGGTCACCAACATGACCCCCACCGCCGTGCGCAACACCATCAACAACGTCATTCTCAAGCCCGTGGTAAGCGGCAAGGCTGACCCCGCCCAGGCCACCGCGCTCAAGGAGGCCTCCGGCCGCCTGTATGACGGTGAAGTGAGCCAGCGCATCGACAAGCTTGACCTGGTGAACCTGACCCAGCAGAAGAGCATTTTCGCCACCTTTGCTGACCCCATCATCATCCTGTTCCTTGGTGGTTTCTTCCTGGCTGACGCCGCCACCAAGTTCCGTCTGGACATCAACCTGGCCCGCGTGCTGCTCAAGCCCTTCGGCACGAACCCGAAGTACGTGCTGCTGGGTCTCATGAGCGTGACGGCTCTGTTCTCCATGTTCATGAGCAACACCGCCACCGCCGCCATGATGCTGGCTCTGCTCACCCCGGTGCTTGCCCTGTTCAAGCCGGAGGACCGCGGCCGCGCTGCCTTCGCCCTCTGCATCCCGATTGGTGCCAACGTGGGTGGTATCGGCACCCCCATCGGCACCCCGCCCAACGCCATCGCCCTGAAGTTCATGCAGGAGAACGGCTGGAATGTGACTTTCGGTGACTGGATGATGTTCGGCATTCCCTTCGTCGTCATCATGCTGCTCATCGGCTGGGTCATCCTCATCAAGATGTTCCCCATTGACCAGAAGAGCCTCGACCTGGCCAAGGAGATGAAGGGCAAGTTCCTGACCACGCCCAAGGCCTGGGTGGTGTACATCACCTTCATCGTGACCATCCTCCTGTGGGTAATTCCCAAGCAGTATCATGGCCTGGATGCCAACAGCGTGGCCATCATCCCCATCGCCGTATTCTCCGTGACCGGCGTAATCACCAAGAAGGACCTCAAGGCCATGAGCTGGGACGTGCTCTGGCTCGTAGCCGGCGGCTTCGCTCTGGGTGTTGCCCTGGGTGAGACCAAGCTCGCCAACGACCTCATCAACTCCATTCCCTTCGCCGAATGGGACAGCCTGGCCCTCATCGTGGGCTCCAGCCTCATCTGCCTCTTCATGGCCACCTTCATGAGCCACACGGCTACCGCCGCCCTGCTCATGCCCATCATGGCCTCTGTGGCAGCCGGCATGGTGGCCGGCGGTTCTATGGATGCTCCCGGTGCCATCGGTCTGCTGGTAACCATCGCCTTCGCTTCCTCTCTGGGCATGGCTCTGCCGATTTCCACCCCGCCCAACGCCATGGCCTACGCCACCGGCCACGTGGAGCAGAAGGGCATGGCTATTTCCGGCACCATCCTGTGCCTGATCGGCCTGGCTCTCTCCATCGGCCTCATGTCCCTGCTGGGTGCAGTCGGCTTCTTCGGCTGATAACCATACGCAACTCAAATGTATCAACTGCCTGAACAGATACTCGAACCCCTGAAGCGCATCAACGAGGTGTACTTCAGCGACCCCGGCCGCACCATCGAGCTCGCGGAAGGCGAGCAGCTGGTGGGCCAGGGCGAGGAGTGCCACCGCGTGTACTTCGTGAAAAAAGGCTGCTTTGCCGCCTTCCGCCGGGCTGAATCCTACGCCGGGGTCGACCTGCCGGTGGAAAGCAGCACCCGCGGCTACGAAGTATTCCGCGCTGAGGAGGGTTCCTACGTCTGCGTTCAGGCATTTTTCTCCCGTTCCTACCACAGTTCCAACTACATTGTAGCTCTGGAAGACTCGGTGGTGACCTATGTGGATGACACCACCGAGGTGGTAGAGCCGGAGAAATACGGCTGCTTCGAGCGCCAGTTCATTCCCGTGCTGGTGCATGAGCTAGCCGCGCGCAACTCGCGCATCTTTACCAAGACTTCCGAAAAGGAAGAAGCGCTGCGAATCGTTCAGCGCGCCGAAATGGCCAGCTCGCTGGCTCAGCTTTCCGCCGGCATTGCACACGAGCTGAACAACGCCGTGGGCGTGCTCTCCCGCCGCACTGAGTTTGTGGCCGACAGCCTGCAGGAATACCTGGAGGACGACGACAAGCTCAATGCACAGCTCTTCTCCTACGGCTTCGAGGATAGCTCCTTCATCTCCGCCCAGGAGCTGCGAAACGCTGCCCGCTATTACGAGCGCGAACTTGACCTGCCCCAGGAGGCCGCCAAGGTCATGGCCCACATCTTCCCCAACACCGATGAAGGCCGCAAGCAACCCGGCAAGTTCATCCGCAACCTGAAGCGCAACTACCGCTTCTGGGAGCTGGGGCACGACCTGCGCGATATGCGCATGGCCTCTAAACTCGCTACCGGCATCGTGCGCGCCGTGAAACTGCTGGGCGGCGGCAACAGCACCCGCGAACCCGATGTAGACGTGGCACAGAGCGTGACGGATGCCCTGAACCTGCTGCACAACAAGCTCAAGCGCGTAGAGGTGCAGACCAGCTTTGACCCCATGCCCGGCATCACCGCCGATATCACCGAGCTGGTGCAGGTGTGGAGCAACGTCATCAAGAACGCCTGCGACGCCATGGAACAGGGTGCCACGGAGCACCCCTGCATCCGCATCACCGGCCGCAGCTGCCGCGTGCAGGGTGTTCACCTGCTGCCCACTGAATACGTCTCCGTGACCATCTCGAACAATGGCCCCGCCATCGACGAGGAAAACCTCAACAAGATTTTCAACCCCAACTTCACCACCAAGAAACTGGGCCTCGATTTCGGGCTCGGTCTCGGCCTGGCCATCGTGCGTCGCGTGGTCGACAGCTACAGCGGCACCATCGAAGTGCACAGCAATGACCGGGAAACATCTTTCACTATCAACATTCCAACCTCTCAAATCCATGGATAAGATCAATATCATTTGTGTAGACGACCAGCAGGAAGTGCTGGATTCCGTAATGCGTGACCTGCGTCCCCTGACCTCCCACGTTCGCCTGGAGGAAGCCTCCAGCGTGGCTGACTGCATGCAGCTCATCGAACAGATTGATGAAGACGGCGACCACGTGGCCATCGTCATCTCCGACCAGGTGATGCCCGAGGAAACCGGCACCGAGCTGCTGGGTAAGATTGCCGCTGACCGCCGTTTCGGCAAGACCCGCAAGGTACTGCTGACCGGTCAGGCCACGCATGCCGATACCATCAACGCCATCAACGACGGTCACATCGACAATTACATCGAAAAGCCCTGGCAGCCCGAAAAGCTGCTGGCTGTAGTGAAGCGCCTGCTCACCCTGTACGTGATTGATGCCGGTATCGACCACACCGAGTACATGCCGGTGCTGGATTCGGCCACCCTCTTCTCCAAGCTTCGCTAAGCAATTCATGAAAGCTATTACTCTTTCTCTGATTGCCGCCGGTGCCGCCTGCGCCGGCGAGGCCATCACCCTGAGCACAAAACCCACCCCCACCGACTGGGTGGACGCCGTGAAACAGGCTCTGGTGGTCTACGAGAACAAGGACACCTTCGTGACCAAGGTAGCTCTGACCACCCGCCAGCAGTGGCAGATGGCCAGCGTGCAGCCCAACGGTTCCAACGGTCTGTACCTCAAGGGCAGCGCAACCCCTTACAACGATGAGTTCCGCCGCAACTGGATTGGCGTCAATGTGTTCACCCGCACCGGCACCCAGTTCCACACCTACGTGCGCATCGGCGGCCTGCCCATCCGCGACACCTACGCCGGCGGCCGCACCAAGAAGAACTACAGCTACACCGGTTTCTATGATATCTGGCTGAAGCAGAACATCGACGCCGTGAAGGGCCTCACCCTGCGCGTGGGTAAGTTCGCCCCCAGCTTCACCTCTGATTTCCGCATGTCCAACGCCAGCATGCCCTGCGTGGAGCGTTGCTATGTGGCCAACCAGTTTGCGCTGGATACTAACTGGGGTGCGGAGTTAAACTACACCTCGCCCGATAAGAAGAACATCCTCTACCTGCAGGTCTTTGCCAACGACCGCGCAAGCAGCTCTCACAGCCTGGCTCACACGGACAACTACGGCCGTGGCCAGGGCTTCGAAGGTGAATTCGGCTGGGAGGACAAGTGCTTCGCCATCATCGGTGCCACGCACAAGTTCAACGTGACCGAAAACGGCTACCACGCCATCTCCGGTGAATATGTGCACGACTTCAACAACGCCTACCACGGCCGCCGCCGCCCCGGCGCCAACAACTACGGCATCGATTTCAAGGATGCCATCTCCCTGGGCTACGAAGTCAAGTACAACAAGCTCACCGTCATGACCAACGCCGTGGCTGCCTTTGAGCAGCAGGACGGCAACGGCACCAACAACATAGGTCTGGAAATCCAGCCCGTATACGCCGTTCACCCGAATGTAGACCTCGTGTTCCGCTACAACGGCATGACCGGCAAGGGCGCCTGCAAGCTGGGCGCAGACCGCTACATCTGCAACCAGACCACCAGTCCCTCCTGGGTCGACAGCCTGCACGCCTTCTACTTCGGCGTGAACCTGTACGCCTCTGCCAAAGCCAAGGACGCCGCCAAAATCATGTTCGGTGCCGAGTACACCACCGCCCGCAAGGACGGACAGGACTGCTACAACGGCTGGGAGTTCACCACAGCCCTGCGCACCAATTTCTAAAGCGTAGCCGCACAGTTATTCTCCAAAGCCCCTGCCCACCTCGGCAGGGGCTTTTTTTGTAACTCCAGCCAGAATCTTTACCGCTCAGACGTAAAGAATTTTATAATCTTTACCGCCCGGACGTAAAGAATTCCAAATTCTTTCTTGCTACGGCGTAAAGAATTTGATATAAAGGCGACATGAGACAGAATCTTCGCGAGATATTTACAGAACTGATAGCGAGCAGTCAGGAGCAGGAACTCCGCGGAGGCAGCAAACGGGATCTGGAGCTGATAGCACTGGCGGACAAAGTAACCGTCTGTGTCGGCGTGCGAAGATGTGGAAAATCCACTCTGATGCAACAACAATTCCAGAAGCTGGCCACCCAGGGAATACCCAGGGAGAATATGCTCATGATTAATTTTGCGGATGAGCGCCTGGCTGACATGGGCAGCAGCGGCTGGAATGAGCTTTTCGAAGCATATTACAGCATGTATCCGCATAAGCGCGGGAAAGAAAAGGTGTATTTCTGCTTCGATGAAATCCAGATGCATCCGCATTGGGAACTGTTTGTGGAACGTCTGCGTCGCGAGGAAAACTGTGAAATCTATATCACAGGTTCCTCCGCTGCTATGCTGAGCAGAGAAATCCACACAGCCCTGCGCGGGCGCTCGCTTTCCTGGGAGCTATTTCCTTTTTCTTTCGGTGAATACCTGGAACGCCGGGGGATTCCCCGCAGCGGTCATGGAACCAACCGCAAACTGGCAGTGCAAAATGCATGGGAAGCCTACCGTGAAGAGGGCGGATTCCCTGAAACGTACGGATTAGCACCAGCATGGAGGATTCGCCTACACCAGGAATATTTCGATACCCTGCTTTACCGCGACGTGGTAGAGCGTTACAACGTAAGCCAGCCGCTCGCCCTGAAGCAACTGGCTCGCCGCATGCTGGGCAGCATCGGAGCGCAACTTTCCATCAACAAACTCAGCAACGATTTCCGCAGCAGCGGCATCAGTATCAGCAAAGAAACCATTCAGCAATACATCGCCTGGCTGGAGGATGCCTATTTCCTGTTCTGCATCCCGGCCTGTTCTGCTTCTGCCAGCGAACGTTTCCGGCTCATGCGTAAAGTATACTGTATCGACCACGCCATGGTGAAATCGCTTTGTGGTACTTTCAGCGAACTACAAGGCCAGTTGCTGGAAAATATGGTATTCCTGGCTCTGCGCCGCAACACACCTGAAGTGTATTACTACAAAACACAGGCAGGACACGAAGTGGATTTCCTGGCCGTACATCCCCACACTCACGAAAAGTTACTGGTGCAGGTCTGCGCCAATCTGAATACCCCCGATACCCGCCAGCGAGAACTACGTGCTCTGTGCGAAGCCATGGTAGAAACAGGGCTGCGCAAGGCTGTCATCGTGACGGAATCAGAAAATGACGAAATCGATACCGAACAAGGTAAAATCATACTCACCGCTGCTCCGGAGTTTCTGAGCAGGCAGAATTCAGGATTTGATAGCTGATTTCCCATGAACTCCAGAACCATTCACCTGTTTACCGCCGCCCTGTGCGCTATGGGGTTGAGCGGGTGTTACACCAACCTGCACCAGTATGCCTGGCAACGCGCCAAAGTGGTGGACGAAGCCTGGTTCCAACCTGCAGAAGCGGAGCTCTACCAGGCAGGCAGCACGTTTTACACCAAGGCCTACCACGGGCCCGGGCGTGGGTGTTACGCAGGTTACCCCTTCCACTGGGTCATGCTGCGCGGCGTCGGTATGGCCACCTTCTGCCCAGATGAAGAGAAGGCGGAGGCCGTCTACCTGCCACTCACGAAACAAAGCGCAGCCGATGTGCAGATGGCACTCGATAAAGGCGCGCCCTATGTGATAAGCATCGAAATCTGCGAGGATTCCGGCGGCGACCTGAAGCAACTCCCGGATTCCGCCCGCCTGCTGCCCGTGAAAACCTTCTGCAACCTCGGCGTGACTGTAGACCGCACCCTGAGAAACAACCGCATGCACCCCCGCACCGATACGCACAAGTACTACGCCTACCCGCTGGGCGCCCTAACCGCCGTAGCGGTGGATGCCCCGCTGAGCATCGCCGGCACCGCAGCTACCGTAGCCATCGGGGTTGTGTCCCTGCCCATCGGCCTCACCTACCGGCTGGTCGAGGCCTGCACCTCCCAGGAAACAGAATCCCCCTGAGCGCAAGCTTTCTATTTTATGCATTACGGGACTGAAGTCCCGTGCTCCGAATACAACCTTCTCGGACATGTAAGCAACAGAGGAAAACTCACACCCCAGAGTCAGGGTTCAAGGGCTGAAACACATAGCCCACGCCGCGTTCGGTGGCGATGCATTCTGCATACATGCCCAGTTTTTTGCGCAGGCGTTTGATATGAGTATCCAGCGCGCGGGTCTGGGTGGTATCTGAGTGCCCCAGGATGACGTGCTGCAGGTCGTAGCGATCCTGTACCTTGCCGGGGTGTTCCATCAGATAGGCCAGCAGCTTGAATTCAGCAGCCGTCAGCTCCAGGTTCCGGCCACCCAGCGAAGCCTGGTGGGTAATTTTATCGAGGCACAGCTCTTTGTACTGAAGCATCACCCTGGAAGCACCGTTACCAGCTCTGTGGAGGAGATTCCGTACGCGCAGCACAAGCTCCTTGCTGCTGAACGGCTTAGTCACATAGTCATCCGCCCCGAGACGCAACCCCTCCAGACGGTCATCCAGCTCACTGCGGGCCGTGAGAAACAAGGCGGGGATATTCCGGGTAGCGTCATGTTCCTTCATTTCCCTCAGAATCTCCATACCATCCATACCGGGCAGCATCATATCCAGAATCACGCAATCAGGCACAGTACTGCGAATCTGCTCCCAGCCCTCGGTGCCATGGTGCAGCAGGGTGCATTTCCAGCCCTGCCGTTCCAGATTATAGGCAACCAGTGCCGCGATATCCTCGTCATCCTCAACTATGGTGATTTGTACAGGCATATTCTTGTTCGCCTTATTATACCCTCCCGGTGCAGGCATACAAGAAAACGAATGTGACTTAAAAGTCACACATACTGTGACTTTTGATTCACCATGGAAATCTTGAAAATTTTCCGGGTGTGCGATTTACTGAAGATGTCGACCGGAACACAGGTCGGCACCAAACAAAAGAAGAATACGATATGAAAAAGAATACCATCATGGCACTGGCCCTGGCCATCGGGGCCGCTCCGCTCTCCCAGGCATCTGATTTCAGCCTCGCCTCGCACATGAAGGATGCGTTCAAGGTATTTGACGCAAAGCGAGATCATGCAGAGAATCCCTATCTGCAGGAGCTGACCCTGAAAATGCGCGGCCAGTACCAGTGGGGATATCTGGACCCCGCCGGCGGTGATGACCGCGTAAAAGGCGACCGCAACGACAACAACGAATGGCGGCGTTTCCGTCTGGGTGCCCAGGCCAGGGTACTGAATAACTTCACCATCAAGGGAGTCTGGAATATCGGCGGACTCGATGCCCGCAACAAATACAGCGGTGGTCAGTGGAATCGCTCCCGCACCGAAGGCACGCTGGATGAACTGACCATTTCCACCAGAATCAAGCCGGTTACTCTCACAGTCGGTAAGCACAAGCCGGCCTACATGGCCGAATACCGCACCTCCAGCGCCAAGCTGATTACGCTCGAGCGCTCTGCCCTGGTGAACCAGCTCAAGGCCGAAAAGCTCTACGGCATATCGGTGGCAAATGCCGACAAGAAGGCCGAATGGGGCTGGAATGCGGGTCTCTGGCTGAATGGCCAGCGCGACAACACCTGGCTGGAACCTTCGTTCAACAGTGATGACAGCGTGACCCTGGGCATGTCCGTTTCCCGCGCTACCGGCAGCAACGGCCGCCTGCAGCTGGACTACATGCACAGCTTCCACAAGGATGGTGATTCCAACCCCGGCTCCGAATATGCCGGCCCGGGAGCACAGGATGTGGTCGCCCTGAGCTGGGAGGGTAAACAGGGAAATCTCACCCTGCTTGCCGAGGCGCTGGCCGGTTTCAATGTGTACGATGGCCAGGCGGGGTCTGAAAATGTATTCGGCCTTGTCATCATGCCCAGCTACCGCTTCTCCCCGCACTGGGAAGGTGTGCTGCGCTACCAGCTGGCCAGCGGCAGCAACGCAGTGAAGAGCGACAGCCGCTACTACACCACAAACTCCACATACTCCGGCACGAGCGACCTGCTTCAGGGGCTCTACCTGGGTGCAAACTACTACGTATGCCCGGAAAACCCGCACATGCTCAAGCTGATGCTTGGCGCTGAATACCTCAACTCCGCAGGTACCGATGCCAAGGGTAACAAGGGCTTCACCGGCTGGCAGCTTTCCTCTGCCGTCCGCTTTGACTTCTGATAACACTAAACACTTAACCATAGAAAACACACATATTATGTTCAAGAATCTATTTATCGCCGCTCTGGGTCTGTGCACGCTTGCGCAGGCAGAAACCACCATCACGGGTGCCGGTGCCTCTTTCCCCGCCCCGGTATACCAGAAATGGACCTACGCCTACTCCCAGCAGAACCCGGGTACCCAGGTCACCTACCAGAGCATGGGCTCCGGTGCCGGGCTCAACCAGATCAAGGCCGGAACGGTGGATTTTGCCGGGTCGGATAATCCTCTCACGCTGGAGCAGCAAGCTGAAGCCGGGCTGGAGCAGTACCCCATGCTCACCGGTGGTGTGGTGGTCATCGTGAACCTTCCCGGTGTGAAGAACAACCAGCTCAAACTCAGCCAGGATGTGCTGGCCCGCATTTTCCTGGGCGAAATCACCAGCTGGAATGACCCCGCCATCAAGGCGCTGAACCCGAAGCTCAAACTGCCCAAGCTGAAGATTACCGTGGTGCGCCGCGCAGATTCCAGCGGCACCTCGTTCATCTTTACCAACTACCTCTCGAAGATTTCCGCCGACTGGAAAAAGAAGGTGGGTCAGGGTTCCTCGGTGAAGTGGCCGGTGGGCATCGGCGGCCAGAAGAACCCGGGCGTGTGCAACAATGTGGCTCGCACCCGTGGTGCTATCGGTTACACGGAGTACACCTACGCGGTGGAGGCAAAACTGGCCTGCGCCATGCTGGAGAACGCCAGCGGCAACTATGTAGCCCCGAACCAGGCCAGCTTCTCCACCTCCGCCGCCGCGGCCGACTGGAAAAACGCCCCCGGTTTCTACATGGAGCTCACCAACGTGCCCGGCGCCACCAGCTGGCCCATCACGGGTGTCACCTACGTGCTGCTCCGCAAGGATACCCCTGCCGATAAGAAAGCCGTCCTGCGCAACTACTTCATGTGGTGCTACACCAAGGGTGCCCCCACCGCTACAAAGCTCAACTACGTAGCTCTGCCGGATTCAGTGGTGAAGCTGGTGGAACAGGAACTTTAAGACTACCCCGTTTTGTTCATATAGAGAGTGTGGTTCCCCGCAGGAAAACCTGCGGGGAACTTCTTTTACGTCGGAGCACGGGACTTCAGTCCCGCAAATTATGGAGCGTTTATGCAGGTGACAAGAAAGCCAGGGAAAGAACATTTCCCTGGCTTCTGATATTTGTGCTGAGCTCGGCTGTTATTCCGAGTGCCGCGTGATGCACCCGGTGCGCAGGTAGATAATCTGCTGGCAGATGTCTGTGGCCAGATCTGCTATGCGCTCGAGGTCGCGCGCCAGACCGAGGCAGTCGATATAGTATTCTGCCGCATCAGGACAGAGCACACAGGCTGCGCGGGCATGAGAACGATGCTCGCTGCGCATGGCATCCACCGCATCGTCGCGCTCTATCACTTTGTGCGCCAGCAGAATATCGGATGATTCGATAACGTGCAGCGTATCATGCAGCATTTCCAGCACCAGGTGTTCCATGGGCATGAAATCAAAGATTTCCTGCCCCGGAATCTCCTGCAGCGCCAACAGATGCAGTGCACGCTCGGCCATATGGCAGGCAAAATCGGCCATACGCTCCAGCGCAGCATTGATTTTGATGCAGGAGACCACCGTCCGCAAATCACCGGCTACGGGTTGGTACAGCGCCAGCACCTTCAGACATTCCTCTTCCAGCCGGATTTCCTCTCGGTCGATGACGGCATCGTGCGCCATAATGCGGCGCGCCAGCTCAGCGTCTCCGTTCTGGAAAGCCTTGATAGCCTGGCCTATCATCAGCTCTACTGCTGCACCCTGGCTGCAGAGCTGCCTGCGCAGATTAGCAAGTTCGTGAATAAAATGATTTTTCATGCTTTAAGTATGTGTGGGTGAGTTTGAATTGCATCAGCCAAAACGGCCAGTGATGTAGTCTTCCGTCTGTTTATGGGCGGGGTTGGTGAATATTCTGGTGGTGTCATCGACCTCCACGATACGGCCTTTGTAAAAGAAGGCGGTGCGGTCGGAGATACGGGAAGCCTGCTGCATGTTATGCGTCACGATGACGATGGTGTATTTCTGTTTCAGCTCCAGCACCAGCTCCTCGATGCGCAGGGTAGCCACAGGGTCAATGGCGCTGGTAGGTTCGTCCATCAGGATAACCTCCGGCTCAGCAGCCAGAGCACGGGCAATGCACAGGCGCTGCTGCTGACCGCCGGAAAGAGCCATCCCGCTGGATTTCAGTTTATCCTTTACCTCATCCCACAGCGACGCACCTCGCAGGGCTGCTTCCACACGGTCATACATCTCGCTGCGGCTGAGTTTGTAGTGCAATTTCAACGGATAGGCCACATTATCAGCAATGCTCATGGGGAATGGCGTAGGCTTCTGGAAAATCATGCCCACCCGGTGGCGCAGCCTGAGTAAATCCACACCCGGGTCGAGAATATTCTTCCCATCCAGCAGCACCTCACCGGTAGCTTTCTGGTTGCGGTAAAGTTCAAAGATGCGGTTATAGATTCGCAGGTGCGTGGATTTGCCACAGCCGCTGGGGCCGATGACAGCCGTAATCTTATTTGCGTGAATATCAAGGCTGTTATCAAACAAGGCCTGGTTCTTACCGTAATAGAAGTTCAGGTTACGGGTGGATATTTTAATGTTTGTTTTCATGGAAGATACAACGGGTTGCAATATTGATAATCAGAATGAAAGCCGCCATGATAAGGGCAGTACCCCAGCCCATGGCATGCATGCTTTCAAAGGGGGAATTGGTGGTGTATTCCGTAATGAGCACAGGAGCACTGGCCGTAGGTTCTGTAAAGAAACCGCCCGGCCAGGTGTCGGCAAACAGTGCGGTGAACAGCAGCGGAGCCGTTTCACCGCTGACCCGGGCCAGCGAAAGCAGAATACCCGTGGCCAGCCCGTTGCGGGCGCTGCGGGCCACAATGCAGAGCGTAGCACGCATACGCGACATACCCAGCGCCAGAGCAGATTCCCTGAGGGTATCCGGCACCATGAGCAGCATATCCTCTGTGGTGCGCATGATAACGGGGAACATGATGATAGCCAGAGCCACCGTGCCCGCCATGCCCGAAAAATGTCCCGTGGTCACTACCAGCATGGCATACACGAACAGGCCTACCAGAATAGATGGCAGCCCCATGAGTACATTGGCGCAGAAGCGCAGTAAATCGGCCAGCCGGCTGTTCTTTCCGAACTCAGCCAGGTAAATACCACCGGCCAGCGCCGGCGGCACCGCCAGCAGCGTGGCACCCAGAGTCATCAGCAGAGTACCGAGCAGAGCATTGCCCACACCGGCGCCGGGTTCTCCATAGGGTTTTGAGGGCGCGGTCAGGAACTCCCAGCTGAGCACCGGTGCACCATTCTGAATCACGGTGTAGAGAATCCACCCCATGCCGCCCAGGGCCACGCAGATGGAGCCCAGCGCAAGGAGATTAAGCAGCTGGTTTGATAATTTCCGGAAGAATACAGGTCTTGGAGTCATATGATGAATAGTGGTTTAAGCGTTCTCGCCTCTTCTGGCACTGGTGAGAGCCAGGTAGTACCGGGTGATGAGCTGAATACTGAAACTCATGAGCAGCAGCACAAGCCCCAGCGCAAAGAGCGCACTCTGCTGCAGCCCGGTGGCCTCTGCAAAGTTGTTGGCCAGGGTGGTGGCAATTGTTGAACCACAGGAGAACAGCCCTGCGGGGCAGTCCATCATGTTACCTATCACAAAGAGCACCGCCATGGTTTCACCCAGGGCACGTCCCATACCGATAAAGATGCCACCAATGATTCCGCGTATGCCGTAGCGCAGCACGACATCGCGCGTGGTTTCCAGACGGGTGCAGCCCAGCCCGTAGGCAGATTCGCGGAGCACAGGCGGAGTCATGCGGAATACATCGCGCATAACCGCGCTCATGTAGGGCAGAATCATAAGCGCCAGAATAACCCCGGCGGTCAGAAAGCCGAATCCGCTGCCGGTACCTTCCTCACCCAGCAGCCAGGCACCCCCGGGCAGGTGGATAATTCCCAGGGTATCTGCCAGAAAAGGCTGCACATATTCCTGCATCAGCGGCACCAGCACAAACAGGCCCCACATGCCGTAAATCACCGATGGGATAGCCGCCAGCAGATCCACACACTGGCTCAGCGGACGCTTCAGCCACTCCGGCGACTCAGTAATCAGCAATGCCACGGCAAAGGCAAGCGGTATAGCCAGCGCCAGCGACAAGCCGGTGGTGAACAGGGTACCCAGTATAGACGGCAGAGCCCCATAGATGTCCATGGCGGGGTCCCAGTCTATGCCCCACAGAAAGAAAATTCCAAAGTGCATCCAGGCATCTGCTGAGTGAATCAGCAACTGGGCAAACAGACCCACCATCAGCAGCAGAGCCACGAATGCCCCGGCTTTACAGATTGCGCAGAAAATAGTATCGCGTTTGTGCATAATGTGCGGTTAACTGAAAATAGTTAACCACGGCGCACCGCGCTCTGCAATGGTGTTTCGGTGAAATAAAAGCCACATTCCATGTGACAAAATATTCACCTTTTTCACACCAGGGGGAAGAGGAATGAAACGATGAAGATATCTGCCGCAAGGATGATGATATCCATAGGGAGGCCGACGCGCAGAAAGTCGGCGAAATGGTAGCCGCCCGGGCCGTAGATGAGCATGTGGCGCGGCGAACCGATGGGGGTGGCAAAACAGCAGGAAACAGCTATCATGAGCGCCACACAGAAACTGAGCGGGTCAGCCCCCACCGCCAGCGCGCTGCGGTAGGCAATGGGGAAGAAAATAGCCGCTGCCGCTGCATTGCCGATGAACTCGGTAATGAACAACGCTACGGCGCACACCGCGGTGAGCATGACCAGCGGCTGGGTGCCCACGCAACTGAGCAGCAGATTCGCTACATCCGCCGCCACGCCGGTCTTATCCATGGCCGTGCCCAGGCAGATGGAACCGGCAAACACCATAAGCACATTCCAGTTGATGCAGTCGTTTGCCTGGCGCACCGTGCAGCACCGGCAGATGAGCGTGGCTGCCGCCGCCAGAAAAGCTGCCTGCAGAAGGGTAAGCAGCCCCAGCGTGCTCAGCACCATCATACCCAGCATAATGAGTCCCGAGGCAGCCGTGCGCCAGCCCACGGGGGATTTATGGCGGCGGGTCACGTAGTGCACATCCGGTCCTAAGTCAGGCGGGGTGCTGCTGTCGCTCTCCAGCAGCAGGGTATCGCCCACGCGCAGTTTCACCTGCCCGGGTTCCGCCAGCAGTTCCTCCCCGCGGCGCACCACACCACGCAGGTGAATACCCAGCTGAGCCTCCAGCCCGGTATCTTCCAGTCGCTTTCCTATCAACCGACTGCCGAAACTTACATAGGCCTTGTGCCGGTGCTGCATGCCTGCCCCCGGGCCGAACACGCGGCGCGAGGGTTTGCGCTCCGGCAGCCAGCGCTGCAGCACCTGCATACTCACCAGCCCCACCACCAGGCAGAACACGCCCGCCAGCGTGGGGGTGAAAATGCTCAGGGTGATACCGGTTTCCTGCGTATACAGTCCGGAAATAATCAGATTCGGCGCACTGCCGATAAGCGTGCATACCCCGCCGAGTCCGGCGGCATAGCTCAGCGGAATCAGCAGCCGGCTGGGTGCCACCCGCAGACGGCGCGACCACAGCTTCACCACGTGAATGAACATGGTCGTAACCGTGGTATTACCCAGAATGGAAGCCATACCGGCCACCGGCAGCATGAGCCGCATAAGTGACTGGCGATAAGTCTTCGGACGTCCCAGTACATGTTTCTCCACCCAGTGCAGCAGGCCGGTGTGAACCAACCCGGCCACCACCACAAATAACAGAGCCACCACAATCACCGAACTGGAGCTGAACCCCGCCAGCGCCTCGCGCGCATCCAGCACCCCCGTGACCAGCAGCGCCGCCATGCCGCCCAGGAACACCAGCTCCGCCTGCAAACGGGTGAACAACAACAGCGCAAAAATACCCAGAGCGGTCAACAACGTCACCCACTCATGAAAACCCAGGCCGTATAGCACGAGCTCTCCCATCATCCCGGATTATACGCTCAGAAAGCCCCGGAAGTCAATAAAATTGCGGCCTTTTTAAAATTCAGTCTTTTATGCTTGACTTAACTCAAGCTATCAGGTAACGTGTATTCAAGCATTATGACTGATCGTCGCATAGTAATTACAGGTATGGGTGCCCTTACTCCCCTCGGCAACAGTGTTGAGGAGACGTGGGAAGGCATGAAGAATGGCCGCTCCGGTATCGGCAAAATTGAAAGTATTGATGACAGTGCGCTGAATATCCACATTGCCGGTGAAGTGCGTGGCTATGACCCTGCTCCTTTCTTCAAGAAGGACCCGAAGTCCGTGCGCCGTTGTGACCGCTTCGAGCAGCTCACCATGGGTGCCGTGGCCGAGGCTCTGGAGAACGCCCAGCTCGACCCCGAGAGCGTGGATAAGACCCGCGTGGGCGTGATGATCGGCTCCGGTATCGGTGGTCTGGGTATTCATGGCGATGGCTGCGCCGCACTGCTTCAGTCCGGTCCCCGCCGCGTGAGCCCCTTCTGCATTCCGTACATGATTACCAACATGGCCTCCGGCATGGTCAGTATCGAATACGGTTTCGGCGGCCCGAACATGAGCATTTCCACCGCCTGCGCCACCGCCAACCACTGCATCGGCGAAGCCTGGCGCATCATGAAGTTCGGTGATGCCGACGTGATGATTGTGGGCGGTGCCGAAGCCGCCATTCTGCCCGTGGGCATTGCCGGTTTCGCCAACATGAAGGCACTTTCCACCCGCAACGACGATCCCACCACCGCTTCCCGTCCGTACGATGTGGATCGCGACGGTTTCGTGATGGCCGAAGGTGCCGGTATCATCATTCTGGAAACGCTGGAGCACGCCAAGGCTCGCGGTGCCAAGATTCTGGCTGAGCTTGTGGGCTATGGTCTGAGCGCCGATGCCTACCACCTGACCTCCCCCATGCCGGAGGGCGAAGGTGCTGCCCGCTGCATGGATATGGCCATGAAGCATGCCGGCCTGAAGCCCACCGACATCCAGTACATCAACACGCACGGTACCTCCACCCCGCTGGGTGATATCTGCGAGACCAAGGCCATCAAGGCTTCCTTCGGCGACTATGCCAAGAACGGCCTCGTGGTGAGCTCCACCAAGTCCATGACCGGTCACCTTCTGGGTGCTGCCGGTGCCATTGAGCTGCTGGCCTGCGTGAAAGCCATTCAGGACAACTTCGTGCCCCCCACCATCAACGTGTTCAACCAGGATCCCGAGTGCGACCTGGATGTGTGCCCGAACGTGGGCCGCAGCATGACCGTGGATGTGGCACTGAGCAACTCCTTCGGCTTCGGCGGCCACAACGCTTCCCTCATCGTGAAGCGCTACGTGGATTAATTTAATGCTTAAGTCATAATACATTTACGCACGGCGGCTGTGGCACCCACGGCCGCCGTGCCTGTTCCCCACATGAAAGACAAACTGACCAGACTCCGGAACCGCCTGCAGCGGCTGCACCGCCCGCAGCAGATGAACCGCACCGACCACCTGCTGCTCCGCTGGGCCGGGCTCAGTTTCTGTGTTCTGGTGCTCGTTGTCATCCTCAGTCTGCTGGGGGTCATGCAATATCTGGAGTGGGAGCAGATACGCTTTCTTGGCGGTAGTCCGTTCTACATCGGTGCAGAAGAAGCCCAGATTAACCTGCTGGGGCCTGCAGGCATCTTTGCGCTGTGCATGGTGGTCACCTTTTATCTGGCGCTGGTGCTGCTGCGCGAGCGCCGTTTTGCGGGGCGGCTTCTGGTAAGCATACTGGCCGTGGTGGCGCTGGCGCTGCCGGGTATCCTCTGTGTGCTCTGGGGCGGGGTGCTGAACATGGCAGCCCCGGTCATCTGCGCCATGGCCTGCTGGCTGGGCAGCGAAATTCTTCACCTTTTCCGCCGTCGTTCATGAAAGCCCAGGACTACCCCCGCCCCGTGCTCGATATGATAGCCGCGCTCAAGCGCATGCCCGGCGTAGGCACGCGCGGGGCTGAGCGTCTGGCGCTCTGGTTCCTGCAACAGGGGCGAAATGAAGCCCGCCAGCTGGCCGGCGCCCTTACCACCGCGGCAGATACCGTGGGCAACTGCCCGGAGTGCGGCTTCTTTGCCGAGAAAGGCTGCCGCTGCACCGCCTGCGATGACCCCACACGCGACGCCGCCCTGCTCTGCGTGGTCGAGCAGCCTACCGATGTGCTCCCCATTGAGCGCTGCGGTACCTTCCGCGGCCTCTACCACTGCCTGGGCGGCAAAATCTCCCCGCTGGACGGCATCATGCCCGAAGACCTGGCGCTGGATAAGCTCGTGGAGCGCGTGCAGGCACACCCCGGCTGCGAGGTGATTCTGGCTGTGGGCAGCGATGTGGAGGGCGAAGCCACCGCCCTGTATCTGGCAGAGCTGCTGGGCAAGCTGCCCTGCCGCTGCACCCGCCTGGCCCAGGGTATGCCCGCCGGAGCCGGACTCGGCCATGCCGATGCCATCACCGTGATGCGAGCTCTGGAGGGTCGCCGCGGGGTATAAAATCCTGCCGCAGGCAGGATTTTCACACTTTGCGCAGCAAAGTATTTCATGCACCGCTGCTGCGGTGCATTTCATCCTGCCGCGCAGCGGCAGGATTTCGTACTCGCGCAGCGAGTACTTCATTGAGCCCCACACCGTGGGGCGACTGCCACCTCGGCGCGATGCCGAACGCGGCAGAGATTTTCTGCAGGCAGGGGGTGCATAGGAAATATTATTTATGCGAATCCAACCTGCGCTTTACAGTATTCAGTGATTGAATCAACATGCGCATGATATTCCCATTCAAACGCTTCAATTTCTTAAGTTCAGGGCTTTCCTCTTCATGTTCCGGAGTAAATACATTTAACCAGAATTTAGTTTCATTGCATTCTTTAAGCGCCTGGTGCAATTTATTCGCAAAATCAGCAGGACCGTTCGCATATTTTGCTTCTGCTATATTAGCTCCGACACTGGAAGAAGCTCTCAAAAACTGGTCTTTCTTAGCACCAAATCCTTTCAAATGCTGTCCATAGTTTACAGCATCCTTGGCAAGTTGAAGAGAATACTCTGCCAGTTTATCCTGTTTCATGGTGTGTGTATTATAATGTATGCGTTCTGATAAGAAAAGGGTAAAATCACAATGGATAATATTTCCTATGCAACCCCTGCTTGCAGAAAATCTCTGCCGCGTTCGGCATCGCGCCGAGGTGGCAGTCGCCCCACGGCGTGGGGCTCAATGAAGTACTCGCTGCGCGAGTACGAAATCCTGCCGCTGCGCGACAGGATGAAATGCACCGCAGCAGCGGTGCATGAAATACCGTTGCTGCGCAACGGTGTGAAATTACACAGCCGCAGGCGGCTGTGTAATTTAGATTGACATACAAGGACAAAGCCTGTATACTCCCGCGCGTTATGGAGAACCAGACCGCCAATATCGATCTCTCGGCGCTCGACACGGAAGCCATGCGCTCCCGTCTTTCCGAGCTCGGGAGCTATCTTTGACCTCGGAAGCCTTGAATCTAAAGTAGCAGAACTGGATGAGCGC
>JAZONE010000115.1:0-12635 GCA_045654325.1 Akkermansia sp.
GCCCGCTTTCGAGCGCACCACCGACGAGGAAGGCAACTACAAGTGCGAGATGAAGCTCCTGCCCCTGGCCAGCGTAGCTAACTTCGAGCGCAAGGTTCCCCGCGAGTGGATCAACGCCGCCGGCAACAACGTGGAGATGGCTTTCGTGGACTATGCTCTGCCCCTCATCCAGGGTGCTACCGGCATGAAGACCGCTGAGTCCCTGCCCCGCTTTGCACGTCTGCGCAAGATTCTTGCCAAGCCCTGCTGCTAATCCTAGTCAGCTCAAAGCTTACAAAAAAATGCAGTCACCGTCCTGGTGGCTGCATTTTTTTGCATTTATTAATATAGTTTGGAAAATTATTTCGAACATTTAGTAAATTAGATTGTCGGAATTATCAAGATGTGGCAATATAGGCGCACATCCGGTGCTCAACCCGGCAACTACAATATGACCCAACGCAATATTACCCGATACACATATGAAACCACCTCGTTCCAGGGGTGGAGACTGAGCATCTGCCGCAAGTGGAATCAGTTCACCAAGTACTTCTCCGACCGCCAGTACGGCAGCGAAGAAGCGGCGTTCCAGGCAGCAGTGGAGATGCGAGACCGAATTTTCGACGCACTGAAGCGCACTCCGGAAGACCCGCGCGGCGTGTTCGAAAGTTTCAAGAACGGAGCCACCGAGGGAGCAGTTCTGCAACCTGCAGAGGCCGGTAAGTAAATTTTTCCACCTCCAACCACCCTGCAAAAAAAACAGACTCCCTGCCGGCAGCCATAGCCGGCGGGGAGTCGTCTTTCATACCCGAGCACGCATCAGCAGAGGGTCACGCCTGCGCCCGCCCCGCGGCTTGCGAAAGCTGGTGCAGCCAGCGGCTCTGCTCAAGGCCGGCCGCTTCTGCCGCGGTAAACGGCATGCGCGGGCGCCAATTGGTTCCACCCTCAGTGCCGGGGGTATTAAGGCGCACGGGAATATCGAACAACTCGGTCCACATGAGCGCGGCATAAGCAGAATTGCACCCCAGCAGTGCGCGCATGAGGGCATCCTTGATGCCGGGATGCCAGGGCACCAGGCATTCGCGGTGATGCATACCGGCAAAATCCCCCAGCCAGCAGAGCACACGGGCACAGTCGCGGCCTTTCTGCTGAGCAGCCTGGCGCACATCCGGCGGCGTAGAGGGGTCACACTGCGCCCCGTAGGCGTCCTGCACAGCATCCACCCAGGTATCCCAATCGGTGCAGAGGGGCGGGAAATCATGCGTGGCATAGGTGGCAAAGGAACAGGGGTTGTAGGTCTCTCCCCTCACAATCTGGTGCCGGTCATCAATCTCCCAGTGCGGAATCTTGAACCCGGCAATACGCAGGTACGATAAATCAGGCCGCACATAGTCGGGCACACAGCCCAGGTCCTCGCCCACCACCCGCACGCCCGGTGCCGCCTTGAGAAGCTGGCGCAGCAGATAGTCGCCCTGTGCCAGGTTGGCGCGGCGGTCGCTTTCCTCCCAGTCGCCACGCGGCCTGAACCCGGGGCGGCGGCCACCGCAACGCGCAGCGGCTTCATCCGGGGTGAGTGGCAGGAACTCAGGGTTGCGGTCGGGCATCCACGGAAATGCGTATATGCGGTAAAAGCCCAGCACATGGTCAATCCGGTACATGGAGAATACCTCGGTGAGCTTCCGCACGCGCCGCCCCCACCAGGCGAACCCGTCATGCTCCATGACATCCCAGCGGTAGAGGGGTATGCCCCAGTTCTGCCCCCATTTCGCAGTAAACGGGTCCTCCGCAAAATTACCCTCCGCCGGGGCACCGCCGCTCCAGTCCATATCAAAGAGGTAACGCTCGAAAAACACATCGGCACTGGCCACGGAAACGCCTATGGGCACATCTCCCATGAGCAGCACGCCCCTTGCATCGGCATGCGCGCGCACCTGCGCCCACTCCCGCGCACAAAGCCACTGCAGCCACTGCTGATGGCGCTTCTGAGCCCGGGATTCAGGGCAGTCATTCACAATGCGGCGTATCACATCAGTATTCTGCTCAGGCCAGAGCCACCAGGCAATGGTGCCGAACCCGAAACTGGCCACCAGGAATGTACTGTAGTCCTCCAGCCATAGCCCCTGCCCCTGCACCCAGGAATCAAACTCAGCGCGCAGGGGGGCATATGCATCCTCGCTCTCAAATCGCTTCCATGCCTGCCGGAACCAGTGGCGCTTGTAAGTACGCACACGCGCGTAATCCACCAGATCACGTCCGCCGGGTTGCTGCAAAGGCGGCAGATTCTCCGGATACGGAGGCAGATTTTCCGGCATGCCGGGTATACGCTCCAGGGTAAGATACAAAGGCTCCAGCGCCACGGAACTGATGGCCGAATAGGGCGATGGCGTGTCGTCTTCGCCCAGCGCATTCACGGGAAGCAGCTGAAGAAAGCCCACACCGTGCGCAGCGGCCCAGTCGACCCATTCTTCCAGGGCAGCCAGGTCTCCTATACCGGCATCTCCCGTACGCCGCAGCGAAAACAGCGGCATCAATACTCCCGTCTTGCGTTCCAGTACCATGGTTGCTCATCATACCACGCCCCTCCGCCCGGAGCAATGAGAAATCCGGCGCATGCGCTCATTTTTTGCGAAGCTGTCACAAACAGGCAGAATTATGCTACCAGATAGCAGATTTTTCTTGAATTTCTTCCTTACTTATGGTAGTAGCAAACAATCGTTTATCCCGCTGCTAACAAGCAGACACACCTTTCACTCTATTTACGCAAAAGAAATCATGGCAACTCCGAAAAAAACAAAGCCTGCTGCCCCGAAGGCCGCCAAAACCACTGCCGACAAGAAGGAAGCCGCAGCCAGGAAGGCTCCGGTGCGCGAAACCCTGACCGCTGAAGAAAAAGCCCGCGTCAAGAAACTGAAAGAGACTCTGGCCCTGCTCAAGGCGGACCCGGAGTGGCCCAGCTTCCTGCAGGAACAGAAGGAAGCCCTGCAGCGCCTGCGCGATGAAATGCTGCCGAATATGCAGGACGTAACCCGCGACCACCTGCGCAGCGGCGCGTCAAATGTCTCCTCCTCTTCCGGCCAGCACATCGGCGATGCCGGCAGCGAGGCCGAAGTGCGCGACCTCACCATCCGTCTGCTGGACAAGGACCGCGAGCAGCTCTTCGAAATCGATGCCGCCCTGGAGCGCATCCGCCGCGGCACCTACGGCATCTGCGAAATCTCGCTCGACCCCATCCCCAAGAAGCGGCTTCAGGTGCGCCCGTTCTGCCGCCTCACGGTGAAATGTCAGGAGGAATACGAGAAAAAATATGGCTCGTATGCCAACTACAGGGCCCGAAAACAGGACCATGTAGGGTATGCTGACTTACAAAATGACATGGATAATGCGATTTCTCTTGACGATAGCGAAGAATAGTGTACAATGTGCGCCCGCAAGTCAACAATTCGCAATTATGCCTAGAGATATTATCATCCTGGAATGCACGGAGGCTAAGGCCGAGGGTAAGACCCCTTCCCGTTACGTGACCACTCGCAACAAGAAGAGCCAGCGTACGCCCGGCCGTCTGGAGAAGGTTAAGTTCAACCCCTACCTGAAGCGTCGCACTCTGCACCGCGAGATGCGCTAAACCTCCTAAAGCACTTCTATACGATTATGATGACCGAATTCAAGAGCGTCGAACGCCGTATCCGTTTCCGCACCTGCAACAAGACCATGCCCCGTCGTCGCATCGACATCCCCGCGGGTGCTGTGGACATGTGCAACCCGGAATTCCTTTCCAAGTTCACGTCTGAGACTGGCAAGATTCTGCCCCGTCGCGTCACGGGCGTTTCCGCCAAGATGCACCGCAAGATCACGCGCGAAATCCGCCGTGCTCGTGCCGTGAACCTGCTCCCCTGATCACTCGTGATTGAGGAGTTCTCGACGGCAGGTTGTCGTTGATTACAAGGAGGCTTGTACGCTTCGGCCTGCAAGCCTCCTCGGTCTTTTTCCCATCATTCCCCCGCCCCACGCTATGCAAGACCTGAAAGATACGCAGAACGAACTCGATACCCGCCAGATTTCCATCGACCGCGTGGGCGTTCGTGGTGTGCGCTTCCCCATCGTGGTGAGCGATAAGGAACAGCGCACGCAGTCTACCGTGGCTACTGTGGCACTCATGGTGGATTTGCCTGAGAAGTACAAGGGCACCCACATGAGCCGCTTTGTGGAGGCTCTGCACGAGCACAAGCGCTATCTGGATGTACGCACGGCCGTGCGCCTGCCGAATCGCCTGCTCACCAAGCTGCATGCCCAGCGTGCGCACGTGGAAATTGAGTTCCCCTTCTTCCGCCTCAAGAAAGCCCCGGTGAGCGGCATGGAAGGAATGATGGATTACGAAGTCCGATTTGAAATTGATGCCGAAGTCGGCAAACCCGGTCAATTCACCCTCACCGTCAAGGTGCCGGTAACCACTCTCTGCCCCTGCTCCAAGGCCATGAGCGAGCACGGCGCGCACAACCAGCGAGGCATCGTGACCTACTCCGTGCGCTTCTCCGGCAAGGCTGTGTGGATTGAAGACCTGATTGATATGATTGAGGGATGCGCCAGCTGCCAGCTCTACAGCATCCTGAAGCGCCCGGATGAAAAATACGTGACCGACCGCGCTTACGAGAACCCAGTCTTTGTGGAAGACCTGGTGCGCAACGTAGCCGTGGCCACCGAGCATTACAACGCCTTCAGCTGGTACCGCGTGGAAGCTGAAAACTTTGAATCCATCCACAACCACAGCGCCTACGCCATGGTAGAGCGCGATTTAAGCTGACCGCCACTGCACAGCTGCTCCGATAAACCGGAATAATCAGCAGCGATTGAGGCAGATATCATCCCGCCGGCATCAATTGCGGGCCTTGCAATGGGGGCAGATGCCCTCGTCATCGCGGCGCAGGAAGCGGAACCCGCAGAGGCGGCAGGTCAGGTGCGTGCGAGCGCGCTGAATGCGGCGCCACTTGGCCACCAGCTTGACCGGCACATAAATGCAGATCAGCATCACCAGGCCGATATACACCAGCAGGGCAAAGAAGTCAGACGGCGGCATCGGGGCAAAACTCACGGCTGCACCTCCTCTCCATCCGTTGCATTTTCCACGCCGGGGTGGAAAACCGGGTCTGCCACAGCGGGAGCAGGCTCAACAGCAGGCGCTGCATCCGCAGCAGCAGCAGCAGCAGGCGCAATCTCGCCGGGCAGTTCGAGCAGTGATTCCCGGCTGAGCACTGCAGAATCAGCCACCTCAGAGCACACAGGCAGCGGCGGCGGAGTAAGCAATTCCACAGGGCGCAGCAGAGGCATAGCTGCAGCGGCGGCATCCTCCTGGTATTCAGGGTCGGCGCTATGCGGCAGGTGCAGAGGCAGCGGGCTTCGTCTCTGCAACAGAAAGCGGGTCAGGCGGTCATTCTTGACCAGCACGGTACCCTCACCCTTAGGGCGCACACGCTCCGGCATCTCCACAGGTGCCAGCCAGAGCCCCAGCGCTACTACAGCGAGAGACAGCACAAAGAAAAGCGGCAGGCACCCCGGCATGGGGCGGCTGTGCAAGGTATGGTAGAGCAGGCTGTGTTCCTTGTTTTTCATTTACTCCAGAGCCGGCACCCCGGCAAAGCTACAGGTGAACCCGTGAGAAAGCACCATATCAGCCAACCTCTGGGCAGCACCGGAAGAAACGGCCTTATCCATCACCAGAATGACCGATACACGCGAGGGAGTGGGGCAATCCCACAGACGCAGCTGCTCCTCAAACCCCTCGTAACCACCGCGCAGCAAGGTAGACCCCACATAGATGCGCGGTACATCTCCGGGTGCTACAGAGACGATGTGGGTATTATCGCGGTCATATGCCCCGATGCGGAAATGAGACTCCTGCGGCTGCACGGTGAACCCGAAGCGGGGTCCGAGATGGTTCGATAACAGCACACAGACACAAAGCACCAGAAACAGGTTCACACCGGCTACCACCAGAATGGGGAAACCGCCTTGCTTGAGCGTGGTACGAACGCGGCGCATGAACTTACAAGCGGGTAAAGGAATTAATTACTTCTCTTCCCCGGCCTTTTCCTCAGCGGGGGCATCAGTGCAGCAGCAGCGGCGCACAGGCAGCTCTGCAGCCTTGGCGGCTTCGGCATCATCGCGGGCATCGGCAATGATGTGCACACATTCCAGACCGGCGCGCTCCACGTTGTTGATGAGCTTGCGGGCGCGGGAAGCCAGGTACATGTAGAAGAGGTAGCACGGAATAGCCAACGCCACACCGGAGGCAGAAAGCATGAGGGCCTCCTGCAGCGTAGCTGCCACCACAGGCGCAGCTGCGGCACCATCGGTAATGCCGGGCTGCTCGTAGAAACTCACCAGCGCCAGCAGCGTGCCCAGCACACCCAGCAGCGGCATCACCGTAGCACACACCAGCAGCACGCGCACATTGCGCTCAATGCGGTACACCTCCACCTCGCTCGCTTCCAGAGCAATCTCGCGCAGCTCGTGGCGGGAAAGACGCGGACGGCTCAGCACCGCCTCCACCACTCGGGCCATGGGGCCGGGCAGCTGGCGGGCTTCGTGCAGGCATTCATCGTACTGCCCGGAGCGCAGCAGAGCCGACAGCCCGCGCAGGAAATCACCGGAATTGATGCTGATGCGGTGGAAATAGAACAGACGCTCTGCCAGCGCAGCCAATGCCAGCGTGGCAAAGAAAAGGATGAGCCAGAACATGGGGCCCATTGCAGCTATCATTTCGCTCATATGTCGGTCTCAGATGGTAGGAGTTGATTTGGAGAGGGAGGGTACAGGAGAAAAGGCCCCTGCCTGCCCTACAGGCAGGGGCCGGTAAATCATGCCTTGGGAGTGATGCTCTCTGCGCCGAAGTAGGGCACCAGAGCAGCGGGAATCTTCACCGAACCGTCAGGCTGCTGGCACTGCTCAAGCAGAGCCACGAAGAGACGCGGCAGCGCCGTGCCCGAGCCATTCAGCGTGTAAGGCGTGCGAATCTTGCCATCGGCGTCCTTGTAGCGCAGCTTCATGCGGCGGGCCTGGTAATCAGTGAAGCAGGAACAGCTGGAAACCTCCAGGTACTTGCCCTGCCCCGGAGCCCACACCTCGATATCGTAGGTCTTGGCAGAGGAGAAGCCTACGTCGCCCGTGCAGAGCTCGATGACGCGGTAGTGCAGCCCCAGCTTCTGCAGAATGCTCTCGGCATGGCTGGTGAGCTTCTCCAGCTCCGCAAAGCCTTCTTCCGGGCGGCAGATTTCCACCAGCTCCACCTTGTCGAACTGGTGCACACGAATCATGCCCTTGTTCTCACGACCGGCAGAACCGGCCTCGCGGCGGAAGCAGGGGGTATAAGCCGTCATCTTGATGGGCAGGTCGGAATCCTTGAAAATCTGGTCACGGCAGAGATTCGTCACCGGCACCTCAGCGGTGGGCACCAGGAACATGCTGTTTTCCTCCAGACCGTACATATCTTCCTCAAACTTAGGAAGCTGGCCCGTACCGTACATACACTCACGCTTCACAATGAAGGGCACGCCCACTTCCTCGTAGCCGTTCTCACCGGTCTGCGTATCCAGCAGGAAATTGATGAGCGCACGCTCCAGGCGGGCACCCTTGCCGCGGTACACAATGAAACCGGAGCCGGAAATACGGGCAGAGTCCTCAAAGTTCAGCAGCCCCAGGCTGGTACCCAGCTCCACGTGGTCCTTCGGCTCAGCAATCTCGGGCTTGGTGCCCCACACGCGCAGCTCGGGGTTGGCGCTTTCGTCCTCGCCCACGGGAGCGGCATCATGCGGCATATTGGGAATGGAAAGCAGCAGGGCTTCCTGCTCCTCTGCAGCGGCGCTGGCCACCACGTCGAGCTCCTTGATGCGGTCGCCCACTTCGCTCATGCGCTTCTTAAGCTCCTCGGCCTCCTCGCGGCGGCCTTCCTTCATCATCTGCCCGATGAGCTTGGATGAACTGTTACGCTCCTGGGAAAGCGCCTGCTTCTCCGTCTCGGCACTGCGGCGCTTCACATCACACTCAAGCACCTTATCCACAAGCATCCAGTGGTCACCACCACGAAGACGCACTCGTTCCTTCACATATTCGGGATTTTCCCTGACAATACGAATATCTAGCATAACGCACTTATTCTATACCAAAGCGCCCCGGATTCAAGTCAAAACTGCGTTTTCACCTGCAATATCGCATGTATCTCAAAAAAGTCTCGCGTTGACGAGTTGCAAGCTTGTGCAGCAGCGGGGGCAATGGCAGAATGAGAGTATAGTGGATAATGCGCAGCAGAAGAGAATGGGGCGGGTGCTACTTTGTGTAGCGCTTTCGCTGCTGCTGCATGTGCTGCTGGGAGCCATGATTCTTCTTCTGCCGCCGCAGGAGCGGGTGGAGCGTAAGAAAAAGCCGAAGCAGGCCCGCACGGTCAGGGTGGTGCGCACCGCCGAGCGAAAAAAAGCAGATAAGCAGAAGCAACAGCAGGATTCCCCCCAGAACCAGCCGCAGGAGGAGCCTGAACAAAAGCCCTTTGCCAAAACCAGCGCCGATACCCCACAGCGCCGCCCCGACCAACCGGAGTACGAAGGCAAGCGAGATACCCGCGCCGCCAGCGCCCCCGATGCCGAACACCGACGCAGCGACGCCCACGCCCCCGCGCAGAACGGCGAGGAAAAAGAAGAACTGGTCACCTTTGATCAGGAGCGGCAGGATGGCGACCTGGAGCACGAAGGCAAGCGCCGGGAGGAACCTCAGCAGCCCCCCGCTCCTCCGCTTCCCCCTGCCCCGGCAGACCAGCCCCAGCCACCGGCAGAGCCCCCGGCTGCAGGGCGCCCGGATTCCACCACCACAGAGGATGATGCAGCCCCCGGCAAGGACGCGGCCACTACCCAGGCAGATGCCACCCGGGCTCTGACCATGGCCGATGACGCCGGCGGCGAGCTGAAACTGCAGCCCGAAAACCCGGAAATTGACATTGCGGAGCTGGAGCAACAGGCTGCCCGCATGGGCACCCCGGATGGCGCCGGTAAATCCCCGATTGCCCGTCCCGCACGCCCCGCCGGCGCACGTCCCCGTGTCTTCTACGACCCCAGCCTGGCAGGAAGCCGGCAGGCCCCCGGATTCCGCACCCACGAACGCCGCAGCCGCAGCAGCGGGCGTTTCGTGCTGGGTCGGGGTGCCGCGTTGAATGTGGCCTCCACCCCGCGTGGCATGTACGAGGCACTCATCTACCGCCGCATTGCGCATTTCTGGTACATCGCCTGCGATGAACATCGCGGCGATATCATCCCCGGCAAAATCACCATCAGTCTCCGCATCACCAAACGCGGAAAGATTGACAGCATGGCGCTCATCAAGCGCACCGGTGCAAGTATAAGCCAGCAATCCTTCACCTTCAAAGCCATCCGCCGCGCCAGTCTGCCTCCCATGCCGCAGGAGGTACAGGCCGATGTCATCGGCAACCTCATGGAACTCATCTTCGAATTCAATTTTGACTAACCCCACCCACCAGATTATGAACGAAACCATCAGCCAATTCTTCGCCGCCTGCCACCCCTTCGGTTACCCGCTGCTGGCATGCTCCGTCATCATGCTCAGCGCCATTCTGTATCACCTGCTGTTCACCCGGCGGCACAAGTGCCTGCACCGGCTGGAATTAGTGAGCGCAGGCATAAACTCTGCCTCCGCAGTGCAGGAAGCCTTCAAGCATGATGAGCTGGCAGGCGTGCTGGCATTCATCCGGAACTCTCCCGCCTCCCCCACCCTGGAGCAGCAGGTGGAAGCCCGCCTCCGCTGCATCATCGACCGCCAGCGCGCCGGACTCGCCACCATCAGCATCATCACCACCATTGCGCCCATGCTCGGCATTCTGGGCACTGCCTGGGGCCTGGTGGATATTTTCGGGGTATTCGGCTCGCCCGATGCGCAGGATGGCATTGCCCTCGGCATCTCCAAAGCACTGTACACCACCATCTTCGGCCTGGCCATCGCGGTGCCGGGCACCATTGCGCTCAGCTGCTTTGAGCGTGCGCTGGAGCGCCGCGCCGCCCGCATCAACCAGTGCTTTACCGATATCCTGGCCAACCACCGCAACGCCTGACGCGCATGAAAATCTACGAACGCAAATTCGGGCAACAGGGTATTCCCATCGTCCCCATGCTCGATATCCTCACCATCCTGCTCATCTTCTTCATCGTTCACACTGAGTTCAAACGCCAGGTGAGCGTGCTGAAGCTGGATGTGCCCCGGACCCACCACCTCGCCGGCACCCAGGGCGACAAAAACAGCATCCTGCTGGAGGTGGGTGATGATGGAGATATCGCCTTCAACGGCAGAATAATCCCCGCGGGCGAGCTGGTAAGCGCGGTACGCGAGCTCCTGCAGCAGAACCCGGAAGCCAGCATTCAGGTCTCTGCCGCCGGCGGGGCTTCCATGGGTCGCTTCATCGAGGTGCTCGATACCCTCACCGAAGCAGGTCTTGAGGTGGAGCAGGTTCCCGTGCGCATCGACTATCAGCCCTGACTCTCCATCGGCCACCCCTCACCGCTCATTTTTTGTGTTTTTAGACTGGAATTTCTGCAAAAAGGGCGTATAATGCCCGCGCTATGTCAGAAAATACACCTGCAAATACCGCTCCGGGTTCCTCCGAGGAGGAACTGATTGCCGTGCGCCGCGAGAAGGTGGGCAAGATTCGCGACCTGGGGGTCAACCCCTACGGTGGCCGATTCGATGTGACCACGAATGCCGGCGAAATCAAGGCAAACTTCGAGGAAGGTAAACAGGTGAAATTCCTCGGCCGCATCACCGCCCTGCGCGATATGGGCAACACCCAGTTCTTCAGCGTAAGCGACGTGCGCGGTTCCATCCAGTGCATGCTTACCAAGAAATCTCTGGAGCCCGAGACCTGGGCTCTCTGGAAACTGCTTGAGCGTGGCGACTGGGTCGGTATCGAGGGCGAAACCTTCATCACCCGCACCGGCGAACCCTCCGTCCGCGTGGCTTCCTTCAAGGTTCTTTCCAAGGCGCTGCGTCCCATGCCCGATAAGTTCCACGGCCTGGCCGATATGGACATGCGCTACCGCCGCCGCCACATGGACCTGATGAGCAACGCCGAAAGCGCTGACCGTTTCGTGAAGCGTTCTCTCATCGTGCAGGAAATCCGCCAGTACCTCATCAACCGCGGCTTCCTGGAGGTGGAGACCCCCATGCTGCAGGACATCGCCGGTGGTGCTTCCGCCAAGCCTTTCGAATCCTACTACAACGCGCTGAAGAAGGCCGTGACCCTGCGTATTGCTCCGGAGCTGTTCCTGAAGCGTCTGCTGGTGGGTGGCTTCCCGAAGGTGTTCGAACTGAACCGTAACTTCCGCAACGAAGGTGTGGACCGCCGCCACAACCCCGAGTTCACCGTGCTCGAAGTGTACGAGGCCGGTGGCGACTACGAGACCATGGCCGAAATGATGGAGGACATGATCTGCACCGTGGCCGAAAAGGTGTTCGGTACGCTCAAGTTTGACCAGTACGATGACAACGGCAACCTGCGCTGGACGGTCGACCTGACCCGCCCCTGGCGCCGCGCCGATTACAACGACCTGGTGAAGGAAGTGGCCGGTGCCGACTGGTTCGACCTTACCCCCGAGCAGCGCCGCTCCCGCGCCGAAAACGAGCTGCACGTGCAGATTGGCGATGACCTGAACGACACCGACGTGACCCAGCAGGTCTACGAGAAACTCATCGAGGAAAAGCAGGCCAACCCGCTCTTCGTGTGCCACGTTGCCCGCGATCTGGTGCCCCTGGCCAAGGCCAACCCCGAGGACCCCAGCGTGGTGGACGTGTTCGAGCTCGTGATGAACGGTCAGGAGCTCTGCCCCGGTTACTCCGAGCAGAACGACCCCGTGGAGCAGCTCGAGCGCCTGCAGCACCAGGCCGGCGAGGATACCCAGAAGATTGACTACGACTTCGTGGAAACCCTCGAAAGCGGCATGCCCAGCGCCGGTGGTATCGGTATCGGTATCGACCGCCTCTGCATGCTCCTCACCGGTGCCAGCTCCATCCGCGATATCATCCTCTTCCCGCAGCTCAAGAACCGCGGCTGATGCCTCGGCCACGAGCCCCGCGATTTTCAACCACCGCCCCACCCAGGGGCGGTGGTTTTTGTGCGCACCAGACAATCGAGGGATATAACGCGGTTTGTCGGGGCAGATTCAGGAACACACAGTGCGCGAAATCAGCAGCCCCGGTGTGGAGCGACATATCAATAGCTTACTACCCACCTATTGAGCATCGTTCACCTCGAGGTTCATGGTTTATGCATACGGATAGCAGGACAAGCGGCAATTTAAAACATCTCGTTGAAGCACCTGCGATTGGGGACTGTTTCAGATTTGCTGGTAGAAATGTGCACAAGAACCAGCTAACGTGATTAACGAACATAGATTACACGTTGGTATAATTAAGCAGCATCTACAAAATCGGAATTGGGGATTTCTAATAAGTCCGGAAATCACCCTGCAACCCGATAAATTGATATTTGTCGTTCCGACAAAAGTACGAAGTACGAGGTGGGAGGTACGAAGTGAAAGTTCCGCGAGCCTTGCGGCTCGCCATTTGTTATCAATAGAAAACACCTGCAGGCGCAGCCTGCCTGACTTTATACT
>JAZONE010000116.1:0-2559 GCA_045654325.1 Akkermansia sp.
GAAGTACGAGGTGGGAGGTACGAAGTGAAAGTTCCGCGAGCCTTGCGGCTCGCCATTTGTTATCAATAGAAAACACCTGCAGGCGCAGCCTGCCTGACTTTATACTTCGCACTTCCCACCTCGTACCTCGTACTTCTGCAACTTCCCATTTGACTAGCAGAATGAGTCAGCAAATCTGAACCAGGCACTGCGATTGATACCATTGGATTTTTTACATTGACTTATCCCATCTCACGCGCTACACTGAAAACAGTTCACACTCCCTCATGAAAACTTATTATATTTCTAAACCTGACGGTTCTCAACTAGGCCCCCTTTCCATAACTTCTCTGGCCAAATTACGTATGCACGGGCAGATTCCCAATGAAAGCTTGATATGGAGCGAAGGTATGAATGAATGGAAGCCCATCGAAGAGGTGTTACCATCCTCCTACATGCCCAAAAGCTCCTGGAATCTTATCAACGTCATTTCACACTCGTTGCGCCCGTACGCTTCTTTCTCAGGACGCGCCAGCAGGACGGAATTTTGGTTATTCCAATTGTCCGTATACATGCTCTATGGCATTTTAATCGGACTGGGAATACTGTTAGATAGCAGCGAAACAGCCGCGCTCGCCGTTGCCATCATAATAGGCAGCTGTAGCTTTATTCTCCTATTACCCAGTATCGCCATTCTGGTTCGAAGGCTGCATGATATAGGGCTCACCGGGTGGTTCATTCTCCTTGGTCTGATACCATATGTGGGTGGCATCATTTTACTTGTAATGACATTGCTCCCCAGTCAGCAGGCTAACCGATACGGGGTAGGAGCTGACTTGGCACCGTTCAAATAATCGCAAGCCTTAATTGCCCCGCATCACCCCCGACGCGCCAGTTCGCTGGCGTAGTGGCGGCCCAGTTCGGCGGCATGCTGCTGCACCCAGTCGCTCAGGCGACGGGTGCCGACTGTGGGGCCCGGCACCGCCAGACGGTCCTGGCTCAGGCCGGCTATTTCGTCGCGCGTGAGCATCACATCCCCTGTCAGCGCGCCAAGCACTCTGGTGGCCTGGTAGCCCAGCTCTGCAGGCACCGGCAGCACCGGGCGCCAGGTTCCCATGGCCCGGGCCAGCAGCTTCCACATATCCCGGAAACTGTATGTCTCTGCCCCCACGGCGTTGATAATCCGGTGCGGGGCTTCTGCTTCAGCCTCATCCATAGCCAGTTCGGCAAAATCCTGCACATGAATGGGCTGCATGCGGTACTTCCCCGTACCAAAGGTAGCCACAGCCGGCAGATGGCGAAGACTCCAGGCCATGTTGTTGATGAGAATACTTTCTGCCGGAGTGTCGCCGAACAGAATGGCAGGGCGCAGAATACTGTGCGGCACCCCTGTGGCCACCAGTGCGGCTTCCAGCTCTGCCTTGCCGCGGAAATACGGCAGCTCGCTCGCGGCATCCGGCTGGGTGATACTGGTGTGCACCACGCGGCTCACGCCGGCGCGCTGCGCAGCGGCAAACATCGCCAGAGTATTCTTCACCGCCTCCGCGTGGCTGAACGCGGCATGCCCTGCCCCGGCATAACTGAAGCGCACCCAGTAGGTATTCACCAGCACATTCACCCCTGCCAGTACATCCTCCCCCGTGCTCCAGGGCATGGGCCGCAGTTCATACCCTTCCGGGTTCGGCAAACGCCCCGCCGAGTTCGTAAGCCCCACCACGCGCCACCCCCGGCGCTGCGCCTCCGCGGCCACATACCGCCCGCTGTATCCCAGAACTCCCGTTATTGCGATTGTTTTCATATTTCTGTAATTTGAGAAATCTTATTTTAAAAAATTTTCATAGTCTGGAAATGAGAGCCAGCACCTTGCTGCCCATGAGCGCCGCGCGGCGGAACACAGAGGTATTGTAGCGCTGGGCAGCTGTGGCCACACTTTCCGCAGTCTGCAGCAGTTCCTGCATCGCCTCCATGCGGGCAAGGGTATGCGTATCGCCCTCGCTGCGGGCAGCGGCCAGGCACTCCTCCACCGCCTGCACCGCACCAGCTGTTTCGCGGCGACGGCGTTCCTCCAGAATACGGCGGGCCATCTCCCACACATCGCACTCGGCGCGGTAGAAGCTGCGGCGGTCTCCGGGGCGGGATTCCCGGTAGATGAGGTTGAACCCCTCGAGCTCGCGCAGACTGGTGCTCACGTTCGACCTCGCCAGCTGCAGCAGCTCGCACATCTCCTCCGCCGTCAGCGGATCCTGCGCCACATACAGCAGCCCATGCAGCATGGCCGTGGAACGCGGAATCCCCCAGCGGGTTCCCATATCTCCCCACCGGCGGATGAACTTCATCTGCGTTTCACTCAACTGCATGCGCCTATTTTCTGAAATTTCAGAAATTTGTCAAGCCAATTTCGTCTCTGTCACCTTAAATCGGGGAACTCTAAAAAGTCCGGAAATTATAATGTCCCCGATAAATTGGAATTGGGCGAAGAACTTCATCGGAGCACGGGACTTCAGTCCCGATTACACTCTCCGTGATTTACGGGACTGAAGTCCCGTGCTCCGAAAACAACAATCTCGCTTAATTATGCCA
>JAZONE010000117.1:0-7547 GCA_045654325.1 Akkermansia sp.
GGCCTGGATGGCGATACCGGCGGTCTCCCCGTCTCGAATTTCACCAATCATGATGATGTTCGGAGCCTGACGGAGCATGGCTCGCAGGGCGGCGGCGAAGGTCATGCCGATTTCCGTGCGAATCATGACCTGATTGATACCGGCCATTTCGTATTCCACCGGGTCTTCAGCGGTGATAATCTTCTTGTCCGGGCGGTTCAGGTGGTTCAGACAGGCGTACAGCGTGGTGGTCTTACCGGAACCGGTGGGACCGGTCACCAGAATCACGCCGTCCGGCAGGGTGACAAGTCGGTCGAAGGTGGCTTCATCGTCAGAAAGGAAACCAAGCTGAGGCAGACCCAGCGCAAGGGCGGATTTATCCAGAATACGCATCACCACCGATTCACCGTGGTTGGTGGGCACGGTGCTCACACGAAGGTCGATGTGGGCGCCGTCGCGCAGGTCCATTTCGATACGGCCGTCCTGCGGTACGCGCTTTTCTGCAATGCTCATGGAGGAGCTCATCACCTTGAGACGTGCCACGATGGGCCCGAGGAGTTTCTTCGGGTGGTTGGCTACCTCGACCAGTCGGCCGTCTACGCGGAAACGCAGACGCACGCGATCTTCCATGGGCTCAATGTGAATATCGGAGGCGCGCATTTCGTGCGCATCGTTGAACATGTTGTCCACCAGCTCAATGATGGGGCCTTCCGTATCGCCCTTGGCGTACTGCTTCTTTTCCGGGTAGTACTTGTCCAGAGCCTTCATCAGCAGCGGTTCTGCCGTCACAAAGAAGCTTACATCGCGCCCCAGGAACTGCGGCAGACTGTCCATGGTCTGCATGTCGAAGGGGTCACAGATGGCCACTTGCAGCGAGAAACCGTCATCGCCCAGCGGCAGGAACTTCACGCGGCGTGCCAGTTCGCCCTTTACGGTGGCAATGATGCTCGGGGCAACCTCAAAGGAGGTGACGTCCACATACTCCAGGCCGGAGTTGTTGGCCGCTATCTGTGCAATGTATTCGTGGGTGAGGTAATTATTCTCAACAAGGTAGTCTATGATATTATCCAGCGGCGAGAGCTGCATGCGGATAGAATCCAGAGTTCCCTCATCGATAGCCCCGGCTTCTACCAGGAGCTGCAGGAGAAAGTCTTCGTTCGAGTACACGGAAGTAAGGAGGTGAAGTGAGTTTAAACGCGTTTTCCGGACGCTTCTACGTCCTTTTTTCAGTCTACACCAAACGCACCCCCGCGTCAACCACGCAATTGGTTTCTGACGCCTTTTTTTTGCGCCAAAACAAGGTTTTGGCGGCATAATATACATATTTTGCTTGCTGGTTACCGGTACGCTGTGATATAACCGCCCGCGAAATTATGAAACGCATCCTGTTTACCATCATTGCCATGGCTTGTCTGCCTGCAGCTCCGGTCACCGCACAAGATGGCCCTGCGGCAATCCCCGGCGAATCCGAAACCGCGCTGTCCCCCGCAGCAGCAGCGGCGCTGGAGCAGAACCGCCGCCACTTTGAGCATCTGGCAATGCTTCTGGAACAGGTGTCCGATTCTGAAAGTGCAGCGCAGCTGGCCCCTCAGATTATAGCAGCCTGGGATTTTATCCTGCACTTCGATACGTCGGTATTCGACAGCGAAGACGAAGAAATGCTGGCTGCCGAGGCTGCCCTGATGGTAGATATAGTGAAAGAGCAGCTGATTCGTCTGTTTGATGCCAATTGCTTCGACAATGCTCAGCTGAAAGAATATTTCGGTGTGTTCACAGAGGCGGAATTGCCCCATTCTTCCGCCGAAACCCGCCAGCCTGCCCCCGATACAGAAATGCCAGCTCAGGAGGCAAGTTCCGAGTCGCCTCTGCCCTGAGCCGGCATAAGTAGAGGGGGGGACTATTTTGCTCGGTAAATTGGCGTTTGAAGAGGATTGACAATTGACAGTTGACTATTGACAATTGATTGAATTCGCTGCGCCTTTGGCGCAGGGAACTAGACAATAGTCATTAGTCGATAGTCAATCGTCAATATCAATTTCAATTTGTATCATATGGCCAGATGCTGCTGTAGCTGCCGTTTTTGTCTGGCTTATTTCCCGAGGTATTTCTGAAGCAACGCGTCAGGGTTGGGATCCCGGCCCATGAAATTGCGGAACATCTCGGCGGCTGGTTTGCTGCTGCCCGGGGTCAGGATGGCCTTGCGGTAGGCTGCTCCTGTGGCGGGGTTCAGTACTCCCTCTGCCTTGAACTTGCTGAACATATCTGCTGCCAGTGCCTCGGACCATGCGTAGGTGTAGTAACTGGCGGCGTAGGTGTCGCTCATGCAGTGGGGGGCTGCGCGCAGATCGCAGGGCTCCGGTGTGGCATAGGGGAGACGCCAGGGAGCCAGCAGCTCGGCCGCCACTTCATCCAGCGGTCGCCCGCGGTACTTGTCGTGGTAGTGCATGTTGAGCTCCAGGTCCAGCTTGGCCAGACAGAGTGAACGCACCAGCGGCTCCACGGAAGAGCGCATGCTGCTGTTCTTAATCTGTTCCGCCAGACTTTCCGGCATGGGGTTTCCGTTGACGCAGTGCCGCGTGTAGAGGGCAAGTGCCTCCGGCTCCCAGACCCAGCTCTCCTGCAGCATGCTGGGCACCTCCACAAAGTCGGGCTCCACATCAGCGCTGGGCGTGCCGGGCAGCCGCGTGTGCCCCAGCAGCATATGCATGAGGTGGCCGAACTCGTGGAATAATTCGCTCACATCTCCGAGCTGCAGCAGGTGGTGGTATCCCTCTTCCGGTGCGGCTATGCTGGTGGACAATACGGCCAGGTTCGGTTCAACTATTTCGCCAGCAGGTCCGGGCTGTGCCACCCGCAGCGGGGCGCACCAGCTGCCCGGGCGTTTCTCCTCGCGGGCGTACACATCCAGGTAGAATGTCCCGAGATGTACCCCGGTCCCGGCGTCCCTCATCTCGAACACCCGCACATCCGGGTGCCATACTTCCACCGCACCCTCCGGTGCGCTTTCACCCGTATCGACGCAGGCTGCTTTTCGTTCCTCGAAATCCACCCCCAGCATCTTGCTCCATATCTGCATCATGCCGTTCAGCACGCTATCCATCGGCAGGTAAGGCATGACCAGCGCCGGATTCATACCCGGCTCATCCTCCATCCTTTGCGTATAGTGGAAAACATTCCAGGGCTGCAGCGGCCCCAGGGGACCGCCTTTCACTTTTTCCAGCTTTTTCAGGAAAACCGCCATTTCGGCATCATAGGCCGGTTTCAGCGCGGTCAGCAGACCGTCCACAAACGCCAGCGCACGCTCTGCAGTGCCGGTCATGCGCTGCTCCGCCTGCATGTCCGCAAAATGGCGGAACCCCATCAGCGTAGCCAGCTCGTGGCGCAGTTCGAACGTGCGGTGCAATATATCCTCTGTGTCAATCTGGTCCTTCGTGCCGCCACCATTGTAGCCCAGCCAGCACTTCCTCCGCGTCTCTTCGTTCTCGCAGAACACAAGCGCCGCCTCAGCGGTGTTGTCTGCCAGGGTGAGTACCCATGCCGGCTCCTCTATGCCGGCAGCCTCTGCATTGGCTGCAGCCGTATTCATCCACGATTCAGGGAGTCCCTTCAGCTCTGCCGCATCTGTGATAACCAGTTGCCAGTTGTTGTGTCCGGCCATTAATCGCTGTTCAAACTCTTTTTCCAGCTTCAGCAACTCTTCATGCAGCTGAGCCATGCGCTTAATCTGCTCCGGCGTCAGGTCTGCCCCCATGCGACGAATCGCATCCTGCACCAGCTTCATATAATACTGGTGGTCGGCATCCAGCGCCTTGGCCCACGGAGTCTCTGCCGCCGCCTTGATGACCTTGTTCAGCTTGAAATGCGCCGCATTATCGCCCATGAACCGGGTGACAAGACTCAACCCTTGCAGCTGAGCTGCCTTCAGCTCCGGAGTCGGCCTCATCAGCATCAGCAGCTCTGCATTCGCCTGCGCCTGCAGCAGGTTCTCGCCCACCCGCGCATAGGCCACAAAGATATTCTCGAAAGTTGCCTCCTCCGGCTTTACCTGATTCAGCGTTATCAGCTGCTGCTCTGTTTCCTCCAGCGCTACCGCCAGATCCGCCCGGTACTGCTCCGCCGTCATCTTCGACCATTCAGGGTACCCCTTTGTCTGGAAAAACGGGTGCTCATCAGCACCCCAGGCTCCCAGTACCCCGCTCATCATCAGCGCTATGGTTGCAAACATTTGCTTCATACCCATCATTCTACCTGCTTTTCTCCCCCATAGCAACCATTTTCCGCATTTTTGCCCAGCATGACAAAAACATGCTCATTTTTAGCTTGCATCCTACCCCTCTCTTCTGTACACTCCCTGCGGGGCTGTAGCTCAGCGGTTAGAGCAGAGGACTCATAATCCTTTGGTCGTGGGTTCGAACCCCACCGGCCCTATTATGGGAGCGGTCGTAACCAAGACAAAATGGTAACGACCGCTCCTTTTTTGTGCCTTGATTTCAGCGACTTATAAAAACGCAACTCATAACGAAAAACGGACTTCTCGGGCTGATTTTGCATCCATTTTGCCCCCGTTTTGTAGCCAAAAGGACTCGCTTAGACTCGTGCGGTTCCAGTCACATTACATGCAATTAGCTGATTATTCGTAGCTTAAATAGCAAAAAATCGGCGTCTATCAGTCAAATCACATTGCTTGCCTTGCAAGTGTTGAAAATGAGTCTTTTGTGACGATTTTCTCATAACGGAAAAAGTCATCCGATTTTGATTCACAGTCACGAAAGAAAAAGTAATAAAAACCTTGCATATTTATAATAAATAGCTTATACTATACAAAGGGACTTTTTACCCCCTGTTTTTATGAATAAGAAGACAAGCAAATCAAAGTCGGTAAGCGCAGACATCGAAGTCCGCGTGAAGAGCGCCAGCGGAACCACCTACCGCGCCCTCGTGGAAAAGCGAAACAAGAAAGTCACCTACCTGTGCCAGCACATGCGCGGGGCTTTCACCAAAGACCGCAAGATTGCCAAGCCGCTCACAGAGCTGGTCATATCCGGCGAATATACGCTCCCCTATGCCAAACACCGGGAAATGGTGGAAAAGCTGTTTAAGGTCACGCTGAGCGACCCGGAGCGCAAACCTCGCCGCAGGTCAACCAACGATGCTATTCAACGCGTAGAGGTCATTCCCCCGTGGCTGATGGACGATGAAGAGCAGCAGCCTCAGACAGAGACTCCCTGCGAAGCTGAAATTGAAGCCGCCCTGTGGCAAGAAGTCGAAGAAGCCCGCGAAGCCGAGCTTGCAGAAGAATTAAACGAGGCTGTGACGGACGTGGAGCCGACCACCGAATCCCCGGCACAGGAATCCATCGTTGAGCCCAAAAATCCGGAAGCTGCCGAAGTGGTCGAAATCAAGCTGACCACCTACAATTTGAAAAAGGCTGGCCAAGCCCCGGTAAGCATCACTCCTGAGAGTAAAGACCTCAAACTGGAACCCGGCGACCAGTTGATACGCATCTACAAAGGCACGCTGATTGAGGTAGACGTACTCGATAGCGGATACAAGTGGGATGGCGAGATTTACCCCACCCTCACCCACATCAGTTGGAAAGCTACGGGCTACCAAATCGGAGGCAACAACTTCTTCGGGCTTCCTACCAAGCGCCGGGGCGAGTAAAACTCCCCTTTCAGCCGGTCCTACACCGGCTTTTTCTCGGTGTGGGTATTGTCAATGTTACAAAATGCTAATTATATTTCTATTAGGTTGCTGGGCGATTGACTTAGTAGCTGATGTATGTAAGGACGATTTAAGGCTTAACTTATTTTGCCGAATAATATAGCGGAATTGTTCTTTTGTCTTGTTTTATTGCTTTTCATGCAGTATTATTAGTGTATTCTTTAAGTAAAATACAAATATGCTTATAAAATCTTTACAAACGGCCGAATATCTTCTTAATAAGATAGAACAGAATTGGGATATTGCACATTTTTCCATTCAGGAACAAATAGATAGATGTAAATGTTCGCTTAAGATGTCTGATAATATGTCAGATGGTTATTCCCCTGAATTAGGCGTAAGTTGTTTGACTAATACGATTAGGCATTTAGTGTATCAAATCAAGGCAGAAGATGAAAACTGTAATAAATTGAATGAAAAAATCCGTGCTTTGTCATCTAGAATAACTGACTCCACTTCGGATTTGCAAGACTTACTTACATGTATTGAAAAAGAAAGTTGCGGAAAAATTCAATCTCTTCCTATTGTTAGATTAAAAGAACATCAGTCGTCAACCGACATATCAGACGTAGAAGGAGGAAAGCAGATTCTCCTAGATAAGCTTACTGAAATCACTTTAAGGATATCAAAGGAATTTAGAGCAGCATATAAAAAAGCATATGCCCTAGAGAGAGAACTCAAAAAGATAAGAAATATGCAAATAGAACAAGGTAATATATAAAAACCTTATTTTCTAGCTCATTCTTTTACCTTAATCCTGAGCTTCCCTTGTAAAGTGGAAGCTCAGCCCCGTTATTTCGCCGTAGCGGCGGGTCAGGAACTTGGCCACGCCGAATGGAATGAGGTCTTCGTTAATCTTGACCTCAATGGTTTTATGCTCACCTGTGCTTTTGACTGTGAAGCTTGCTTCGATGTATACGTTCATGCCTGATGGTATTTGTTCGGGTTCATATTTGGGATAGGCTCGTCCGCAGTATAGGAGACTGTTGATGTCTACCATGTTTACCGGGGGTAATGGCAGACCTGTGTCGAGGGCTCGGATAAGTACGCGATTATTGCCGTAGTCTTGCAGAACCACATACTTCTGCTCTCCAGGCTCCCCTACTTCAAGCCATTCCGGCTTTATGCGGACTATGTCTCCTCTTTCGATTGATGTACTGCTCATGGTTGTAAAAGGTTAATGACCGCCTCCCTCAGCGGGAGGCGGGTTCCCAGCCCTCGATTTTGATGTTGGTCACGATGCCGTAATTTTCATACAGGCTGATGATTTCGCGGTCGGCCATCCCCTGTAGGAACTCGTGGTAGCTGTTGTCGGATTCTTCCCCGGCTTCCAACTCCTTGCGGTAGCTGTCGGCGTATGCCTTGTTTTCCTCGTAGGTGTTCAGGGTGTCGGCGATTTCCTCCATCTCGAACTCATCGTAGTCGGCGGGGTTGATGCCGTAGGCTTTCAGCTTGTCTATATGCTCGTTATTCATTGCTACTTAGTGCTTTTATCTATGGTGAAAGTATAGCAGATTGCGTACAATATGCAAGGACTTTTTACCTTTTTTCTTTCATCTTTTTGCACTTATTTGCAATGACTTACAGCTTACTTGGAATCGTCTGCCCGCTTATCCATGAACTCCTCGTGCGCACGTTTCACGAACGGACAATTCGCGCACTTGTTCTCGGCTTCGAGTCGCAGCTTGCGCTCTTGGTCGTAGAGGTGTTCGTATCGTTCGGCTCGCTTCATTTCGCGCCAGAGGAAGATACCCATGATGGCACCCACAGAGGCACCATTCTGGATGTATTCGATGAACGGATTGAGTTCAGCTGTGGCCAGCGTCACTACCGCTAAGGCATTG
>JAZONE010000118.1:0-23330 GCA_045654325.1 Akkermansia sp.
GACGAGCTGGAACAAGCTGAGCGCTGACTGGAGCGCCGCCTATGGCCGCAGCGATTCGGAAATCCACGGCAGCAGCTGGAAGCAGAATCATCTGCATCTGGACGGCCGCGTGAGCTACAACCACGCCCTGAGCAGCAGCACCGTGCTGCGCGGCTTCGGCGGCATGCAGTACTACGCTTCCGACAGCGCCACGGTGGACGGCATTGAAACTGGTTCCATCCAGAACCTGCGCGCTGAAATCGGCGTGGGTGCCAGCCATGCCATCGGCAAGCTGGGCGTATACGGTGAAGTGGCGGTGCACCAGGACCTGGTGCGCCACAACCCGACCGTAACCACGCCCGATGCCCGCTACCGCGGCATGAACCCGGGCCGCACGGGCCTGAACTTCACCGTAGGCGCCAGCTACAGCCTCACCGACCAGTGGAGCGTGAACGCAAGCTACACGGGAGAAATCGTAGAGAACGCCAACGCCCACAGCGTGAATGTTGGCGCCACCTACAAGTTCTGATAGAGCAATATAGATTTTTTATAATATAGAAACAACTAGACCACACATTATGAGTACCTGGACTACTGCCGTTTTCAGCCCCACCGGGGGTACATCTAAAATTGCCGCCGCCATTGCGGGGGCACGTATGGGAACACGAATCGACCTCTGCAGCCCTGTAGAGCCGCAGGAAATGCCCGCTGGGGCTCCGCTTCTGGCCGTGGTGCCGGTGTATGGCGGGCGCATCCCCGCCATTGCAGCACAGCGGCTGCTGGCGCTGCAAGGCAACGGCAACCCGGCCATTGCCGTGGTTGTCTATGGCAACCGGGCATACGAAGATGCCCTACTGGAGCTCAAAAACGTGCTCACCGAGGCAGGCCACCAGGTCATTGCCACAGCAGCTTTCATTGCCGAACACAGCATCATCCGCAGTATTGCGGCTGACAGGCCTCATGCCGACGACTTAGCCAGGGCCGTAGAATTCGGCGCAGCGGTCGAAGCCAAGCTGAATGGGGAGCTCACCACGGTAGACGTACCCGGCAATGCCGAATACCGCCCCCTGCCCCAGATGCCCGCCACCCCGCTGGTGACGGATGCCTGCGGCGGCTGCGGCATGTGCGCACACAAATGCCCGGTGGGTGCCATCCCGCTGAGCAACCCACGCAGCACCGATGCCGCCAAATGTATCCTCTGCATGCGCTGTGTGGCCATCTGCCCGCGCAAAGCACGCATCCTTCCCCCGCCCATGGTGGAAGCCTTTACCGCCAGGCTCAATGCCGTGGCCAGTGAGCCGAAACAACCGGAAATCTACATCTGACCATGTACTTCCTTGCCATCATCATCGGGTGTATCATCGGGCTGCTCGTCCACTTCAGCATCGTTTACGTCTCCTACCTGCTTGCAGCCCGCAAGTATTGCCCGCAGCGTTCGCTTCTGAAAGCAGCCGGGGTTGTTGCCCTGATAGCGTCTCTGCTCTCCTTGGCGACCAACATGCTGGAGCAATACCTTCCGTTAGACCTTGCGGCAGCTCTGCTGCTCACCTACTTCTGCGGACGCCGCATCCTGCAAACCGGGCGATGGCCGGCTCTGTTCGCCGCCTTGATTTACGGTGGCATCGTGCTGACGCTCTGCATTATCCTGGCTCTCTGCGTTGATTTGTAAGTTCATTCTCCACAGAACAAACGCCCTGCCTGTCAGCGCAACAGGCAGGGCGGTCTGTTTATGGGAAATGCAGAATTAATCCTCTGCCGGATACTTGGCGGCATGTCGTTTCCTGAGCACCAGCAGCACCACATAAAGTGATACCAGCGCCAGCGGGAACACGACGAACCAGTTCTGCACAAAGCCGGCCAGGAGGAAAGCAAAGAACGAAACACCACTGACGGTCAGCACGTAGGGAAGCTGCGTAGATACGTGGCTCAGGTGGTCACACTGAGCACCGGCGCTGGACATGATGGTGGTATCGGAAATGGGGGAGCAGTGGTCACCCGCCACAGCACCGGCCAGACAGGCAGACATGCCGATGAACATCAGCGGGCTGGTCGGGTCGAACGTGCTCACCACAATGGGAATGAGAATACCGAAGGTGGCCCAGGAGGTTCCGGTGGAGAAAGCCAGCACAGCCGCGACCACAAAGATAACCGCCGGCAGGAAATTCACCAGACCGGCAGCGGAGTTCTGCATGTGGAATGCAATGAACTCCTTGGCTTCCAGAGCCGAAGTCACGTTCTTGAGCGCCGTAGCCAGGGTCAGAATGAGGATGGCCGGCACCATAGCGCAGAAGCCCTCGGGGATGCAACGCATGGCAGCACGGAAACTGACCGTACGGCGCACGAGGTAGAACGCAATCACCAGCACCATGGCAATCAGAGCGCCCCAGGGCAGAGCCACAGTGGCATCCGTATCGCTGATAGCCTGGGTAAAGGATTTGCCCTCCAGAATACCACCTACGTACACCAGAGCAAAGGTTTCAATGCTGATAAGCAACAGTACCGGCACAATCAGATCGGCCAGTTTTCCCTTCCGGCTGCATATCTCCGGTGTTTCATCCGCAGTCATCTCTGCGCAGACGGTGTGCAGATCACCCAGTTTGATGGCATTGCGCTCATAACGTGCCATGGGTCCGAAATCTATCCGGCTCAGGATAATCATGACCACAAAGCAAAGAGCCAGCAGCGAATAGAAGTTATACGGAATTGCCTGAATGAACAGTTCCAGACCATTGTAGCCCGTGCCCTCGGAATACTGGGAAACAGCTGCTGCCCAGCTGGAAATGGGAGCAATCATGCACACCGGTGCGGCGGTTGAGTCGATGATATAGGCCAGCTTGGCGCGGGAAACGCGCTTGGCATCCGTCACCGGGCGCATCACACTGCCCACAGCCAGGCAGTTGAAGTAGTCATCGATGAAAATGAGAATACCCAGCACAAACGTAGCCAGCTGGCTGCCGATGCGGCTCTTGATGTGGGTCTGAGCCCACTCACCAAAGGCCATGGCAGCACCGGTCTTGTTAATCATGCAGACGAATGCCCCCAGAATCACCAGGAAGATGAACACGCCACTGGTATCCTTCAACGCAGTGATGAGCCCCTGGTTCACCACAAAATCCACCGTATCCAGCGCCGTGAACTGCGTCACAAAACAGGCACCCAGCACCACACCGGCAAAAAGCGAGGAATACACCTCCTTGGTCAGCAGAGCCAGCACAATGGCAAATAACGCAGGAGCCAGAGCCCAGAAAGTGCCGCAGAACGGCGATTTCTGAGCAGGAGCTGCCTGTGTTTCCTCCGCTGCGGGAGCTTCCTGTGCCGCAGGTTCAGCAGCCACGGCAGGCCCGGCAGGAGCAGTCTCAGCAGCAGCTGCACACTCAACAAGGGGGCCTTGTGTGACCTCTTCGGTTGCACCCCCCGGCATCGCCAGCATCGTCAACGCGGCCATCAGCAGAATGAGAAATTTATTCATATTGTTCTCGTTTCCGTTTCAATAAGTTGAGCTTAAACATAACATAAAAGCATACCCATGTCAATCTTTATAAGAATCCCGGAATGCAATCCCGGAATGCAGCATCTACATCAAATCCTGTTGATTTTCAATCATTACGCAGTAAAATAGAAACCTGCACCAGGCCGAAATCAGCGGTATTTTTAACGAGAAAGTCAATTTTCCCTCAGAATCATGCCAGGCACTGTTCTCTCTCTTCCGGCGGTACCCATGGTAGAATTAAATGCTTGATTTTCCATTTGTTCCGTGTATAATCCGCGCGACATATGGATTTTCTCTCTCAAATAGTAGATAGTGTAAACGGCGTTTTGTGGACCTATGTTCTGGTGATTATGCTGATTGGCTGCGCCATCTGGTTCACGATTCGCTGCAAGTTTGTGCAGATTACCATGCTGCGTGATCTGCCCATCATGTTCCGCAACTGCACCCACGAGGAACGGGAAGAAGGCGTGGAGCGCATTTCCTCCTTCCAGGCCTTTGCCATTTCCATCGCCAGCCGCGTAGGTACGGGCAATCTGGCCGGTGTAGCGGTGGCCATCACGCTGGGCGGCCCGGGTGCCGTATTCTGGATGTGGCTCATCGCCTTCCTGGGCGCCAGCAGCGCCTTTGTGGAATCCACCCTGGCTCAGCTGTACAAGGTCAGGGGGGAAAGCTCCTTCATCGGCGGCCCGGCCTACTACATGAGCAAGGGGCTCAAAGCGCCGTGGATGGGCGCTATCTTCTCCGTGCTGCTTATTCTGACCTTCGGTTTTGCCTTCAATTCCCTGCAGAGCAACACCATCTGCCAGGCTTTTGAGGAAGCTTTCTCCTTAGACCCCGCCTACACAGGCACCGTGCTCACCATGATTACGCTCGCCATCATCTTTGGTGGTATCCAGAGCATCGCCCGCGTCAGCGGCATTATCGTTCCCATCATGGCGCTGGGATACATCATCCTCGCGTTCGTGGTTATCGCCATGAACATCACCGAGATTCCTCACGTATTCTCCCTTATCATCTCCCACGCTTTCGGCTGGGAACAGGGACTTGCCGGCGGCCTGGGGGCAGCCATTCAGCAGGGTATTCGCCGCGGTCTGTACAGCAACGAGGCCGGTATGGGCTCCGCCCCCAACGTAGCCGCCACGGCTGATGTATCCCACCCGGTGAAGCAGGGTAAGGTTCAGGCCATCAGTGTATTCAGCGACACCCTCATCATCTGCTCCTGCACCGCATTCATCATTCTGGTGGGCGGCATTCCCGCCGGCAGCGATGCCAGCGGTATCAAGCTCACCCAGCAGGCTCTCTGCGCACAGATTGGTCCCTGGGGTAATATCGCCGTGGCCATCGCCATCTTCTTCTTCGCCTACAGCAGTGTGCTGGGCAACTACTACTATGGCGAAGCCAACGTGCAGTACCTGAGCAAAAAGCGCTGGGTGCTCACCACCTACCGCATCATTGTGGCATTCATGGTGCTCTTCGGCTCGGTGGCCAGCCTGCAGCTGGTGTGGAACATGGCAGACATGTTCATGGGCATGATGACCATCTGCAACCTCATCGCCATCGTCCTGCTGGGCAAATATGCCTTCCGCCTCCTGCAGGACTACCGCGAGCAGAAGCGCAGCGGTGTCGTGGACCCCGTATTCACCAAGGACAAGATGCCCGACATCGCCAAAGACCTCGATTGCTGGGATTAATCCCCCCTGCTCTTTCCCTATTCAACAAAAAAGCCGCCGGAACCCCGGCGGCTTTTTTCGGATTAATGAAAACATGCATTATATAGGCTATCAGCCCCTCAGCAGCTCATCAATAGCTTCCAGCCGGGTGCTGCCGTACCAATCCTTTTCGTGCAGGCTGCGGCGGGTCTGTAGCAGAGCCTCCGTGGTAGTCTCGAGCAGCTGCGCGGCCCATTGGCTGGCGGCGTCCATGCCGGCGCTGATTGCCGCCCGGTGGTAGCGGGTCTGCTGCGTCGTAGCCCAGAGCGGCAGCAGCTCCTGCAGGCGGGCAGCAGCGGCATCTGCACTGCGGACATCATTTACCGTGCGCAGAATATCATTTGCCTGACGAAGCACCGTGGTCATCGTAACAATATCGGCCAGCACCCGAGGCGACGGAGTCGGCTGTCCGGGCACCAGATCAAACATGCCGCCCACGGGCAGCTGCAACATGTAAGCCATGAGCTCCCGCGACGGGAGGGGCAGATTTTCGGCCAGCAGGCGCATCTGCAGCGTATCAATGGCATAGGTCTCTGCCACCAGCAGGCGCAGCGCACGCTCTGCAGCGTATTCCTGGCGGCGGCTCAACTCACCGCTCGCCAGCAGCTCCAGCTGGCGGCAAAACGCCTCCGGCGCACCCCACTGGCGTGCCATTTTCGCTGTGGCTGCATTAGTCTCCGCAAATACGCGGCCTCGATTTGCCTTGGTCAGAGCGGTACGGAACACGAGCGCACGCTTCATAGCCACGCGCTCAGTTTCATAACGCCAGCCGGAGGCACGCCGGGCCTCATCGTGTGACGGCACCTGGGGCAGGCCACACTGCAGAATGGTAGCCTGAGGTTCCCCGCCCAGCAGCGCAGCCAGCTCATGCTGCGAAGGAGCTTCCCAGGCCATCAGCGGCAGGGAATGCAAGGCAAGCAGGGCTGGCAGCAAGGGCGCACGCATCAGGCAAACTCGCCCATGTAGAACTTCTTCTTACCGCGGCGGATAATGACGATACCACCTTCCAGAGCACAATCGGGGGTGAGCTCCCAGGTGGCATCCTTCACGATTTCGCCGTTGATGGAAATAGCGCCGTTGCCGATGAACTCACGTGCCTCGCGCTTGGAGCTGCACACCTTGGCCGCCACCAGAGCATCGGCCAGCGGGCCGGCAGCCAGCGTCACCTGGGGCACATTCTTCATACCGCTCTTGATATCGCGGGCAGAAAGGCTCTTGAAATCACCGGCAAAGAGCTTCTCGCTCACCTCCACGGCGTGGTTGAACTCTTCCTCGCCATGCAAATCGGTGATGATTTCGCGAGCCAGAGCCTTCTGAGCAATGCGCTGCTCGGGGTGCTCATTGTGGCGGGCTTCAATCTCCATGATTTCCTCGGGACTGAGGAAAGTAAGGCGCTTCAGATAGGTAATGACGCAGGCATCATCGCTGTTGAGCAGGAACTGGTACAGCTCGTAGGAGGAAGTCTTGGACTTATCCAGCCAGAGGGCGTTACCCTCGCTCTTACCGAACTTGTTACCCTGGGCATCCGTCACCAGCGGCATGGTGAGGGCATAGACCTCATCGCCCGTGGTCTTGCGGATAAGCTCAATACCGGTGGTTATGTTGCCCCACTGGTCGCTGCCGGCCACCTGCAGATCGACACCGCGGGTCTCGTGCAGGTGCTTGAAGTCAATGGCCTGGATAAGCATGTAGGAGAACTCGGCATAGGAGATACCGCTTTCCATCTGGCGGCGCACGTGATCCTTGGTGAGCATGTAACCCACGTTGATGTACTTACCGTAGTCACGGAAGAAATCAATGACGTTCATGCCGTTAATCCAGTCGTAGTTGTTCACGACCTCGAAACCGAACACCTTCTCCACCTGGGCGCGAAGGGCGTCGTAGTTGCGGAACACCTCTTCCTTCTGCTTCAGCTCGCGCTCCACCGTGCCACGCGGGTCACCGATAAGACCGGTAGCCAGCCCCACCAGCAGAATCGGGTGGTGACCGTGTTCCTTCATGCGGCGGGTGATAAGGAAGCTGGAATAGTGGCCCAGGTGCAGGCTGTCGGCAGTCGGGTCGGTGCCGATATAGAAAGTGAGGCCGCCCTTGTTGAGCTTCTCAATGAGATCCGGGCTGGAAATCTGATTCACCAGCCCGCGCCATTCCAGTTCTTCGTAAAAAGTCATACGTGGTGGGGGTTCTGCAGTTTTTTCGGAGCGCAGATGATACCACGCGCACACGTGCGTGTCAATGCGAAAGCCTGTGTTGACAAGCTCTCACACCTACGCCGTTTCATGCTTCTCAGGGGCAAAAAAACGGGCTGCCCCAGCGGAGCAGCCCGGAATAATGAAAAAACCGCAAAATTGCTTAACCAATCTGGGCGCGGCCACTGAGGCGGGCGCCTTCGTCCATGGACAGAGTACCGGTGGTGATGTCACCGGTGATGTTGGACTGGGCATTGAGGTGGCAACGATTGCTTTCGATGTTGCCTTCCACCTTGCCGAATACGTGAACCTCGCCGGCGTGGATGTCACCCTTGATGTTGGCCATCTCGCCGATGGTCACACGACCGGTGTCAGACTCAATCTTGCCCTCGATGTGGCCATCGATGTGCATATCATTCTGGAAACGGATGGAACCGATAATCTCGATACCGGCGGAAAGAACGTTGGTGGTGTTCGTGCTCATTCTTGTATAAGATGTTTAGGGGTTAAAGGGATTACACCGTCATGATTTCCTTCTCCTTGGCAGCCACCAGGTCGCCAACGGTCTTCACGTACTTGTCGGTAAGCTTCTGCACCTTGTCCTCAGCGGTGCGCACACCGTCTTCGGTCAGGATGTTGTCGGACTTCATCTTCTTGATGCCGTCCATACCGGTCTTGCGCACACCACGAATGCGTACGCGGGTCTCTTCGCCCAGGCCGGACACGTACTTGCAGAGCTCCTTGCGGCGCTCGCCGGTCAGCTCGGGAATGGGCAGACGCACGGAGCGGGCATCGATGATGGGAGAGATACCCAGACGGCTCTCGGCGATGGCCTTCTTGATGTCGTTGAGGGTACCCGGGTCAAACGGCTGAATGAGGATGGAGCGGGCATCCGGGGTGGAAACCACGGCCAGGCTCTTCAGCTTCATGCTGGAGCCGTAGGAAGCTACGTAGATATCCATGTTGTCCACCAGAGAGGGGGAAGCCTTACCGGTGCGCACACCGGCAAAACCGGCCTGCATGTGCTCCACGGCTTCTTCCATTGCGGTCTCTACCTCGAGTAAGAGTGTCTCTTCGTCCATTGTTTTAATGTTATATGTTGTGTGTTAAAATCTTGTTATTCAGCCCACGATGGTGCCAATCTTCTCACCCAGCAGAGCGCGGGTGATGTTGCCGGGCTTGTGCATGTCGAATACCATGATGGGCTTGGCATTGTCCTTGCACAGGGTGAAAGCGGTCTGATCCATCACCTTCAGGTTGCGGGAAATACATTCCTCGTAGGAAATGGCATCAAAACGGGTAGCGGTGGGGTCCGTCTTCGGGTCGGCGGTGTATACACCGTCCACGGAGGTAGCCTTCATCACGATTTCAGCATTGATTTCGCAGGCACGCAGAGCAGCGGCGGTATCCGTGCTGAAGAAGGGGTTACCCGTACCGGCGGCAAACACGATAACTTCGCCGGCACGCAGCTGGTGGCGGGCCTTGTTGCGCACATAGGGCTCAGCCACGTTCTTCATCTCAATGGCGCTCTGCACATGGGCGGGCACACCGGCCTCCTGCACAGCGGAGCAGATGGAAAGAGCATTCATCACCGTAGCGAGCATGCCCACGTAGTCAGCCGTGGGGCGGTCCATGCCGCGCACGCTGGCCTTGGCACCACGCCAGATATTACCGCCACCCACCACGATGGCAATCTGCAGATTGCCCTTCTGCTGGGCTTCGGCGATTTCGCGGGCGATACGCGCCACAATCTCCGGCGAGATATTATCCTTACTGCCGGGGGCACGCAGGGCTTCACCGCTAAGTTTCAGAAGAATACGTTTATACGGAGCTTGTGTCTGGTCACTCATGGTTCCTATGCAGGTTCAGTTCCCGTTAACTCTGCCACTTTTAGCGTCAAAAAGCGAGCTTAAAATGCGCCAGCCAGCAAAATTTTACGGTACAATCGGCGAAGTTGAATCAACAGCCCGCAGGGAGGGGTTAAAATCAGCTCGCCGCCCTGTTACCGCGACCAGCCCTGCATGAGATACAGCTGGGAGTTCACGCGGCGGGATTCTCCACCGGTGGCGGGGGTGAAGTGCAGCTCCCAGGTGCCGGCGTACATCTCGCCCCACTCGCCGCTGTAAACGGTAAAATCATCCGAAACGTCCAGTTTGCAGAAATCACGATAGGGCATGGGGATCATCCTTATCTGGTCAAGCTTCCGGGTGCTGAGTTCCGTGCCCCGGGTGTATTCATGCACAGTCACATGGAAGCGGCCATCGGGGTAATCACGCGGCACCACCATCAGGATGCCGTAGATACCGGCCTGCCCGGTCTGGCGCAGCACGATGGTGGGTTTATCCGGCAGCGGGGGCAGCAGCGCATCCAGCCCCTCGGGGGTGGGATTCGCCGCCAGCGGAGCCAGTGCTTCATCCAGCATCTGTAGTTTCTTGAGGTCATATGGTGAGGGGCCATCCTCTCCGTGGAATCGGTAACGCCGCGTATATATCTCCCACCCGTTCTGCAGGGGCTTCTGCCAGATGACATCATCCTCACTGTGTCGCCAGGTATCCACCTTCTCTCCGTACGAATGCTCACCGGCATGCCGCAGCAACTCCAGATGCGGCGCAGACTTCACCCCGGGGGTCAGCGCGCGGTGGCAGATAGCCCGCAGCTTGTATTCCAGCAGCAGCTCCGGCGCATTGGCAGCCAGTTTCTCCACGTTCGGCGCCGATTCGGACAACACTTCATCCCCCGCAATGACCACACCCGTATCCTCGGGCATAATGGCCTGCCACTTCTTCGCTACGGGCGAAAGCTCCTCATCATTGATGGTAAGGAACGAGAAGTCGAGCGGCACCGCCATGCCGGGCTTACGCTCCGGGCTGAGTTCCTCCGGCAGCTGGTGTTCCAATGCGAAATCATCGAAATCACCGAACATTGTGAACATACTGCTGGCAGAAAGGCAGAACATCATCCCCACCCCGGCCAGCAGCGACCACAACCAGGCCCGGCCAATCCCGCCCTGTTTCCGGATAAGCCGCCGCACCGTGAACACCACCAGCCAGAGCGGCAGCCCCACAAACAGCAGCATCTGCACGAGCAGCGCCCCGTCCAGCCCACGGCCCAGCGAGGAACGCAGCCCCACCCCGGCACTCCGGCTCAGGGTACTCAATACCATGACAGCCGCGGTGCAGCAGGCGCTGCCCACCAGTCCCACCACAGGCATCACCCAGTTACGCCCCAGCACAAAACGCACCATTCCTGCTATCTTTTTCATCGTCTTTTTTTCCTGTTAACGTGACCATCCCTGAGTGAGGTAAACCTGACTGTTCACACAGCGGGATTCGCTACTGCCCACCGGGGTGAAGTGCAACTCCCACACGGCGGCATAAATCTCGCCCCATTCACCGCTGAATATCATGAAATCATCCGATTCCGCCAATTTGCAGAAGCCGTGATAAGGCTCCGGAGTAAGCCGGATGGAATCCAGGTCGCGCGTCTCTATGGCGCTGCCGCGGTATTGGTCCCGCACCGTCACGTGGAAACAGCCCTCCGGGTAATCCGACGGCACCACCAGCAGAATACGGTACATTCCCGGCTGAAAATCCTCGCGCAGCACCAGGGTGGGCTTATCCGGCAGCGGCGGCAGCAGCGCGTCCAGTCCCTCGCGGGTGGGATTCTCCGCCAGCGGTGCCAGGCCCTCATTCAGCAGCTGCAATTTCTTCAACTGGATGAGCGTCGGCGCCGGTTTATCATTCCACCGTGTACTCACATCGTAGATTTCCCATTGATTCGGCAGCGGCTTGTGCCACTCTGCATCATCCTCGCCCACAGGCCATCTGCGCACCTCAGCGGCCAGATTATGCCCCTGCGGATGCCGCAGCATGTGCAGCTGAGGAGCCACCTTCACCCCCGGGGTCAGCGCCTGGTGGCAGATGGCGCGCAACTTGTATTCCAGCAACAGCAGCGGAGCATCAGCAGCCAGTTTTTCCACATGAGGGGCAGATTCCGACAAAGCCTCATCCGCACTGACCGAAAGGGATTTATCCACCTCCACCCGCTCCTTCCACGCACGCACCACAGGCGGCATCTCACCACCGGGCGGGTCAATGAACGAAAAACCGACCGGCACGGCGATATCCGGATGGCGCTCCGGCGCCATCTCCATGCCCAGGGGAGTATAATCCATGTCATAATTCCCCAGGGCACAGAAGAACACAGAAACCGCCGCGCAGGGCACCAGCACCAGCTCCGCCACAGCAGTCCACAGCCAGGCCCACCACACCCGGTGCTGGCGCTTGATGAGCCGCAGCACCGTGAGCACCAGCAGCCAGAGCAACAGCCCCGGAATCAGCAGAATCAGTATCGCAATTGCCCACTCCATTCCCAGCGACAAGGCATGCCGGTACGCTACCGGAGCATCGAAACCGGCCTCAGCCAATACACCACACGCCACCACACAGACAAGCCCGGCCAGCACCGCCACCACAGGCAGCACCCAGTTACGCCCGAATACGAAACGCAGAATTTTCTCCAACCTTTTCATAAAATATTCTTCTTTAATCGATATGAGGCCACAGACCCCACCACCGCCAGGAGCAGAAGGCAGGCATGCACCGGAAGCCAGCCCCACACAGCCCCCTGCTCCGTCATGCCGGGATTCAGCAGGCTGCTGTGCCAGCACCACCCGCCACGCATTCCCCAGAGCAAAGGCAAGTGCCAGCAGATAAGCAGCAGCTCATACACCAGAAGAAGGCCGAATATCACCATATCCCGCACCGGTTTCACCAGGCTGTGCGGACTGTACAGAAACACCACACACCACACCGGCCCACCGAAGTAGGCCAGGCTCAGGCTCTCCCATGCGTGGGTGCCCGCGGCATCCTGCTCCCCGTGCAGCGGCACAAAACAGCACACCGCCAGCACCAGCAGCGCCGCCATGTTCAGCCTTGCCCGGCTTACCAGCAGCTCCCGCCGCGCTTTCTCAGCTTTCCACATCGTCCACCTCCTTCCGGCAGTTCCGGCGATAAAAACAGAAGAAATAGAGCGATGCCCCCAGCCCCGCCACTACAGGCAAAGTGACGATGACGGTGATTATCCACATTCTCAGGGGAATCCCCAGACTCATGACCGATTCGGCGGGATTGTCATGATTCACATACACCGTTACCCGGCGGCTCTTGATGGCATTCTCAAATTGCCTGCGGGTGAACATGTAGCCCTGCCGCACCACGGTATAGGTCTCGCCGCGGTACTCAATCGCCACGGTGAGATGCGATTTCTTGTATCCGTCGCGGTAACTCTCCACATAGCCCTCCACAGGGCAGTTTGCATCCGCCTGCAGCACGCAGTAAACACCCTTCCAGATACTGGACACCGGCCAGCTCCACAGCAAGGCCAGGAAAAGGAAAGCCAGCGCACCCGTCAGGTTCGCACTGCGGGTCTGCGTCCTGGTGTATGCGTTATTCTCCAGCCATTCCATGTCTGCCATAGCCTGTTCTCCTTTCCTGTTACCACTGCGGAGCCCCCATGAGCAGAAACTCCTGTCTGCCCAGGCAGCGGGATTCGCCCCCGGCTTCCGGGGTATACCAGATTTCCCACTCCGTGGCGTAAAACTCGTTCAAATCACCACTTTCCACCAGCACATACGAATCCAGCGCCACGCTGCATACGCCACTTAAAGGCACAATCGGCATATCTTTCACATGCACATCCACCCGCTTGCCGGTCGTCAGCTCACGCACCCTCAGTTCAATGCTGCCCGCAGGATACCCCGCCGGCATCACCACCAGCGCGCGGTACGCCCCCAAGTCGGCATCCCACAGGCTCAGGAAAGGCTTCTGCGGCAGCGGGGGCAGCAGTGCATCCAGTCCCGACCGGGTGGGATTAGCCGCCAGTGGTGCCAGGCTTTCCTCCAGCAGCCGAAGCGGGCCGGACACTTCTTCCTCAAACGGTAATGAGGGCAAATGCAGGTACTGCGCCGGCATCACCACCGACCAGCCATGGTGCAGCGGCATGCTCCATATCCAGGCACCCCCTGCCAGAGTCTGCAGCATATGGCCCTGCGGGTCATATGCATGCACCAGTGCCACCGGTTCATGCCAGTGCGCCAGCACCTGCGCATCAAATCGCGGGTTCACCGCCTCTGCATACAGGCAGCGCAGCATGTATTCCTGCAACAGCTCCGGAGCCTCACGCGTCAGCTTTTCCAGATTCGGCAGCGGCGGCAGCTGCACCAGCACCTCCAGCGGCCGGCGCTTCGGGCGCAAATCCAGCAGCGCCTGTGCCCTGGCGGCGGGCGGTTTCACATCCCCCTGCATCTCCCGCAGACCGCGGGGAGCCACAAACTCGCGCCCTTCGGGAATCTCTATTCCCAGCGTATACCAGTCGATACGGTCTTCCATAGCAAAAAACGGCAGAATCCCCAGAAAACACCCCATGCTCGCCAGCACGGCTGCAGCCATGCAGCCCCAGCAGCGCAGAACATGCCCGATTGACCGACGTCGCAGTGTCTGAACCACCAGCCACACCGGAGCGCCCACAGACACCGCCACAACCAGGGCACATACAGGCAGCGCCACCACTGTGAACAATCGCCTGCACCATTCCTCTCCACCACTCCAGGAATACAGAGCCTCCGTGGTGCACACACTCAGCACCACGGAAAACGCACTCAGAAACACAGCCAGAGGCAGCAGCCAGCAACTGCGGCAAACGCGCCGCAGCCACCCCGGCTTTACCTCTGGCTCCTCGCTCATGACCGCTTAGTGATGATGACGGTGGTGGTGATGATGGTGATGGTGGCGGTGATGATGGTGATGGTGACAATCATCGCAATCATCATCTGCCTCGGCTATCAGCCAGATCACACCGGCAAACCCGGCGACAATGACGGCATTCTCCGCCACGGTGACAGGTAAATCAACCAGCAGCCAGTTAAAGGGAGCGGCCGCATGCAGCCACCCGGCGTTCGGCGATGTATAGGAATAAGCCACCATGTGGTCATCTGCCTTTTTCACGACGGGAATCCGGCGGCTCAGCCTCTTTACTTCATCAGCATTGGTGACCTCCTGCATACTGATCTGTTCGGCAGGTTTCTTTCCCTGCCCGGTGAGATACATAGCGAAGCCCTCCGTTATACGATACATACCCATGCCCCGCGGTTCCAGCGAGGCTTCCATGGGAGACTCCTGGTCAAAGGCAGAATACTGCAGCTTCACAGGATTCCCGTATCGGTAGCGAGGCAGCTCAATGTAGTAATTCGAACCATTCTGATACACCACAGGATTGGGAGAAACATTCAGATCTGCCGCATTTGCCCTGGCTTCATATCGGGCGTTGTCGATAAGCCGCCCCGTGGAATTGAAATAGCAACTATTCAACATCACCGGCAGGCACAGAACTGCCCCTATAGTTTTAGTGAGACTCCGCATACGCACAGTATACCAGATACCAGCGCCGAATCAACGAATTTCCGCCAAAACATGCTTGATTACAGAAGGAAATGGCGTAAAATAGCTTCCGTGAATCCATCGTCCTCTCTCCTGCTGCTTTGCAGTGTTCTCCTGAGCTCATGCATGGTGAGCCACCAGCGGCTGTATGAACATGCCATGGTCTGCGATGCAGTGGAAGTGCCGCAACCCAGAGCCTACCTCCGCAGCGGTGGAAAGTGCTATGTGCAGGGGCAGCGGGTGCAGCTGCGCTATGTACGCCCGGGGTCCTGGGTCAGTTTCGGGGAAGTCATCGTCAGCCCTTCGAAATGGCATTTGAGCATTGTCCCGGGCAGCCGGGGTGAAACCGTTTACCGGGAGGTGGTGGTAACCCCCGTCACGCACTATGAGGGCGAAGATGACCACCCCGTGCTGTATCGTTCCGGCGAAATCGAGTTCAAGGAAGGCAGCACCTGGCAGGCCGAGGCCCCGGTCAGAGCTACTCAGCACACCGCCCTGTATGGTTGCATCGGCACTGCAGGAGACAACTCCACCGCTTTCGATGATGACCAGGCATCCCGACGCATGACCTGGCGCGGGTTCTATGCCCTGCCCGCCGCCGCAGTGGCGTTGCCGGTGGATGCAGCCGTCACTCTGGGGAGCAGCCTCATCATCGCCCCTGCTGCCGGGCTGGTGTCACTCATCTGCCTGCCCGTCACCCTTCCGCAGCAGCAGGCGGCGCAGCTCATTCCCCCGCCACCACCTCCACCAGAAACGAAGTAAGCCGCAGAGACTATTTCGAAGTCTTGGGGAACAGGGAATCCAGCTCTTTCTTCCAATCTGCTGCCATTGACTGAATCTCCTTGCGGGAAAGGCGGGCATCGTCATCCCCGGGCAGGCCGTTGCCGGGCGCGCCATCCGGGGAACCATTTACCGTGCTAACCAGCAGCTTAACAGCAAACTGATTATGAACTTCATAAGCAAACAGGATTACCGTTTTTTGAGAATAATGCCGCGCGGCTCACCCCATTCCCCTTGATTGACGAAAAACGAACCATCTGCCGCCAATACCAGGCCGCAGAAACCATGCAGTTCCTCCCACGGTGCCACCAGCCAGCAAACATGCTTCCACCCCTTGCAGCTGAAAAAGTAGCAAAGAGTCCCGGCCGGCACATCCGGGGCGGTTTCCAACTTATCTTCAGGGGGCAGAGCCTCTGCCGGCGGGTGAAATAAATCCATGAGCAGGTCATACGATTTCTCCGCCAGCTTTTTTGCAGTGTCAGGCGAAAACCAGCCACGGCTCACGCCCTTCTGCAGCAGCTTCGCAGGCGCTTCCACCTCGGGCCAGTCATCGATATCGAGTTTCAGCTCCGGCATCACATGGAAGCAACGCTTCATGACTGCCAGCTGCCCCGGCAAGCGGCGCTCAGCGCGCCGTTGCTCATATGAGGGAGGCGTATGGCGCGCCCGCAGGGTCAGGCGACGGAGATTCCTCATCTCAATGCTGAGCAGCACGCGTTTCTGAGCATCGCTCAGGACTCCGGCTGAGCAGGCGCGCCGCAGCGCGGCCCGGAAGGCTCGGCCATAGCGCCCGGCATCGTGCGGGCCAAGCCACAGCTCAGCCGCCACTGCATCCAGCGCCAGATTCACCGCAGCTTCCTCACCGGCACTTACCGCCGCGCAGAAATCAGCCTTCGTGCGCCCCGCACAATAGCAGGCGAGCCCCTGCTCCGCCACCGGCAAAGAACCGCACGCCCGCACACGCTGCTGCATGCGCGATACCGAAGGCTGCAAACTGATGGGGGCTTCCCTTCTCAAAGCACGTAGGTGGCAATAAGGCGGCTGAGAGCAAGGATATCATACTTACCCTTCAGCTCAAATCGCACCTGCCCGATACCGCTGAAGAAGAGGTCCAGCTCGCTGTCAAAATCAAACGTGCCGGCAGTTTCCACGGAATAGGCCTGTACCTTGCTGTACGGCAGGCTGGTGAAATCCACCTTCTTGCCGGTGATTCCCTGTACATTGATGGAAATCACGCGCTTATTGGTGAACACCACGGAATCGCGCAGTGCCTTGAACGCTGCCACTATAGTCTCTCCCTCCACCAGCAGCGGACCGACTCTCGGCATGAGGGTCTCCGGTTCTACAGGGGAAAGCTTGAACAGACTGCCATTTTCAAAATCTATCATGGGTATGGAACGCGGTGGTTATCCGCTTGACCTCATACTATAAAAATATCAGATAAAGGTCAAGTTATTTCCTAACGCGTTGGCATAATGATGCAATACAGCTTGCCCGGTCTGCGGGAAGCCGACCGGGCAATATAAGGGAAAAAGATACAGTTAGCAGTATCAGTGTTTCTTCCAGCCCGGCTTGTGGCGGGAGGCCAGTTCCTCGATGACCTGCTCAATGCGCAGCCCCTTGGAGGTAAGCAGCACGATGAGGTGGTAGAACATATCGGATGCCTCGTAAATCAGGCGTTCATTGGTGCCATTGCAAGCCTCGAGACAGGCTTCCAGTGCTTCCTCGCCCACCTTCTGAGCCATGCGGTTGATACCATCGCGGAAAAGGCTGGTGGTGTAGGAACCCTCGGGCATCTCCTCGTGGCGCTTGTTGATGAAGTCCTGCAACTCGGTGAGGAAAAGCAGCGGGCTGGCTTCGTTCTTCTCGCCCCAGCAGGTATCCGTGCCGGTGTGGCACACCGGGCCATGCGGCGTAGCCTGAATGAGCAGCGTATCGTTGTCGCAATCAACCTTGATGCTCACCACATCGAGATAATTTCCGCTGGTCTCGCCCTTGGTCCACAGGCACTGACGGCTGCGGCTGTAGAAGCACACACGCCCGGTTTCCTGGGTACGGGCAAAGGATTCTTCGTTCATGTAGCCCAGCATGAGCACCTTGCCGGTGGCAGAGTCCTGAATGATGGCGGGCACCAGGCCGCCGCACTTGTCGAAGTCGATAGTCATATGCGGAATTAAGCGGTTGCGGGCAGAGTATACCACAAGTTCGGGGAATTGCCACCTTTTTTTACTGCAGCACAAACCAGTTACGACATTTCAGCACCAGAATGCAGGAAAAACAGCACAAAAAACGGCCTCACGGCAGCACACGCACTAACTGCGAGGAAGATTCTTCTCTACGTATTGAATGAAGTGCGTTTTGAACGGCTCTCTGCCGGCGATATTGTACAGATTAGTCATTCCCCAGTTATCATGAACATAGGTACGGGATGCAGGCTTAGGAATCCGGGCGGGATTGCGACGTTCCAGCTCCTGCCAGGATATGTATGTTCTCTGCTGCACATCATAATAACGCAACGGGTCGCCATCCCGCCAAGTTGTAAGCATGAGATACCCCTCGTACTCTACAGAAACATCCACGGGAGGGCTGAAAAAACGGCAATAAATCGTCTCCCCCTGCCAGGATACAACCTCGACAATGCACTGCGAAGACGAAGAACCGGGTACGGTGATATGCCACCAGCTGATACCGCCCACCCGAGCCCAGCGCGGTATGAACATCATCAGCAGCAAGCCCAAAACAATAAATATCAATACGATTTTCTTCATATTGTTTTCTTCATATTGACTGACCGGCAGCCACCACACTACGGAAGAAAGCGCCCAGCGGCGCGGTATCCGGCTCGGCGGGAGCGGGCATATTCTGCAGCATGGCATCGAGCGCAGCCAGTTCGCGCACAATGAAAGCATCTGCCACGGGATGTGCCGGACCGGTGGCTTTTTCGGTAGAGCCATTGCGCAGAGCCAGCAATTCATCGGTCACGCTCTGCATTTCCTGCGGCAACAGAGGACGCAGATCTGCAAAGGGAACGGGGGCAGGCACCAGCTCCTGCATCACCCAGCGGGCAGCCAGCAGAGGGCGCAAAGCATAGAAATACTGCTTGTATGGCACCTCGTCGCGTTGCAGATAGCGGTGCATGGTAGAAGCAGCCATACCCAGATAACGGGAGGCCAGCATGCGGGGCTGCATCACCGAACGGATAACGCTGCGGAACTCCTCGTGCCAGGGGCTGGTGCGGTACACAATGGGTGAATCAGCCCACTCAAAAACGGTAAGATTCGATTTAAGTGCCAGTCCAAGCGACTTCCGCAATTCCCAGCCGGTGATATCAAACACCTCGTTGAGCTCCCATTCCACCGTGTCGCGCGGCAGGCGCACATCCAGATACAGCTCCTGCGGGTAATAGTAGATGCAGCGCACATCATAATCACTGTCCTGCGAGGCATAGCCCCAGGCGCGGCTGCCGGATTCTACAGCCAGCAGCAGGCGACAGTTCTTCTCCGCCTGCAAAGCATCCAGCTTCTGCTGAATTTCCTGTTCAATGGGATTCATCGTGTAATCGGATTCGGAGTTGGGCAAGTTCCTCCCACATGCCATCAATCTGCGGCGTCTCAGGCAGGTCGGAGGCATCATAAAGTGGCTTCAGAGCAGACATTTCCTCTTTCGCCATGCTCATCAGTTCATCCAGAGGCAGGCGACCGGCGCGCACCTCGCGGAGGAAAGCGTTATCGTGCGCGCGGCGCACGTGAATGCGCCCTTCGACAGCAATTTCGCGGGCGGTGTGCAGCAGGCGGAACACGTGGCCCATGTGCTTGGTATCGTAACTCCCCTGCCCGGATTCCAGCGCAGCATCTGTCACCAGGCGCGCGGGGTTGCGTTTTTCGAGCCACTCGCGGTACTGGGCACAGCGGCGGTTCTGCTGGCTGTAGGCCGCGGCCCGGAAAAGCATGACTCCCAGCAGGGGAGCCACCTCGGGCAGACGCGGAGTCGAAATGGTGGTACCATCCTTACCGAAAAGCCCGTGGGGTGAGGAATGGCGGTACAGAGCATAAAGATTTTCATCTCCCACCAGACGCCGGGCAGCCACATCGCACAAGCCGAGCCCCTGCTCTGCCAGCCAGTCAACCAGGGGCAGCATGGCAGCGCCCTGCAGCACGAGGGCGAAGTCCTGCGCGACAGCGGGTGCAGGCGGTGGCTCTGCAGCTTTACTGTGTGTGGAGCAAATGCGCTTGAGTTGCCGCTCAGCATTCGCCATGTAGGTGTAATAACAACGACGGGACAGAAAATTATAATACCCCAGGAACTCGCGCAACCAGGGAGCACAGTACAGTTCCTGCTCTCCGCCCATGCAGGCCCACAGCTCCATGGCGCCGGAGTTATTCAGCTCCAGCTCGCGACAGAACGCCCCAAGCTCCGTATACTGGCGGTCGTGCTTCTCATCCTGCACCATCGTGGGTGCCTGCCCGGTGAGCACGAGCGGCAGGGGCGCCAGAAACACCCCCTTGAAATCATCATCGCTCGCCGGGGTATCCAGCCCATAGGCCTTGCTGCCAGCCACGCAATCGAGGCAGACAAGCGGACGCACGGAATCGATATCAATCGGCATCAATCGTTTACTGTCTCACGCAGATACCTTCGTTGTGGAGGTATTGCTTGAGCTCCGGGATTTTGATTTCACCGAAGTGGAACACGCTGGCGGCCAGGGCGGCATCGGCATGGCCGAGGCGGAAAGCATCGGCAAAGTGCTCCCTGGCCCCTGCACCACCGCTGGCGATGACGGGAATACTGAGGGAATCGGAAAGGAGGGCAAGTGCTTCGTTGGCAAAGCCCTGCTTCACACCATCGTGGTCCATGCTGGTGAAGAGGATTTCACCGGCACCGCGGTCTGCCACCTCGCGAGCCCAATCGAGAAGCGTGCGCTCCACGCGGATGCGACCGCCATTCACATAGCAGTGCCAGCCATCGGCATCGTTTCGGGCATCGATGGCGACCACGCAGACCTGGGAGCCGAAGTGGGAGGCTATCTCATTCACCAGATTCGGGTTACGAAGGGCGGCGGAGTTGAGGCTCACCTTGTCGGCACCGGCTTCGAGCAGGCGGGCCACATCGGCCAGTTCATTGATGCCGCCGCCCACGGTGAACGGGATGGAAACCGTCTCTGCCACGCGGGATACCATATCGGTGAAGGTCTTGCGACCTTCGTGCGAGGCGGTGATATCGAGGAAGACGAGTTCATCTGCCCCCTGCTCGCTGTAGGCCTTGCCAAGCTCCACGGGGTCGCCGGCATCGCGAAGATTCACGAAGTTGATACCTTTGACGGTACGGCCATCCTTCACATCGAGACAGGGAATGATACGCTTGGCGAGCATGATGAAATGATTAGTAATTAATGATTAGTGATTAATTCCGGAAGATTGATGCGGCCTTCGTAGTAGGCCTTACCGAAGACCACCGAGGGGATGCCGGCGGCATCGAGCGCGCGTATGTCCTCGGTGCAGCTCACACCGCCGCTGGCGATGAGACGGCAGCCGGGGTGCTTGGCCATGATTTCCTGATACAGCTCAGTGTTCGGGCCGCCCAGAGTGCCATCGCGCGAAATATCGGTGCAGAGCACGCGGGTGATGCCGTGGCTCATGTAGAAGCTCACGAACTCATCGAGGCTCATGCCGCCGTCCTCGCGCCAGCCCTTGATCATCACGCGTCCATTCAGCGCATCGGCGCCCACGATGAAGCGGTCGGGGCCGTATTTCTCTGCCCACTTGAGGAGACGCTGCGGGTCGGTGGCAGCCAGGCTGCCCACGGTGACCATGGCGGCGCCATGGTCGAAGGCGGCCTGCAGGTCGCTTTCCTGCTTGATGCCGCCGCCGAAATCCACCGTCATGCCCAGAGCGGTGATTTTCTTGAGCGTCTCCAGGTTCACAATGTGGTCTGCCTTGGCGCCATCGAGATCCACCACGTGGAGACGGCGCACGCCCATGTCGTAGAAGCGGCGGGCCACATCCTCGGGGTGCGGGTCATAGGTTTTACGGGCAGCGTAGTCGCCCTTGGTGAGGCGCACACACTGGCCGCCGATGATATCGATTGCGGGAATGAGCTCAATCATGGCAGAGGTGAATGAAATTGTGGAGGATGCGCAGGCCCACATCGCCGCTCTTCTCGGGGTGGAACTGGGTGGCGTAGAAATTGCCACGGCGCAGGGCGGAGGCGTAGGTGACGCCGCCGTAGGTGGTGCGAGCGATGGCTTCGGCGCAGTCGGGCACATAGAAGCTGTGCACAAAGTAGACGAAATCGCCCTCCTTCAGGCCATCGAAGAGCGGAGTGCGGAGCTGCTCAATGGTGTTCCAGCCAATCTGGGGGATTTTCACACGGCCTTCCTCGCAGGTGGCGGGGAAACGCACCACGGGGCTTTCGAACACACCGAGGCACGGGGTATCGCCCTCCTCGGAGTGAGCGCAGAGCAGCTGCTGGCCGATGCAGATGCCCAGCACAGGCTGCTTCAGCCCGCGAATCACCTCGTCCAGGCCGCTTTCGCGCAGGTAGGCCATGGTGTTGGCGGCTTCGCCCTGCCCCGGGAAGATGACACGGTCGGCGGAGGCAAGTTCGGCGGCATCATCCGTGACCACGGGCTCCACGCCAATGCGGCGGAGGGCATTGATGACCGAGCGGATATTGCCCGCGTTGTATCTGACAACAGCTACTTTCATGACTTAAAGCGTTCCTTTGCTGGAGGGCAGCACCAGGTGGCGCACATCGCGCTGCACCGCCACGCGGATGGCGCGGGCGAGCGCCTTGAAGCTGCCTTCAATCTTGTGGTGTTCGTTATCTCCCTCGGCCTTGATGCTGAGGTTCATGAGCGCGGCATCGCTCAGGCTCTTGAAGAAGTGGTAGAACATCTCCGTGGGCATATCGCCGATGCGCTCGCGCTTGTACTCGGCCTCCCACTGCAGCCAGGGGCGGCCACCGAAATCGAGCGCGGCGCTGCACAGGCAGTCATCCATGGGCAGGCAGTAGCCGTAGCGGGAAATGCCCAGCTTGTTGCCGATGGCTTTGCGGAGGCACTCGCCCAGGGCCAGACCGGTGTCCTCGATGGTGTGGTGCTCGTCCACATACAGGTCGCCCTTCACGCGGATGGTCACGCCCATGCCGCCGTGGTGGGCCAGCTGGGCGAGCATGTGGTCGAAGAAGCCCAGCCCCGTGCTCACCTCGCAGTAGCCGGGGCGGTCGAGCTCGAGCTTCACGTAGATATCTGTCTCGCGAGTGGTGCGCTGCACCTCGGCGCTGCGCTCGCCAGCCACCAGAATCTCGGTGATTTTCTTCCAGTCCATGCCATCGGTACCAATCTGCAGCGCCTTGCAGCCCAGGTTCTGAGCCAGCTGCACATCCGTGGCGCGATCGCCGATGACATAGCAGTTCTCCAGGTCGTAGGAGCCATCCATGTAGGCGGTGAGCATGCCGGTGCCCGGTTTGCGGGTGGGGGCGTTGTCGTGCGGGAAATGGCGGTCGATGAGGATATCGTCGAACTCGACACCCTCTCCCTTGAGCGTGTCGAGAATGAAGTTGTGCACCGGCCAGAAGGTATCCTCGGGGAAGGAGTCAGTACCCAGGCCGTCCTGGTTGCTCACCATCACGAACTCGTAATCGGTAAGCTCGCGGATGGTGCTCAGCGCGCGGAAGGTGCCGGGCACAAACACCAGCTTCTCGAAAGCATCAATCTGCTCATCGGCGGGTTCCTGTATGATGGTGCCGTCGC
>JAZONE010000119.1:0-17514 GCA_045654325.1 Akkermansia sp.
AATACTCGCTGTGCGAGTATGAAATCCGCCGTACCGGCGGAAGAAACCACTGCTTTGCAGTGGATGAATTCCTTTGCTGCGCAAAGGACGAAATACCTGCGCTTCGCACAGGTACAAATTTGAAGGGCTATTGCCCTTCAACTTTCAATTTTCCTCCCGGCGCGTCGGGCAGAAAAAAGGCCACCACCGGGCAGGAGAAGCTGCGCGGTGGTGGCGGAGAAGGGGGGGCGGAGCCGGGTTTACTTGGCGTTCACCACTTCATCCAGCGGGAGGATGATGAAGCCGATACCGCGGTTGCCGTTCTTGCCGTTCGTGTGGCAGGTCTCGTAGACCACGCCCAGGTGGTCGGCATCCACCATAGCCTGGCAGGAGTAGCCCATGCAGCGGCGCACGTCGTACAGCAGGCCGGTGTTCCAGGTCTTGCCGTCATCGCGCGAGGTGCGCACCGTCATGTTGCTGCGGGCGTGAATACGGGGGTTCGAGAAGAGCAGCAGGCGGCCATACTTCGGGGAATCCACCGCTATGATGGAGCCCTGGCAGGTGGGTTCGCTCAGCGACTTGTTGTTCGTCTCGTGGGCCTTCCAGGTCTTGCCCAGGTCATAGGTCACGTACACGATGCGGTTCCCCTGGCGGGCTTCGTTGCGGCAGTTGATCATGATACCGCCGTCCTGCAGCTCCACCACCTGGCATTCGGAGGTGCTGTGCGGCACGCCGGTGCCGTATACCCAGTTCTTACCGCCATCTTTCGAGTAGCAGATGGTGCTCATGCAGCGCGGGTTTGCGGCGCGGTCCCAGATCTGGGCGGGGAAGACGATGACGCCGTCCCTGGTGCAGATACCGTTACCCGGGCCGGCCAGAATGGTGGTCCACTCAGCCTTCTTGATCTGGCGGGTGGGGTTCACATAGTCCTTGCACCAGGTCTTGCCGTCGTCGTCAGAATACACCATGCCCCACTGGCCGGTCTTGTCCTTATCGAACCCGGTCTGCGAGGTCCAGAGCGAGGCGCCGCCGCTGAAATGGCACACGAGCGACTGCATCCAGATGCGCCCGGTCTTGTCCTGCACAATGCAGGGGTCGCCGCAGCCGTTGGCCGCGCCGGGGCCGGCATCCATGCTCACCTCGGGCATGGTCCAGGACTGGCCGCCATCGGTAGAGCGCACCGTGGCCACATCAATATCCGCGCACAGGTCACCCTCGTGGTGGTAGCGGGCATCGAAACACGCCACCAGCGCGCCCGAAGCCGTGCGGATGACACCCGGAATGCGGAACGCCACACAGTGGCGCGGATCTGCGCCGCCCGGCTGGTTGCCCACATTCTCGCCCGGGAACGCCAGCATAGTGCCCACGCGCTGGGTCACCGGCGCCTGGTCGGGGGAGTATTCCTTGCCATCGATGGTTACCTTCACCTCACTGAAACTGATGCTGCTGCCTATGCGGGCGCTGCCGGCGGGCTGCACATCCAGCCACAGGCGGCAGTTGCCACCGGGCAGGGCGGTGCTTGTGTTAATCACCACCGTGCCGTCTGCCAGCGGGGTGGCGGTGCCATACGCCTTGCTGTTGCCGAAATCGAGCCCGTCGGCGCTGCCGCTGCGCAGCGTCACCGCAGCCACGCTGGCCGGGTCTGAAACCCTGAGACTCACGCGCTGCACCGCCTTGGGGTTCCGGGCTCCACTGCTCTGCACCTCCACCGCCAGCGCCGGGTTGAACGCCGCGCGCTTCATGATGGGGAACACCCCCGGATTGTGCACCAGCACATTCTTGATCACCATGGGGCCAATCTCCAGGCTCAGGTCATCGATGAGTACACCGCTGTTCTGCGGCGTGTCAGATACGAAACGAATCGCCGTCGTGCCGGCCGGCAGGGTCCACTTCAGGTTGTTGTGGTAGCCGCCCACGCCGCTCTTGTCCAGCCGGGCCACTTCCTTCTCCCCACCGGGGGTTATGGCCAGAATCCGGAAACTGAACGGGTTGCGTGCCGTCCAGCGCTCCACCCAGCACTGGGCGGGAGCCTCCGCCTCCAGCGGCTGGCTCAGCTGCAGCGTGGCGCTGTGGTTCTGGCCGCCCTGCAGGCGCAGCGCCTGCGCGCTGCCGCGCCCGTGCCCGCGGTTAATCTCCGCATGCCCCTGCGCGGCACTCAGCGTGCCGTAGGCCGTGGTCACCTGCGAAATAGCGCCGGCGGGCAGATTCTCAAAACTTTCTGTGGCACCTGCGCAGCCGCAGGCCAGCATAGCGAGGATGAATCGCGTCTTCATGCTCCGCATCATATCACAATATCCTGTCGGATATCAAGAAAATATCACCACCCGCCCCACGTGTCCCAAAGTTCAGCGGGCAATGAGTGTTTATATCACTGCGCCCGGCTCTGCCGGGCTCAATTTCGACCGCCAACGGCGGATTTCGATGCCCGCCCCTTGGCAGGCAATGAGAAAACGGCTGCTTCCCCTGCGGCTTTGCCCCCGCATGCGGGGCGGTCACAGCGCAAGAACCTTGCGCAGCTCTGCGGCCAGCTTCTGCGCGGGCATGGCCACCATCTCGTCCTCGGTCAGGCCGCTCTTCTGGCGCCAGCGCACAATGCGGCTCAGCAGCTGCAGGTGCCACTCCGGGCACTCCTCCGGCACCACCACCAGAAACACCAGGCGTGCCGCGCTGCCCTGCCAGTTCACCCCGGCGCTGCTGCGCGCCAGGTATACCGCCGGCTGCGGAATCTCGAACACGCGGGCATGGGGTATCGCCAGCCCATAGCCCAGGTAAGTGCTGTCCTGAGCCTCGCGGTCCAGCGCCGTATTCACCAGCGTGCGCCGCCGCCACCCCGTCAGCCCGGAAAGCTCTCCCGCCATCAGGCGCACCAGCTCCACATGGCTCTCCCCCTGCGGCAGTTCCTCCTCACGCACCCATACCAGCGTCTCGTTGCTCAGCTCCTCACCATAAAACATGATACCTCATCATATACCACCCCCAGCCCCACCTTGCAAGCTGCTAATCAGATTATGACGCCATTCGACTCCCCCCCTGCCTGCCTTGCTCCCGGAAAGCTCCCACAGGGAAAAACCTGTTCCATGTGTGTTTGACCTGAAGGGGGGTATGTGGTATAAAGAACGAAGTCCGCGTACGTGAACCTGAACAAGTTCCGAAGTTGACCCAAGGTCGACTGTGAAGGATTATTATCTTGAATCCAAAATAAGCCGAGATATAATCTGCACGTGTACGACCCGGATGCGCCCTCAGTTTTGCCTTGAATCCAAAATAAGGCGAGATATAATGCCAGCGAGAAATTCAAGGTGAGCACGTCTGTTTTGCCTTGAATCCAAAATAAGGCGAGATATAATTGTCGGCCAGTTGTGCTTTGTAGGCGGCGAGTTTTGCCTTGAATCCAAAATAAGGCGAGATATAATCTGCGCCGTCTGTTGCCCATCGTTCATGAGGTTTTGCCTTGAATCCAAAATAAGGCGAGATATAATATCAAAGCCGGAGACAGCGCAAACCGCGGCGTTTTGCTTTGAATCCAAAATAAGGCGAGATATAATAAAAGTAGTTGACAATATGAGCCAAGTCTGTTTTGCCTTGAATCCAAAATAAGGCGAGATATAATAGCGAGCTGAGGCAGATGCTTGAAGCCATGGTTTTGCCTTGAATCCAAAATAAGGCGAGATATAATTTGATTCATGGCACAACGGCGCGAATTGGTGTTTTGCCTTGAATCCAAAATAAGGCGAGATATAATGACACGTTGAACCAATTCCAGAACCCTCAAGTTTTGCCTTGAATCCAAAATAAGGCGAGATATAATGGTGCTGGCTCCCCAGTTCCTGACGGTGCTGTTTTGCCTTGAATCCAAAATAAGGCGAGATATAATTCATACGGCACCTCTTCTGGAGCCGTCACAGTTTTGCCTTGAATCCAAAATAAGGCGAGATATAATGCCGTGCTGGATGAGAATGGCGTGTGTGTTGTTTTGCCTTGAATCCAAAATAAGGCGAGATATAATGAATAGCAGAGATAGAACTTAAACTTTTTGGTTTTGCCTTGAATCCAAAATAAGGCGAGATATAATCTCCAGAATGAACACATGGCCGGCATAGCTGTTTTGCCTTGAATCCAAAATAAGGCGAGATATAATTCCTCTTCTTCTTCGTCCCAGTCATCGCAGTTTTGCCTTGAATCCAAAATAAGGCGAGATATAATCGAAGGTGAACGAAAATGAATGAACAGCTTGTTTTGCCTTGAATCCAAAATAAGGCGAGATATAATCGCTTTTCAGGCGGACACGAATCATGCAAGTTTTGCCTTGAATCCAAAATAAGGCGAGATATAATTCATGCTAAGGTGGTTCACAATGGCTACTGTTTTGCCTTGAATCCAAAATAAGGCGAGATATAATTTTACAGCGTCCCATTCGCAGTCTGTGTTGTTTTGCCTTGAATCCAAAATAAGGCGAGATATAATCAGCTGGTTTACAGGCTGCTCGTGCCCCGGGTTTTGCCTTGAATCCAAAATAAGGCGAGATATAATCGTTGATTTGACGGGGTTGTGTGATTTATTGTTTTGCCTTGAATCCAAAATAAGGCGAGATATAATTACGACATAGTAAAGAATCTTTTTCCGCCGGTTTTGCCTTGAATCCAAAATAAGGCGAGATATAATCACCGGAATAGCTGGACGTAACATTGTCAGTTTTGCCTTGAATCCAAAATAAGGCGAGATATAATTCGGAATACTGCCAGCCCATGCGGTCTTTTGTTTTGCCTTGAATCCAAAATAAGGCGAGATATAATATCGGTTACTTCGAGATGGATGTGGACAATGTTTTGCCTTGAATCCAAAATAAGGCGAGATATAATCAAGGTGAAAAGGACGTCCTGATGATACCAGTTTTGCCTTGAATCCAAAATAAGGCGAGATATAATTTTCGAGATGCCGATGTGCTTTGCGATCTGGTTTTGCCTTGAATCCAAAATAAGGCGAGATATAATCATCCATGCTTCGCTGATCGCGTTCTCTTTGTTTTGCCTTGAATCCAAAATAAGGCGAGATATAATAAACGATTGAAGAAGCTCAATAACTTCTTTGTTTTGCCTTGAATCCAAAATAAGGCGAGATATAATGCGTATGTTCTGCACGACCTTCTCCACGCAGTTTTGCCTTGAATCCAAAATAAGGCGAGATATAATACTGGCACATCTGAAAAATCAGGTGGTTCAGTTTTGCCTTGAATCCAAAATAAGGCGAGATATAATAATGAATTAAACGACATGATTCAATTCCTTGTTTTGCCTTGAATCCAAAATAAGGCGAGATATAATTGCGGTGAAAAGTCCACCGCCGGGAAGAATGTTTTGCCTTGAATCCAAAATAAGGCGAGATATAATATCGCCCGACCAAGAACCATGTGACTTATTGTTTTGCCTTGAATCCAAAATAAGGCGAGATATAATGCAAATGTACCGGTGCCCGTCTTGAAGGCAGTTTTGCCTTGAATCCAAAATAAGGCGAGATATAATAAAAGGATTCAGTAAAAAAGAGCTCTTCATGTTTTGCCTTGAATCCAAAATAAGGCGAGATATAATCATCATGATTGGTTTCTCAATCACATAGCGGTTTTGCCTTGAATCCAAAATAAGGCGAGATATAATAGATATCTCGCCTTATTTTATTAATCAATGAGTTATTGGGAAAATTGGCAAACAAGACTACCACAATAGCAGTTGTTCTGGCATTGATTCGGGTGGCGGAATGCCAACAGCATCCGGACCATAGAAGATGAATGTTTTCTCCCATTGGATGTTCGTGACAAAAAGACATCGGACCGACCCTGATGGTGGAAGCATGGATTTTAATCTTCTGGTGTGCGTAAGAATACGGTCGTGTGAAACACAAGCCCGAGCGTAGACGCTGAACTGAATCATTTGATATCCATCTTCGAGTAAGTTTTTTCGGAAATGGACGTAGTTTCTTTTTTCTTCGTCAGTGGTTGTAGGAAGATCAAAAAATACGACAAGCCAGCCCATTTTGTAATTCAGATTGTCCATGGTTCATAATGCCCTGACTGTAGGTTAAGGACTGAAGTTCTGAAGGTGCGAATAACCTCTTCAATGGTCTTCTTAAGAGTCTGATTGTGATTTTGGTAATGAACTGTTTTTAGAAGTTGAGAAGAAATGCGCATTCTGAAATCATTGGAAACCGAGGCAATAACGGAATCTGATTCCCCTAGATTACGGCGCTGGGCAATCCAGTCGCAGACTGCGGAATCAAAAATGACTCGGAAAGGTTCCATCAGATCATATGCCAGAGGGGTGGCATGTGCGCGTTCGATATGGAAGATGCCGAATGTAGGGTCGATTCCTAATGCCAGAAGGTATCGAAGAACGCAGGAAAGTAAAACAGCATAAGCATAGTTAAAAAGGACGTTGAAATCTTCTGCGAATCTGTCGCGTCTGAACTGGCCATCTGTGTGGGTTTCGGAAAATATAGCCCAGAATAAGCGGGCGGTCTCTGCTTCCTTTGTTTCTTTGTGGGAGTTGGCGATACGATGCATTTCAGCCAATAAAGGATGAGAGGGATTCCAGTTTCTTGCTGTATTGAATTGGTTGATACATTTGGCATCAACTGTTTTTTGCCATAAACGCCTCTTTAATTGAGGTGATAATCGGGCAATATTGCGCAGGACGGCCGTATCGGTTCCTCGGCAAACAGGAAGAAGAATGGCTATGGGTTTATAGAGTTCGCATATAATCAGACCGATGCGTTTTTTAGCAGCCTCAATGATAAAATTGCTTGAGAGATTACATTTAAACGAAGTTATTACGATAGCAGCAACATCTTCCATGGGAATACTATTTCTCTCCTGCCCCGAAAGGACAATTAATTGCCCTTTCGAAACAGAGATTGAGCATTCCGGTTTATCAATGGAGATAATGTGATAAGACATCGATTATCACTATTCTATATATGACTTTTTGTGAATGATTAGGCCACTATTGATGATTGTATTCAGAGATACATTAATCCAGTTTTGAGGCGCAGTCTGTGATGCTGAAATGGCGGATTCAACGCTTTGTAAATCCAGGGCAGGACCGGTAGCGTTTTCCTTGACTGATGATATCCTCCATTTTATGTTGCGGTTAGAGTTTGCGTGTGTGGTAAGGGTGATATGCATGCCTGTACGCAGTATCTGGATGGGGGTATTATATTGCTTACTGATGCGCTGTATAGTTTTATAAATCGAGTTGTGCCGGATGATTTCAACAGTCGGAGAAATGATAATCCCGTAATTGGCAGTGATGGTTAATGCTGCAGAATTGCGCCTCATTTTGGGAGATTGTAGCCCCATAAGTTTGGATTTTTGAACCCATGTTTTTACAGGAAGTACTTTTCCTGGGGCTATTTTGTTAGAGCTCCATAATTCATGAATGGGGGCTTTTTTCCAAATCTTAGAGTTTTGGCTCAATGTAACCTGAATAGTCTTTTTATCTTCATTGATGCCAACAATTTGCCATTCTCCATTTTGAGAACTACCTGTTCCTGTCAGACCCGAGATAGAAAGCATCTGTCCAAAACGTAATATGGGGACATTTTGCCCGATGTTTTGGTTAATGAAGCTTTGAGCCTCTTTTCGGGGAATGCCGACTAAGCCGTTAGAGATAGCTATCCCGTAATATTCACTTCGTGCTTTTAACGATACATAGTTACGCAGCTTCGGATCGTCGGTGTCGTAATCAATGACACCGTTGTATTGTTCGTTAAACTTAGCTCCGCTCATATCTGCGGGAACGTGACGGACAACGCGTTTTTCTTTGAGCGCTGCTGCGATCGACGATTTAACATTGTCTGGAATATCATGTAAATAGATTCTCTTCTTTTCCGTGAGAGAAAGTACGGGGCTACAAACGACCGATTTGAATGTTTGTTGCTCAGTTTCGTTAAGTTGTCTTATTGTTAATAGCTTCCATATAGCTCCATTGTCGCCAGAGGGGATAAGGATGGGGATAAGACCGAGAGTGCAGGCATCTACTGCATGGTGTAAATGGGTGATTTCTCGAATGAGAGACTTTTCTTTTATTCGTGCAGGAGTATTGCCCTGTTCATTTTCCGGCGGATAGCAAATATCTTTTACGGTGGGCGCTATAGTTCCCATGAGCTTCCATGCTTTTCTGACTTCTGCTGTTACTTGACCGGGGATTGAAATAATACGTGCCGCTGCCAGTTTGTTCTTGGCTACCTGAGATGCAATGCGAACCAATTGGGAGCTTTGAGTCAACTGACCTTCGGTAAATCCCAATTCTGATTTTTCTCCTTTAGTTGGGGTAGTTTCGACAAGAAGAAGCTTTTTTCGCTTGATTTTGCGTTTTCTGTCATCAGGTGAACCTTTAGCATCCAGTTTCTCCACAAATGCCTTAAATCTCTTTTCTGTCCAGATGTGTAGATTTTTTTTACCTTCGACCGATTGCCCCTGACAGGCCTGGATGAACTCAATTGCAGTTCTTTTACCCTTCATTCGGTTTACTTCCGGGTATGTTAATACCAAGGCAGACATGGCGTTGGTGTTTCTGGCGGCGAAGGGAACAATATGATCCTTGTCCATATGCGGTAAATCATATGGTCCATATGTCATGCCTGTGTATGGACATGTCCACTTCAAATCCATGGCAATGCGGCATTTTCTGATAATGCCAGCGGTCATTGGTATATCAGGCGCGTGTTTTTTCAAGTGGTTAACGGCCGATTGGAAATCTTTGAGCTTTTCTTTGAGTTGTTGCTTGATTTCCATCGCTGTTAAGCCTGAGAACTCTTTTAATTCGCGGTTAACTTCAATGCAACATTGCTTCACCACCTCGGGATTGCCGTTCGCGTAATGTTTCAGCATGTCCTTAAGCAGGCGCTCGAAGATAAGCATGCGATGGCGGACCAGATGGTTATTTGTTTGTTGTTCAACGCTGCGTGCCTGTTGCAGCTTATATACATCGGATTCAGGATTGTGTAAGGCATATAATATGCCGTCACTGGCTTTTTCTTCTCCGTTGGGATGAGCAAGACTCAATGCCGGTTTTGCCGGATCCTCGCCGCGCAGGACTTCTTCCACAACCTGACGAAGCACAGGGCGGGCATAGGGAGCACGTCCACTGGCCTTGTATTGCTGCTCGCTGGGGGATATTATCAATGCCTTGTCAGCATCGGGCGTAAGATGGAAGTAATTTTTGAGGTTGTTGGGGGCATTGCCTGTTAACTCCTGCACAAGCTTGGTAAAAGTTGTTTTAGTGAACCTTCCCGCTTTGTTTCCTGCCTTCATTAACTGCTGCCGGATTCCAGCAGGAAGAGGAGCATTGTTTACTCGTATGTTGGCAAGGATGCGGGCATACCGATATTCGTAGAACTCCGGGCAGTCAGCTTTAGGTACTTTTGCGAACTTATCAGCTTCTTTGCGGGCTTCCTTGTCGTTCTTGCCGGTGTTGATGGCATTTTGATAGGTCAGGGCCCAGGTGATGGGGCACCGGGCAATAATGCGGTTGTCGAATCGGGGTACCAATTGACCGAAAAGGATTGAACCATAATATCGCTTAGGGAAGCGGATACCACACTTAAGTAGTTCTTCCTTGAAATCTTTTGCGGGGGCGAGAATGAGTTTTTTGACGATGTCGGAACAAGCAGTAGAAGAAGTAATAATCTGCTCTACTTCCCGTTCAACAACACTTCTGGGAAATGCCAGATTTAACTTTCTGTACTTAGGGCTGGTTACGCTGAATTGAGCAGATTTGACGTTTGTATCAAGTTCCAGTAAGCGCGTAATGGTTTCAGCCATGCTGTTTGTACCATGCTTTGCCATGGCGTCCTTGGCCATCGTTTCGCGCTCAGTATCTTCATTATTTGCATTGCTCCATTGAGAGTTTCCATCGTATCCTCGATTATGGGCATACCACCGAAGGACGTGCCACAATTCTACAGCAGAGAGAGTGTGCTTACCCTGTAGAGCTTGGGCAGCCAGGAAGAAAGGGGCAGGATGGCCGGGTTGATCAGCTTCTTCTTGGGATATAACCTGGTGAGAAACAAGAATCTGGGCTATTCTCTCAATGCGCTTACGACGTGAGCGAATAGTGCGGCGCATGCGTCTGTATTCCCGTCTTTTCGAAGCCAGGCAAGAGTCTGCTTCAAAGAGGACAACCCCCGTTCCGATAACGGACGGATTAGTCTTGTTGTCTGCTTCGTACTCAATTGCACTCCAGCCGATGGATGCATAACCTATATCAAAAGAAAAAGTGAGGTTTTTCATAGTTTAGTCTTGCTATATCTTACAGTCTGCCATATACTGCCTGTGGATTCAAGACAAAATTTGAGACGCAAACCGTTTCCCTGCTTAGCACATCGGTCTCAAAAGCGTTTATCCATGCCCGCCTTATGGCGGGCTCTTTTTTTGAGCGCAGAGGGGAAGAATTGGCGGTGCGGATGAAAGAATTTTTAATTTTTCTGCAAAAAAGTGCAAAAATTTTCAAAAAGGGCTTGACAATGGTAAGAGGTGTGCTACATTTTGCGTGCATTCGTTTGATTTGAGGCCGAGATATTGCGGAAGGAATTACCCTGAATGACTCCCCAACAACTACCAAAGACTTTTGTCGGATGAATGTGCGCTTTGTGGGCATTGGACTCTCGTGCAGAGGGGACAATGAGCAGAGCGGAACGAAGACTCTTACAGCATGATAAGCTTGTCGTGGGTTCGAATCCCATCATCCGCCCTATCGCGAGATAAAAGCAAATGGCGGATGTAGCTCAGATGGTAGAGCAGCTGAAAAGATGACGAGTCTTGCCCAATCCCCCCATACCGGCTGAAGAAAAAGGCACAAACAGCAATCACACTGTCTTCCGTGTTCTCATGAAACCCGATTATACAGGCAGCAGGCATAGCTGCCGCGTGTCTTGGAGCTCAGCAGGTATAACAAACAACGGCGTAAGAAAGGCTCCAACTGCAATACCGAGATATCCTCTTACCGGTCACCCCGTGTGGCCGGGCTGAACCGGGGCGGAGAAATCCGCGCCGGGTCTTAGGGACCCAGGTGAGTCTTGACCACGCTACGGCAGATGGCTGAAAGGCACTCCTCCAGCAATCGTAGAAAACATGCATCGGAGTTCAATCTGTAAGCAGTACCCATTGTGCGAAAGGCACTAAGTGTCTTGTGCCACCTGCCACCCCCTATACAAGAGACAAAGACTCAGACAGCAACTCATACCCGATTATATGGGTTGGGCGTAGCTCTGTGGAAGAGCCGAAAAGAATGAGTCTTGATTCAACTCCCCCCGTAATCCCGCTAACCCTTAACCTCTCTTGCCGCGAAAGCGGCGGGGAGCCCCCCCTGGTAACAAAGACTTCAACAGCAATCTAAGCCTGGTCATGGGTTCGAGTCCCATCGCCCGCGGAAACGCAGGTAGTAGCTCAGGTGGTCAGAGCAGCGAACATATACGGAGTCTTGTCACCAATCCCCCCCACAGAAAAGCAGAAAGACACATTCAGCAATCAAATCCTGTAACAAGGCTCTGTTTGTTCAATAGATGTGATTCCGGGTGGCACCACCACCCGGGTGTCTTGGCGATTTGTTTCTCGTTCTGAGATTCGCACCCTACTACCGAGCAAGCGGAAGGGTCCTGCTGCGAAGCAGCGCCCGCCCCGCAAGATAGGCGGATGATATTTCCAGAAGAAAGCGGATTTGCCTGCAACTACCAGTATATATAACCCATTAACATTACAATATCATCATGACCAATAACTCTTTATTCGCCGCCATAAAGGCGTGCGACAACACGACCCGGACTACGAACGGCATGACCGCCTGCCGCTCTACTTTATCTGCCCTGCTGGATTTATTCATGGGCGGTGCATCGCTGCGCAAGACCCCCGCGCAGGTGCCGCAGGCGGTGCGCGCCGCGTACCGCGAGGATAAGCTGGGCACGCTGCGCTGCTTGTTCTACCTGCGCGATATACGCGGCAACGGCGGCCAGGGCGAGCGCGATGTGTTCCGCGCGGGTATCCGCACGGTGGCGGAGCTGGATACGGAGCTTTTCGTGCGCAGCGGGGTGCTGCAGCACCTGCCGTTCTATGGCCGCTGGGATGATCTTTTCTGCCTGCTGGGGGTGAGCCGTGAGCTGGATGCCGCGGTGTTTTCCCTGGTGGCGGAGCAGCTGAAGGCTGACTGCGCGGCGCTGGCCGGGCAGGGGGAGAAGGAGGAGGTTTCGCTGCTGGCCAAGTGGCTGCCCTCGTGCAATACATCGTCTGCCGCCACGCGTGCGCTGGCTAAGCAGGTGTACCGCGGGCTGAAGCTCAGCGCGAAGGAGTACCGCCAGGTGCTGGCCGCGCTGCGCCGACGGATTGATGTGCTGGAGACGCGCCTGACCCGCCGGGATTATACTTTCCGCTACAGCGCGGTGCCTTCCAACGCCGGTATGAAGTACCGCAAGACGTTCATGAGGAACGATGGTGAGCGCTACAAGGCCTATGTGGAGACGCTGCACAAGCAGCTTTGCGTGGAGAAGTTCTATATGGTGGAGGAGGCAGAGGAGAAGGTGAATGTGGGCACGCTGTATCCCTACGATATCATGAACAAGTTCCGCGAGCGCGAGCTGGATGCCACGGAGTGCCTGCAGCTGGATAATATGTGGCGCTTTCTGCCGGATTATTTCGGCGAGGCGGCCGGTGCCAACTGGCTGGCGGTGGTGGATGTTTCCGGCTCCATGACCTTGGGCGGCACGCCATACCCGATAGATGTGGCGATGTCGCTGGGGTTGTATGTGGCTGAGCGTAACACGGGTATCTTCAAGGATAAGATGATTACCTTCTCCGCCGAACCGCAGCTGGTGGAGGTGGACTCCGCCTGGCCGCTGGATCAGAAGGTGGAGTATATGCTGGACATGGACTGGGGCATGAACACCAATCTGGAGGCGGTGTTCCGCCTGGTGCTGGATGCCGCGGTGAAGGCCGCGCTGCCGGCGGAGCAGATGCCGCAGTGCATTGTCATCATTTCGGATATGCAGTTCGACGGCTGCGTGGAGGGCGCCGGGAATCCCTCGGCGTACGAGATGATCCGCCGGCGCTACGAGGCCGCGGGCTATGCCATGCCTCGCCTGGTGTTCTGGAATGTGGCCCAGCGCAACTACGGCAATGTGCCGGTGCGCTACGACCAGCAGGGCACTATGCTGCTGGGTGGCTGCAAGCCCGGTATGTTCGAGCAGCTGCTTTCCGGTCAGGCACCGGAGGATTTCATGTTCTCGGTGCTCAATTCCGCACGCTACCAGCGCATTACGCTGGCCTAGGTGTTTTTCGACAAGTCACAAGCCCAATCCCGGTAGTACGCCGCGCCCCTGTCTGCATGTTCCGCAGGCAGGGGCGTGTTTTTTGTATCGGAGCACGGGACTTCAGTCCCGTTTATGTTTTTCGGGACTGAAGTCCCGTGCTCCGACTAGAACCAGTGCTTGCGCCACAAATTCCCATTGGAGCGCGTTGTGTGTGGGGGGGTACCGAGCCTATCAATAGTTAATTTCCCGGCTGAGGTGGGACTCAGGCGCTCTGGGCTGCTGCTGCGGCGGCGGCTTTGGCTTCGCGGCGGCGGCGGATGATGCCGCGGATTTTGCGAAGGAAGAGGACGATGAGGATGAGGAAGAGTCCGGCGCCGATGACGGCGAGTACGGGGGCAAGGATGGCCAGCACGGAGCCGACGGTGGCAAGGAGGTTTTCGAGGGTGCTGACGATGGGGTTGCCGAGACCGGCGGAGGTGCTGGTGCTGGCGGCGCGGGTGGCGGTGGTGCCGAGCTGCACGGTGCCGGCTACACCGGCGCCGGCGATGATGCCGGTGCTCCACTGGAGCCAGTCGGGCAGGTCGCCGAGCATGCCGCCGGTGACAAAGGCGCCGGCTATGAGGGCGGCGGGGCCTACGATGGCATCCAGCGCGTTGTCGACCACGGGGATGTAGTAGGAGAGCACTTCCACCAGGGTGGCTGCGCCCAGGCAGCAGAGGGCGGCATTGGAACCGACCCAGGCAAGGTTTTCATCGATGCTGAGGCCGCCGAAGCGCACGCCGAGCGCCATGGCGAGCAGGGGGACGAAGACGCGGAAACCGCAGGCTGCAGAGAGAGAAACGCCTACGCAGAGCGCAAGCCCGATTTGGAGATAGTTGATATCCATGGGATTCAGGAGGGGAGAGAGGTGAGGATTTCGGAGACGATGTAATCTTCTGGTACAAGGCGGCCTTTACCCGTGGCGCCGCAGGCGAGCATGCCGTCCTCTGCAGGGCCGATGATGCGGTGCTGCGGGCGGGCGGCCAGGGTGGCGGCGTTTGCCTGGGTGGCGGGGTGGTCCCACATGAGGCCGTTCATGGCGGGGAAGATGAGGACGGGGCCGCGGTAGGCAAGGTAGAGGCTGGTGAGGGCGTTCGGGCACTGGCCGTGGGCCATGCAGGCCATGGTGTTGGCCGAGGCGGGGACGATGGCCAGGAGGTCGGCACGCTGGGCGAGGTCGATGTGGACGGGGACCCAGCTGCCGGTTTCGTCATCGAAGGTGGTGATGACGGGGTTGCGGGAGAGCGTCATGAGGGTGAGCGGGGTGACAAAGTGCAGCGCAGCAGGGGTGCAGACGCAGTGAACCTCGTGGCCGAGTTTCACGAGCTGCGAGGCTACGCCGGCGGCTTTGTATGCGGCGATGGAACCGCAGATTCCCAGAACGATGGTGGCCATGGCGCTCTCCCGGGTTGGTGTTAAAATCAGCAGGCGGCGGGGTCGAACTCAACAATCATGTTGATTTCCACGGCTACACCGAGGGGCAGGCTGGGCACACCTACGGCAGAGCGGGTGTGGGCGGCGGCGGGCCCGAAGAGCTCTACCAGGAGGTCGGAGGCGCCGTTGAGCACCTTGGCCTGGTCGGTGAAGTCGGGGGTGCAGTTCACAAAGCCGTTCACGGCCACAATCTTGCGCAGGGGAGCAAAGCTGCCGAGCTCTGCCTGGATGACGGCGAGGCGGTTGAGGATGGCGGCCTGGGCGGCACGCTGGCCTTCCTCGATGCTGACTTCGGCGCCGAGTTTACCGTAGATGGCTACGTCGCCGTTGATGGAGATGCCGCCGGAGAGGTGGAGGTAGTTGCCGGTGCGGATGCACTGCACGTAGGAACCCACAGGGGCGGGAGCGGGGTTGAGCTTGAGGCCTTTCTTTTCAAGTGCGTCGAAGTTGAATTCCATGGTGTGAAATGGTGTTGTGTATTGGTTGCAGCCAGCATACACCGCGACGGGCGGCTTGGCAAGGAAAAACAAAGAAGCCCGGCAAGTTGACTTGCTGGGCTTCTTTGACTCCGGCGGTTGGGATCGAACCAACGACCTAATGATTAACAGTCATCCGCTCTTCCGCTGAGCTACGCCGGATTTTGCTTTCCCCGTGGACGGGGTGCGGCGCAATATTACTACTTCTGCGGATGCATTGCAAGTCTTTTTTTGTAAAAAATGCAAATTTTATTGCAAAACGGTGCAAAAACGGGGTAAAATACGGGCATGAACGAGCAGAATTCCCCGCGCGGCGTGTTGCGTTTTTGTCTTTTCGGTATTCCGGTGAGTATTCACCCCTATGCCTGGCTGCTGCTGGCGGTGCTGGGTGGCGCATTCGGCGTGAGCGATGGCGAGGACTTATCGCGCGTGGCCATATTTGTGGTGATGGGTATGCTGTGTCTGCTGGTGCATGAGTTCGGGCACGCGCTGGTGGGGCGCGCCGCCGGTGCGGTGGTGGTGGAAGTAGAGGTAGCCGGTCTGGGCGGCGCAACACGGTTCGCGATGCTGCCGGCAGGGCGCGGTGCGTATGCGCTGGTGGTGCTGGCGGGGCCGGTGGCCTCGCTGCTGCTGGGCGGGCTGCTGGGGTTGTGCTTTGGCGGGCTGCTGGGCTGCCCGTGGGCAGGGGTGCGCTACGCGTACCTGATGCCGTGGATGGAGGTGCTGCCCTTTGACCTGCAGCGCGACCTGCTGCTGGGGCTGAACGCGCACGAGGTTTCGCCGGTGGTGCTGCAGGCGCTTACCACGGGTATGCTGGTGTGTTTCTGGTGGAGCTTGTTCAATCTGCTGCCCGTGTTCCCGCTGGATGGCGGTAAGCTCCTGGGCACGCTGCTGAATAATTACCTCATCCCCTGTGTGCTGGGCCTGCTTATCTGCGGCGGCCTGGGTATCTGGGCCCTGGTGGATGGCGAGTGGTTCAATGTGATGATTCTCGGCTACCTCGGGTTCATCAACTGGCAGTACCTCCGCGTATTCCGGCAGAGAAGGGGCTGATTTATTTGTACCCGAGCGCAGCTCGGGTATTTCGTACAGGCGCTACGCGCCTGTATTTCATCCCGGCATATGCCGGGATTTCATACGCGCGCAGCGCGTTATTCATTGAGCCGCACCAGCGGCGACTGGTTACCGCTGCAGAAGCAGCGGTACAGCCCATATAGCCGAGTTCATGAAATCGGGTATCATTGGGAAAGCTTTTCGATATCCCGATGAATGAACAAATATCGGCCGCGGAAGAAAGGGAAGTTCCGCTGCTGATGCAGCGGAAACCAGTCGGCCCTGCAGGCCTCAATGAATTACACGGGCAGGCCCGTGTATGAAATCCGCCCTGTGGGTGGATGAAAGCGCGGCTGTAGCCGCGCATGAATTACCGCCTGGCGGCGGTATGAAAGCGGCACGGGGTGCCGCTTTATATGGAGGCGCAGCGCTGGCGGAGGAGGTGGTCGCAGAGGGTGAGCCAGACCATGGATTCCACCACGGGGACGGCGCGGGGGAGTATGCAGGCATCGTGGCGGCCTTTGCCGCGCAGGGTGGCGGGCTGGTGGGCATCGTTCACGGTTTCCTGCTCAATCATGAGGGTGGCGGTGGGCTTGAAGGCCAGGCGCATGTTGATGGGCTCTCCGTTGGAGATGCCGCCCTGGATGCCGCCGGAGTTGTTGGTGCGGGTGCGCACGCGCTCTCCCTCCATGTAGTAAGGGTCATTGTGCTCGGAACCACGCAGTGCCGGTGCTCCGAACCCGCTGCCGATTTCGAAGCCCTTGCAGGCGGGGATACTCAGCATGGCGTGAGCCAATGTTGCCTCGAGCTTATCGAAAACCGGGTCACCCAATCCCACCGGGCAGTTGCGTACTGTGCAGGCAACCACGCCACCGACGGAATCGCCCTTGGCGCGTGCCTCGCGAATGACGACGCTCATGTCCTCGGCGCTTTCGGGGTCGGCAGCACGCACGATATTGCTCTCCACACCAGCCGGGTCAACATCAGCCGGCAGTCCGTGGCAGAACACGGTGTGTACCTGCTGCACCCAAGCGATGACCTGCAGCCCGGGGCAGATGGACTGTGCCACGGCTTTGGCTACAGCACCTGCGGCCACGCGGCCGATGGTCTCGCGTGCGCTGGCGCGCCCACCACCTGCCCATGCGCGTATGCCGTATTTGGCATCGTAGCAATAATCGGCATGTGAGGGGCGGTAGGTATGCTGCATTTCGTTGTAGGCCGAGGACTGGTGGTCCTTGTTGCG
>JAZONE010000120.1:0-53798 GCA_045654325.1 Akkermansia sp.
GTGCACCGAAGGTGCAATTCATTGAGCCCCGCAAAGCGGGGCGACTGCTTCGCTGACCGAGGAATAAAAATAAACAATAATATAGAATACTTAGGTGCTTATTGCGATTCTCTGCCTATGTAATTCAACGCTTCAATCAGCAGTCGGTCGCTACGCTCCCTCAATGAAATACTCGCTGTGCGAGTATGAAATCCGCCGTACCGGCGGAAGAAACCACTGCTTTGCAGTGGATGAATTCCTTTGCTGCGCAAAGGACGAAATACCTGCGCTTCTCGCAGGACAAATTTGAAGGGCTATTGCCCTTCAAATTTCAATTTATCGCTCATTTGTTATAACCGGGGGGGCTTCTGATGAAACGGCATTCATTTATCAGCGGCTTCTGCAATCTTTGGGACACACGTACCTGACACCAGAGGGGTGCGGAATTTCCCGCTTGCCATGCGGTGGTGATTCTGCTAGAATCACCAGCAGTATATGAACGCCCCGCCCGAGGACAACGATAAGCCCACCCTGGCAGAGCTTGAAGCACGCGCCTGTGCACTGGAAAGCGAACTGGCCGAAGTACGCGCCGCCATTGCGATGCTGCAGGCAAATGCTGCCGGCTCCAACCCGCCCGCACTTGGCCGGGAAGTTCCGCTCACCCCGGCGTGGGATGCCCCCATCCCCATTTCCACACCGCCGCAGTCGCGCCCGGCGGATGACACCACCGACACCGGTTACATCTATCTGCAGGCGCTTCAGCCATACCACATACTGCGCGCCAAATGGGGGCTGGGCAGCGGGCTGGAAAATGCCCAGACTCCGGATTTGAACACACCATGTCCACCTGTAGCCGTGAGTGCCTGCGAACTGCGGCTCTTCGGTCTGCTGACCGACGGCATGGCCTGGGAGCAGCGTATTCCTTTCGGGCAGATTGCGCAAGAGGGGGGAATCATCCTGGGCCGCGACCCCGGTGTCTCCCACATCACCGTGGAGGATGAAAGCGTCTCTCGCGCGCACCTTCAGCTGCAGCTCAACGAGTCCGGGCTGGTAGCAAATGACATGGGCTCAACCAATGGCTCTGCCATCAATGATGAACCGCTGGATGCCTATAACAACTGCCGCCCCCTTAACGATGGCGACACCCTCACCCTGGGCAACATCACGCTTCAGGTAGAGTTTATCTGATTTTTCCACATGAAAACATCCGCACTGATTGTTTTATCTTCGCTTTGTCTGGCTGCTAATGCCGATGACTCCACCTCTCACCCTTCACAAAATTATCTCTGGTACAAACAGCCGGCCATAGTCCGCCCCATTGCCCTTCCCTGGACCAAGGAGGCCGGCAACACCGGCAACCTGCCCGGCAAGCAGACCAAGGATGCCTGGGAATCCCAGACCCTGCCCGTGGGCAACGGCCGCATCGGCGGCACGATATTCGGCGGCGATAAGCTGGAGCACGTGAACCTCAATGAAGTAAGCCTGTGGAGTGGCGGCCCTAACCTGCCCAACAACGGCAGCGGCTATGTATATGGCCCCACGGCAAACAAAGACACCTTCGGCTCCTACCAGCCCTTCGGCAGCCTCTATATCAGCTTCGATAACAAGGGCAACACCGAGAACTACTCCCGCTCACTCGACCTGCGCGACGGCATTGCCCGCGTGCAGTTCACGCAGAATGGCGCAAAACACGAGCGAGAATGCTTTGTAAGCGAACCGGATGACGTGCTGGTCTACAGCGCCAGTACCGATTCCAAGGAGGGAATCAAAGCCCGCATTACCCTCACCCCGAACCATACCGTCAGCTACAGCAAGTCTGAAGACGGTATCACCATGAGCGGCACTCTGGCCAATGGCGAAGAGTTCGAAGGCCGCATCGTCGTGAAAACGAAAGGCGGCAAGGTCAAGGTGAAGGGCAAGGGCGGTAGTGAAACGGTCTCCTACACAGGCAAGGGAGATGCCATGCGCCCCTCGTTCTCTGCGGCCAATATTCCCTACATTCAGGTGGAGGGAGCCTCCTCGGTGGTAGTGTACGTCTCTCTGGCGACCAATTACAAGATGGATTACGCCAGCAACTGGAAGGGGGCCAGCCCCACGGCCAGGAACAAGAAAACGCTCTCCAAGGCTACGCAGAAAAGCTACAGCGAAATCCGTAAAGCCCACATCAGCAACTACAAGAAGCTTTTCAACCGCATGCGCATCAACCTGGGCAAGACCGATGAAGGCACCGCCTCCATGGCTACGGATGAACGCATCGAGGCCTACAAGCACAGCGGCAGCGACCCGGAGCTGGAGGCCACCATCTACCAGTACGGCCGCTACGTGCTCATCTGCGGGTCCCGCCCCGGCAACCTGCCTGTGAACCTGCAGGGTATCTGGAACGATAAGGTACACGCCGCCTGGGCCTGCGACTACCACAACAACATCAACCTCCAGATGTGCTACTGGGGTGCTGAGGTGGGCAACCTGTCCGAATGCCACATGCCGTTCATCAACTTCATGAAGGCCATGGAAAAACCGCTCACGGCCATGACCTCGAAACACTTCGGCTCCGGAGTCAAGGGCTGGACGACCCGCATTTCGCAGAATCCCTGGGGCGGCGGCGGCTGGACGGAGTGGAACCCGCCGGTGAATGCCTGGTACGCCCTGCACCTCTGGGATCACTACATGTTCACCCAGGACAAGGAGTATCTCAAAAACATCGGCTACCCCATCCTGAAAAACATCTGCGCCTTCTGGGAAACCCACCTCAAGGAAGTGGGCGAAGGCGGTAAGGGGCTCATGAGCAACGGCAAGCTGCTGGATGTCAGCAAGCACCCCGAGCTCAAGCGAATCAAGGCCGGTTCCCTCGTATCGCCCAACAGCTGGTCGCACGAATGGGGCCCGCACGAAGACGGCGTGATGCACGACCAGCAGCTCATCTGGGAACTCTTCGATAACACCGCCAAGGCCGCTCGCGAACTGGGTGTGGACGGCGCCTGGGCCAAGAAACTCATTTCCCTGCGAAACCGCCTGGTGACCAACCGCGTGGCCGATGGCGGCTACCTGCAGGAGTGGATTATCGACCGCCCGGACAAGGTAAGCGGCCACCGCCACACCTCGCACCTCATCGGCGTATTCCCCGGCACCTCCATCTCCATGGCCAGAACCCCGGAGTTGGCAAAAGCCGCCATGAAGAGCCTGGAGCTGCGCGGCTGCGGTGGCGATAACCGCCGCAGCTGGACCTGGCCGTGGCGCACCGCCCTGTGGGCCCGCTTCCACAACACGGGACAGGCCTACGAAATGGTGCAGAACTACATCCGCTACAATGTGCTGGATAACCTGTTCGGTAACCACCCGCCCATGCAGATGGACGGCACCTACGGCATGACCGGCGGCATGAGCGAAATGCTCGTGCAGAGCCACGCCGGGCAGATTGAGCTGCTGCCCGCCCTGCCCGATGCCTGGCAGAACGGCCACGTAACCGGTATCCGCGCCCGTGGTAATATCACCGTTGATATGATATGGAAGAACGGCAAGGTCACCAAGCACCGCTTCACCACCACCACCCCGGACCCCGAGCCGATTACCGTCATCATCAATGGCGAAAAGAAAACCATCACCCCCGAAGTGGCGGGCGAAAAGCCGGCTAAGAAAAAAGCCAAAAGCAAAACCAAGAACAAAAAGAAAGCATGATTTTCCCGGGCGCCCATCCTGCCAAGGACGGGCGCCTGCTGCATCATGACGCGAAAGGCTCGCAGGCAGGCGCTTTGAGCTTGCCACGGCGGGCCTGAATTGTTAGTATACAGGCATGCTTTTTGAGAGGGAAACAGTAACACCGCAGGGGCGTCTGGCCGCCATGGAGGAACTGTTTGCCCGCGTTGCCCGCCGCGGCGATACCAACCACGAACCCGGTCGCGTACCGGTAGCAGCGCTGGAGGCATATGGCGACCTGGAAACGCCGCTGCGCTACATGCTGGAAGCCGCATCGGCCGGCTGCAAGGATCGCGCGCGTCTCTCCCAGCTCCGCAAGGTGGAAAAATGCCTGAACTCGCTGCCCGAAGCACTCATGACCAGTCTTTCTGCCGGACCGGCGGAGAACTGGATGTGCATGTTCCGCCACCTGCTTCAGCTGCACACCCTGCTGACCGATGCGGGAATCGGCACCGATGCGGCGGAATACGCCACGCTGCTGCAGAAGATGGTACAACTGGCCGAGAAAGTATCGGAGGTGGCCGCGGTGGAAATCAGCCCGGCATCGATGTTCACCCTCATGCTCATGCAGGTGGAGATGCAGCGCATCAAAGCCCCGCGCCGCCGCCGAAAGCCAGCCCGCAAGCGCCGCAAAGCCCGGGCAAAGAAGACCACGGCAGAGAAAACGCCCGTTATCTCCCGGAAAAAGGACAAAACAGCCGAGTGACGAGCGTAAAGGGTTATTGACGATTGACTATTGACTAATGACCATTGTCCAGTTCCCTGCGCCGAAGGCGCAGATAATTCAAACATTTGTCAATCGGGAACCTCTAAAAAGTCCGGAAATTATAATGCAGCTCGATAAATTGGGATTGGGCGGGGATATTACGCGCTGGCATAATTAAGCGAGATTGTTGTTTTCGGAGCACGGGACTTCAGTCCCGTAAATCACGGAGAGTGTAATCGGGACTGAAGTCCCGTGCTCCGATGAAGTTCTTCGCCAACTTCCAATCTATCGAGTCCTGATGATTTTAATGGTTTAGCATTCCCTATAATTGAGGAATATCATCCATCGGCATATTTGTTGCTTCAGAGCCAAGAAAATGGCAAAAAGTGCATAAATTTAAGCATTTGGCGTTTTTACGCTTGCTCCAGCATCATCAATGCTGTAAATTAGGCTCAGCGGCTTAGGAATAGGGCTCTCTATCATCCCTCGCGCGAAAGAAAAGTATGCCTGCACGAGCCGTTCGAAACTCTTAATAATCTAATCTTACAATCATGAAAAAAACGATTCTCGCTATTTTGGCTCTTGCTACCTTCTCGCAAGCTGGCGAAACTCCTGCCTATGTAGTTAAAGACAAAGATTTTGCTTATCATTCTGGTCTGGGGATGACTGGAAAACTTATATTAGATGACCAACTAGAAACATTCAATACTGGCACCTTTGCCATTTCCTTTGATTTATCATCAGTATTATCTAGTGATGATACGGGGAACTCTTTTGATTTTCAATTTGGCTATGGGGGAAACGAAGCCGCAGGTAATTTTGCTTTCTCATATGCTCCAAATCCCGTTCCTGGTTGGCTTCAGGGAGAATACATTCTTACTTTCCCGAATGTTGATATCATGTCCGGCATTGGACTCGATAGTGCAATTAGCGCTGACCGTTTGATTTTTCAGGTCACTGATTTTTTCGGGGATACGCCCACAGCATCGCTTTTCGGGTATACGGAAGGAGCAGAGCTGGAAACCTTTTGGAGCGTGGATATCACAAGTAACCTGCCCACCTCAATTACTACGGCTAGTCTGAGAGTTTGTGGCATTGGTGATACCTATACTCCTCTTGAGGGTATAGATCTAACAATCTGGCACGGCAAGGTAACTGCCGCAGATATGGCAAATCCCGCGGCGGCTCCCACTGTCCCTGAGCCCACCACGTCTACGCTTTCCCTGCTTGCTTTAGCAGGGCTTGCCGCACGTCGCCGCCGTCACTAAAGCTATGGCGAGACAAGCAGCCGTCGGGGCTTCTCGCAGATTCGCCCAAGACAGCCCGCAAGTAAGGCACAACAAGTTCAAGTGGGGTAACCAAGCCCCTCATTGCGCACCCGCCCTAGGTTTTTATACCGATGGGCGGGACTTTTTTCGTCTATTTACAAGATTTGTAAGATGTAGGAGGTAGAAAGTAGAATTCAGAATTCTACATCCACAACTTCCCATTTACCAGGCTGCATGGCAATTTCCGGACTCCCAATAGTCAATCGTCAATAGTCAATCGTCAATCTCCCTTGTCTTCCACCTTGGGCTCAGGTGGTGGCGGGGGATTGAAATCGCACTTTTCCAGGTAGTAAGCGGCGGTGGCGTTGCCCTGCTCGGCGGCTTTCTGCCACCACATGCGAGCCGCCTCGCGGTCGATAGCCACACCGGTGCTGCCGGAATACAGCAACAACCCCAGCCGCAGCTGCGCCCGGACATCTCCGGCCTGCGCCGCTTCGGTCAGCCGGGCCTGCATGAGCTGCAGACGCTCGCGCACCAGCTCATGCGGTGGGTCGGGCTTCTCCTTTTTCTCTGCAGCGGGCATGCTGCGGCTGCGCGCCGTCGCACCGCTGCGCATAATAAAAGGCAGCAGCGCACTCACCCAGAACAGAGAGATAGCACAGGTAGCCCACCAGGGCATCTTCTTGCGGGCGGGTAAAATAGAAAAGCGCCGGCGGGCCCGGGAACGGCGGTCATCGCGCCGCTGCTCGCGGTTTCGACCGCTCCGGGCAGAAAAACGCACAGAGCGCTGCATGCTGGCCAGCTCCGGCGCATCGGCATAGCGGATATCGCGCTCGCGGGCTTCATCGTACAGGCGGCGTTCGTATTCATCGCCCAGCACCCGGTAAGCCTCGGCAATGAGTTTGAAGCGCTCCTCCGCCGCCTCATTACCCACATTCAGGTCAGGGTGGTAAATCTTGGCCTGGCGGTAGTAGGCCTGCTTTAATTCAGCCGGAGAGGCATCCGGGCGGGCATCCAGCAGCTCATAATAATCGGGGCGCTTCATACCTGCACCTCCTTTTCTCCGGCAAACTGCACCAACGTATACGTGGGGCTCCAGCCCAGCGCACGCAGGCGGGTGCTCTCCACACGCATATCCGACACCCCGCGCACCGAAGGCGCGGATTCCTGCTGCGGAACCGGCAACCCGAGCTCCGCCTGCAGACGGGCATAGATTTCAGCCTTGGAAAATGTTTCCCCGCACACATTGTACACCCCTGCCCCCTGACCGGCCAGCAGCAGGAGAGCCGCCACAGCATCATCGCGGTGCAGGTAATTCATCAGACGCCCGGGATTACCGGGCAGGCAGGGCTCGCCCGCCCTGTACCGGCGCAGCAGTTCGCAACGCCCCGGGCCATACAGCGGCACCAGACGCGCCACCACCCCGCCGGCAGCCAGGGTTTTCTCCTCCGCCGCCAACAGGTGCTGCGCACGCTCTGTTGCCGCGCTTACCGGGCATTCTTCCGTCACCACCTGCCCGCACGCACCGGCATACAGCGAAGTAGACGAACAGAACACCACGCGGCTGGCGGCGGGCAGCACGCGGACAAGCGACTCCACCACAGCGGGATACGCCCGGCGATAATCCTCTGCCGAGCCACCGCGGGTCGCCGTGCAGCAGAACACCACGTCCGGCAACAGCTGCGCCACAGCCCGGAGCAGCACGCCGACATCGGCCGCGCTGCCGCAAACCTCCGCAGGCGCGGCGGGGTCAATGGTGAGCACCCGGACACCGGCTGCGCGACAGGCTTCGGCCAGTGCCGAGCCCAGAAAACCGCTACCGATGACCCACGCGCTCTTCATGCCCGGTGTGTCCAGATGAGCTCTGCAAGCTCCAGATCCCCCGGCAGGGTAATCTTCATGTTGGCACCGCCCTGCACCAGCTGCGTCGGCACACCCAGCGCCTCCACAGCCGACACCTCGTCAGTCACCACAAGCCCGTGAGCCTTCACATAGTCATAAGCCTGCAGCAGCAGCTCAAGACGGAAAATCTGCGGAGTCTCCATGCCCCACAGGTTCTCACGGCTCACCTTTTCCGGCAGCGAGCGGCCTGCGGCATCGGCGCGTTTCAGCGTATCCACCACCGGGTGGGCACAGGTGGCAGCTCCGGTCTCCTCTGCGGCAGCCAGACACGCAGCAATACCCGCAGGAGTAATCAGGGGGCGGGCACCATCGTGCACCGCCACCATGCGGGTTCCGGCAGGCAGGGCCGCCAGCCCCGCCGCCACGGAATCCTGACGCTCCGCGCCGCCATCCACCCGGCTTACCGGCACAGGAAAAGCCGCAGAAGCCAGCCCCGTTTCCACCCAGCGGCTTTCGGGGCACACCACCACCACCGCAGCAGCACCGGCTGCCACAAAGGCATCCACACTGCGGCGCAGCACCGGCAACCCGGCAAGCGGAGCCGCCAGTTTATCGAACCCGGCGCGGCGCGAACTACCAGCCGCTACGATGACAGCGCAGAACATACGGAATCCGGGGAAAATCAGTTCAGGCGGGAACCCACCAGCTGAGAAAGCAACTTACCGGGGGCGCGACCCTCGGTGCGGGCCTGCATCTCCTTCATCACGCGGCCCATGTCCTTCTTGGTGCTGGCACCCAGCTCGGCGATGACAGCTTCCAGCACGGGAAGAATCTCAGCCTCAGTCATTTCCTTGGGAAGTAATGCGGCCAGAATCGTGATTTCGGCCTGCTCCTTCTCCACCTGGTCAGTGCGACCGGCCTGGGCATAAAGCGCAATGGCATCCTCGCGCTGCTTGATCTGCTTGCGCACCACGCTCTGTTCCTCGGCAGGCGTCAGCTCAGCATTCACGCTACCCTTGGCCAGCCGGGCGTTCTGGATAGCAGCCTTCAATCCACGGAGAGCCCCCAGCGCCACCGTATCCTTGGCGCGCATAGCGGTCTTCATCCCCTCAGTTATCTGCTCATTCATAGTCATAACACCCCCATTAAACCACGCCCACGCGCCCACGCGCAAGGCTGAAATGCCAGCATGACAACAATTATCTGCGTCATCTCTCCATCTCCGCCACGATAAACCGCACAAAGGGAGAGCCAACGTACGCCCCCCGTCCCCAAGTCCCCTCAACACAATCACCACGCCAAGTCAGGCCCTCCACTAATCACAAATCACTATTCCTTAATTACTAATAATTATTCATTGCCCACACCCTCCTCTCCCGTCACCCCGAGGAAACACCAACAGCTATCCCCAACAAAAAATGCCCGTTCCCGCGGGCATTTTTTTGTTTACCTCACACGTCACAATCTTACAGGCCCATCCTACTTTTCATATTCTCTATTAATGTTTTTTATATGAGGGCAGCGGCGGGGCATCAGTATATTTATTTGTATCAGATATTACGTAGCGGCAAAGAAGAGTGTTCTATTGAGAACCTGGGGTATTTGTATAACGTCTGTGCAGTCCTGATTCCGTTATAAGCTGCAGCAGCATCTAGAGTTGGTGACGATTTTACACTTGTAACACCTGATTGTTCAAACGTCATTGCTATATATGGAATAAGAATACCATTCGAACAACGTATCTTTATCCACTTTTCATCAATAGCTTTTTTCGCATTGATGCGAGCTATGACTCTTATCTCTTCTTCATGTTCAAACGATGGATGCTTAAAAAGGCAGCCAACGCATGATACAAAATCAGCAAAAAACCATTTGATAGACATTGCGATCTCGCCTCGCTCATTGAACAATCCAGGATTCGAATTATATATAGCTAACAGTTGATGAAGAAATTCATTTATCAGCTGCTTCTGATCTCTTCGGTTATATATAACTCCATGCATTGACAGGCTATTTCCCTTGAATGAAAAAGCGTTTGAATTGAATCCGATGCAGTATCCACTACTTTGAACTGACTTAGTATAATATGTCCATAAGGGCAAACTGTCATCATTTTTTGAAAACGATGCCACGTACATATTTTTATCTGTCTGTATACATGAAAGCGGATTTTTGAACGAAAGTATCATTTGATTTAATGCTCTGACGTTAGTCTTGAACGTCTCATCAATCTCTATCTCTTGAATACACTCTCGTATTACATCATGAATATACGCATGTTCACTTATATCATTCAAGCTATCCCAGCGTGTAAGTCTTATTTCTTGGCTTTGTAATATTCCATTTAGTCCTTCAGCATTTGTGTAATGGTATACTATCTCTGGAATCCTGATGAATTGTTGTATCTTTTCAATAAGATTCTCACATTCATCATTATCGTCTTCAAGAATAGGAGGAATTGTCATAATTACAGCCAAAAACTAATGTAAAAGGTGCTTACTGTTAACTATATTGAAACATACACGACTAATTATAATCCATGCGACATTCTTATCAAATCCACAATATATCTCTCTTCATAATGAAACTTTACGTAACGTAATGATAGTATATTGCAAACAAGTCAAAGTTCTACTTTTCCTCCTCAGCTGCTTCTAACACCCTTTCTTCTACCTCCGGATAATATTCACTGCGGAACTGGCGGTAGAGCTCGTGTGCCAGCTGCTCGCGAAGCCGGTTGCGCTTGTGGTCATCCTGCATCAGGTCCTCGAAGCCCTCCATGCTCTTGACGTAGCAGTCCATGGCTGCATTTTCAAAGATATCCTTGAAAATGGTATCCACAAATACCTTCATGTTAGAGCTGCGGGCAGATGCCGCCAGCGAGGTGTTTTCTTTCAGTACGGCCATGATGGTGCGAGCCGCCACCTTGTTGGCCTCGGTAAAGTTGCCGCCCATGGCTTCGTTGATGCGGTTCAGTAGTTCATCGAGCGGCTCCTTTTTGTCCGTGGCACCGCCACCTGCGGTAGCCGTGCCCGGTTCCAGGACGCCGTCCGTACCGGCAAGCTGAATGCTGCCGTTTCCGGTTTCCTCGAGCTTGTAGTACTCCATCTCTATTTTGCCCTCGATGTCCACCACCGGAGAGGAATCCGCAGGCAGCACCTTGATAAGATAACGGGCAAACACATATTCCTTGTGCAGCTTTAAATCATTCAGGCGTGTTATCTGCCCGATGTGGGCATACCACTTGCACAGGGAGCGCAGCTTGCGGCGGAATTCATACTGGCTATCCTTACTCAGTTTTTGCGTGTAATCAGCGATAACGGGTATGAGCAGGTTCGTGATAGCTGCGGCGCATTCGGCTTCCTGCAGCTCGCTGTGGCGCGTGTATTCCTCCGCAACCTTCTCTACGTCGTCATCGTGGTAGACATCGAACTGGCGCAGGTCACGCTTGGTCTGATAAATCAGGTCGTAGCTCAGGTCGCCCTCCAGCTTCGTTTCCTGATAGAAGGGCTGGAAGGCCTCCTTGATTTCCTCATGGTCATTCATGAAGTCGAGCACGTAGGTATCCTCCTTGCCGCAGATGGTACGGTTCAGGCGCGAGAGGGTCTGCACGCACTTTACAGAGCGCAGCTTCTTGTCCACAATCATGGTGTGCAGCAGCTTCTCATCAAAGCCGGTCTGATACTTCTCTGCCACGATGAGGATGTTGAAGTTGTTGTGGAATTCCTCCTTCGTCTGGGCTTCGGAGATATGCGTGCCGTCCGAACGCACGTTGAGCTTGCTCTCGGTCAGTTCTTCGCCGTCTTCCAGCTCAACCTTGCCGGAGAATGCCACCATGGGTTTCACGTCGGCGTAACCTTGCTCGGCGGCATAGGCCTTCACCGCGCGGAAATACAGCACCGCAGCCAGGCGGGAGGATGCAACCACCATCATCTTACCCTTGCCACCGATTTTGTGGCGCGTGGTTTCGCGGAAGGTCTCCACAATGATTTCTGCCTTCTGCCGGATATTCTCCGGGTGCAGCGTGGCATATTGGCGTATGAGGCGGGCAGCCTTGCTGCTGGCCATTTCCTCGTTCTCCTCAGCGGTGCGGATGAGCTTGCAGCAGGTCTTGTAGGTGGTGTAGTTCTGCAGCACGTCAAGGATAAATCCCTCCTCAATAGCTTGCCGCATGCTGTACACGTGGAAGGGATGCCACTTGCCGTCCGGCCCTTGTTCGCAGAACTGCTGCAGGGTGGTATCCTTCGGCGTGGCGGTAAAGGCGAAGAACGAGAGGTTATCGTGCTTGCCTTGGCTCAGGATTTCCTGCACCAGCTTGTTCTCGGCGTCGTTGGCTTCGGCGTCCAGTTCTTCTTCCTCGGCATATTGCTCCAGCGCGGCACGTGTGTCCGCCAGCGCGGCCTTCATCTTTGCGGCAGCACTACCGCTTTGCGAGGAGTGCGCCTCGTCGATAATGATGCCGTACCTGCGCCCCTCATAATGAATCACCTCGCGATAAATCACGGGGAACTTCTGTAGCGTGGTGATGATGATGCGAGCCCCGGCGTTGATGGCGTCCTTCAGATCCTGCGAGGTCTTTTCATCATCAATGGCGGCAATCACGCCGCGTGTGTGGTCATGTCCCGAGATGGTGTTGCGCAGCTGGGCATCCAGCACGGTGCGGTCGGTCACCACAATCACGCTGCTGAAGATGGGCTGGTTCTCCGCATTGAACAGAGTAGAAAGCCGGTGGGCCACCCATGCAATGGAGTTGGACTTACCGCTGCCCGCGCTATGCTGAATCAGGTAGTTGCTGCCACTGCCGTGCTGCTTCACGTGTGCTACGAGCTTGCGAACAACGTCCAACTGGTGGTAACGGGGGAAGATGAGCGTCTTCTTCACCACTTTATCCTCCTTGCCGTTCTTGCGGCGCACCTTCTCCTCCTTGCTCTCAAGGTTCATGAAGCGGTGCAGAATATCCATCAGGCTGTCGCGTTGGAACACCTCGCGCCAGATATAGGATACAGCAAAATCTCCGTCCGCAGCGGCAGGGTTGCCTGCACCGCCGTTTTTGCCCGCACCTGCGCTGCCCTGGTTGAAGGGCAGGAAGTACGTATGCTTGCCCGCCAGCTTCGTGGCCATGCAGGCTTCGTACAAGTCAACGCAGAAATAGCTCAGGATGCGGAAATTGAACCCGAAGCAGCGCTCGTTCGGGTCGCGGTCGTTCTTCCATTGCCAGCGGGCGTTGTCGATATTCTGCCCCGTGAGCTGGTTTTTCAGCTCCAGAGCAAACACCGGGATACCATTGAGCACTAGCACCATGTCCACCGAGTTCTTGCACTTCTCGCTGTAGTACCATTGGCGGTAGACTTCCACCTTGTTGGCGCGGTACAGTTTCTCGTGTTCCTCATTCAGATTGCTCTCGGGCCGGAAGTAGCACACGCGGAAACGCGCCCCCACGGCATCAAAGCCGTTTCGCAGCACATGCAGTAGGCCATCCTTGGTGCAGCGCTCGTTAAAGGCCTTGATGAAGGCCTCCTCCGGGTTGCGCGTCACCAAGCGCGTGTATTTCTTCCATGCCTTGGGCTGGGTTTCCTGCACAAAGCTCAGCAAGGTGTTCCGGTACAAGGCCGTAGCGCAGTCGTATGTGTCCGCACCCTTGGTCAACCCACCCGCGGGTGATGTCAGTGCGGCCTCAATATGGGCTTCAAATTGCTTCTCCTTCACGCTGTAACCTCCTTTTTACCCGTGACGTATTCGTAAATGAGTGATTTCTTGTAGCTCCCGAGCTCCTCTATGAGCTGCTCCTTTTTCTCAATGATGCGGTCAATCTCGGCACACTTGGTGTCGAGGTAGGCTGCGATTTCCTGCTGCTCGTTGGTATCAGGAGTCGCAATCTTCAGCTGCTCTAATACTCTCATCCCTATATTTTGCTGTGTTCCAAATGACCACGATAAAGATATCTGCTTTTGATAATAATCAGCCTGCAATGAATAGAAAAGGAACCTCGGTAGCATCTTTTCCTGATTTGCTCTGAGTACAGCCAAAGGAGACCAAATGGTAAACAGTTCTTCTGTATCCACCATAGATACGCGTCCTGTTGTTGCGCCAGACTTAATCATGTATATATCATGCAATCGTGGCGTATATTTCTTGCAGCACTCATCGTAATATTCCCTCGATATATAGCCGCGTTTATGCGAAAAATCAATTCCCCCTCGACCACACGAAACAGCCTCGGCAGAAATAAAAGGAATGCCGTCATCATAAAGAGTAGGCGTTTCATGAGGCCCATCAGTTATAGGCATTTCCAATAACCAAAGTGTTTTCAGAAGGTCCCACTCCTCCGGGATATCACCAATCCATTCCACGCCGCTGGACTTCATGGGGCGGGCTCCGCGTACGCCTTTGGTAACGGCCTCGGTGATGATAGCCTGCTTGAGCTTTTTGTACTTCTCAATCGTCACGCGGGTCTGCTCGATTATATTGCAAATCAGAGAACTTTTAGCGTCGATATAATCAGCAATTACACGCTGACTGTCGTTGGGAGGGAGCGGTAGTGTAAAATTAGAGAAAGTACAGGCAGATATCTCTTTGAATGTGGTCCCTGAACTGCGTAGTTCGTACTGTTCCGTTGCGATTGACATTACGTAATAATAATATTTCGTAATGCTTTGACCTTTATTCATACATGCTAAACAGCCCTGATTTATACTCAAATCCGCATTACTGATTACAACAGAACCTACCGGTGCTCTTTTAGAAAAAATGATACTTCCAGTGGGTATTATTTGCAAACTACACGATGCAAATCCTAAATCCGATATATTTCTTCTGCCTCGCTCAACATATACATCGTCCGTCTTAAAGTCAGCAGGTGTAACCCACCTGATGTCTCCGTCCCAAAATTCTTCTTTTTTACTGTCGGGCGTAGTTCCCGACTGAATTTTAAACAAGTACTTGGTAGCACTCACACTCCAATCCTTCGGAATTACTCCAATCCACTCCACACCGCTGTCTTTCATCTGTCTTGCCATGGGAATCAGGAGAAAAGATTTTTCAGAGATGCGGCAATATCAGCCTCTAAAGTGGAGATACGCTTGGCGATGGAATCCGCAGCCTCCGGTGCCTGGTACTTGTAGAAGTAGCGGGTCATGGGGATTTCATAGCCCACCTTGGTGGCCTTATCGTCCACCCATGCGTCGGGCACGTAGGGCAGAACCTCGCGCTCCATGTAGGTGGCGATGTCCTCAGTCATGGGCACGTTCTCCGTATCGCGCAGGGATTTATCAGCCACGGGCTTGCCTTTCTTCTTGATGACATTGCCCTGTTCGTCGCGTTGGGGGCGCTCCACGGTAATCTTGTTGTAGCCGAACTCCAGCGTCTCAAACACCTTGCTCTCGCAGTAGATACCCTCGGGGTCACCATAGACGGCATCGTGCTCAAAGGCTTCGTACGCCTGCATGATGAGCTGGCGGCAGTTGCCCGTGATATCATTACGCTTATCGCCGATGGATTTGCGGCGGGGCTCAAAGCAATGGGATGCATCAATAAGCTGCACCTTGCCGCGGCGGTGCTCAGGCTTATTGCGGGCAAGCAACCACACATAGGTGGCAATGCCGGTGTTCATGAAGGAATTGTTGGGCAACTGCACGATGGCATCCAGCCAGTCATGCTCCAGAATATAGCGGCGGATTTCGGACGGGCCGCTACCCGCATCGCCGTTGAACAGGGGCGAGCCGTTCTGAATGATGGCCATGCGGCCTTCATCGTCCAGCTTGGAGAGGCCGTTGAGCAGGAAGAGCTGCTGGCCGTCGGAAATCTTGGGCAGACCGGGGGCGAAACGCCCCGCCTCGCCACGTGCGTGCTCATCCTCCACCACCTTTTTCTCGCGCTTCCAGTCGATACCGAAAGGCGGGTTGGAGATGATGTAGCGGAACTTGTAGCCGCCGAACTGGTCATCGGACAGCGTATTGCCATAGCGCATGTTGTCCGGGTCGCCGCCACGGATGAGCATATCGGACTTGGCGATGGCGTAGGTTTCGCCATTGAGCTCCTGACCGCAGCAGGTCACGGGCGTGGCGGGGTTGAGCGCGTGGATACGCTCCTCCATGCACGAGAGCATCTGCGAGGTGCCCATGGTCATATCGTACACCGTTACGTTGGCATCACCGGGTGTGGAGCCACTGAGCAGCAGGTCGGTCATCAGGTAGATGATATCGCGGCTCGTGAAGTGAGCACCCGCCTCCTCGGCGTAGGATTCGGAGAACTTACGCACCAGCTCCTCAAAGATGTAGCCGCAGTCCACTGCGCTGATTTTATCCGGCCCCAGATAGCCCTTGGGCGAGGCAAACTCCTGCACCACAAGGAACAGGGCGTTGTGCTCGACCAGCGTGTTGAGCTGGTCCTCGAAGCGGAACTTGGTGAGGATGTCCTGCACGTTGCGGGAGAAGCCCGCCAGATAGTTGCGGAAATTGGCCTCGATATTGTTCGGGTCGGCCACCAGGGTGTCGAAGGTGAACTTGCTGGTGTTGTAGAACTTGTATCCGGATGCACGCATGAGCATCATATCCAGCGCACCGGGGGCAAGATTGGCGTGTTTTTCATGCGCCGCCAGCACCTCTGCATGCGTAGCCACAAGGCAGTCGTGGAAGCGCTTGATGACGGTCATGGGCAGAATGACCTTGCCGTATTCATGCGGTTTGAAGATGCCGAATATGGCGTTGGCCACGTTCCAGATGACGGTGGCTTTTTCCTGAATATTGGTGCCTACCTGATAAATCTTATCGTCCTCCATGTTGATTGATACAGTCGCAATGGATTATAACTAGATAATGTACTCTAACGAACAAAAACAAAAGAACTTAAACTACCGTAATACCCTTATTCATCATGATTTTCTCCAGGCAAGATAAAGTTATACTTCCATATCCGTCCAACGCCTTCAGAATAATCCGTATAAACTTTATCACACATAGGATATATGATGCTAATGTTTTTCTTATATCCTTTTTCCCACAAGAAAAACAAAGCCATGCCTAAAGCATGTGGTTTACTTGATAAAGGAGCTAAATACAAATTTGAATATTCTTTATTCCTAACATAATCCTTAATTACTTGCGCAGTAACAAAAGGGTCATAAGCAGGGGCATATATATTCATGTCCATATCCTTAAAACAATCAGATCCCAGCCAATCTTCTGCCTCATGCACACGCAGCACATTTTCTTGGAACATTCCGGGACTTATTGAAGGAAAACCGTAAAGCAAAGTCTTACGCGCCTCTTTCTTTGTACTTGCAACATCTATAATTCGACTATGATCATACCCAGCAGCAATAATCAGCAAGTCCGTATCCATATGAGACGTGTGAGATCCCGCCATACCTGTTACCTGAGAAACCTCATAAAAGCTATCTGTAAATTGTGTATCTTCATCATTTTTATACTTAAGAGGTTCAGCGTATATAATGTCAACATTTGTTATTCCTATTGAGTTAAGCAATCGTAAAAGATAAAGCATATGAGGTATCAAAATTCCTGTAGAATCAATACAAATCGTTTTATCTTTGTCTTTGATAATTTTCTCCAATTGAAACACCGAATCATAATCATCACTCCTAGCATATTTTAAGACGGTAACGGAGTTCCCTGCGTCATAACCAGATACACATTCTGGGACGAAAAGAATGTGGTGTACGTACCTAATAGTACGAGCCGTCTCCTTGACTCTTTCTGTTTCAATTAATGAAGATATATAATAATCATATACAGGTAGTGACGACAGTTCAACTATAGACGAGAAACACGTTTTGTATAGATATGTAAAGTTCATAGTTATAGAGGCAAATAGTCCTGAACTTCCTCTTCAGCATCATGACAAGTGAAAGGGTAATTATACTGTTTGAATTTCCTTCGCAAAAATTTTTTAAAATCTAACTTTTTCTCAGAATCAAATACAATCTCTGCTTCTTCTACTGAAAGTTCAACAAGTCCCCTTTTGGATAAAGATAACTCCCATTTGGGAATCAAAATTGGATTGAACATATAAACTCTTGTTTTAGACATTGAGTTCTTTTTTCTTCTATCTACTTCACGCACAAAGTACGAATACTGTTCTAATAATTCTACAGTTTTCCTTGCCTTATCAGATAAACTTTCTGTAGGTATTGCAAAAATAGTTATCGAGCATTGAGGAGGTATGTCAGAAAAACGAAGCGTCTGCAAATATTCTCCCATGCGAAAAACAGAATCAACAGGACGGTTTGAAGTTAAGGAAGGGATTCGATTTTCTTCAAAAAACCATTTATATGTCGCTTCTATTGCCATTTTTTGAAACTTGGTCAATATCTTCTCATTGCCATCAAATGGTCTTTTTCCGGTTTCAAAATACTGAGCTTGAAAAGCTGCTTTTAATAAGCGTAACATTGTCCTAGGATTTCCAGAAGAAAGGCTTACAAATTTTTCAAAGCCATAATATGGAACTCCAACTCGACCTTCCTTTGCAATCGCATCATACATGTCCTGCCTATACTTATCCAGGAATATATGATGCATCGTACTCTGATCTTTACTCTTGTGATATAATTCAGCTGAATCCTTGATGGATTTCGAAAAATTCAGCAAATCGTCATATTCATCTCTTATCGCTCTATACATAAATACGACATTTGCGCGTTCTACCAAAGGATCCTCAGTAAATCGTATATTTTCAATTATTTCATCAACAATTGTTTCGTTTAAATTCCTATTCTTTACACTACTGAGATTCCTAAGCAATTTGCCTACACATGAGCGTGATTGAGAGTCTTTTTTCCTAAAAACGCTTTCGATTGTCTTTTCATTTCCATATTCCTCGATATAATCCTTGAGTTCAAAATCGTGAGGTAGAGGGAAGGATGCATTTCTCAATCGGCGCTCGCATATTTGTGCAATATAGTTCTCATATTCCCCAGCAGGTGAGTCTCGTAGAAAATCATCAAGAATAAGTTTATAAAACTCGGAGCCATCATGATTTTCTTCATTTACACCAAGTGTTTTATATGTTCTTATACCATAAGGTCGTGTTCCTACACGAAACGTGCAAGCTACCGGCTTCTCTCTTAATAATGTTTGAATTAATTTTTGCTGATTTTCAGAAAAGTTCTCAAGTTCATCTATTAGATACAATATATATTTATCCCCAAAAAATGGTATTTTTTCCTTCAAAATAGATGGGTACTCGTATGACAATTTCGAAATCGGAATCAACAGTTCGACATCCGGTTGGTTCTTTCCTCTAAAAATAAAATTTTGAATTTCGTAATCGACGTTTTTTTGAAGCGAAAGAAAATATTCCCGTAATTCCTCAAGAGATGAAAGAGATTTTCGATTCTTCGTAAATAATTTCATTACAGAAGAAACCAAATCTTCTTCATCTATACATTTAATGGTCTCTTGTTTAAGGAGATCAATTACTATACTTGTAATACGTTCACCAATCCACAATTCCCAGTAATATGCATACAGACAACTCCAGACCTCATCGGATACTCCCTTACCGCTAAACTTATCCGCATTAAAACCGCTACACCTGATGTAGACACCTATATATTTGTCCTGCTTAGAACCACTCTCTAACCTTTTGGATATTTTTTGTACTTCATACGAAAAATATTTCATGATGTGAGTCTTTCCACTACCCTTACTGCCAACTATCATTATAGGCATAAGACGCTCAGGATTCATCATATCATAAAATCCTCTTTCTCTGATATCTACCCAATATCGATAAATTTCTTCATCAGTAAAATCAACTGCTTTTGTAATATCAAAAGGATTATTCATCATTAGAAGCTGTATTTCTTGTTATATCTCTTAAAAATGGGTTTCCATTTAGTATTATCTTCATCAAACCATATAATTGGCAAAGTATTATCTGGTGTATTATGATGCAAACTCAATAAAAGTTGACAATCAGAATAGCCGAGTGCATGTGGTTGAGATACAAGTTTACAACCATGTTTGAATGCCATATCTCTAGCAAATGAGCACAAATACTTTTCATCATCAAAAAATCTTGATTGCTTACTAAAACAACGATAACTATCGTCGAGCTCTACAACTGCATTTACATGATCGTATAATTGACTTTCTCTTATAACTCTGATCCCCGCAGACATACCAAAAATCATCAAATATGAAATATCTGCATCATTTATCACGTTGTGCAAATGTTGAACGCATCTCTTGACATTTGAATCATTCGAGGTAGCTTGTTGTCCGCTGCCACATAAGTCGTCAATGAACACAAAATGCTTCACATGTTTAAAGTTATCCCTTAATCTAACACCTTCTATTTCGTCGTATTCTATAATATCATCAGTATTTACAAATAAATCTTTTGGTATATTATTCTCTTGCCTGAAATAATATAATAAATGAACACCACTCTCTGATGGATTACCAACACCTAAAAAACGAGTTGATTGTAACACCTTATTAAATTCCTTCTCAATAAAAGAAGAATCTAATGTATCACCATTTTCTTTTCTAATTTTTTCAATTATGGGATATCTGTACAAATCCCTATATAACGTTTTTAGGAGATTTCTAATACACGACGAACTGAAATACATCACTCGCGACAACAAATATAGCGCATATTCCCTTTCTTCATCATTATCAAAATTCCCTAACCAATCTATCACTTTAGGTCCGAGTGCTCTATTTTCCCAAATCGTCTCATTTAGAACACCAATTTGTTTACCATATTTCGATGACAATAAAACTTCCATGAGAACAATAAACTATTTTTTGAAAACAAGAATCCATTCAGATGATATGCGACTTGCAGTCTTATTTCGTTTTGTCATAAGGCCGTATGATTTTATATCATCAATCAATTTAAATTCCAGAGACAATCCCTGCGACAACACATACTCTGTAAAATAGTCCTGCGTATCAAAAGGTCGTCCACAGACGGTATTGTTGCCAATGATAATCACTAAATAACCACCATCCTTCAAAACTCTGATTGATTCACCTAAGGCTTCTAACATTTCCTTTAAGTAATTCCCTACTATGAATGCTCTTTCGTATTTTCCCTCATCATATAGAGAATTGAGGACTCGGTCGGCTGAATCAATACCTGTTTTTATTTCGTAAATTTCGGATTTTACATAATCTTCCCTACCAATATTCTTTTTATTCAGTTCTCGTATCTCTTCATTATCTTTTGTCCCAAGCCAATACAGATTAAGCCATGATGAGCGGATGTATTTTTGAGCCCCAGCATAAGGTGGTGACGTTAGAATTAAATCGATACTTTTATCTGGTAATTTTTCGTCATTTCCAATTTGCTTCGTTATACACCTTGCATCGCTAGACACGATTTCAGATTTAACATCTCCTCCATAAATATTGCGAAGCTTCTCTATTCGATTTATGTTTAAACTGCATACACTTTCAAACTTATCATAGACATCAATATTTTCGAGCGTCTTTAGTTTAAACAACAACGACTCTCTTTTTTCGGGATTTTTGGCAAAGCGATCTGGATTTAGGCGCACTGGCACTGATATACACGGATCCGCAAAACTTACTTTTTTTACCAGGTTCGAAAGACACAACAAAAAGAACTCTTTAACCTCCGTTTCCTTCAGCTTTTCTATAGCTAATTCCAAGCGTAGAAGTTGGTCTATCGTACTCGGAGAAAACCATCGGGAGATAGATGAATAATCATGAACTTCAATCACTTTAGCTCTTTTTGCACTTTGAACTAATGTTGTCAACGTTTTTTGTAACTTTTCAGTCTTGATATATGTCGTTTTGACCCTTGATATAAGCCTCGCCAATGGATTAGCGTCTACGCCTTTTGCATCTCTACCACTTATGTTTGCTTCAAGCAATACAGTACCGGTTCCGCAAAACGGATCCAAGACAGTCCCCGTTTTAGGACAAAAATAATCTGTCTGTAGAAAGAAATAAGGAATATGACAAAGCAATTTTGCTGGATATGAATGTATAAGATGCGTATACCGCTCACTTGAATTTAAATTGGAGACCAACTCGCGAAAGTTAATTTGTATAGGTTCGCAGGTCTCCGCATACCGAATACGGAACGAATTCACCAAATTCTTTACTTCTGTATCAGTCATTAGTAGATGATTAGCGTTTTGCTCCACTATTTGCGACTCTAATATATCACCGCTTCACTTCACTGCGAACTAATCCTAGCATATTTTTATTATCAGCTCAAGTCGGCAATCATTAAAAACAATTCAGAAAAGGAAACGGGACACGGATTTTGTCCTAGTGATGACAGACTCATGCCGATAATTACGAATTGTCATCTATGCCAGACTTAAGTAAGTGAGCCTTGCTGTATGTATGGAGTTGTGATTCATTGAGTAGTTCATGGCGGAATGATAGCACAACCTCCCTACATTGCAAGCAATATTAAGAAAAAATTAAGTGTCTTCCGACGTGTGCAACAGTCAAAGCAGGCGAGGCATGAGGAATACCGCATAGAGGGGTAGGTCTACCAGGCGAGTTGTTAATTCGTCAGTTAATGAGAGCTGCGAGGTGAAGTAGTCATTCATGGAACAACGTACGGCTACAGGGGGCGTATACTTGCGGCAGTAGTTGATTAGGCTCTTAGCACGGGTGTTGGTTTCGGCTTTCACCTCGACTGGCACAATGTTCATTTCGTGCTGTAACACAAAATCAATTTCAGAGCGTGTACTTTCGTTCTGCCAGTAGCAAGGCTCAATATCGCACTCGGATCGGAGTTGCTGCTGCACATACTGCTCAGTCAAAGAGCCTTTAAACTCGCGGAAAACAGCAGACTTCTCCAGCAGAGTGGAGGCAGAAAGCCCCGCTTTTGCACCTAATAAACCTACATCCAGGAAGTAGAGCTTGAAAGCTCCATCCTGGTACGCCCCGATGGGGAGTGCCGGTTCATTGATGCGAGGCGTGTGGTAGATAAGCCCGGCGCGTTGTAGCCAATCCATGGCTTCCTCCAGGTCGCGAGCGCGCATTCCTTTCTGCACATCCTTATACAGGAATCTCTTGTTTTCCCTGGCGAGCTGAAGTGGAATCGAATTCCAGAGCAGTGATAATTTTGCAGACAACGGCTTGGGCACATGCTTGCTGAAATCCTGGGCGTAGTTGGAAAGGATTTCCTGCTGCACTTCGCGCACTGCGCTGAAATCCTCAGAATCCACATAGGTCTGCACTGCTTCCGGCATGCCGCCGATATAATAATATAGCCGCAGCAAGTGGGCATAACGGTCGGAAAAAAGACGGATATTGTCCCACGCTGCCTTCTCCAGTTGCTCTACGTCCAGCTCATATCCCATGGCAAGGAGGAACTCGCGATAGCTCATGGGGTAGAGGTGCATGGTATTCACTTTGCCTACAGGGAAGCCAGTACCTTCGTGCAGCTGCACGCCCAGTAGCGAACCAGCGGCCATAACATGATATTCGGGCAAGTCCTCGCAGAAGTATTTCAATGACGTGAGAGCGGCGGGGCATTCCTGAATTTCATCGAGAATGATGAGAGTATCGCCAGGGGTAATCTTGAATCCGACATGTGTCTGCATATTGACGAGCAGTTCACGCATGTCGAAATTACTTTCCTCAAACAACTGCCGCATCCGGTCGTGGCGGTCGAAGCGCACATATGCCACCTGCTTATAATGATTTTTACCGAAGTCGAGCATGAGCCAGGTCTTACCCACCTGCCGAGCCCCCAGCAACAACAAGGGCTTCCTGCGTGGGTGCTTTTTCCACTTCTCCAATCGCTCTGTCAGCAGTCTTTTCATAGTCCATTTATCTCGTTTGCTCTATTTTACTCATTTTAGATGAATTAGCAAGTCTTTTGCACATAATCGGCAGGAACTTCGAGTAAAAATTGCACATAATCGGCAGGAACTTTGGATAAAAATTGCACATAATCGGCAGGAAAGACCCCTTATCCGGTTTCATGCCCTTGGTTTATTTTATGCAAATTTAAGATTGAATCTTGAATTTGCATAAAAACAATGCTACTGTATGGGCATGGCGAGCAGGAAGATAATCGAGCGCGATGCGAGTGCTAACATACTGGAGGCAGCTGGTATGTATCCGGTGGTGACGCTGTGTGGTCCGCGTCAGTCGGGCAAGACGACACTGGCGAGGCATTTGTTTCCGGATTACGATTATGTAAGTCTGGAGGATCCGGATTCGCGACTTGCGTTTGAGAGCGACCCGAGGGGATTCCTGAAGCAGCACCCTGCCCCTTGCATTTTTGACGAGGTGCAGAATACGCCGAAGCTCGTCAGCTACCTGCAGGGCATTGTGGACAGAGAGAACAGGCCGGGCATGTACATTCTGACCGGCAGCCGCCAGATGGAGCTGCAGGAGACGATAACGCAAAGTCTGGCAGGCCGCTCCGGCATGGTGGATTTGCTGCCTCTGAGCCAGCAGGAGCTGCAGAAAGCCGGCATCCACCTGACGCGCGATGAAAAGCTTTTCTACGGCGGGTTACCGCGCGTGCATGCCCAGAAAATCAAACCCGGACGAGCCTATTCCGACTACCTGCGCACCTATGTGGAGCGCGATGTGCGCCAGATTATCAACGTGCGCAATGTTTCTGCATTCGAGACCTTTATCCGTCTGCTGGCTTCTCGCGTAGGGCAAATTGTCAACTACTCCTCCCTGGCGGGAGACGTTGGCGTGAGTGCTACTACAATTAAAGAGTGGATTTCCATGCTGGAGGCCTCGTACATCGTGTTCACGCTGCGCCCCTACCACAAAAATTACGGCAAACGCCTGACGAAGTCACCCAAGATTTATTTCACGGAGACAGGGCTCGTGACCTCGTTGCTGGGCATCAAATCCGCTGAGCAGGTAGGACGCGATCCGCTCATCGGCAATATCTATGAGAACTATATCGTCTCTGAGTTCCTGAAAACCCAGCTGAACAAGGGTGAGTCTCCTGATTTGTACTTCTTCCGCGATTCCAATGGATTCGAGATTGACCTGATAGTGGAGCAGCAGCGTTGCCCCAAGCCCATCGAGATAAAATCGGCCTTTACCTATAACCCTGACATGTGTAAGAATCTCCGCAGCTTTGTCTCCATGGTAGGCGATAGTAAATCCCCTGCTCTGGTTTATGCTGGTTCGCCTATGGGAACGCTGCAAGGGGTCGACATCTGCAGCGATGAGGGTATTCCCGGGCTGCTGGAGTAAAACGAGCCTTGCATAACTGCAAGTATTTTACTATATGCGGCTTAGTATATCTTTATGCAAATCCAAGGTTGAATCTTGGATTTACATAAAGCCAATTTAAATCACTAAGCGTCTATCTCTTGCCATTATGCAAGTTTTTTTCCTTCACCTCTCCAGCTCGGCTTTGATGAAGGGGGCGGTGGAGGATTTGGAGCTATTTTCCGTTACTACAAAGGTTTTGAGTTTCCCTATGTTTGGCGTTTTGTGCTCGACGAAAAAGCGGTTATACCGCTGCTAATGCAACGGTAATCAGTCGGCCCTACGGGTCTCAATGAAATTACACGGGCAAAGCCCGTGTATGAAATCCGCCCGGTAGGCGTATGAAATACCGCCTGACGGCGGTACGAAAGCGAGGCGTTACGCCGCAGGCTCTGCTTTCACCGCTCCAGCTCGGCTTTGATGAAGGGGGCGGTGGGGGATTTGGCGCGGGAGAGCTGGCGGACGGTGCCCTGGGCGGGCTAGAGTTCCATTGTCGGGTAGTTGGTGATATCTAAAGGCAAAGGTGAGAGTTGGTTAATTTCCTGCTCGAGTACCGCCAATTCTGCCATAATGACGGCAAATGAGGGAGCATCAGCCGGAAGCATCTCTCGTTGCATATTCTGATAATCAGACTCCAATTCTTTAAGGATGTGTCCGGAAGGAATAAGGTGCATAGTGCCGGGCACAGCGTTCGGGTAATCTGCCCAACCGGCACGGTAGAAATAGTATTTGAACGAAGAAACCTGGTATAGCAGACGAACATCGGCAAACGCACTTTTCTTCAGGTCAGCATTGCGAGCCATCATGATGGTATCGTAATAGTGCCTTGCATAACGCGAGGGCAAAGAGGAATTGCGATTTACCTGAGCATGCAATATGGTAATTTTCTCCCAGAATGCGCGTTCTGCGGTGGTAACGGTCACCTTTGCCTCGGCATTCTTGAAAAGTCCAGGATACAGCTCTGCCATGTATGGGCACACCGTGTGTTCTGCGTGCGGATTCCATGCAGCTTTAGGCCCGATTTCGAGAAGAATCTCGGGGCGGATATATGAGCCGGGGTAATTCTTCGGGTAAGTAATCACTATCACCTCGGGGGCTTCCAGAGATAAGGCGGCAGAACATATATCGCCACAGCATTCCTGAACAACTGGCAAAACAGCTTCTGCAACTTGTCTGGCATTCCATTCATCCAGAGCCTTCATCATCTTTTCACGCCCTGCCTTACCATAGCGGGTTGACGGATTCCACTCCGTGGAGGTGCTGAAATCATCCCAATTCAGGATGAGGTCTATATCTTCAGAGAAACGCTTGATATATCCATATACCTTAGACAAACTGGTTCCACCTTTGAATATGATGGATTCCTTCAAAGTCGACTGAAACAAGCGTTGCAGCATCCAGCACACCCAGAAGTCTTTTTCTATGGCTGCAGGCGCCATATCCAGTTTCGCGGCGGTCTGGTTGATGATTTCCAATCGCTCGTTGAGCGAACGCTTTATGAATTTATCCATAATATCAGGCAGGTATAAGCGGCCGCAGGAGGCGGCGGAGTTTTTCGGAGAGAAGCGGGAGGGATTTCTGGAGATTCCGGCACAGTGCGGGAGTGAGGATGGAAGAATACAGGGCGCGATACGGCTCCGTAAGCGCGTGTTCACCCAGTTCCTTGATAGCCTGAATGAACATAGCGCATTCAGTATTACCAAGGCGAGCTTCTCCTGCAGGGATATGCTTGAACTCGAGTGTGCGGCCTTCGATGTCAAAGGTACGGCTGGGACCGTCGGATAAATACAGGTGTCTGGTAGGAACCTGGGTACTCAGGCCAAAGTAATTCAGGGCGGCATTGCCCGATATCAGGATATTCCACTTGTGCTTGCGGGCAAGCGCATGGGCAACCCTCTCCAGGTCCGGTGCCAGAGTCTCCTGCAGGAGGGTGCTGTACCGGGGATAATCGTATATTCCCTTCCATAACGGACGAATGATACCCTTATTCTTGAGCTGATGGAAGCACCAGGCAATATTCCCCTCAGTGCCTATATCACAGAAGTCGCTATAGGAAAAGACACAACCCCTCCCCCTACGACGGAGCATCGCAAGGATTTTCTTCTCCAGAGAAGCGGATGGTTCTTTCTTCTTCATGCCCCCAATGTAGCACCAGTCAAAAGAAATTGCAAACCTTTTTCTTCTTTTTTATGAAAATGTTTACTTCTTCCTTAACTTTCTCTGTTTGTGGTTACTTGATACATTTTCTTCTAATGGTAATTGCGCATTTTAATTAGATACTACTGCATTCACGCAACGACAGAAGAGGTCATTGGTAATACATACAACAAATTGGGACTTTATGCAAATTTAAGATTGAATCTTAAATTTGCATAAATCGCATTTAAATCACTAAGCTTCTACATCTTGCAATTATGTAAGAAATTCTTCACCGCTCCAGTTCGGCTTTGATGAAGGGGGTGGTGGAGCATTTGGGGCTATTTTCCGTTACTACAAAGGTTTTGAGTTTCCCTATGTTTGGCGTTTTGTGCTCGACGAAAAAGCGGTTATACCGCTGCTAATGCAACGGTAATCAGTCGGCCCTACGGGCCTCAATGAATTACACGGGCAAAGCCCGTGTATGCAATCCGCTCGGTAGGCGTATGAAAGCGCGGCGTCGCCGCGCATGAAATACCGCCTTCGTCGGTACGAAAGCGGGGCGTTGTGCCGCAGGCTCTGCTTTCACCGCTCCAGCTCGGCTTTGATGAAGGGGGCGGTGGGAGATTTGGCGCGGGAGAGCTGGCGGACGGTGCCCTGGGCGACGATGTTGCCGCCGGCGGTGCCGGCGCCGGGGCCGAGGTCGATAACGTAGTCGGCTTCGCAGATGAGCTCGAGGTTGTGCTCGATGACGACGACGGTGTTGCCCATTTCGACGAGGCGGCGGAGCACCTGGACGAGGAGGCGCACATCGTGCGGGTGGAGGCCGATGGTGGGTTCCTCGATGATGTAGAGGTCCTGCGGCAGGGCCTTGCCCTTGCGGATGGCGTTGAGCGCGGCGCGACGGCCCTTGATGAGCTCTGCCACGAGCTTGATGCGCTGGGCTTCGCCACCGCTGAGGGTGTTGCTGGCCTGGCCGAGGGTGAGGTAACCCAGGCCGGTGTCGCACAGCAGGCGCAGCGGGTCGGCCAGGCGGGGCTGGCTGGCGAAGAATTCGGCAGCTTCCTCCATGTCCATATTGAGCACTTCGGCGATGTTCTTCCCCCTGTAGCGCACCTGGAGGGTGCGGGAGTTGTAGCGCGCGCCGCGGCAGGTCTCGCAGGGCACCGTGCAGGGCGGCAGGAAATCCATCTCCTGGCGCTGGTAGCCTGTGCCCTTGCAGGCCTCGCAGTGGCCGGCGGCGGTGTTGAACGAGAAGCGCCCCGCATCGAAGCCCAGGCGGCGGGCATCCGCGCTCTGGGCGAAGAGCGAGCGTATCTCGTTGAAGATGCCGATGTAGGTGGCGGGGGTGCTGCGCGGGGTCTTGCCCAGCGGGCTCTGGTCCACCTGGTACAGGGCGCGCACGGAATCGAGCCCCCTGCTCTGTTTCCACGCGGCGCGTTCCTCGCGGGAGATGCTGCCGCCCAGCGCCTCGCGCACGGCGGGCCCGAGGGTCTCGGTGATGAGTGAGGTCTTGCCCGCGCCGCTGGGGCCGGTGACCACGGTGAAGCGGGCGCGGGGGATGCGCAGGGTGACATCCTTCAGGTTGTGCAGGCGGCAGCCCTCTATCTCCAGCCACTCGGCATCCTTCACGGGCAGATACTTGCCACAGAAGGGGTGTTTCTCGCGGCTGAGCAGCGCACGGCCTGTGACGGAATCGGGGTTGTGCTCCACCGCATCGAACGAGCCCTGCGCCATGATCTGCCCGCCGTGGATACCGGCGGCGGGGCCGAGGTCGATGATGTGGTCGGCGGCGCGCATGGTGTCCTCATCGTGCTCCACCACCAGCAGGGTGTTGCCGCGGTGCTTCAGGTCGGCCAGGGTACTGAGCAAGCGCTCGTTGTCCTGCGGGTGCAGGCCGATGGTCGGTTCATCGAGCACATAGAGCACGCCGCGCAGCTCGGACCCCAGCTGGGCCGCCAGGCGGATGCGCTGTGTTTCGCCGCCGGAAAGCGTGGTGGCGGCGCGGTCCAGCGACAGGTAGCCGAGGCCCACGCGCTGCAGGAAACGCAGGCGCGGCGCGATTTCGGCCATCACGTTGCGGGCAATCTCGGCCTCGCGCCCCTCGAACTTCCAGCTTTCCACCACAGGCAGCGCATCATCTGCCGACAGGGCGCCCACCTCGGCGATATTCCGCCCGAAGAGGGTGACACCCATGGCAAAGGGATTGAGGCGCGAGCCGTGGCACACCGGGCAGAGCACGCTTTCCTCCTCCTTGGCGGCAGCGCGCTCCACATCGCGGTCATATTTCAGCTCCACCTCCAGCTGGCTGAGCTTGTCCTCCGGCTTGGCGCCGGATTTCACCTTACCCACGCGACCATGGCCCATGCAGTGCGGGCACCATCCGCGCGGCGAGTTGAACGAGAAGGTGGACGGCTCCGGCTCGGCAAAGGATTCGCCGCAGGAGGGGCATGTGAGACGCGTGCCGATGAGCTGGTCGGCCTCCCCCTTCAGCAGGCGGATGAAGCCATCTCCCATTTCCAGCGCGCGGGAAACGGTCTCCATAATCCCCGCGTAGTCGGCCTCCTGACCGTTCACGGTGATGCGGTTGCCCTTCACGCAGATTTCCGCCAGCACCACGTCCACATCGTGGTTCGAGTAGCGGTCCAGCGGGGTGAAAGAATCCGGCGCCACCAACACGCCATCCGCGCGCAGGTAGGGGTATTTCTTCTTGGCCGCCCAGCGGGCGAGGTCGGCATAGTGGCCCTTGCGGTTGCGCACCACGGGCGCGGCAATCATGAGACTGGCGGGACGGGCGGCAATTTCCTGCTGCACCAGCTCCTGAATCTCGGCGGGCGAGCGGCGCCCCACCGGCACGCGGCATTTCGGGCAATGCGGCTGCCCCAGCTTGGCATAGAGCAGGCGCAGGAACTGCCACACCTCGGTCACTGTGCCCACGGTGGACTTGCAGCCGCCGCGCGAGCGGTTCTGCTCGATGGCCACGGTGGGCGGCAGCCCCGTGAGGCGGTCGATATCGGGCGTTTCCATCTGCTCGGTGAACTGGCGGGCGTAGGGGCTCATCACGTCCATGAAGCGCTTCTGCCCCTCGGCAAAGATGATATCGAAGGCCAGCGTGCTCTTGCCGCTGCCGGAAAGGCCGGTCACCACGGTCATGGCATCGCGGGGGATGTCCACATCGATATTCTTGAGCTGGTGGTGGCGCGCCCCGCGCAGGGCGATGACGCCCTCGGGCACGCTGGAATCGTGGTCCTCTGCGGCCATGAGCGGCAAGGCGTCGTACTCCATCTGCAGCGCCTCGGCGAGAAAATGCGAGGTGAAGCCCGCCCCCGTGGCGGCCACCTCCTCCGGTGTGCCCTGAGCCACCAGCAGGCCGCCGCCGGTGCCACCCTCCGGTCCGAGGTCGATGACGTGGTCGGCGCATTTGATGAGCTCCATATTGTGCTCGATGACGAGGAGGGTGTTCCCCTGCTCCACCAGGCGGTCGAACACGCGCAGCAGCACCTCCAGGTCGCGGAAATGCAGGCCGGTGCCGGGTTCATCCAGAATCAGCAGACGGCCTTTGCCCTGTTTCTCGCCCGTGAGCGAATCCACCAGGATGTGCGCGAGCTTCAGGCGCTGGTTCTCGCCGCCGGAAAGGGTATTGAGCGGCTGTCCGAGGCCCAGATGCCCCAGGCCTACATCCACCAGCACCTGCAGACGCGCGGCAATGCGGCGGGCGCGGGCGTTCTTCTCGCGGGCAAAAAGGCGCTGCGCGTGGGCGATATCCAGCGCGAGCATTTCGGCCATGTTGTAGCCCAGCAGGGTGATGGTGAGCGCCTGCTCGGTGTAGCGCGTGCCGTGGCACAGGGCGCAGGGCACAAAGATATCGGAAAGGAACTGCATTTCCACCTTCTCCTGCCCCAGACCGCCGCAGCGCGGGCAGCGGCCATCGCCGCTGTTGAAGGAGAAGTAGCCGGGTTTCAGGCCTCGAGCCTGGGCGGCGGGCTCGGCCACGAAAAGCGCGCGGATATCCTCGAACACGCCGATATACACCGCAGGGGTACTGCGCGGCGTGCGCACAATGGGGCTCTGGTCCACCAGCACCACTTCCTCCACGGCATCCAGCCCGGAGATGCAGCGCACCTGCACCTCGTCCTCGTCGTCCAGCTCATCGGGATGCACCGAGCCGAACAGCACCTGGCAGGCCAGCGTACTCTTGCCGCTGCCGGAGACGCCCGTGAGGCAGTTGTACACGCCCAGCGGAATCTCCACCGAGAAATCGTGCAGGTTGTGGCACTCCGCGCCCTCGATGCGGATGCAGCCCTTCCCCCGGCGGCGCCGCGGCGGCACGGGAATGCAGCGGCTGCCGCTCAGGTATTGCCCGGTGAGCGACTCCTTGTGGCGCAGGATTCCCTGCGGGTCACCCGCATACACCAGTTCACCGCCGGACGCTCCGCTGCCCGGTCCCATGTCTACGAGGTAATCAGCCGCGCGCATCACGGCTTCCTCATGCTCCACCACCACAAGCGTGTTGCCGCGGTGGGCGAGGCGGCGCATGGCGGAGATAAGGCGCGCGGTATCGCGGGCATGCAGGCCGACCGTGGGTTCATCGAGCACGAAGAGCGTCTCCGTGAGCGCGGCGCCCAGACAGGTGGTAAGGCTCACGCGCTCAATCTCGCCACCGGAAAGCGAGCGGGTCAGGCGGCTGGCGGCCAGATAGCCCAGCCCCACCTCGCAAAGGTAGGCCACGCGACTGCGGAACTCCCTGACCGCCTGCTCCAGCGAGCGGTCGGCCCCGGTGTGCCCCAGCACATGCTCATCCAGCCAGGGCAGCAGCTCATCCATGGGCAGCGCCTGCACCTGCGGCACCGTGAGTCCGCCGATGGTGAAGGCAAGCGCCTCGGGACGCAGGCGGCCACCGTGGCACTCCGGGCACACGCTGTACACGCGGTAAAAGGACAGGAACACGCGCACGCTCATCTTGTGGGCGTGTTTCTCCATGTCGTCGAAAATCCCCTTGTAGCCATACCACAGGCCGCGGTCCCAGGCCTCCCACGGGTCCATATCCCCCGCTTCACCATAGAGTACCCAGTCCTTTTCTTTCTGAGAGAGCTCCTTCCACGGCACATCCATGCGAACAGCCCGGGCCAGCTTGTTGGCACGCACCAGGTCCTTGTAACAGGCCGAAAGCGTGGCCGAGGAGAGCATCTTCAGCGCGCCGTCTGCTATGGTCTTATCGGGAAGAAGGCCGCGGTTGTAATCATAGGTGATGCTGCGGCCATAGCCCTTGCAGGCGGGGCATGCGCCCAGCGGCGAATTACCGCTGAACAGACCGGGACGCGGCTCCTGCAGCGGGTACCAGTCGCTGCGGAACTGCCGGGGCTCCTGCCAGCTGCCATCCGCCGCCGGTCGGGATACCCAGGCCACATCTTGCCCCAGATGCAAAGCTGTTTCCAGCGCTTCCATAAGGCGGGCACGGGAATCGGACACCAGCTTCACGCGGTCCTGCACCACCAGCCAGCTTTCCATGCCCAGCTCTTCTTCCGAGGCATCTGAAAGCCGCAGCACTGCGCCGCCTGCCAGTACGCGCAGGTAGCCCTGCGCCTCCAGCGCCTGGCGCATTTCATCAAATGTGCCCACAGGACGCACCGCAAAACACACGAGCGCCGATTCTCCGGCGTGCGCGGCTATCAATTCATCGGCCACGCCCTGCGGCGTGGCGGGGCGCACCACATTGCCCGCGGCATCGCGCCCCACGGCGAGGCGCGAGAAGATGAGCTTCAGGTACTCATTCATGCCGGTCATGGTGCCCACGGTGGAGCGGGAGTTCTTCACCGAATTGCGCTGGCCCAGCGCTATGGACGGCGGCACGTTCTCCACCGCCTCCACATCCGGGCGGTCCATGCGGTCCATGAACTGGCGCACATAGGGCGAGAAGGTCTCCACATAGCGCCGCTGACCTTCGGCATATAAAGTACTCATGGCCAGCGAGGTCTTACCGCTGCCGCTGGGTCCCGTCACCACCGTGATGCCGCCCAGCGGTATATCCACATCCACCCCCTTCAGGTTGTGCTCCTTCGCCCCCCGAATATGAATCTTCCTGTCCGCCTCGCGCTCCTTCATGGAATCATTCTAAACTAACACCCCGCCCAATACAAGGCGAATTTGGGTACTACATCAAAAAAGTCTCATGGAAACTTCAAATAAATCCGGAGCCCGATGAATTGGAAGTCCCGTGCTCCGATGAAGTTCATGCCGCCAATTTATCGAGAAACGCAGGCTTATTAAAGGTACTCTCATCTGAATACAGGAGTGAAGCAAGCGAGCAGTAGTACCGCACTTAGTGCCCAGCAGACGGCACTTGTTGCTGCGCATCGGGTGTTTCCATATCAGGGATTCTAAACCAATGGCCGGCACAAGACAAGCGAAATCCCCGCTGCGGGCTATGCACCGCAGCGGGGATTGAAATAATCTGCTCTGTAGCGGTTTAATCCACCTTTTCCTTCTCGGGTGCGAGCCAGCGCATGAAGAGGCGGCTGGTGGCAGGGATGACGAGGAGGTTCAGGATGGTGGCGGAAACGAGGCCGCCGAACTGCACAATGGCCAGCGGAGCCAGCAGCTCGCCACCGGGCTGGTCCTTCGCCCAGACGAGGGGCAGCAGACCGAGGATGGTGGTGAGCGAGGTCATCATGATGGGGATGACGCGCTCGCGGGAGCCGTCGCGAATGGCATCCAGCGTGCTCACGCCCTGCTCCTCCAGCGCACGGTAGCGGTTCAGCAGGATGAGACCGGAGCGGATGGCAAAGCCGATAACCGTCACAAAGCCCACGATGGAGCTCACGGACAGAATGGGCGGCACGTAGGTCTCACCGCTCAGCACGGATTTCACCGTATCCGGCGAGGCCAGGAACACCGCCACAATACCGCCCACAAGGCAGAGCGGGATATTGATGAGCGTAACCAGTGCGCGGCGCACGCTGCCCAGCGAGCTGGAAAGCAGCAGCACGATGAGCACGCACACGATACCACCCAGGATATACAGACGGCGGCCCGCCTCCTCTCGGCTCTTGATGGTGCCGGCGTAGTCCACCGAGCAACCCATGGCATTCATGACGGGGTCGAGCTTCTCGCGGCAGGCATCAGCCAGGTCACCAAGGTTGGAATCAATAGACGGGTTGCAGGAAATCATGGCCTTGCGGCGAGTGTTATCACGCAGAATGAGGTTGGTAGCCTCGGCGCGGTACACATGGGCTGCATCACCCAGACGCAGCATGCGGCCACCGGGAGCCACAAGCTGCAGGTTGCTCACATCGTCCATGCTCATGCGCAGCTCGGGGTCCAGGCGCAGCATAATGTTCCAGTGGTCGAGGTTGCGGATGATTTCACCGGCCTTGTAACCATGCATGGCAGCAGACACCTGCTCGGCAGCATCGGCCACGGTGAGGCCGTAGGTCGCCAGAATCTCGCGGTTGTAATCCACACAGATGGTGTCAACCATCACTTCGCGGTTGGCTCGGGCATCGGCCACCTGAGGCAGCGTGCTGAGAATCTCGGCTGCCTTCTTGGCGGCGTTGCGAATCTGCGGAAGCTCCGAGCCGTAGATGTTGATGGCGATTTCCGAATTGGAACCCGAAAGAGCGGAAGAAATACGGTGTGCCAGCGGGTAGCCGATCATACCGCCCATGCCGGGCATGCCGGAAATCACCTTGCGGATATCCTCGCGAATCTTGCGCTGGTCGTGGTTCAGATCCACACGCACCACAAGCTCGGAAGCACTCACGGGCTCGGCGTGTTCGTCATTCTCGGCGCGACCGGTGCGCTGGGTCACAGTCTTCACGCCCTCAATCTTCTCCAGCTCACCCATGACCTGGCGGGAAACACGCTCCGTCTCCGCCAGTGAGGTACCCGGCACGGCGTTCACGAATACGGTGTAGCAGTCCTCATTGAAAGGCGGCAGGAAGCTGGTGCCGTAGGTACTGCCCAGCCAGAGCGCGCCACCTGTAATAAGCATGAGGAAGCTGAACACCCAGCCGGCGCGGCGCAGGCAGAACTCGAGCACGGGAGCATACAGGCGTTTGATGAGGCGGGCGGTGGCAGAATCGCCATCCTCCTTGATATTTTTCGGAGCCTTGAACCAGATATAGCAGAGCACCGGCACCAGCGTGAGTGCCACCAGCAGGGAGGCTGCCAGTGCAAGCATGTACGAAATGCCCAGCGGGCGGTAGAACTGCCCCTCCAGACCGCTCAGGAAGAGCACAGGGGCAAACACCAGCAGAATAATGACCGTGGAGTAGGTAATGGAGGAAACGATTTCGCCCTTTGCCTCCAGCAGCACGGCAAAGCGGCTGCGGCGCTGCTCCGGTGGCAGGGCGGCATTGCGCGTGAGGTTGCGCCAGGCCACTTCCACGAACACGATGGCGTTGTCCACCACATCACCCACGGCCACAGCCAGACCACCCAGCGTCATGATGTTCACGGCCAGGCCGAAGAGCGGGAAGCAGGCCATGCCCAGCAGCACGGAAAGCGGCATGGTGATGAGGGTGATGATGGCGGTGCGCAGGTTCAGCAGGGTGAGCACGATAACGAGCATCACCACGATACCGGCGATGATGAGGGTTTCCTTGCCGTTTTCGAGAGAAAGGTTGATGAAGTCGGCCTGGCGGTAAGCATCAGCACGCAGGGTGATATTGCCCGGCAGGCGGCTCTGGGCAAACTCCTTCACGGCAGCATCCACCTGCTCGGTAAGAGCCAGCGTGTTGGCACCCGGCACCTTCTGCACCGAAAGCACCACGCACTCGCGCCCCGCAAAACCGGCATTGCCGCGGCGGGGTGCACCGTCAATCTTCACCTCAGCCACATCCTCCACACGCAGCACACCGCTGGGGTGGGCGGGAACCAGGGCTCGCTTGATTTCCTCGGGAGTGAACGCACGGGAAGCCTGCTGCACCGGCAGTTCCAGGCCTGCCACGTCCTCGATATAACCGGCAGGAATGGTACTCTGGGCATTTTCCACGCTTTCCTTGAGGTCATTGAGCGTGATACCGGCCTGGCGCATCTTCTCGGGGTCATACAGCACCTGGTACTCAGGCATGCGACCGCCCAGCACAGTGACCTGCCCCACACCGGGGATGGACAGCAGGCGGTTGCGCAGCTCAAACTGCCCCACGCGGCGCACCTCGAGCGGGTCAGCAGTCTCATCGCCCAGCAGAGCAATGAGCATGATTTCACCCGTCACGGATACGATGGGAGCCATCTCCGTCTCGACATGCGAAGGCAGATTCTCACGCACCGTGGAAAGGCGTTCGGAGACAATCTGGCGGGCCAGGTAGATATCCGTATCCCAGTCAAAGTCCACCCAGACGAAGGAAAGGCCGCTGCCGCTGGAGCTGCGCACCTGCTGCACGCCGGGCGTGCCGGAAAGCGCGGATTCCAGGGGGATGGAGACATATTGCTCCACCTCCTCGGCGGTAAGGCCGCCGGCCTCAGTCTGAATGGTGACACGCGGCACGAAAAGCTCCGGGAACACGTCCACGGGCGTGCGCATGATTCCGGCAATGCTCAGCGCCGTGAGCACCGCGGTGATGATAAGCACCGTGATGCGGTTGCGCAGGCAGAATGAAATGAGTTTCTCCAGCATCAGTGGTCCTCCCCTTCGTGGAACTTACCATCGGCGTGGAAATGGCCGGCTTTCTTCTGCTGGCTGCCATCTGCAGGCAGGAGGTAGCGCAGCTCGTAGCCGCCCTTCACCACCAGACGCTGACCGGGAATGAGCCCCTTCACCGGGGTCATACCGCGGCGGCTGGTACCAGCCTGCACTTTCATCATGGCGAAGGTACCTTCCTTGACCTCCAGGAACACCACGTCGTCAATACCCACCTTCACCAGCGCCGAATCGGGAATGGTCACGTAGCCGTCCTCTCCACCGTCGGCGTAAAAATCCACGCGGCAGAGCTGGCCGGGGCGTGCATCCGCCGGCAATTCTGCAGGGGTGAAATAGAATGCACGGGTCTGCTTCTCTTCATCCACCTGCTCCGCCATGCGCCAGGTGCCTTCCATCACCTTGTTATCGCGACCGGCCAGGCGGGTGGCACGGATGGTGCTGAACTCCGGGACATTGTTACCATACAGCGTGCCTTCGATTTCCATGGCCGCCAGATTGCTCATGGTCACCACGGAGGCACCCTGCCCGCCCCAGCTGCCCTGGGTCACGCCCACATTGCGCACAATGCCATCGTTGTTCGCGCGAACCACGAGGGTGGGCAATCCGTTCTCCGACTTGATTTCCGCACCCATCACCAGAATATTCAGCTTGGTGCGGGACACCTCCAGCTGACGTTCCAGCTGGCGTTTCTCGGCATTCTTGAAGTTAAGCTGCTCCTCGATATCGCTGTTGGTCGTACCGGCGGCCTTCAGGCGGGCGAGACGCTGGCTGAGGGAATCGATTTCCTCGCCGCAGCGGGTAATGCCGGCTTCTTCCTTCTTGATATCAGCCACCAGATTGCTCACTTCGGGAGAAACGACCGTGTAGAGCACGTCTCCTTTCTTCACCGTCTGAGCAGATTTGACATGCAGGGAAATGCGGCCACCGCAAGGCAGCGAATAGGTCTCCAGCGCATGGCTGGGCACGAAGAGGTGGCCATACAGGCTGTGCGTAAGCGCCAGTCCGGCAGCGGGCACTTCCTCAATCTTCATGGCTGAAATGTGGCGGGCATGGGCATCTGCCGTCACCAGTACAGGCCCGGATGAATGATCGTGGCTGCAACCGGCTCCGTGTTCGTGACCATGGTCGTGACCGGAGCAGGTATCACCGTGGCCATGGTCGTGGCCATGGTCATGCGTGCAGCCCTCGCCATGTTCGTGCTGGTGCCCGGCTTCGGCAGCGTGGTCGTGCGTGCAGCCCTCGCCATGTTCGTGCTGGTGACCGGCTTCGGCGGCGTGGTCGTGCGTGCAGCCTTCGCCATGTTCGTGCTGGTGACCGGCTTCGGCGGCGTGGTCGTGCGTGCAGCCTTCGCCGTGTTCGTGCTGGTGACCGGCTTCGGCGGCGTGGTCGTGCGTGCAGCTCTCGCCGTGTTCGTGCTGGTGACCGGCTTCGGCGGCGTGGTCGTGCTTGCAGCTCTCGCCGTGTTCATGCTGGTGACCGGCTTCGGCAGCGTGGTCGTGCGTGCAGCCCTCGCCATGTTCATGCTGGTGACCGGCTTCGGCGGCGTGGTCGTGCGTGCAGCTCTCGCCGTGTTCATGATGGTGACCGGCTTCGGCGGCGTGGTCGTGCGTGCAGCCGGGGCCGTGCTCATGGTGGTGTTCAGCGGAAGTCTCTGCTGCGTAGATGGCAGAGTACGACAAAGCGGCAAAAAAGCCTAAAAAGAGATGCAGTTTCATTTACTTGGCAATAAAATCGGGGTTAAGATACTGAAGTTCCACCTGTGTGGTGAGCAGTTTGGTAAGACAGTCGAGGTAATTCAGGCGGCGCAGATATGCCTCCTGGCGGGCATCGGCCACGGCGGGAAGCTTGGTTTCACCGATGGCATAAAGCTTTTCCTGCTTCTTCTCCGCATCGGAAAGACGGCTCACGCGTTCCTGCTCGGCGCGACAATGCTTGAGCAGCAGGGTCTGCATATCGCTCAGCGACACACTCTGCAGCATCAGCTCGCGCCAGACCTGCACGGCATCGTATTCCTTGATACTGCGCTCCGCGGTCGCCTTGGCAATGCCCTGCTGGTTGCGATTCCAAAGCGGCAGGGTGATACCCACGCCAAGACCGATTTTACTGTTGCCGTCCTCATGTTCAAAGCCGGGGCTGACAGAGAGCTCCGGGTACTGCTTGCGGATTTCGAGTTTCAGCTCCGCCTCGCTGGTATCATGTGCAGCCATAGCGGCCTTGATGGCAGGATGACTCAGCAGCTTCTCCTCTGCAGGGGCGGGCACGGCCGAGGGAATAGAGTGCGGCAGATGCCCCTCGAGCTCCACGCCCCGGGTATCGGGGTGCAGACCGAGCAGCTTCAGCATCTGCAGGTGCTGCTCAAGGTGCAGCTGTTCCATTTCCTGCAGTTCTTTCTGCCCATCGTTCAGACGCCGGCAGATAACCTGAAAATCAGCAAACTCCATTTCGCCCAGCTCGTGCATGCGCTGGGCGCTCTGCTGCTCCTCGGTCATCTGTTTCACACGAGCCTGCATCAGGTGCATCTTGGCGTGCGTGGCCATCACCTGATAGCGCAGAGAATCCAGCTGCACCAGATACTCGCGTTCCCTGGCCTGCATGGTCAGGTAATCCGCCTCCTTGTAGCATTCTGCCACCTTCTCAGCCAGCCCGGGAAGGCCGGTCACCGGCAGGGTGAGCCCCAGCCCGATACCGCGGTTAGTGACATCCAGCTCGCGCACCTGTTTCACCTCTGCGGAAATGGAAGGGTCTTCCCAAAGCCCGGCAAACTCTGCCACGGCCGAGCTGCGTGCGTAATTCAGGCGTGCGTGGTTCAGTTCGGGGTTAAGCAACAGGCCGATTTCATGCAACTTGTTCAGGCTCAGCCTAGCTATTCCTTCACACATGCTGGCAGACACCTTCTGCCACGCCGCCGTATCGCTCTGCAAATCAAGTGGATTCGGGGTATAAAGAGTACACGCTGCCAGCGCCAGCGGCAGCACCCCGCTAAGATAATGGGATAATTTCATACGTAATATCTCGCGCGTACACGCGCTCTGTCTGATTGTATTTTTAATCGTTTGAAGGAATGATGTAAAGCAAAATCTATCCGGTTTTGTCAAAGACAAACCGTTTTCCCTTCATCGCAATCAACAACGCAACGGCACCGCATAGCCCCCATACGGAGGAGGCCCAGTCACCAGAGGGCGCAGCACCACCGGGGTGGTACGACTCTGGCAAACACCGGCCAAGCGGGGAACACCTGCAGCAGGAATAGCCACCTGCCGGCAATCCGCACGCTGTCCCGCGTCATTCAGAAGCAGAATGCGTTCATGCCGGTGCGAGTGGTGGTGATGCCCATCGGCTTGCTGCCCGGCGGCGTCTATTTCTTCCGCATGGCCGTGGCAATTGGCCAGTACGCAGCAATTCTGCACACTACACCCCGCTCCCGGCACTTCCAGAGAAGCGCCAGTCATCAGTACCGGCAACAGCAGCAACACCACTACCAGCATCATGCGGGATAATGTCCTCACGGCCCACCCATTTAGCCAGCTCCGCCCGTTTTTGTCAAGTCCTATCTAACTGAACGGATATTTTGGGGCTGTTTCAGATTTGCTGACTCATTCTGCTAGTCAAATTGATATTTGTCGGGCTGAAAGCCCGAGGAATTTTGAGCCCGGCAGGGCGACATACCCATAGCGAGTGGTGGAGCGCGACACGCGTCAGCGTGGCGGGCGGAACCACTCGTACAACCCAAAAAGATACCAGAACCCCGACGCAGGTCGGGGTGACAGAAAGCGATGCAATATATTGATACCACGCCTTCTGCCGCCCACTCCTGAGGTCGGGGCTCTGATCGTTTTTTTTCGTTTACGAGTGGTTTCGCTGCTGACGCAGCTCCACCACTCGCTATGGGTATGTCGCCCGTGAAACGGGCTCGGAATTCCGTTCGCCTGCGGCTCACCAACTGCCCGCCAACTTCCAATCTATACAAATTTTGTGGTAAGTTAAACCTGCACGCGGTAAAATAGCCGCGAGTACGGAGCAGGAATGAGTGGGTAGCTACCACTCATTCCTGGGTTGAGGACGCCCGGAACTTCGATAGAAAGGAAACCTTTCGAGCTAAAGTTAGGGCTACTCAACTCCCGTCACGAAGACGGCTCCGGATTCTTCTCGAACAATTGATTGGGCTATTACGCCCGTTATAGAGAATGAAAGAAATATGAACCAAAATCTCACAAAAAGCAAGGCTAAAACACGCAGGACACCACATATGTAGGTGTTGATCTCTCAAGTCGCAACCTGGACGTTTACATAAACGGCAAGTATATTCGGTACAATAATTCGGAAAGCGGGAGAGCACATATGCTGAATAAATTAAACAGCATATGCAATAATATGTTAATAGCATATGAGTCGACAGGCTGGGTAAGTCGGAATTTTTCCATGTATCTGGATGAAAAAAGAGTACCACACTGTTGTCTCATTCCGTGCCGTGTAAGGTCATATGCTAAAAGCCAAGGCGTAAAAGCAAAGAATGACCGGTTGGATAGCCGGGTTATAGCAGAGTATGCAGGCAATATAAAAGCATCACCAGATAAGCCCCTGAATAGAAAGATTCAAGAATTGCGCCAGCTTAATAATCTACGAACGCTCATAACAAAGAAGCTTAAAGATTTCAAGGTTACAACAGCAGCATATACAGAAGACAGCAGCTTATCTGTTATTGCGGAAATACGTAAACATTTACAGGAACAAATCAGGGAGATAGGAAATAAAATGCAGGGCATTATTAACGAAAATCCCTTATTGAGCGAGCTATATGCTTTTTATCTTGGTCAATCCGGCATAGGACCAGTAATTGCATACAATCTGATATGTGAATTACCTGAACTTGGCCATCTGAGCGCCAAGAAGATAGCATCTTTAGTGGGTGTTGCACCGTTTGATTACGAAAGTGGAGGAAAAAAAGGGGCTCGAAGCATACGATTTGGCCGCAAGAGGATACGCAATTTATTATACATGGGTATGTTGCAAGGTATCCGAAAAGATGAGGCCATGAAAACAAAATACGACAGATTAAGGGAGAAGGGTAAACCTTTTAAAATTGCGATAGTTGCAGTTATACGTCAACAATTGACAATTCTCAATGCGAGGACACGAGATTGGCTGGCAGAGCATGGCGATCCGCTTTACTAAAGATGGATGCAACGGCACGTTGCCGCCAGTGGGGGAAAGGGGAAAGTGCGAAACTCTCCCTTAATCAAAGGCAGTGCCGCAGAGAGGAATCCAAAGGAGAGAGCGAGAAACTCTCTCCGTGGTCGGAGGGGATAGGGGTGGCAGACAGCATCCCCAGCATGCCTGTACCCCAAAAGGGTGAAATCTGCACAAATGAGACATTTGTGCAGATTTTTCAAATTCACAATTGACTTTATCGGGCTGCATGGTGATTTCCGGACTTATTGAAAATCCCCAATCCCGACTTTGCAGCTACTGCTTCATGAAGCAAAAGCGTAATCTTTGTTCGTTGATTAAGTTAGCTGGTTCTGATGCACATATCTACCAGCAAATCTGAAACAGACCCGATATTTTCAAGGGAAGCAATTTCCGGCTTGCGTTCTTGTTTTTTTCTGATAACATGGCAGACGAGTGCAACCAGAAGATTCCATCACCGGACCGGATGACAGCGAGCTCGAGCAGCTTGCTGCCCGCACGCGTCGCAGCCTCATCATGCGACTGGGTGACTGGAAGGATCAGCGCAGTTGGGATGAATTCTACCGCACCTACTGGCGACTCATCTATTCTGTAGCTGTTAAAGCTGGCCTTCGGGAGGATGAAGCCTGGGACGTGGTGCAGGAAACAGTGCTCACCATTGCCAAGCAGAGTGTCAAGAATGCCTATGACCCGGAGCGTGGTTCGTTCAAGATGTGGCTCTGGAATGTGACGCGCTGGCGCATCAACGACCAGTTCCGCCTGCGTGGCAAAACCCAGGCCCCTGCCACCGCAACAGAAGAGAACGCCCCCACCCGCGAACCGGTCGAAAACCTGCCCGACACCTCGTCCAACAATTTCACCGAAATCTGGGAGCGCGAATGGCAGCAGAATGTGATGAAGGCCGCGCTCGAACGCGTCAAAATCCGCGTTTCTCCCCGCCAGTTCCAGATTTTTGATTACAATGTGCTCCAGGGCATGAGCGCCACCGAGGTGCGCCGTCGCCTCGGCGTCAGCATGGCTCAGGTCTACCTGGCCAAACACCGCGTCGGCGGCATCCTCAAAAAAGAAATCGAATACATACGCGAGCAGGAAAAATAATCCTTCCGTTTGTCTATTTTAGAATAATTCTACTTGACAAAGGCAGGCAAAGTGTTAGAATCCGGCTTAGGGAGGAGCCGGAGTTGCCTGAAAAAACGCTGGACCGGGGAAAACGAGTCGAATCTCCCTTGACTTATCAAACGGGTAGCGTTAGAATCATGGCGAGGATGGAGAGTTCGGCATCGCCGCACTACCCCACTGGCTTCCATTATTCTGAACCAGCCTATTTTTATGACAGACACAACATGCACTCAGGAATGCGCCTGCCAGGTAGATCCGTGGCAGGGATTCAAATCCGGCGTATGGCAGAATACCATCAACGTCCGTGATTTCATTCAGCAGAACTACACTCCCTACACCGGCGAGGGCGATTTCCTGGCCGGCCCCACCGAGGACACTATTGCCCTGTGGGACGAGGTGAAGGATCTGATGAAGAAGGAAATTGAAGCCGGCGGTCTGCTCGATGCCGACACCGAAGTAGTTTCCACCATTGTTTCCCACGCAGCCGGCTACATCGACCAGGCTCGCGAGAAGATTGTTGGTCTGCAGACCGATGCTCCTCTGAAGCGCGCTCTGATGCCCTTTGGTGGTCTGCGCATGGCCCAGAAGGCACTGGAATCCTACGGCAAGCAGATGTGCCCGCACACTGCCGAGTTCTTCGGCCGCATCCGCAAGACCCACAATGAAGGCGTGTTCGATGCCTACACCAGCGACATCCGCGCTGCCCGTTCCGCCGGTATCATCACCGGTCTGCCCGATGCCTACGGCCGCGGCCGTATCATCGGCGACTATCGCCGCGTGGCCCTCTACGGCACCGACAAGCTCATCGCCGCCCGCCGCAAGGATCTGAAGGACCGCGAAGCCGGTGTGATGACCGATGCCACCATCCGTCTGCGCGAGGAAATGAACGAACAGATTCGCGCTCTGGCCGAACTGGCTGAAATGGGCAAGAGCTACGGCTGCGACCTGAGCCGTCCCGCCGAAAACTCCCGCGAAGCCGTGCAGTGGACCTACCTGGGCTACCTGGCCGCTGTGAAGGAACAGAACGGCGCTGCCATGTCCCTGGGCCGCGTTTCCACCTTCCTCGACATCTACTTCGAGCGCGACCTGGCCGCCGGCACCATCACCGAGGCCGAAATCCAGGAGCTCATGGACCAGTTCGTGATGAAGCTGCGCATGGTGCGTTTCATCCGTACCCCCGAGTACAACAGCCTGTTCTCCGGCGACCCCACCTGGGTGACCGAATCCATCGGCGGTATGGGCGAAGACGGCCGCACCCTGGTGACCCGCAGCTCCTTCCGTATGCTGCAGACCCTGTACAACCTGGGACCGGCTCCCGAGCCGAACCTGACCGTGCTGTGGTCCACCGCCCTGCCCGAAGGCTTCAAGAAGTACTGCGCCAAGGTTTCCATCGAGACCTCCTCCGTGCAGTATGAGAACGACGACCTGATGCGCCCGTACTGGGGCGATGACTACGGCATTGCCTGCTGTGTGTCCGCCATGCGCATCGGCAAGCAGATGCAGTTCTTCGGCGCCCGCGCCAACCTGGCCAAGGCCCTGCTCTACGCCCTCAACGGCGGCGTGGACGAAGTGAAGGGCAAGCAGGTGACCCCGCCCGCCCCGCGCTACGAGGGTGAATACCTCGAGTACGACAAGGTGATGGAACTCTTCGACAACATGCAGGACTGGCTCGCCAAGACCTACGTGGATGCCCTCAACATCATCCACTACATGCACGACAAGTACTGCTACGAGCGCATCGAAATGGCTCTGCACGACCCGGAAATCCTGCGCACCATGGCCTGCGGTATCGCCGGTCTCTCCGTGGCAGCAGACTCCCTGTCCGCCATCAAGTCTGCCAAGGTCAAGTGCATCCGCAACGAAAAAGGCCTTATCACCGACTTCGAGACCGAGGGTGAGTTCCCCTGCTACGGCAACAACGACCCCCGCGTGGACGAAATCGCCGAGGCACTGGTGAGCAACTTCATGAACAAGCTTCGCAAGCTGCACACCTAGCGCGACTCCATGCCCACCCAGTCTGTGCTCACCATCACCTCCAACGTGGTGTACGGCAAGAAGACCGGCAACACGCCCGACGGCCGCCGCGCCGGCGAGCCCTTTGCCCCGGGTGCCAACCCCATGCACGGTCGCGACAAGAACGGCGCTGTGGCTTCCATGCTCTCCGTGGCCAAGCTCAGCTACGATGACAGCCAGGACGGCATCTCCTACACCTTCTCCATCGTGCCCGGCGCCCTGGGCAAGGACGAGGATGAGCGCGAGACCAAGCTGGTCTCCCTGCTGGATGCCTACTTCGCCGCCACCGGCCACCACATCAACGTGAACGTGCTGGAGCGCGAGACCCTCATGGATGCCATGGAGCACCCCGAGAAGTATCCCCAGCTCACCATCCGTGTGTCCGGCTACGCTGTGAACTTCATCAAGCTCACCCCCGAGCAGCAGCGTGAAGTAATCAGCCGTACCTTCCACACCCGCTAAAAATATCTTCAGATATTAGTTGAATCACCTGGCTGTGAGATTTCCCTCACAGCCAGGCTTTTTTTCTCCAGCATATTTACCTTTTTCATTGCCTTGAGTACACAATATCGCTAAAATAAAGCCATGGTATCTTACGGACAAGTAACACGTACTCCAGGACAGCCCTCGCAAGTACGAGAACAGGTAACCCCACCCGAAATCTGGGACGATTCAGAAGAACGGGAACTGGAGTTTCTTGCAAAAGGAGCCAGCGCACTGGCGTGGCGCAACATGAACAATGTAGATAAGGCCAAGGCAGACCAAAACCGCAAGGAAATGCTCAACGAGGTAAGGAAATCAAAATAATGCCAGAGCACGCTTGTCCTAATCTCATAATTCTTGCCGGACCCAATGGTTCCGGCAAGACCACATTCGCCGCTCAGATTCTACAGCACAACTGGGGCCGGGATTGCATCAATATCAATGCTGATGATATAGCGGACCAACTCGGTGGATGGAATGATGCAGAATGCGTCAAAAAAGCCCAGAAGCTTGCCGGACAACGATTAAACGAAGCCATGGAGAAAAAGGAAAATATCATCTACGAAACGGTATTTTCTCATCCCTCCAAACTGGAGCTGATTAAGCAAGCGGTCAACCACGGGTATTTCATTCGGTTCTTCTTCATATGCACTGAGTCACCTCGGATTAACATTGATCGTGTAGCCGACAGATTCTCACAAGGAGGTCACACCGTCCCCGGCGATAAAGTAACAGCCAGATATGCCAGGGCATTGCTATATGGAGCAGAAGCCATGCGCTTAGTACAAAGAGGTTATTTATACGATAACACCGCCTTGGCCTCAGCAGAAGAAAATTCATTCCGCATCATCTTCAGAACCATCAACGGCGAAAATTATAAACTATACATGCCTGAATCGAAACTCCCCACGCCCTATAAATATTTCCTGGAAGATTTCAAGGCTCTCTGAAAATAGAATCTCCTATCCTCCGGACTACCATCAATCACAAGTTGATGGCTGCTTGTTTTTTGCCCGAAATGCGCCTGTCTCCTTGAAAAAGCGTTATTTTGTGCTACAATACCCGCATCGCCCATGAATACCCTGCATATAGAATTCTTAGGCTGGGATGCCCCAGCCATTGAACTGGTAGCCAATAAGCTGGAAAAGCTGAGCGAGCAGCAGCCGTCCGTCTTTCGCCGAGCCACTGTGGTTGTGCCCACAGCTGAAAGTGGCCGACGTCTCCGCGAATACATGGCAGAAAGAGCCGGTCGCCCACTACTCATGCCGAAAATCATTCTCGCAGGACAATTGATTCCCAGCGAAGGAGAAAAGGTGGCCTCAGAAATGGAATCCATGGCGGCCTGGCTGCAGGTACTCGACGGAGCCATGAGCGACAAACCCCTGCCGTGGCTGCTGGATGTAGCCACCCAGATGCAGCGAGTGCGCAAGCAGCTCGAACAGGAAAACCGCGCGCCCGAATGGGAGCACGACACAGCCCGGCGTTTTGTTCAGGAATACCTTCAGGAGTCTGAAAATCAGTGGGAAAACACTCTCCGGTATGAACAGGACCGCTGGGAAACCCTGCGCACCACCTTTGCAAGCGTCGATGAGCTGCTAACCCAATGGGGGATCTGCCCGGCAGAAAAGAAACGCGCTGCAGAACTGGCACACCCCACAAGGCAAGGTCTTGTCATCATCGCCTGTGTGCCGGAACTTTCGCCCCTGAACCGTCTGTATCTCCTGCGCCTCGCAGAAACCGGCTCTGCCCGTGTTGAAATCTGGGTGAATGCACCGCCGGAAGAAGCAGCCCGCTTCGATATCTATGGCCAGCCCCTGGCCATTATTCCCGAAGGACCAGATGCCTGCATGGGCTGGAGCGAATGCCCAATCCATATCCCCGCTACGGGCACCAATACAGACAGCATCTGCGATACCATCCACCCCACCGGCAGCGTGCAGGCATTCGGACACAAGGTAAAGGAGCTGGCTGGAGGCTACCATTCTGATGAAGTGCTCCTCGCATCGTGCGACAACTCACTCTCACCCATGCTGGTATCGGCCTTTCTCCCCGAGTGGCAGATCAACATGCCCGAGGCCCGCTCCCTCCTCTCCACAGAAGCAGGACGCCTCCCCCTGCAGCTCAAAAATGCTTGTTGCGCGTGGTGCCAGGAAAACGCCGGCAGCAACCGCACCTTGGAGGATTTCCTCACCTTGCTGCGCAACCGCACGCTGCAATGCATTCTAACCCCAGCGCCGGTCCCCGCATCATTCAACCGCTATCTTACCGAGCTCCGCATGGTGCACCTGCCGGGCAGCGTGAGCCACCTGCTTCACCTCATGCAGCGCGAGCTTCAGCAGAAGGGAGGCGCTGAGGCAGATACACAGGTTCTCCGCCGCTACATTGCCTATACGGAGGCTACTGTTCAACTGGTGGAGGATTGTCTGGATACGGAGCGCATGCCCGAAAGGCTCTGCGAACTGGCAGCAGCTCTGCAGCAACATCTCAGCTCCCCTGAGTGGAAACGAGCCACCCGCTTGCTTACCGGAAGCCTGCGGGAAGCGGCAGCACTGGTAACAAATCCCGCTATTTCCTGCCAACCTCTGTTTGCTCTTGCCCTGCTCACCCACTTTGTGGAGAAACAGTCTACAGGAGCACTCGAGGGAGCAATGGAAAATGACCGGGCCATCACCCTGCGCGGCTGGCGCGAACTCTGTTTTGCCCGCGAACCCAGAATCATTCTTGCGGGCATGCACGATGGCTATGTACCGGAGCGCATGCCGGCAGACGCCTATCTGCCGAATGCGTACCGCAGTTTCCTGAGCATGACAAACGATACCTCCCGCTGTGCTCGCGACAGTTTCCTGCTCACAGCACTGCTGCACAGCCGCCCCGCCGGTTCTGTGCATTTTGTTCTGGCCGCCTGCTCGGTAGATGGCACCCCCGTTGCGCCATCCCCGCTGTTGCTGCGTTGCAATACCACTGCCGAGACCGCCGAACGAGTCAACTGGTTGTTCTCAGACCCGCAGATTGCTGGCTCAGGGGAGGCCTACGACCTGCTTCGTTTCATCTCACCGGATTCCTGTATTTCCAACGAAGGGTCGATGGAAAGCACCGAGCTCATTGCACCAGGCGAAGCCAATCCCTACGCTGACCCGCAGCACACATATTCTCCTTCCGCCATCAAGAGTTTCCTGAACTGCCCACTGCGATTCTGGATGGAAAGGCTCCTGAAGATTTCCCCTGGTGATGCACTGGATGAAAGCAAATCTGAACCTGACGCAGCCGAATACGGCACACTGCTGCACGCTATCCTGCAGGATATCACCACCCGGTTCGACAAGGCAGATGAAGGCACCGACTGCGCATCACTCACCGAGGCCGTAACCGCCTATGCCCATGAATGCACCTGCAGCCATGTCGCAACACAATACGGTGATGAATCGGGCACCTTACCTATTCCTATACGAATCCTGCAGCGCAACCTGCAGAAGACCGTTCAGGAGTTTGCACAGCAGCATGCGCAGGAACTTTGCAACGGCTGGGAAGTAATACTCAGGGAAGAGCAGTTGTGCTTCCAGCTGCCCGCAGAGGACGGCTCTGCTCCCCTTCTCTTTGATATGCGTGTGGACCGGGTTGACCGCCACCGCATCAATGGTCGCATGCGCGTAATTGATTACAAAACAAACGATTCCAACCCTCGCACCACCCACTGGGAGAAATTATCGCCAGATGCAGCTGCACTATATGAGGCCTACATGCCAGCTGCAATGACTCTGCAAAATGAGAAGGCCGACCGATTCCGCTGGGCCAGCGTGCAGCTTCCGCTCTATGCCGAAGGCCTGCGGCAGATATACGAGCTGGAAGAACTACCGGAAACAGCATTCTACAACATGCCCCGCACCAAACCGGGTACTGTCGTCTATTCACCTATGGGTGGCATGAGCAGCAAAGCTACCATGACTCCGGAGTTGCATGACCAGGCCATGGCCTGCGTGCAGTCGGCAGCAGCGCTCATGCGCGCCGGCAAATGCCTGTTTTCTGCAGAATCCCTGGGGCGCAGCATGCCGTACAGCAATTTCGGGGCTCTGAGCATCTACAAGGATCCAGATCCACGAATTCTGTGTAACCTGCCACCACTGAGTATCCCCCGGCCGGAAATCATTAACCAATGAATTACCCCATGAACGCATGCTATTCCAAACAAATCAACGGTAATCTCATTGCCGCCTCCGCTGGCACGGGCAAAACCTACCAGCTAACCTCACGATTCGTGGCTCTGCTGGCTCTGGGAGCAAAACCGGAAAAGATGATTGCCCTGACCTTCACAAAGAAGGCAGCAGGTGAGTTCCGCAACCGAATTTTCCAGGCTCTTTCAGATGGAGCTCTTGGCAAAGCTGACCACGACTTTCCCTCCCGCAATGCCATGGCTGCCCGAGTATGGGAGACCTGGACGGGACTGCATGTGAACTCCGACATGTCGCTCTCTACATCAGCCAATCCTGTGGCGCTGTTCCCGGCGGCCATTCCCATGCTGAAACGGGCCGTGTCACATGGCAACTTTCCGGAGCAGATTGCCCCCATCCCCGGTGAACCGGCTGTACCACAGCTCACCACAGAATTCTTCGCCGACCTGCTCATGCTGGTGTTGAGCAAAAGTTCAGACCTGCAGCTCTCCACACTCGACAGCTTCTTCAACCGCGTAGTAGCAGCTGACCTTCGGCGTGCCGGGCTAAGCAGTGTTTCCCCCATGAATGCCCTGCAGCAGCAACGTGCCACCCGCACCGCACTGCTCGCCATGCTCGCAGAGAGCGAGAAGTCATCGCGCCACGAATCAGCGCTCATCACCCTGCTCTCCAGCATAGCTGAGGATAAGGGCGGCTCAATTCTGGAATTGATGGAGAAAAACGTCAATACCTACCTGAGTCTCTACAAGGAGTTCCCTGAAAAATCCCCCTGGGGCAACCCGACACCTTTCAGACTTCCCGATTGCAGCGATGCCCAATTGATAACAGACGAAGAGATAAAGGGCTATCAACACCAAATCAACGAGCTGGTCGATTCCATCAGCTGGAAGAAACCCCGCAGCTACGTCAAAAAAACGCTCACCACAATCGCCGGCAAAATCCGGATGGGCGAGTTCAAGAGCTCCGACTCGTTCGCAGGGTGGTTCAATGAGGATGAGAAATACCTCGCTCCGCCTGAGGAACAGTGTCGTGATGACCAGCTCCGTGACTTGATTAAAGAGGTACAGACAACCTGTGCAAAGCTTTTCCTTCGTTCAGTTCAGGAGCTGTCGAAAGCCATGCATGAGTTATTGAATAAGTACTACTCCGCTTACCGGGAATGCATCCTCAGCGAAGGCATGTGCTCTTTCGATGATATCAAGCAGGGGGCTCGCCAGCTGCTCGGACAGGACGCCACGGGGGAGGAATCAGGCATGGCGCTCAACCTGACCACGAAGTTGGACCACTGGATGCTCGATGAGTTCCAGGACACCGACCCGGTGCAGTGGGAAATCCTCAGCAATCTGCTGAAGGAAAATGCGCAGTATCCCGACAAATCCCTCTTTGTCGTGGGCGATAAGAAGCAGAGCATCTACAGTTTCCGCGGGGCTTCTGCAGAGCTCTTTGAGCAGCTGCGCGGCTCTGTTCCCAGCAAGGATGGCTACGACTGGCAGAAACACGGACTCACCAATTCCACACTGAGCGAGAGCCGGCGCTCGGTGCCGGAAATCATGGATTTCACCAACCTGGTGTTCGGGTCCATTGATGAGGCAGACCGTGAGTTTGCCCAGCACAGCAGCCATGCCAGTAACCGTAGCAAAAAGGGATATGTGCGCGTACGTGTCCTGCCCAAGAACAATGCGGAACAAACAGTACAAAACACATGTCGGGCCATAGGCGATATACTCGATGAACTTACAGAACCAGGCGAACAGAACCAATGCAGGCTGAAAAACGGCATCAGCGTGGCCATTCTGGTTCGCAAAGGTAACGATGCCCGCAACATCGTTTCCTGGTTGCGCCGCTACAAGCCGGAAGTTCCTGTGCAGCTTGTGGAAGATTCCCCGCTGACCGAAGCTTCTCCTCTGGGCGAGTTGCTGCTTTCGTTCTTCCTGTGGCTCAGAGAACCCGCTGATAAATACCGATACAACATACTTCGCAACTCACCGCTGGCGCGCATCATGCAACCGGAAAACAAGCAGGTTTCGCGCAGTGAAGCCTGGGACTTCTGGTATCACCAGCTCAATACGCGGGGATATGCGGCTATGGTTCAGGCTCTATCCGCCTACCTGCCAGCTCTTGATTCGCACCGCATGATTCATGAGTGGCTGGAGGAAGCCGTGAGTTTCGATGCCGCGGGCGGTTCACTTGACGAATGGCTGCTGCACATGCGCACCTGCTGCCGCAAGGAGAATGGCTCTGCCCAATTCGTGCAGGTCATGACCATGCATAAGAGTAAGGGCGCAGAGTTCGATGCCGTCATTCTCCCGTTCCTGGGCACCAAGGCCGTGGACCAACCTCGCGCGGAAGGGATTCCTTACTTCATTTCCGAAAACCGGGAAGGCATTCTGGTCCACCCAGGAACATCGGCAGAGCGGCAGTTCTGGCCGGAGCTGGTGCACTACGAGGATTCATGGAAACATGCCCGCCGAGACGACAGTTACAACCTGATGTATGTAGCACTCACCCGTGCCCGCTATGCCAATTACCTCCTGCTTCCGGAGCAAGGGAAGGAAAAATGCGAAAAGGAATCTGACTGGATTCTGGAAGCTCTGCAGGAGCAAAAAATAGAGCCGACCCCGGACACCCCTGCCGAGTTCGGCCATGCCGACTGGTATCTACAGAAAGCAGCCAAAGAGGAACAGCCGCTGCCCCTGCAGGAATTAAAGCCTCTGGGCGAGGTCCGTACGGAAAGGAAACGCATCTCCCCGTCCGCCATGGCAGGTGAGACCGCTCAGGAAGAAATGAGGGCTGCTACCATGAGTGGCAATACTTCCGGCGCTGACTTCGGCACTCGTGTCCATGCCTGTTTCGAGCAGATCTGCTGGCTTGATAATCCACTGCCCAGCTGGATGCAGAAGCCGGAAAGCGATGCTCAGAAGGTGGTGGTCTCCGCCCTGCATCAGCCGGAAGTAGCAGAGCTCTTCACTGCACAGCCAGGACAGGAAGTATACAACGAACAATCCATCGAGGCCATCAACACCCGGAACGAATGGGTATCCGCTACCATCGACCGGCTCATCCTCACCCATGATGCACAGGGTAAGGTCACAGCCGCCCACATCATCGACTTCAAAACAAACCAACCGGGGCCGAGAGAAGGCTATGCCTGTTTTGAGGATTGGCTCACTGACCATTACTCCGGGCAGATGAAGGAATACCGCAGACTGATTGCTGCCGCATTCAAGCTTCCCGCAGCATCCATCACCCTGTCACTCATCTCCTGCCCCAAGGGGCATCAGGCCCAGGTGCTCACCTATGTAATTTGATTGATAATCGTTCCAATCTGTGCTAACATACGGGCATGACAGCAGCCTCTGTATCCGGTCTTGTTCATTCTGTAGAATCCTGCGGCACGGTCGATGGACCGGGCATCCGTTTCATTGTGTTCCTGGCTGGCTGCAGCCTGCGCTGCCAGTATTGCCACAACCCCGATACCTCCTTCAAGCGGCAGGGTAAGGAACGCACCGTGGAAGATGTGCTGGAGGAAATCGGCCGCTATGCCACCTTCCTCAAAAACGCCAAAGGCGGCGTGACCATCAGCGGTGGCGACCCGCTTTTCCAGCCGGATTTCACCCGTGCCCTGCTGCGCGGCTGCAAGGAAATGGGGCTGCACACCTGCATCGATACTTCCGGCCACCTCGGCTGCAATGCCGATGATGCGCTGCTGGCAGATACCGACTTGGTGCTGCTGGATATCAAAGCCTGGAACCCGGAGCAGTACAAGCGGCTCACCGGTCAGTCCCTGCAACCCACACTCGACTTTGCAGAAAAGCTGGCAAAGCGCGGCACCCCCATGTGGCTGCGCTATGTGCTGGTGCCGGGGCTTACGGACCAGCTGAATGACATCACAGCCCTGGCGCGCTATACAGCGGGCCTCGGCAATGTGGCGCGGGTGGATGTGCTGCCCTTCCACCAGATGGGCAAGTTCAAGTGGGGCGAGCTTGGGCTTACCTACCCCCTCATGGATGTAGAGCCGCCCACTCCCGAGCTCACCAACCAGGTGCGTACCATCTTCCGTGAAAACGGCTTTGCCGACTGCACCCACTGACCGGAATACACGAGCGAGTACATGAGCACGCCGGGGTCCTGTTACCGGCTTGCCTCGGCCTGCGTTTCATTCTTCTACTCGTGTACGATGGACCTGGTTCAGATTTGCTGACTCATTCTGTTAGTCAAATGGGAAGTTGGCGAGCCCATACAGGCGCACGTAGTGCGCGGAATTCTGAGCCCGTAGGGCGGCATAATCATAGCCCAGCGTGGAGCCGCAACGCGGCGGAACGCTGGGTTTGGTGTTAAATATACCCGGAACCCCGA
>JAZONE010000121.1:0-8431 GCA_045654325.1 Akkermansia sp.
CTGATTGCCGGGTACCTCATATTCTCCAATATTCCGGAGGAAGTCCTTTCCCGCAAGGCTGTCCAGGTACTCAGACAGGGAATCAATGATGCCCTGCCCCAGGTATGGCAGACCTACGAAAGCAAGTGGAATAACGCCTGAACTTATACTATCACGCAAAATCATGTTCCTTCTTATACTCGGCATTGCAATTGGCTCCGCAGTAACACATTACATCATGGAAGACGAACAGTAACCTAAACCCTTAAATCATTCACACCATGAACACGTACGAAATTCAAAACCAGATGACACGCTTCCTGGATGAGCAGATCTGCGATACTCTGAAGCATAAGCCGCAGAACCGCCAGTTCCTGGAATACCACGATCTGGAACGCCTGGGCACAAACATTGAAGGCCTGTGGATTAAGCACTGTGGCGAAGTTCCGACTGCAATCAAGTCCGCCATCCTCATGTCCCAGGCTGTTCTGGCCAACAACTTCGGCACCAAGGTAACCATCATCAAGCACATACTTTCCAGCGCAGGCCTTGTTGCCGGACTGGGCCTCATGCTGAGCGGTGTAGGTACCATCCTGGGGTGGGGAAGCGGTATCATCGGCTCAATTACTACCGCCATCGCCGGTTTGTCGTTGGTAAGGCCACTGGCTATTGTCGGTGTGGGTGCAGTTGCATCTATGATTGCCGGGTACCTCATATTCTCCAACATTCCGGAGGAAGTCCTTTCCCGCAAGGCTGTCCAGGTACTCAGACAGGGAATCAATGATGCCCTGCCCCAGGTATGGCAGACCTACGAAAGCAAGTGGAATAACGCCTGACCTTTTACGCATATGACTGAAGCAGCACAACTTGGCATGGATGTAACGCTACTCTCCGCAGTAGGTGGAGCGCAGGCCGCCTACCTGAGCATCCCCGCCCAGACAATAAGACACTTCTGCGATACATCATTCCCGCTACTGGCCAAAGATACCTTGGCAGATACAGCCAGCGGCGCGTTTCACCGGTGGAAGGAAGGTCACGATCTCCTGGTTGATGTGCTACCGGAAATTTTCCAGAACCCGGCAGAAAAGTTACACCAGGCGGGACACATTCTGCTCACCGACTTTCCAACAAAGGCAGGTATCCCCATTCCTGGTTTTTCCGCCAGCGGACTGGGACAATTAATGGTCGATATCGGCATTCCCAAAGGTTATATGTGCCTGAATATCATGGACTCAGCCGTGGGTATCCTGGCGATTGCAGACGGTGCTCACAATCTACTCTCCGCCATATCCGGAGATTTGGCCATGAATTGCTGGGTAGCATTCGACACCTTCGGGACGGGAACCATGGAAATTCTGGCTGGAGCATGGCTGCAGAATCCTCTTCTGATTCTGGGCGGAGCAGAAAATATGATGGCGGGTGTAGTATCCACCATAAAAACCTTCTCTTACAGCATTGATCCTGCCGTGTTCTTTGGGGCATCTCTGGCCAGTTTTATCATCGGCTGCGGCGTCGCGCTGCTGCTGAACAGTAAAGAACCTATGGAAACCAAGGTCAAATCTGCATTAAACGCTGGTTCCCGCTCTGCACTCATCGGCGCCCTCGGCTGTGTTTCCTCCGGCTTCGGACTTGCGGCAGCAGCCGGGCTGGGATTATATTCTATTGGAGCCCTGATGGGACAAGCCAGCAACGCCTCCCCCATCACGGAGGAAATGTATCAGAGCATCATGCACCAGCATTTGCAGAATCCAGCTTTCAGCAAACTATGGCAGAAATGGCAGCAGCACGTCCAGTCAATTCGGCTGTCTGCTCCGGTATCCACCCTTAGGCCGCCCGACCTCCGAATCAACAAGCCTCTCACTCCCACAGCCCCGAAACTTATGCTGAAGCCACCCTCACTCCGTATCTAAATTATAACAAAACAGACATTTTATAACTTTATTTGTAAAAAAATCACCATATATTGTAAAATTCCCTTGACATTCCCAGCCATGTGCATTATAGTTCCCCTGACGCAGAACGATGGAAGGCTTATGGTAAGCAATCCTGAGACTGCAATAAACAATAGAAACACACTACTATGCACAATCCCGCATCTCCCAAGGCCATTGAATCTTTTTCTACCCTTCTTCAATCCCCCCAGACAGTCCTGTACGCAGATACGTGCATCGGGGCAAAGGACAACGGCTCCATCGCTCTCGGACTGGACTTCATCGCCTCCATGAAGGGCGACATCCGCCGCAGCGGAAAGAAGATTAACATCATTCACTACGTACACAGTGAATTATTGAAGAAAAAAGAACAAAAGCAGCGCTGGGCAATTGACACGCTCTCCTTCATTCAGAGGAACAAGGATATTTTCAACATTCTGGAGAAGAGCGACATTGAAAAGGAACTCGATGACATGCCTGGCTTGAAAAGCTTCGCAGATGAAGCCCTGCGCCGCACTGCATTGGCGGACGTCACGCGTAATCTGCAACCAGCTTTTCTGACTGGCGACTACGCATGCGGCCTCGGCATTTCTTCCGGCGTACCGGAGAGCACCGTCTACGTTATTGACCGCAACGCCAATGCCGGATACTCCGTATTACTTGTCAATGAATTTGTCCAGCATCGCACGAGCAACTATATAGCGGATAAACTGCCTGCTATTTTCGCCGACACGGATATGATTCTCACCAGTTCCGCCCTGCGAAGCAAGGATTTCCCCCATCTCCTCTCTATGCTCAGACTGAGCGGAGCCGCCAACCAGAAGCTGCCTGTATATATTCACGAAACCTCCATTTCCAAAGCAAAACAACTTCCTGCTGAGTTCAGCACCATCCTTGACAGGGTTCACATTGTTAAGGACGGCGATTTCCTCGACGAGCACGCTCGCCTGCTCGCCTCCTATCTGGTTCGCAAACAACACCGCAATGTTATGCTCGTCGGAAGCCAGGCCATGCTCAACCAACTGCGTGAAAAAGCTGCTTTGTCCAGCACAAACCATTGTCATGGCCACCACGACTCAGTCCAGTATTGCACCATTGGCTTGTTAGGTATGTTGCATGCCCTGAAGGGCTCCTCGTCTGGCCAGGGCAGAATCTATATTCCTGCATCAAAAATTATACAACAGGCAGGCAACGCAACTGCAGCAGACGGCATGGGGCATATAGTAGCAGAAATCATGCAGGAAGCCCGCCGCGGAAATGCATCTGCAATGAAAGCTCTTTCCCTCATGTATTCCAAGGGCTGTGGTGTGACGAAATCCAAGCTGATGGCTCAACTCTGGAAAAAGCGTAGCATGACGCTACGGAAGGAGCAGACCGCAAAGGTCATGACCAATTCCCCTATCAATACATTCAAAAACAAACTTGCAGAATTTTTTACCACCATACAGGATATAAAGAATTATGTCCTGTGGCAAAGAAAACTCATTACCCCCGCCTGAAAAAATGCACCCCAATCATAATATCGAAACTGAAGACGAGATTATTCAGAAAATCAAACAATCCGGAAAAATCTTCTGTTTTGACGAGAGCTTCCTGATGAGCCCGAAAGGTCTGGAACTTGCGCAGAAATTGAGATCCTCATTGGGAAGCAAGCGCTTCTTCTACCTTCAGGGAATCGAGGAAAAACTGAAGGAGAAGCAGCAGAAGCCAGCAGAAGCGCATCAGGCCGCGCAGGCCCTGAATTTCCTTCAAAGCATCACAATCAGCGGAGTCAAGCCGAAAGACTCTCTGCTCATGCTTACACAAGATATCAATCTTGCTGAATATCTGGGCAAACGAAGCGGCGAAAGCAGCGTCTATTTCCTCCACCGAAATGGACGCTTCCGCTGCTGGAAGGACGAGAGAAACGATAATCTGAAAGACACGCAGGAGCAATTGGCCGATGTCCTGGCTGATAAAAAATGCTGGATCACCTCATCTGCCCTGGCATCTGCCCGGCTTACCCGGTTTACTGAAGTGGTACAGCAACTGCCGGCACCTGTGCGGGCAAACGTGCAGATTCTGGATGCATCAGCCCAAAGAGCCATCTCAAGAAACCTGAAGGTTGAGAAGACTGTTCATAAATTATCCAGTCTCTGCTGCAAACATTTGCTGGGAGCAGCACTCCCGGCAGCTAAGGAATGGGAACTCATAGCCCTGTCCCTGTATTACGCCGCAAAGGATCAGTGTCTGCTGACGGTGTGGAACGATGCAGAGGAAGCGCTCCGCGTCTGGAAAATGGTAGAAGGAATGGACAAAGGTAAAGAACGGCTTTCCCATGTTGCATTCTGCCAATTCTCGTGGTATGGAAAATTGGAAGCGCTGAAAGGATTCTCCCAGCTTTCCGGAACAGAAACTCTGCTACCCGGAAAGCCAGAACAGAAAACTCCTGAACTCACCCGGATTTTCCCTCCGACTGTTAATTCAATCGCCAGTTATCTGAAGAAGGAAACGCGCGAACTGCAAACAAAACTGAGCCTTGAATTTGTGGATACGATATTCACCCCCACATCCACACTGAAACCAGAACATATTCAATTTCTGGTTTGTGATGCCTATCAGGACGACTTCAAGGCCCGGGAACCCGGAGAACAAGCCATCCGCTCAGCAGGAGCAAAACTGGGAAAATTAATTTCGCGCGTCTCAATTGAGGAGATTCGCAAAATTGCAGGCAGCGATGCCACCTGGCGAGAACTTGGAATCATCTATGCCCGCCGCTGGGGCAAAGCGGAGATTTTGCAAGCCCTTCTGAACGATTCGGAAGTATTATCGCCCTACTGCTTCAACAACTGGTTCAAAGGCAGCCAGAACAAAGAGCACAATATGACTCTGGAGGAACTGATGCTCAACAGTACCTACTATCACCTTCTCATCCAGGTCATAAACAAATCCGCATACCTCACCAAAGCTACAGATACAATTGATAAGTTGCAACTTCTCCAGCGTAGTGCCGTCATCTCAGAAGTCCGGAAAAGAGCCCGGGACATTCTGAAAATGGCAGCAGAAAAGGGAGCTGCTTCAGAATAACAGCATATAGACATATTTCCTCCCGGTTTCAGCTTTTTTATCCGGTTTATCTCACGTTTTAAGTTGACATTTTCACTAAATAGATTTAACTTATCTTAAAGAAACCCGAACCTTTTCCCCATGAAATCATCCACACGTCATCTCATGCTCACGTCCCTCGCAGGTTGCGTGCTCAGCTCCTGCGTGTACTACACCCCCACGGTGCCTGATATGCCCTACCAGGGAACAGCCGGCCGCACCGCCTATCCCGACACGTGGATGACCACCCAGCCTACCGGCATTGAGCAGGCACCCATTCCGTCGCATGTGACCGCCCAGCCCATTCCCGTAGCGAATCCGAACGCCCCGCTGGATCTGACCCGGCCGGTGGCGCCCGGCACGCTGCGCACGGCCGCCCCCATTCCGGAGCCCAAGGTGACACCTGCCCCCGCCCCGGAGAAAAAGGAAGAACCGAAGCTGGAGCCGCTGGTCAACCAGCCCGCCAAACCTGCTGCCACCCAGCCTACGGACCTGAGCCAGATTACGAACACCGGCCCCATTCCCGTGGCCATGCGCGTACCCGGCGACCCCACCCGCGTGTACAACCCACTCAACCCGAATAAGACTATCCGCGTGGTGGACAAAAACGGCAAGCCCTACCCCAGCGGCAAGAAGCTGAAAGTACGCGGCACCAACTTCCTTTTCTACGTGCCGTAACGCATGAGCGGGCTTCCCTTCCAGTCGGTATGCATTCTGGGTCCCGGACTTCTCGGCGGCTCCATTGCCATGGCTGTGCACCAGCACCTGCCCGGCTGCCAGCTCCGCATCTGGGCGCGCCGCCAGCAGCCGCTGGACTTTGTGCGAGAGCAAGGCATCACCGAGCATGTCTTCACCGACGCCCGAGAAGCAGCCAAAGGAGCGGAGCTGATTATCCTCGCCACCCCCATCGGCGCGTTTGAAGAACTCTCCCGCTACATTCTCTCTTCGGTGTCCCGCGAAGCCATCATCACCGACATCGGCTCGGTGAAGGCCTATGTGCACCGCACCACCGGCACCATGCTCACCAGCCGCGGCCGCTGCTTCATCGGCTCGCACCCCATGGCCGGCGCAGAGAAGCAAGGCATCGAAAATGCCTATGCTGACCTTATCAAAGGAGCTACGGTGGCGATTACCAACCCGCACGGAGCCCCCGCCGACAAAGTGCAGCAGCTCGCCGCTTTCTGGCAGGCTCTGGGCACCAGCACCTATGAAATGGATCCGGTGAACCACGACCGCACCGTGGCCCGTATTTCGCACTGCCCGCATATTCTGGCAGCCCTCTGCGCCCGTGGTGCCACCCTCGGCCAGGAGCCCATGGAAGACCTGCAGCGCCTTGCCGCCTCCGGTTTCCGCGATACTACACGTGTCTGCTCCGGCGGTGCCAACATGTGGGCCGATATTCTCTGGGAAAATGACGTAGCCGTCCGCGCCGCCCTACACGACTGCGTCAACGACCTGCACCACCTCATCGACCTGCTTGAAACGCAGGATAAGGAAGGCGTGCGCCAGTGGCTCATTGCCGCCAAATCCGCCCGCGAAACCGTGCGGCAAGAGGAGAATTGACGATTAAGGAAATCCGGCGGACATAGGCCGCAATAGTCATTCGTCAATAGTCAATTGTCAATCAGAGTAGTATTGCCGCCTGTGCGGATTCATGTTGCGGCGGTGGTCTTCGCGGTCTTCGCGGTTGCGGAGCATGTGGCGTTTCTCGCGGCGATTCACGCGCTCGAGGGTCATCTGGCGCTTCTCGTTGCGGCGCTCCAGCTCGGCAATCTCGGCGTCGAGGTTCAGAAAGTGCTCGTAGCGTTCCTGCGTGAGCGTACCAGCCTCCAGCGCGGCGCGGATGGCGCAGCCGGCATCCTTGCGGTGGGAGCAGTCAGCAAAGCGGCACTGGCTTTCCAGCTCGGTCAGGTCGGCAAACTGGGCGCGAAGCGTAGCGGCATCCGTCCACATGTGAATCTCGCGCATGCCGGGGTTATCAATCAGCACGCCGCCGCCGGCCAGAATCACCAGCTCGCGAGCCACGGTGGTGTGGCGGCCCTTGCCGGTCACCTCGTTCACATGGCCTGTTTCCAGCCATTCATCGCCCAGCAGGCTGTTCACAAAGGTACTCTTACCCACGCCCGATGAACCCACCACCGTGATGGTGCGCCCCTTGGGCACACGGCGCAGATACTGCGGGTATCCCTTGCGCCAGCGGGCCACGATGGGATACACCTCGCTGCAGCCCAGGGCGCGAATTTCCTCCACCGCGCGCTGCATGTCCTCCTCCGGGGCGGTATCGGCCTTGTTCACCAGCACCACGGGGGTGGCGCCGCTCTTGCGGATAAGGGTCAGGTAACGCTCGATGCGGCGCGGGTTGTAGTCACTCTCTGCATCGGTAATCACCACCACCATGTCCACATTCGCGCCGATGACCTGCTCAGCGCAGCTGCGACCGGGTGCCTTGCGGGAGAATCGGTTACGGCGCGGCAGCATAGCGCGGATAACAGGCAAGTCCTTGCCCTGCCCCGGGTCCACGGCCACCCAGTCGCCCACGGTGGGCAGGTCAGCATCGGAAACCGCATCGTGCCACACCTTGCCGCAGAGCACCACCTCGTGGTCACCCTTACCCTTGGCAATCACGGTGAAATTAATCTTCGTCTCGCGGATGATGCGGGCGGGGTACCACTCGGGGTGCCCCAGTACCTCCAAAGCAGCAGCATAATCCGGGCCCCAGCCCAGCATTTCCATGGTCACTTTCATGGGCGGCGGATGATGGTGGCGTGTTCAATAATCTGCATGGCGATGCGCTCCTTGGTGTTCTTTTCCAGATACTCCACATGGTCCGGGAACACCAGTGCCACCTCATTCTCGCGGGAATCAAAACCGATATCGTGGCGGCTCACGTCATTGGCCACGATGAAATCGCACTTCTTGCGGCGCAGCTTGTCCAGCGCGTATTCCTCCACATTCTGCGTCTCGGCGGCAAAACCCACCAGCGTGCCCGTGAAGCCGAACACATCGCGCATGCTGCCCAGGATATCCGGCGTCTTTTCCAGCTCAATGACCATGCGCTCCCCGCTCTTCTTGATTTTCTGGTCCTGCACCGCCACCGGGCGGTAATCTGCCACAGCCGCACACAGGATAGCCGCATCGGCATACTTCACCATATCGCGCACAGCATCATACATCTGCTGGGCACTCTCCACGGGAATGAAATCCACACCCGGCGGCACATCCAGCGTGGTGGGGCCGGAAATGAGAATAACCTCGTGCCCGTCATGCCGCGCCGCCCCGGCCAGCGCATATCCCATGCGCCCGGAAGAACGATTGGTGAGGTATCGCACGGGGTCCAGCGCTTCGCGCGTAGGCCCGGCTGTGATAAGAAACTTCATGTCGGCGGCTATTCTATCATATTGAGTCCACCTTGGCAATACCTTGCTAATCCATCTTCC
>JAZONE010000122.1:0-6385 GCA_045654325.1 Akkermansia sp.
CGTCGCTTGCGGACGTGGCCTAAGCGCGCAGCTTAGGACTTGTAACGCAAACGCTTCTTGTGGCGGTTCTGGCGCATGCGCTTGCTGCGCTTGTGCTTGTTGATCTTGGCCTTACGTCTCTTCTTAAGCGATCCCATAATGATTTATGTGTCGTTTGTGGTTTTCTCGTCTGGGAGAATTGTCAGAAGCCCAGGGGGCTAACGGGGAAATATGTAACTATCTTTTGCCCGAAAAGTCAAGCCGAAAGCGTATATTAAGACGGATTTTGTCAGGAAATTGTCATGCAGGAGCTCTGCCAGGTGCGCAGAATTTCCATTACTCCGGGAGTAGCGGAGACATAGCCACCGTGCCTGCGCAGCCACGCAATGACCTCGGGGTGAGCATTGGCGGGGGCTCCGCAGAAAGCCTCGGGAAACAGGCGGAATGCGTGAAGGTCATTGTGTCCATCGCCCACCATGGCCCAGCGGGCCTGCGGTACATTCCACTGCTCTGCCACCGTCTGCAGCGCAGTACCCTTGCAATACCGGTTATCGGCCAGGCGCATGTATCGCCCGGCACGCTGTGCGGCCACGCCGGGCAGCGCGGCTATGAAATCCCCCAGGAAGCTCATGATTTCGTCCATAGTGGCTGAATCGGCAGCCTCCACAGAGAGCGGGTCGGCAGCAGCGATTATCCACTTCAGCTCAGGAAGCGACTCGCGCATAAGGGAAAGACGCTCATGCAGCATGGGCATGACGCGCGCACGTACCTGCATATTATGCTCGTGGCAACGGGCATTATGCTCGCGCAGCGGGCTCAGGCTGCCATCCGCCTGCGCGAGGTACACATACCGCTCACAGGTGCAGATAAAATCCGGCAGGAAGGGAGAAGCGGGCAGCAGCTCCTCACAAAGATAAGGCAGCGTGCGCCCGGTGTTGATGCCCCAGCGGATTCCCAGCGGACGCCAGGCGCGCATGAGGTCGAAGAACTCAGAGGGAACGGGCTGCTGCGCATCATTCGTGCGCAGGGTTTCATCATAATCGAGCGAGATAAGCCAACGGCACTCACCGGAAAACGGCAAAGCACTGCCCGGTATGACCTGACCTTCCTCAACGACCATTGCGGCCTTTCTTCGCGTTGTCCTTGCGGGCAGCCTCGGCGGCCTTGCGTTCCTCCTGACTAGCACCGACGGGCAGGCGGAACGAAGGCGTCTGGGGTACCTTGACCCCGGCAGCCAGCTGCTGGCTCACGGGCTTGGTGAGATTCACCTGGTACTTATAATCACAGGCACCGGCAGGAAGTTCCTCACCACCGGCGCGCATGTGGATTTCCACGCGGCGGTTGAGAGCCTGCTGCTCGCGGGTTCCCTTGGTGGAGGCCAGCGGCATGGAGCTGCCGCAGGAACGGATGTAGACATACTCCACCGGCACGCCATTTCCCACCAGCCAGGCACGCACAGCCGCAGCACGCTGCAGCCCCAGCAGAGCGTTGTATGCAGCGCCACCGATGCTGTCGGTGTGGCCCTCTATCAGGAAATAAGTCTGTGGATTCTTCTGGATAAGAGCCGCCAGCTGAAGCATGGTGATGCGGGCAGAGTTCTTCATCTGGCATTCATTGAACCCGAACAACACGTCTGCACCCAGACGCGCCACACCGGACTTGGCGCCCAGATTCTCCTCGCCCATGAGCTGAGCCAGGCTGCGGGTATCACTGGGGAGATTCGCATTGCCGGCCTCGCTGGCAGCCTTGCGCAAATCCTGCTCCATGAGCGACGAAGCATCCTCGAGCACCTCATTCTGAGCCGTCGCATTGGCAATGACCTCATTGCTGTTCACGGGGGTCGGCTCGGGGATAGCCAGGGCATCCTCTGTCAGGTCCTGCGATTCCAGGCTGGCCAGGTCAAGCTGGGCGGGCGGTACATCGCTGACCGGACTCACGTCCTCTTCGGTAACCACCGGTTCAGCCACGGCCAGCTCGGTGGGACCCGGTGCCATCACCAGCTCAGGCACATCAACATCGAGAATATCTATTTCCTCCGGTTCGTGAGCAATCTCCTCAATTTCCTGGGGCTGCTCCACAATCTCCTGCTGCGGGGCTTCCTGAAGAGTCTCATCCTTGGGCGGTTCCTTCACCACCACACGCACGTCCTCATGCGTTTTAACCTCCATCGGCACATCGGTCAGATTCCCCAGACCAAGCACAGAAAGAGAGGGGAAATACACCCAGAGCAGAGCATGCATAATAACCGCACCACTTGCCGCGCCCATGGCAATGGGCACCATATCTCGCTGGCGCGTGAGCTCATACCCGTTTCTGCGGCGGTTTCCCACGCGGCGGGGTACTTTTGAATCCTGATGCTGCTTCATGTACGAATCCATGAGATGCTGAATAAGGGGGTCAGAGTTTTATATCGGAAGAAATCAGATTCGGCCGGGCGGGCGCCACCACGCGGGGCGCTTCCACGGCATCTACCACACAGTCATTGAGCCAGAGAACGATGGAACTCATCACGCTTTCCTCATCATTCATCAGCCCTACCTGCACCACATCGCGGCGGCGGCCATGCGTCAATTCACGGTGCGTTGCGGAAGCCGGGTCATTCTCGGAACGCAGGGTCCACACCTCGCGCTGGTCACTAGGCAGACGGCGGTATATGGTCACAGCATCTGAGAGCGTGCTCACAGGGCTGTCCTGCACAAGATTCACCACCAGCACGGGCACGTTGCGGTCCAGATCCGCAGCGCGCTCAACAGGCGCCACATCAAAACTCTCCATTCCTGCGGTACGGCTGATTCGCTGGTCCATCAGCCAGAGCAGCACAGGGCGCAGCACGCTCTCCGGCATGGTACGCTGCACAGACTGGCGAAGCGAGGCAAAGGCATCAATGGAGACCAGTCCGCGTATGCGGGGTTCATGCGCAGCTGCCTGAAGCAGAAGACCGGCACCATATCCCTGCCCCACGGCGGCAAACACCGGGTCAGCTTTTCCGGAGCGCTCAGCCACAGCATCGAGCAGCAGCGGCACATCGCGGTTCTCCTGCAGCCCGTGGGTGCAATAGGTGCGGCGGTCGTCCACGCCACGGGGATTCCACAGCACACAGGTAAGACCGGCCGCGGTCAATGACTCCGCCAGCGGCAAGGCGGAACGGATGCCGTGATCCCAATCCACGCAGATGAGTACATAGTCAATCTGGTGCAGGCGCTCCGCGGGATTATTCATTAAATCGCCAATAACGCTGAGCTGGCGAGAAGATTCCTCGCCATCCTTCGTAGCGATGACCGCCTGAAGCTCGCCACCATCCCATCCTTTGAACGAAAACGGTTCCATGCGCAGCCCGGGTGCCTTGCGCGGCACATTTGCATAGCCTACATAGGACTGGTTAATCGGCTGCAGGACCGGCTGCACCAGATCATTGACATAGAACCAGCAGGAAACACCACCCCACACCGCAGCCAGCAGCGCGGTGCAAGTCAGAATCTTCCTGGTGTTCCGTTTTCTCATTCCTTGCGCGCCCAAGTATACCAGACTGCCCACACCCCCGCAATTGCAAAGTAAGGCATGGCTCCAAAAAGGTGCTGCTCAGCCCACGATTCTCATATTTTCGTGCCATAAATGCGAATTTGGGGGTAGACGAGCCGTGGCATTGGGTGTAGAATAGAGGCGTGAGTGTAAAATGGAATGTAAAGGAAGTAGATGAGTGTGAGTCTACGTTCAACGTAGCTCGCAAACAACCTGCTTGGACTGTAGTGAGCTGCCAGAAGCAGACCCGCGGTCGCGGGCGTTTCAACCGCGCATGGTTCGGCGACCAGGGCGGTCTGTGGGCTACGTATAATCTTCCGCTGGACCCGAAGGCAAACCGCCACTGGGGTGCGCTGCCGCTGGTAGCTGGCGCCGCAGTCATCGAAGCGCTCAAGGACTACCATATTGAAGGCCTGCGTCTTCGCTGGCCGAATGATGTGCTGGTAGGGCGGGCTAAGCTGGCGGGCATTCTCGTGGAGCGCCCCTCCAGCACCATGGCTTCCATTGGCGTCGGCATCAATATGTTCAATGACATTGCCCACCTCGAGGGCACTACCTCTGACCCGGTGACCCGCATGTGCGAAATTATGCCCACTTGCCCGTCTGTGAAAAAGTTCCGCACTCTTCTGGGCGACGTGCTGGCAGAAATGTTCAGCTACTTCGTGGAAAGCGGGCTTGAGGGTGTGTTGCCCATGCTGGAAACAGCCTGGGGTGCCCCCCGTCCGGTGGTTGCCATCACTGACAAAGAGAGATACGTCGGTCACTTTGTCGGTGTGGATTACGATGGCTCACCCATCCTGAGCAAGCCGGATGGCACCCGCTTCACGGTGCCGGGTATCACAGTCAACCGGTTGAAGGAACTCATCTGATTTTCCCCTTTATCCATCCCCGCCCGGGCGTCCGGGCGGGGATTTTTCATGACTAGCGGCTTGATATGCCGCCGGAAGTATGATAATATGAGCGCACACGATTATGGCAACACAGCTCGAACAACTCAAGAAGTATACCACCGTGGTAGCCGATACCGGTGATTTCCGCCAGATGGAAGAATTCGCCCCGCAGGATGCCACCACCAATCCCTCTCTCATTCTCGCCGCTGCCGCCAAGCCGGAATATCGTCCGATTCTTGATGCGGTCGTGACTGATTTCAAGGCCAGTGTCTGCGACCCCGCCAACAAGATTGGCGAACTGATGGACCGCGTGATTGTCGCCTTCGGTCTGGAGATTCTCAAGCGCGTGCCCGGCCGCGTTTCCAGCGAGGTGGATGCACGTCTTTCCTTCGATACTGAAGCCACCGTGCAGAAGGCCCGCGAGATTATGGCTCTGTACGAAGCCGCCGGTATTCCCCGCGAGCGCGTGCTCATCAAGATTGCCGCCACCTGGGAGGGTATTCAGGCTGCCCGCCAGCTTGAGCAGGAAGGCATTCACTGCAACCTGACCCTTCTCTTCAGCCTGGTGCAGGCTGTGGCATGCGCCGAAGCAGGCGTGCGCCTTATTTCCCCCTTCGTTGGTCGCATCCTCGACTGGTACAAGTCCGCTACCGGTGAGACCTACACCGCCGAAACCGACCCGGGCGTCATCTCCGTGCGCACTATCTACAACTACTACAAGAAGTTCGGCTACCCTGTGCAGATTATGGGTGCCAGCTTCCGCAACACCGGTGAGATTCTGGCTCTGGCCGGCTGCGACCTGCTGACCATCTCCCCGAACCTGCTGGCAGAACTCGCCGCCAGCGAGGATGAGGTGAAGCCCCTGCTTTCCCCCGAGGCCGCTGCTGCCAGCGACATCGAGCGCATTCCTGCCGACGAGAAGAACTTCCGCTTCCTCTTCAACGAGGACGCCATGGCCACCGAAAAGACCGCCGAAGGCATCCGCAAGTTCTCTGCCGACATCCGCAAACTGGAGGCTCTGCTGGCTTCCATGCTGTAATTTTAACCCCTGAAATATCCAACCATGAAAGTACTCGTTACCGGCGGTGCCGGTTATATCGGATCCCACACGGTGCGCCAGCTCGTGAAGAGCGGTGCCGACGTGACCGTGCTCGACAGCATGATTTACGGCCACCCCGCCGCCATCGTGGACAAGGAAGTCACGCTTGTGAAGGGTGACCTGGGCGACCCCTCTGTGGTGTACCCGCTGCTGGTGAACGGCAAGTTCGATGCCGTGGTGCACTTTGCAGCCTTCATCCAGGTGGGTGAGTCTGTGACCGACCCGCTGAAGTACTATGAGAACAACATCGCCAAGCCCCTGGTGCTGCTCCGCGCCATGATTCTGGCCGGCTGCAAGCGCTTTGTGTTCTCCTCCACCTGCGCCACCTATGGCGTGCCCACCCAGGTGCCGATTCCTGAGACCGAGAAGCAGGATCCCATCAATCCCTACGGTGGTTCCAAGTACATGCTCGAGAAGGTGTGCAAGGACTGCGACCGCGCCTATGGTCTCAAGAGCGTGTTCCTGCGCTACTTCAACGCTTCCGGTTCCTCTGTCGACGGCGCCATCGGCGAAGACCACGAGCCCGAATCCCACCTCATCCCCGTGATTCTGCAGGCTATCAAGGGCGAGCGTCCCGGCATCACCGTGTTCGGCACAGACTACGACACCCCGGACGGCACCTGCATTCGCGACTACATCCATGTAGACGACTTGGCAGATGCACACCTGCGTGCCTTGGATTACCTCATGAAGGGTGGCGACACCAACTGGTTCAACCTCGGCACCGGCAAGGGTCTCTCTGTGAAGGAGATTATTGACGCCGCTGAAAAGGTAACCGGCATGAAGGCTCCCGTGGAGTACGGTCCCCGCCGTGAGGGCGACCCGCCCCGCCTCATTGCAGACGCCCGCAAGGCTGCGGAGGTGCTCGGCTGGATTCCCAAGCACCAGGATGCCCTCC
>JAZONE010000123.1:0-10615 GCA_045654325.1 Akkermansia sp.
ACCTGCTCGATGAAATCACCATCGCGGCGAGCGCGGCTGTCAACGACAACGATCTTGTAGAAAGGACGGTCCTTGGACCCCTGACGGTTAAGACGGATTGCTACCATATCTAAAAAAGTATAATTTCGGTTGTTTCTCGCCTGCGTAGTGCCGTGATACAAGACACCCTGACCGCATGGCGGTGCGGAAATGTACCACAGAGCAATCAGCGTGTCAAGCATAAAGGCAGATTTTTCCTCACAAAAGTTCAGATACAGGCCAAAATCAAGCTTTACTAAGCCACAGGAACTGGTAAAATAAGAGGCATGAGATTCCTTCTGCCACTATTCTCCACCCTCCTGCTGAGTTCCTGCCTTGGGCTGGGGGCTCTGAAAATGCAACAGTACGAGCGCGCCCAACGCCCCGTCGGAACCCGGAGCCAGGTCAACGTGCAGGAACTGGGGCAGCGCATCTGGCAGAACGAATGCGCAGGCAGTGTTCAGGGGCTCGTCTCCTGGAATGCCGGGGAGGCCTTCCCTTCCCTGGGCATCGGGCATTTCATCTGGTACCCCGCCGGGGTTCAGGAAGCATTCGATGAAAGTTTCCCCGCCTTTGTGCAATTTGCCCGGTCCAGAGGGGTACAGGTACCCGCCATGTTCAACGGCCCGGCGCCCTGGGCAGATAAGGCGGCATTTCTGGCAGACCGCAGCGGAAAGGCAGATACCATGCGCCGCTGGCTGGCAGCCCATGTAGAGCTTCAGACCCAGTTCATCATGCTCCGCTCGCGCATGGCGCTGCAGCGCATGATGCAGCACAGCAACCAGCCGCAGGCCATCCGCCAGCGCTACGCTGCCCTGGCCGGCACCACTCAGGGCATGTATTGCCTGGTGGATTACGTCAACTTCAAAGGAGAAGGCACCAAACCCACCGAACGATACAAGGGCGAAGGCTGGGGGCTCCTTCAGGTGCTGGAGGAAATGCGCGGTTACCCGACCGGCCGTGCGGCTACGGCTGAGTTCTCCCGCGCCGCGGCTGCTGTACTGACCCGCCGGGTGCAGAATGCCCCCGCCGCCCGCGGCGAGCAGCGCTGGCTGGCAGGCTGGCTGAACCGCTGCAAGACCTACCGCTGATTCACTTCTTCTTACGGGCGCTCAGCCAGTTAAGCAGAGCCACCGTAAAAAGCAGGATACACAGCCCGGTGCTCAGCACCCGCTGCGCCAGAATTAAATCATCCTGGGCTATGTACCAATGCACCCCGCCCAGCACGGCCAGCCCCGCTAACAGGGAGAGAATGGCTACCTTATTTGCCTGCCACATAGATATAAAGACAATTCACCCGCCGGAGGTATCACCAACCGGCGGGTGAGTTAAATATTTCTTAGTAGTTCACCGCTTCAATGCGGAAGTAGGCCTGTGCGTGGTCGCACACCGGGCAGATGGCGGGAGCCTTCTTGCCAATCTGGATGTGGCCGCAGTTACCGCACTGCCAGATGACATCGCCATCGCGGGAGAACACGATACCTTCCTCGATGTTGGCCAGCAGCTTGCGGTAGCGCTCCTCGTGGTGCTTCTCCACGGCGGCCACGCCGTCGAACAGAACAGCCAGCTCCTCAAAACCTTCCTCGCGGGCTTCCTTGGCGAAGGTGTAGTACATGTCGGTCCACTCGTAGTTCTCACCCTCTGCAGCATCCTTCAGGTTCTGCATGGTGGAGGGGATACCACCGTCGTGCAGAGCCTTGAACCAGAGCTTGGCGTGCTCCTTCTCATTGCGGGCGGTCTCCTCGAAAAGTTCGGAAATCTGCACATAGCCGTCCTTCTTGGCCTTGGAGGCGTAGTACTGGTACTTCGTGTAGGCCTGAGCCTCGCCGGCAAAGGCGATGGCCAGGTTCTTGGCGGTCTTAGTTCCTTCCAGATTCATATCAGTTGTCGTGTTGAGATTGTTTATACTGCCGCGGTCGGCAATTTTCGTACACTACCACAGGAACACGCTCAAGTAAACCTAATTTTTCACCACATGACGCAGTGAACGTACGTACGCGCGCGCAAGCACGAAAAAAGCTTGCTTTCCCGTCTCATCTCTGCTACGTTAACTCCCGTATGAAGAAAAGCCTTACAATTCTTGGTCTGGGGGCCGGCATGCTCGCGACCCTCTCTTCCTGCAGCAACGTATACAACGGCGACACTCTCGGCTATGAAGAAGCCATGCCCATGAGCGAACTTGCCGTGGGTGACAGCGAGCTGCCGCCCTGGGTACTGGAAGGAGATGACTCTTACCAGATTCCTGCGGGCGACCGCACCCCTGAAGTGGTGGACCGCAACCATTTTGCCACCCCGGAACCCGGCGAATCCATGGCCGTTTCGAATGGTCTCACCAGTCAGAACCAGCCTGCTCTGGCGCATGACGACACGGTGGTAGACTCCCCCGTAAGCGACGATTTCGACCCCTACGCCATGCCGGGCACCCCGACGACTGCCACGCCCCCCGCCATAGCCGGCACCACAACGGCTACGCCCACACCTGCTCCCAGGAAGCCGCAGCCGATTGCCTCCACCACCAAGCCTAAGAAGTCCCCCGCTTCGACCGGCAAGAAGAAGGTCAAGAAGGTAAGCGAACCCACCCTGGTGGTTTACAAGGTACGCCCCGGCGACAATCTGTATGAAATCGCCAAGCGAAGCAACACCACTATCGCCCAGATTCGCAAGGACTCCGGAATCAAGGGCGACCTGATTCACCCCGGCGATATCATCAAGGTACGTTTCACACCCAAGGGCTACAAGGCCGACAAGAAGAAAGCCACTCCCACCACCACAACCTACATTGTGAAGAAGGGTGACATGCTTTCCAAGGTAGCTGCCCGCCACGGCGTGACCACCGCTGCCCTGCTCAAGGCCAACAACATGACCATGGCTCAGGCAAACAAGGTGCGCCCCGGCACTAAGATTGTCATCCCCGGCAAAACTTCTACCGTTTCCAAGAAATCGAAGAAGAGCCGCCGTTAATCCACAGGCAGCCGCGCACGCATCTCTCCACCACCGCACTTGCCTGCCGCCATGCTTTCTCACCGCTTCACAGGCCTGCCATTACTCGCCTTCTCCGCGCTGGTGCTCTGCTCCTGCGTGATTAAGGACGGCAGACCGGATTTCACCTGGTGGAAAGATGCCGCAGCTCCGGTCATGGAAGATGATGTTGTCATCGAATCCGGCGGGGGGTACTACCACAGTACCCCGGCGCCGGAGCGGGTACCGCTCGCGTCCATGCCGAAGGAAAGTCCGGAACCCACCCCCGCAGCAGCATTTACCCCCACGGCACCGGGGTACTATGTCGTGCAACCGGGCGATACCCTCACCGCCATTGCCCGCCGCTACCGTACCAGCGTAAGCGCATTGGTTACCGCCAACAACTTAGCCAGCCCCAACGCGCCACTGCTGATTAACAAAACCCTGCGCATTCCCAGCAATAGCGTAGCAGCGACTACGCCTCCGGCCACCCCCAAAGCCAAACCGATAGCGGCAACCCCGGCACCGGCAGCGAAACCGGTTGTTCACCATTCCACCGGTGGCAGATATACAGTGAAAGCCGGCGATACGATTTATAAGATTTCCCGCATGTACCGGGTGAGCCCGGCCGCACTGATGCAGGCCAACGGGCTTACACCCACCACCGCCAACACCATCCACGCAGGATCCATCCTGAACATCCCCTCAACAAACTGATAATGAAACACATTTATCTCACCGCCGCAGCAACACTTCTCGTAACTGCCTGCACCCAGAACTCCCATTTTTACACCCCGGGCACCCACACGCAGCCCATGCAGCCGGTGGTGCCGGTGCAGCTGCCCAACCCGCTGGATCTGCCCGGTAAAAACCTGCCCGGCTATGTGAACCCCTACCCCGCCGGTACTCACGAGCACTTTGCAGCACAGCCGGCTTACCCCCTCACCCTCGAGCACTGGGCAAACGATGCCTTGCTGCACCAGGTGACCCGCGCTAACTCCAAACTGGTAGTCTGCATTCCCCAGCAGCGTGCCCGTCTTTACGTCAATGGCAAGGTGGCACTCGACTGGGCCGTCTCCACCGGCACCAACGGCCACGAAACTCCCACCGGTGTATTCCGGGTCATTGAAAAGAATGAAGATCACAAATCCAGCCGTTACGGCAAGTTTGTGGATGCCAACGGCAAGGTGACCAACAGCAACGCCGACCTGGCTCACGGCCTGCCCGAAGGCCAGACCTTCGAAGGCGCCGGCATGCCTTACTGGCACCGCTTCACCCCGGATGGCGTAGGCCTGCACACCGGCAAGGTAGTAGCCGGCAAGCGACTCTCCCACGGCTGCATCCGCACCCAGAACCACGTAGCCAAGAAGTTCTTCCAGCACTCTGTGCTGCAGCTGCCGGTCTACATCACCCGCGCCGTGGAGGACTACAATCGCGGAGGTTTCGTGAAACCCATCGATGTGAAGTACCGCCCGAAACCCGGTAACGACTACACCGACAACATCGCCCCCACACAAATCAAGATTGTGCCGGCCAACTCCCCCGAGGCTCACTTCCAGGCCTGATTCCATACAGATTCCCCATACCCTGCCCCACACCGGGCAGGGTATTTTTCTCTCAGAACATGCCGACATATCGCACCTTGCGCTGCGCCAATGCGCAGCTTTACACCGGAGCAGCCCTGCTGGTGATAGCTTCCGCCATCTACGTACTTTGCTGCAAAGACACCCTCTGGCAGCAGGTAGTTGCCGTGCTGGCCGCGCTGATTACCCCGCTGTGGGCGGCGCACTACGCCGTGCTGCGCTACACGGTCGATTCCACCGGAGTCACCCGCCGCAGTCTGCGCGGCACCACCACGCTGCGCTGGGATTCACTCACCGCCGCCACCCTGCGTGAAACGCAGACTCAGGCCACCGAAAGCTGCAGCATTGACCTGCAGGCCGGAGAGCAGAAAATGACGCTGAGCTCCGACGTACTGCCGCTGGATGACGTGAAAGAACTGGCCGAGGAACTGCGCCAGCTGGGCATACTACGCTGATTCCCAGCAGAACAGTTAATTTTTTTCTGAAAAAAGTCTTTCCAAACGAAGACTTTTTGGTATAATGCGCGCGTCTGACCACGGCACCAGCCGCACAGGGCGGAGCCGGGGCAACCCAGACAAGCCCATTACACATATGTCTGATTACACAACACGAGTGCTGGAACAGGTGCGCGCCAAGAACGCGCATGAACCCGAGTTCCTCCAGGCTGTACAGGAGGTTATTTCCACCATTGAACCTGTACTTTCCGCCAATAAGAAGTACGAAGACAACTGCATCCTCGAGCGCATCGTCGAGCCGGAACGCACCATCATCTTCCGCGTGCCGTGGCAGGACGACGCCGGTAAATACCACGTGAACCGCGGCTACCGCGTTCAGTTCAACAGCGCCATCGGCCCGTACAAGGGCGGCCTGCGCTTCCACCCCTCGGTGAACCTGGGCATCCTCAAGTTCCTTGGTTTCGAGCAGATTTTCAAAAACTCCCTCACCACCCTGCCCATGGGCGGTGGCAAAGGTGGCGCCGACTTCGACCCCAAGGGCAAGAGCGACGCTGAAGTAATGCGCTTCTGCCAGAGCTTCATGACCGAGCTCTACCGCCACATCGGTGCCGACACCGACGTACCCGCCGGCGATATCGGCGGGGGTGCCCGCGAAATCGACTACTTCTACGGCCAGTACAAGCGCCTGAGCAACGAGTTCACCGGCGTACTCACCGGTAAGGCCCTGAACTGGGGCGGCTCCCTCATCCGCCCGGAAGCCACCGGCTACGGCACCGTTTACTTCGCCCAGAACATGCTTGCCACCCGCAACGACGACCTGCAGGGCAAGGTGTGCGTGGTCTCCGGTTCCGGCAACGTGGCTCAGTACCTCGTCGAAAAGCTTAACCAGCTGGGCGCCAAGGTGGTCACCATGTCCGACTCCAACGGCTACATCTACGACCCCGAAGGCATCAACGCCGAAAAGCTCGCCTGGATCATGAACCTGAAGAACGTGCGCCGCGGCCGCATCAAGGAATACGCCGATGCCTTCAAGAGCGCTCAGTACTTCGAAGGCCAGCGCCCCTGGAGCGTGCCCTGCGACTGCGCATTCCCCTGCGCCACGCAGAACGAAATCAACGGCGCCGAGGCTGCAACCCTCATCAAGAACGGCTGCATGCTCGTGGCCGAAGGTGCCAACATGCCCACCGACCTTGAGGGTATCAACAACTACCTGGCTGCCAAGATTCTCTATGGCCCGGCCAAGGCTGCCAACGCCGGCGGCGTGGCTACCTCCGGCCTTGAGATGAGCCAGAACAGCATGCGCCTGAGCTGGAGCCGCGAGGAAGTGGATGCCAAGCTCTTCGGCATCATGAAGAACATTCATGAGAATGCCTACAACCACGCCCGCGAGTACTCCAGGGACTGCACCGATACCTTCACCAACTATGTAGCCGGCGCCAACATTGCCGGTTTCGTGAAGGTGGCAGATTCCATGATTGCCCAGGGTCTGGTGTAATATCCCCTCATATTTTCACCGCCGCAGCCCGCAGAAAACCGGCTGCGGCGGTGCTTTTCTGCAAGTACCAACTGTTTTCCGCTTGCTATTGGTAGCTGATATGCTAGAATACAGTATGGTCATGCAACATATGAACCGGATACTTTCCATCATTCTCGCTCTCGTACTGCTGTTGGGATTCAACGGTTGCCAGCAGCAGCTGCAGCAAAATGCACGCACCCCCAAGTACGTGTACCACAAGGGATCCACCCCCAAGAAACTGCGCAGCGGCAAGGTAACCATCCCCTACAAAGCCCCCGCCCGCATCAAACGAGCCATTGCCGCCGGCAACAAGATTGTAGGCAAGCCCTACCGTCTGGGTGGCGGCCATGGCAAGCACGTGGACTCGGCCTACGATTGCTCCGGTTCGGTAGCATTCGTGCTGCGCGAGGCCGGCATGCTCAAGAAAGGCGCATTCCCCTCCTCCCGCGACTTCTTGAAATGGGGACACCCCGGCTTCGGCAAGTGGCTCACCTGCTACACCAAGCGCGGCCATGTGTTCCTGGTCATCGCAGGCATGCGATTTGACACCACCGGCACCAGCCGTGGCGTAGGCCCCCGCTGGTACACCGAATCCCGCCCCTGCGGCGGCTTCTACGTGCGCCACATCCCGGGCTTCTAACCCAGCTTCCCCCGACTACCCGCCCTGTATAACAAACCATATTATCCTTAAAGATGAACGAATTAAACGAACTCAACCACGGCACCCAGCGTATTGACTCCATCATGCAATACTGGGGGCTGGATAATCACGACCTCGTCAGCGTCTCCACCGAGCAGCTCACCCACAAGCAGGTGCAGAAAGCCCGCCAGGGACGCGAGCTCACCCTCAAGATGATGCAGAAGGTTGCCCGCGCCCTCAACGTAGCCATCTGGTACCGCCTGGACGACGAAGCCAGAGAGACCTACTACGAGTACATCCATCGCGACCTCTTCACCTACGCCAAGGGCTTCGACCCCGCCTGGCAGGACCCCAACCAGAGGTGATTGACGAGTTTAGATTTACGATTTACGAAATTCAAGCGTCTGCCCGACCGTTGTTTTCATGTCTCAGGAATTCAAAGACCGGACATTCCGCTTCAGCATGCGAATCGTCCACCTGACAGAGGCATTGCCAGACAGTGTTTGCGGTGAAGTATTCGGAAAACAACTACTGCGCTGCGCAACTTCCATCGGAGCCAACTATCGTGCAGCATCTCGAGCTAAATCAGACAAAGACTTCCTCAATAAAATGAAGATATGCGAGGAAGAAAGCGATGAAACCTTGTACTGGCTGGAATTAATAAAACACTCAGAACTCCTTCCAGCCGCCAGAATGCAGCCACTTATCTCCGAAGCGGATGAACTGTGCGCCATCATCACCGCTATCTGTAAAACGACCTCCGCCAAACTTCGTAAATTAAATTCGTAAATCGTAAATCCAAAATCGTAAATCCCGCATGCCTCTTTCCGTCACAGAGCTGGTCTGCCGCATCAAGCACACCGTAGAGGTCAACGTAGGCGAACAGAGCGTAGTGGGAGAAATCGGTTCCTGCAAAGCCGCCAGCAGCGGCCACATCTACTTCACCCTCAAAGACGCGCACTGCCAGCTGCAGTGCGCGCTCTATGCTTTCCGCGCGCGCAGCATGCGGCTGCGCCTGCGCGAAGGCATGCTGGTAGAGCTCCGTGGCAAAGCCACCGTGTGGGAAGGCCGCGGAGCACTCCAATTCATCGTCGAAACCGTCAAGGAAGCCGGTCTGGGCAGCCTGCAGCAGCAGTTCGAAGCACTGAAAGCCAGGCTCGCCGCAGAGGGGCTTTTCGATACCGCGCGCAAGCGCCCCATTCCCCGCTTTCCGCAAAGCGTAGCCCTGGTCACCAGTGCCACCGGCGCCGTCATTCAGGATATGCGCCACCGGCTGGAGCAGCGCGCACCGTGGATTCACACCTACCTCTACCCCGTGCAGGTGCAGGGCAAAGGCGCTGAGCTGGGCATAGCCCATGCGCTCCAGCAACTCGGCAACCCCGAACGCAACGGCCTGCCGCAGGTGGACTACATCATCATCGCCCGCGGTGGCGGCAGTCTGGAAGACCTCTGGTGCTTCAACGAGGAAGTGCTGGCACGCGCCATAGCCGCCTGCCCCATTCCAGTCGTCTCCGCCGTGGGACACGAGACAGATTTCACCATAGCAGACTTTGTGGCCGACCTGCGTGCCCCCACACCCACCGCCGCCATCGAACTCACCACCCCCGATGCCGCAGAGCTGCGCGCCTGGCTGGCCACCACCGCCCAGCACCTGCGCCGCCAGGTAACCCGCGGACTGCAGATTGCCCACCTGCGGCTCAAAGTAGTGCAGCAAAGCCGGCTGGGCAAGCCCCAGGAGCTGCTTGCGCCCTACCAGCAGAGGCTCGACTCCCTGGCAGAGGAACTGCACAGCGCCCTGCAACACCGCCTGCAGCAGGAACGCAACCGACTCAACGTCTGCGCCGCCCGGCTCTCTGCCGGCAATGTACTGCGCACCATTCGCAGCAACGCTACGCAGCTGGAGCACAGACACACCCTCCTGCTCACCACGCTTCACAACCGCCTGGCCGCCCACCGCGCCAGGCTCGAAACCCTCTCAGCCCGCCTCACCGCGGCCAGCCCACAAAACGCCCTTGACCGCGGATTCGCCCTCGTCAGCACCGCAGACGGCCGCCTCGCACGCGATGCCTCCGCTCTGCACCCGGGAGACGAGCTACGCATCCGCCTCGCCCAGGGAGAAACCCATGCCACCGTTAAATAACCATGAAAAAACTACTCACACTCCTGCTCATACTGCCGGCTCTGGCAGATAACTACTACGACCGCACCGGCTCCTACCAGGGCCGTGTTGAAAAAGATTCCAGCGGCAACCTCCGCTTTTATGATAGAAACGGCTCCTACCAGGGGCGTGCCGACCGTGACTCCAGCGGCAACCTCCGCTTCTACGACCGCTCCGGTTCCTACCAGGGCAGCCGAAATAGCGACGGCCGCTTCTACGACAAAAACGGCTCCTACCAGGGCCGCGAGGACAATGGCCGCTTCTACGACCGCACCGGATCCTACAAAGGCCGCCAGGAAAATGGCCGTTTCTACGATAAAAACGGCTCCTACCGCGGCTCAAAACGATAATTTTTGCATTTTCTGCAAAAAAAGTCTTGCAATCCGCCCCGGCGTGGTGTATATTTCCCCCGCACCCAGTGCGAAACCCAAGATGCTCGGATGGCGGAATTGGTAGACGCGTTAGACTAAGGATCTAATGGGGAGACCCGTGGGGGTTCGAGTCCCCCTTCGAGCAGCGAATGACCCGCAGGTTCAGGCCTGTGGGTCATTCATTTTTGGTGATTTCAGCATACACACGGCATAGCGTGGTACACCCATTTGGTACACCCCTGGTACCACTCTGTTTGTGGTATATTTACCATTTTCTCCGGCAGCCCGGAAAAGCCGCCTGGCTTTTGCCAAACCTGGCATCGAGGAGAGTGCTGCACCTCTGACATGAGGTATGATCTATACAAACACAAGATAAAATCACCAGCAGAGCGGCAGAGAAAGTCAGAGAAGAACTTTCCCGGCAATCCAGAGCTCAGAATCGCGTATCGCTTTCGTCTTTTCCGCTTGACTTTGCACAAGTTGCAAGCTATTCTCAGAGCCTGATACAATCTACGGGAAAGCATAGCGAACGACACCAATAACACGGGAATGAGCAAAGAGCATACACAAAATCTACTGACCCTGCCAGCGGGGCTTGAGTTGGGGGCATACCGTATTCAGCGCCCGCTGGGTCAGGGTGGTTTCGGCATCACTTATCTGGCACGGGAAAGCAGCACCGGCGCCCAGGTGGTCATCAAGGAAAATCTGCCCACCTTCTGCGCTCTGCGAGACCGCACCAGCATGTCAGTAGAACCCGCCAATCCGGAAGACGAGAAGAAGGTATACAGCAAGCTGCTGACCCGTTTTGTGGAAGAAGCGCAGATGCTGGCCAAGCTGGATCACCCCAATATCGTGAAAGTGCTGAGCGCTTTTGAAGCACTGGGTACCGCCTACTACGTCATGCCCTGGGTGGGTG